>JAFXOX010000066.1 GCA_017528345.1 Desulfovibrio sp.
CACACAACTGCGAAAACTGCACTGGCAAAAGGAAAAAAGTCAGACATCAACCAATACCCTTTGCAGCCTGAAAACCTGCACCCGCTATCTTGATGTCATTTCAACCCTTCATAATGCTGAGAGCCCAACGCCAATTGGTGGCCATGAGATGAAAAATCTCGGCTGACATAAGCTGGGCAGGAAAATGCAATTTGGGCATTCGTCATCAGAGAGAAAAACCCTGTTATCCGTACAGAACCTTTGAAGTGCGCGCTTTGAGGAAGCTTCCTTGGGTATTTGTCAACACATTTGCTATTTGCAGACAAAAAGCCATCATTGCCATTGACGTATGACAGGTCTTCAAAAAAACAAATAGGAACGCCGATGAACAAAGAAAGCTCAGCTTGTCAGGACGCCCTCTATGTCAACTGGCATCTTCTTGATGGTCTGAATCATGACACGCCCTACAGCCATGAACCTGACTCTGTGATCAACGAGAGTTTCTTCCGGGAGCCTCTGCTTGAAACAGCGTACCATTTGCTTTCTTTGAACCGCCCTGAATACATCTTCCATCTCTATGGTGGAGAACCAACTATTCATCCTTATTTCGCAGATCTTGTGCAGTATCTGGCAACTTCTGGCCGGAACGTGCACATGATCCTGGAAACCAATGGCATCCGCCCGCTCAAATACTATAGCAAACTTCTGTATCCCGTGGCTCCTGGGAGGATGTGTGTCAGATTTGGTGTACATCTTACGTGCATGGATCTTGAGAAAGTTCTGACCTTTGTGGGTTTTGTGGTCGATCAGAAGCAGCTTTGTCAGGTGATCATCAACTGGGTGCCTGAATACGACGCAAAAGCACAGTTATTTTATGAAAAGTTTACGCAGCTGCAGCGCGTTCTTTCTTTTGGGGTAAGCCTTGTCTTCCCCATGGGAGGTAAAGCTCAGTGGCTTACCTTATATAAAGATAGGCACTTGCAAATGGATCCTGTGTTTCCCGCATGGACACAGCTTCCCAGTCACAAATCTTCAAGTGTGGAGAAGGTTTTGGACAGCAATTTCCACGTTGCCGTTGATGAAGCTGTTTCGTGCGTAGGTGTCAATGCTGTCCAGGTCGACCATGATGGCAACTGTACTCTAGGTCTCATTCAGGACGATGAACCCTTTGCACCACAACTTTTGTCTGGTGCTTCTCTCAGAGAGGATCTCCCACCTGCCATAGCCTTTGACACCATGGAAGAAGGTGAAGAGTGGCTCAAAGCCTTCTCTCACAGAGCTCTGGCCTATGAAATCAATGGAGGTCCTGTCAGAAATCCATTGGCAAACAATAGCGTTGAGCAAAAGATCAGATGCAAACTCAAGCGCCTGGCGCCTGTTTCCAGGTATCAGAGAAAGCTGACTGTCTATCCTGAGCTCTGGCGTGAGCGCAGAGAAGACATTTTCCAGGTCTATGAAGCCCTGGCAGACGAAGCAAGTCGCGAGGTTCTCCTGCGCAGAGTCAAGGCCCAGCTCTTTGGCCTGAGTGCCTACCTTGTAAGCTCAGAATACGGGCAATTCTGCCATCCTGCGTTTGCAGACATTCCGTACGAGGCTGGCGCCCCATCCCTTCGCAGACTCCGCTTTGAAACTGTCAAAGCCGGAGAACTCGAAAATCTGAAAGCCAAGATTGCCTGGTACAGACCGGCTCTTGAGCTTGTTCTCCCCTCTTCACCGGAGTGGCTTGAAATCCTAACTGCTCTCACAAGCACCCTACCCGACTACACATTCTACCTTGGCCAGCATGGCGTGCAGACTATCTGCTATGCCAAATCAACAACGCCCAGGAAACGCTATCAACCCCTTCCTCTGCGGACCATAGATGGTAATCCCTTAGTTTCAATTATCCTGAAAGCTTCAGATGATGAAGAAGCGCTCTCCAAAACCATTGAGAGTGTGGAACAAGAAAGGCTTGCCCGCTATGAGGTCATCATTGTGCAAGATGCCTCAACCCTCACTGAAAGCGTGGATGAGCTTGTACGCAAAAATCCCCGGCATATCAGGGCATTCCGATTTGACGAGGATCTCTCGCTTTCCAAAGCGTGGGATGCGGGCCTTGATATGGCCCAGGGAGAATATGTCTGCTTTGTCAGGGCGGGAGATCAGCTACAATGTGGTGCCCTGCAGGAGGCAGTAAACGCTCTTGAAGAAGAAAAGAGCGGCCTTGCCATTTTTACGCCAGACCTTTCAAGAAGCCTTGCCATTGAGAGTAAAACGGCTCTCACACGATTTTTGACAGGCGAGCTTCCCCATAAGGGTGTTGGCAATATCGTTTACCGAGCCTCCCTCATTTATGACTACGCTATTGAGCTTATGGATCTGCCGGGAGATCTGGAAGATGAACTCTTTATTCTCCCTATGCTGACCTTTGCAGACAAGGTCTCCTGCATCAAAGGAAGCCTTGTGCAAGAGGAAGAACGGGAAGACGAATCCACAGCCGAGGAACGTTTTGAGGTCTTCACGAAAAACATGGGCAAGATCCGTGCCTTCTGCAAGGCCCACGGCATAGCCTCTGACAGCCCCGAGTTCAAAGCGTACACCACGCGCCTCTTTAACGACATTGAAGAAGACTTCGCAAATC
>JAFXOX010000067.1 GCA_017528345.1 Desulfovibrio sp.
CCCATGAAAAAAGAAATGCAAAATTCTGCCGACTTGTCAACAGAAAACAAAGCAAATCTCTATCCTAAAAAGAGCCCCTCGTGGCAGCCGTCAACTACCTGAAGACACCCCCTCTCGTACGAACACGTGAGCGGTTACAAATTAAAAGTTATTTAATCAAAATGTTCAAAGGATGATCTTGCACGCCTTACCTGAAGAAATTTGTTTCCATGAAAATAACATACATACTATTTACCGAAAATAGCAATAATATATTATTTTGACAAAATAGTTAAAAAAATATCATGTTAGAAAATTTAGAGTTTTATTTTGTTCAAAATATTTTAATATATATTAAAAATAACATTTTGCAAAACTATCAAATACAAAAAAAATTCCTGTTTTTGGGCAAAAAAGTAGCTGATTCGTTGTTACATAAAAAAAGACTTACGTTAAAAAATCCATGATTAGCTCATGGATACAAGAAACAGAAATAATCTGGAGTTCCCATGCACAAAAAAAGTTTCTTTGGCTTTCTCGTATTCCTTTGTACGGCAATAGTGGCTTTGGGCACTGAAGTTTGGGCTGTGACCCCCTTAGTCCGAACCATGACCGTAGAAGCAAAGGATATCGCACCCATTGCGAGCTACGTAGGCCTGACCTCAGGTTCCCTGTCTGTGCAGGTCAGAGCCCAGGTAGGCGGCATTCTACAGAAGCGTAATTTCAAGGAAGGCGATTTCGTCAAAAAAGGGGATATCTTATTTGAGATAGCCCCAGATGTGTACAAAGCCAATGTTGACAAGGCCCAAGCCAAGGCCAACCAGGCGCTGGCTCTCTATGATAACGCAAAACGCGAATGGGCTCGCGTCCAAAATCTCTTCAGCCAAAATGCGGTGAGCCAGCGTGAACGCGATAGGGCCATGTCCAATGTCAACAGTACCAAGGCTGATTATGAAGCAACTGAGGCAGCACTGAGAGATGCCAAGATCCAGCTGGATTACGCGTATGTAAAAGCTCCTGTATCTGGCTTCACGTCGAAGGAATATCATACCGAGGGCAATCTGATAAGCACATCTGGGGATAACAGTCTCCTCACTGAGATTGTGCAGATGGATCCCATCTATGTTGAATTCTCCCTGCCCAATACAGATTTGCTGCTTTTTCAACGGCTTGTGGTTCGGGGACTAGCCACCTGGGGCAATGAGCCAGCAACAAAGATCCAATTTGCCGATGGCTCCGATTATGACAAGATCGGTAAGATTAACTTCTTCGATAACAAAGTTGATCCCGTGACCAGTGTGATCAAAGCAAGGGCCGTATTCCCCAATCCTGACGGTTTGGTCTTACCAGGTCAATTTGTGCGGATCGTTGTCAAAGGCCCCTTGTTGACCAAAGCCCTTGCCATCCCAAGATCCAGTATCCTGCAGACCCAGCAGGGAGCCATGGTCATGGTGGTGGACGGGGAAAATAAGGTCTCATCCCGTAAGATAGTGGTTTTGCTCAATCTTGGGGAAAACGCCATTGTTGAGTCAGGTCTTAAAACGGGTGAGCGCATTGTCATCGAAGGCATTGGCAAGATCAGAGATGGCCAGGTAGTGCAGGAAATAAAGCCGTAGCAGGAGCAAAACATGTCCAACGCGGGATTTTTCGTGCAACGTCGGGTCTTGGCTGCGGTCATTTCCCTTGCCATTACCCTTGTAGGTGCCGTTGCCATTTTAAATCTGCCTGTTGAGCAGTACCCCAATATGATTCCAGTGCAGGTTTCGGTTTCGGCCTCATACCCCGGAGCTACTGCAGAAACCATTGCCGACACCGTGGCCACACCACTTGAGCAGCAGATCAATGGCGTTGACGACATGATCTACATGCAATCGGTAAGCTCGGGCAGTGGGTCAATTGCTCTTAATGTCTACTTTGCTGTGGGTACAGATCCAGATCAGGCTACCATCAATGTCAACAACAGAGTACAGCAGGTTCTCTCAAGTTTACCACAGGAGGTTCAGAGTCTCGGCATTAAAGTCGAAAAGCAGTCACCTTCCATGCTGCAAGTCATCAGCATTTCTTCCCCGGGAAGCCGCTATGACACGCTCTATCTCAGCAACTATGCGCTCCTCTATGTGACCGATGAGCTGAAACGCATCACAGGTGTTGGTAAAGTTGAAGTCTTTGGTGCCAGAGAATACGCCATGCGTGTCTGGCTCAAACCAGATCGCATGAAGGTGCTCGGTATCACGCCCGATGACATTGCCATGGCTGTCAATGAGCAGAATGCGCAATTTGCCACAGGAAAAGCCGGAGATTACCCGGTGAAGGATGCCGTGAGCATGACCTGGCAGCTCACAACCAAGGGACGCCTGGTCACAGCCGATGAGTTTGAAAATATCATTATACGCTCAACGACTAAAGGTGACATTCTCCGCTTAAAAGATGTGGCCAGAGTTGAACTCGGTGGCAAAGACTACAGCCTTTCCTCCAAGGAAAATGGCAAACCCTGCCAGCCTATGGCTGTGTATCTTGCCCCTGGTGCCAATGCGCTGGAAACAGCGAAATTGGTGCGTAAAACCATGGGTGAACTGGCTGAAAATTTCCCGGAAGGTGTGGCCTATTCCATCCCCTTTGACATCACAACCTTTGTGGAGGTCTCAATCCACGAGGTCATCCATACGCTCTTTGAAGCCATCGTGCTTGTTTTTTGCGTGGTCTTCATCTTTTTACAGAAATGGCGGGCAACCCTCATTCCGTGCCTGGCTGTGCCGGTTTCCATTGTGGGCACCTTTGCCGGTATGTATCTGCTTGGCTTTACCATCAATACCCTGACACTCTTTGGTCTGGTGCTGGCCATTGGTATTGTCGTCGACGATGCCATTGTGGTCCTGGAAAATGTTGAGCGAATCATGGAAGAGGAAGGCGTCAGTGTCAAAGAAGCCACGATCAAGACCATGCAGGAAGTTACAGGACCAGTTGTCGCCATCGTCCTCGTGCTCTGTTCCGTCTTTGTACCTGTGGCCTTTTTAGGCGGCCTGGCCGGGCAGATGTACAAGCAGTTTGCCATAACCATTGCCATCTCCGTGTCCATCTCAGGCCTTGTGGCGCTGTCGTTTACGCCCGCACTCTGTGTCATGCTGCTCAAACGCAGCAAGCCCACCACCAATCCCCTCTTTGTGAAATTCAATCAGGGTTTTGCCAAACTCACAGAGGGCTTCACAAAGCTTGCAGGAAAGATTCTCTTTGCCCCGGCTCATGCCTGTGCTGTGTTTACCATGATTGTGCTGGGGATCTGGTTCATGTTTAGCCATACCCCGACAGGTTTGGTGCCTGATGAAGACCAGGGCTATCTCCTTGGCTCCTATGTCCTGCCTGAAGGCGCATCGCTTTCCCGGACATCGCAATTCTGCGATACTATGGATGAAAAAGTGCGCAAGCATCCCATGGTTCGGGATGTCTTAACCATGGCCGGCATTGACATCCTCTCAGGCTCAGCCAAGAGCAATACAGGTTCAACATTTGTGATGCTCAAAGATTGGTCTGAACGGACAGAACAGGGAACAGCAGCTTCAGATCTGGCCATGTTTGTGATGGGACAGGCGACCCAAATGACCGATGGCTATGGTCTGGCCTTTACGCCACCTGCCATCACCGGCATGAGTAATACCGGTGGTTTTGAAGCCTATGTCCAGGATAAAAGCGGGGGATCCCCGGAACGGCTCTATAAGG
This sequence comes from Desulfovibrio sp., assembly GCA_017528345.1. Taxonomy (GTDB): domain Bacteria; phylum Desulfobacterota; class Desulfovibrionia; order Desulfovibrionales; family Desulfovibrionaceae; genus Desulfovibrio. The sequence goes on from JAFXOX010000067.1 coordinate 3,694, forward strand.
TGACCCAGGAATTTATTGCCAAGTGCATGCAAAGACCTGAACTGGCCAATGTGTCTTCAACCTTTAATGTCTCAAGTCCCCAAGTGAGCCTGGAACTGGATCGAGAGCGGGCACGCTCCCTTGGCGTCAAAGTCAATGACGTCTTCAACACAGTCGGGGCCATGTTTGGTGTGCGCTATCTCAATGATTTCACCCTCTATGGCCGTAACTACAAGGTGATCCTGCAGGCTGATGCCGAATACAGAGCACATCCCGAAGATTTGTCTGGAATCTATACACGCAACAGTGCAGGAGAGATGGTTCCGCTGGACAGTATGGTAATCCTTAAAACGGGCATAGGCTCTCAGACCATTGAGCATTTCAATGGTTTTATGGCGGCCAAGATCATGGGGGCCCCCAACCCGGCCTACAGCTCAGGACAAGCCCTGGCAGCGCTCAAAGAAGTTGCCAAGGAATTGCCGGAAGGCTTTGCCCTTGCCTGGTCAGGTCAGTCCTATCAGGAGGTGCAGACTTCAGAGTCAACGGCTTTGGTCTTTGTGCTGGCACTGCTTATGGTCTTCATGGTTCTGGCAGCCCAATATGAGAGTTGGACTCTGCCAATGGCTGTGCTCATTGCCGTACCCTTTGCCATCATGGGAGCTTTGCTCGCCAATTTCTTGCGCGGGTATGCCAATGACACCTATTTCCAGGTGGCCTTGGTGACATTGGTTGGTCTTGGAGCAAAGAACGCCATTCTGATTGTCGAATTTGCCATTGAGCAGTTCAAATCAGGATTAAGTGCCGATGCCGCCGCACTTGCAGCCGCAAAACTCCGCTTTCGACCTGTTGTCATGACCTCCCTGGCCTTTATTCTTGGGTGTATGCCTCTTGCGCTGAGCACAGGAGCCGGCGCGGGCAGCAGACATGCCATCGGCACAGCTGTGGTTGGCGGCATGCTTGCAGCGACAGTGTTGGCGCCACTTTTTGTGCCTTTTTTCTTCCGCATGGTGATGTTGCTACAGCAAAAATTTAAGGGAAAAGGGGAAGAGGAAGAAACCTAAGAAACAGCGCCCCTGATTGTGTGTAGCAAGTAGGCCCATGTCAATGCATGGGCCTTTTTTGCTGCCAATGATCTCAAGGGAAAACATTGAGCATCTCCCACACCGTGCAGCCGTTAGGCTCTGCAGAACACGGAGCGGCAGAAAGCAAAATGGGTGAGTAGGCACAGCCGAAACGCTGAGACGGCTTGCGGACGACAAAAAAAATGCGTAGAGTACAAAAACATAGCAAGAAACTATGTGTTTGTCCCTCAATTTCTTAGTAAACAAGTAGGAAATTATCCATCATGCCAAGCAGCCCCTATCGGGGCAACAACGGGCAATGCGAAGAAGTCACAGAAACGCCAGGGGAAACCTGGCCGTTTTTTGTGTTCTTGCCGCCTCTGCGGCTACCATGAGAAAAACTGCGGGGCAAGATGCAGGAAGGGCCATCACCGCAATGCCTGAAACGCAAGCGTTTGTCTGACCCCGCCAGCAAAAGCCCAGTCTCCACCGTGAAGAGAGCACACCCGAACTTTCAGGAGAAAGATCATGGCTGAAAACTATCATTTTGAGACCTTGCAGGTTCACGCCGGACAAGCGCAGCCAGACCCTGCAACAGGGGCCAGGGCTGTTCCGATCTACCAGACAACATCCTATGTTTTTGACAACTGCCATCACGCTGAAGCTCGTTTCGGTCTACGTGATCCTGGCAATATCTACAGCCGTCTGACCAATCCCACGCAAAGTGTTTTCGAAGAACGCGTTGCCGCCCTTGAAGGCGGTGTTGCTGCACTGGCAACAGCGAGTGGTGCTGCCGCGATAAGCTATGCTCTTCAGAATCTGGCAGGGGTTGGCGACCATATTGTCGCAGAAAAGACACTCTATGGCGGGACCTATAATCTTCTTGCCAACACACTGCCAGCCTGGGGCATCACAACGACCTTTGTCGAGCCGGAAGATCTGCAAGGCTACGAGCAAGCCATCCAACCTAAAACCAAAGCTATTTTTATCGAAAGTCTCGGCAATCCGCACAGCAATCCTGTTGATTTCAAGGCCATCGCAGATATCGCTCATGCCCACAAAATTCCGCTTATCGTAGACAATACCTTTGCCACACCGTGGCTCCTGCGGCCTTTTGCCTACGGCGCCGATATTGTTGTGCACTCTGCCACAAAATTTCTTGGCGGACACGGTACTGCCATGGGAGGAGTCATTGTTGACGGCGGATCATTTGACTGGAAAGCATCCGGAAAATTTCCCAAACTCTGTGAACCGGAACCCAGCTACCACGGTCTGAGTTTTGTCGATGCGGCAGGCAAAGCGGCCTTTGTTGTACGCTGCCGAGCCATCCTTTTACGGGATATGGGCGCAACCATATCACCTTTCTCAGCTTTTCTGCTTCTTCAGGGCCTTGAAACACTCTCTCTGCGCGTTCAGCGCCATGTGCAGAATGCGCTCTCTGTGGTGGATTTCCTGCACAAACACCCCAAAGTTGAACGCGTCAATCACCCAAGCCTGCCCGGAAATCCTGGTCATGATCTCTACACGCGCTATTTTCCCCATGGAGCTGGAAGCATTTTTACCTTTGAAGTCAAGGGTGGGGCAGAAAAAGCCCGGGCTTTTATCGACCAGCTTACGATTTTCTCACTGCTTGCCAACGTGGCCGACGTAAAATCCCTGGCCATACATCCGGCCTCCACAACCCATGCACAGCTGAACGAAGAAGAGCTGGCAGCAAGCAGAATTTCCCCGAATACCGTCCGGCTCTCCATTGGTATTGAACATATAGAAGATCTTCTCGCTGATCTTTCACAGGCTCTGGAAAAGATCTGACGGGCAGGACCAATATTCAGCAGGACGAAAGAGAGGTCTTTAGAGATACTCTTGCAAACAATGAGGTTGTCACCTTTTAGGAGTATGTAGAATACCAATTTTTTAAAATGCTCTGATTTGCCCATGTTGTTTACGTTCACGAAGGACGAAACGCTCGTATCGAAAAAGTTTGTGGGAAACGACAGACGTGCAAAAGGCCATTTTTACTGCACGACCTCCCATCTGCCACCTTTGGCCGGGCCGATACGACGCAAACGCCCTTCCTTACGCAAAGTGGCAATCATCCGTTCCACAGTTCTGGTTGTTACGCCCAGAGCCTTCGCTAGCTGTGATACGGTGTGCAAAGGGTCAGACTGCAGAAATGCCAGTATTTTCTCCGACATGGCTGTCGAGGATGCCGGTTTTTTCCCAAGTAACAGAGGACTCCTATGGATGATAGCGCTAAAAAGACAGCCCTCATGGTCATCGACAAAATCTATATTTGACCAGCTGCGCAAGACACGGGTTATGCCTGAGCCAAGGCCATGATACGGCAACAGCCCCTTTGCCGCATACGAAACAAGGATAGGATTACGGATGTTGGAGTTCCCAGCCTTGATTTTCTCAACAGTCAGATTGTTTGGCAGATGGCCAGGGCTAATAATTTCTAGACGATTCTCAAAAACAAAAAGGCGAATAGGTGCACTGATTAAATAATCCCGGTGTACCAGGGCGTTGACCAGAAGTTCTTCAATGACAACGGGCGGTATTTCTGACTGACCAGGAGCATTGACACCGTTATGGAAAACTTACAAAAGATTATACATCTTTATGTTTCCTTTCCCGTTCATCTCCAATGAAAGAGATTTCGCGTTCGATTTTGCCGTAGCTACTCTCGTTTGTGTAACGCTCCGGGGACTTCAATTCCCGACTAACGTATCGGTATCCTAAATGTTACGTTGAAAATGACTATAAAAACTGGACCAGATTTGTTAGAAATTATGAGGCATATGCTAAACCATAATTATACAAATTTATTGCAGCTTGAAAATCTCTGTCAATAATATTTCCGCAACAGCATTGATAAACTCTGTCTTTTAATGTTAAATCATGTTTATTCTTTTTGCAATTACAACATGTTTTCGAACTTGGATAAAAAGTATCGGCAAAAATTACAGTAATTTTATACGCTTCAGCTTTGTAAGTAATTTGTCGTATAAATTCATACCATTTTTGATCTTGAATATGTTTTGCAAGATGCCTGTTCGACATCATCCTCGAAATATTTAACTTTTCCAAACAAATGAATTGTGGATTTTTGCCGATAATCAAGGTTGTTTCATGGTGAATATGATTATTTCTAATGTTTGTTAGTTTATGGTCTAAACGTAATTTTTTACTCTCCAGTTTCTTAATGTTTTTGGTTTCTACATATTTTTTGTTATTTTTATTCATCTCATATTTTCTTGAAATTTTACGCTGAATACGTTTTTTTCTTCTTCTCTAGTTTTTTAATAGTAATACTTTTATTTATGTTTTCAGAATATGTTCCATCTGAATAAGTTGCTAACCAATTTATTCCAAGATCACAACAAATACCTGTTGTTTTTTCTTGAAGCATTGGTTCAACAGCAATCTCACAAACAACAGAAATCCACCACGATGTACCGTCAAACGTAATTCTGGGATTTTCATAGTGAGCGTTTACCGGTATTCGATCTCGTTCTGCAAGACGGATCCAATTTGCTTTTTGACGATTTCTTTTTCGTGATTCTGTAATTTTTTCTAATTTTACATGGGTGGATGTAAATGTAATTTTTACGGGATCTTGATAAAAATGTACTTTAGAATGCTCTTTTGATTTAAATTTTGGATGGCCATTTTTATCGTAATTTGTAGGTGATTTTCCCTTTTTCTTTAACCATATTAATTTTTTCTTAGTGTATAAAATTTTAGTTTCAGACTGAATTTTTGTAAATCTTTTAAATGCATTGCAGCAATCTTTTATAGACTGTTTAGTAACATCGTTTGAGATCTTAGTTAACCATTTGTTCTCTTCTAGTTTTTTATATTGAGTAAAGTCTCTTCGAATAGTTTTATCGTCAATAAAACATTCATGATTTTCTTCTTTTTCCATTTGCTTTTCAACAGTATAATTATATGCAAATCGTGCTGCATCAGACATTTCAAACATTTTTGTCTGTTGAATATTATTCAGATGTAATTTCACTCTGAATGATCTTTTCATATTCTTTTATCTATTTTATTAATTTTTTTTGCTTGATTTGCCCTTTTTCCGTGTAAACGACAGCTAAATACAGTTATAATATGAATCATATCTTCAACCAATTCTTGTTCGTTGCTTTTTTCTTCACTATCAATAATTTTTATTTGAACACCGTGCATGTCGGCAATATTTTTTATAAGTTCGAATCCAAAGCGCAATAAACGATCTTTATTATAAATTATAACTTTTTAAATTTTTTTATCATTAATTAATTGTAGTATTTTTTTTAATCCTGGTTTATTGTAATTTATTCCTGATCCGATATCTTTAATAATTTCAAATTCTTCAGAATATTTTGAAATATACGTTTTAACAGCTTCAATTTGACAATCTAAATCATCCTTTTGTTTTTTACTGGAAACTCGACAGTAGCCAACAACTGTTTTTTTCAATTCGGTCATTTGAGATACATTCTTGAAGCTGATCTTCGGAATAATAACGATATCCATTTGGTCCTAAATGGTGTGGCTTGAGTTTCCCTGAGGAATCCCAATTACGAACAGTTTGTGCAGTGACTCCTAAAATTCGCCGAAATTCACGCAGTGAATAAAATCGCTTTTTCATATATCCTCCAATACAGAAGATCTCTGAAAAAAAGGATTTGTCAAGTCTTTATAGGATTTTGTATTTATAGAGGAAACAGCACAAGGCCTCGCCCAGCCTGAACCTTGTGCAGATTACGCATGACAAAGGCCTGGGCATCTTCAAAAACCTTGCACAATGGCCCTGAGAAATCCTCAGAGTCCAGATAGTCAGTGACATGAATATCATTGCCAGGATAGCGAATAGCCTTAACGACGAACTGTGGCACGATCCACTCCGGGCGTTCGGCAAAAAGAAGGGCTCCTGCGAGATTAAGCTTTCCGTCCTCTGTGGCAAGATTCATACTCTGAAGCAGACGCATCAGTTGCTCGTCGGATTCTGGAAAATCCCACTGATAGGCCTCGCGCAGAAAAGCCCTAAAACGGAACGAGTCTAAAGCATCTACCCCCGCTTTCGTGGGCAACTCGTCGACATGAAACTGGCCGCTCATCTGGAACAAACGCCGCAATTCCTCCTTGGAGTTGACCCGTCGCTTGTCTGCGCCAGTCTTAAGCCAAATGACGCCATTTTTGTCAAAATATGGCTTATCCAACCCCTTAGGCACTATCAATGCGATGACCACGCGTTCGTTGGCAAGGAGAATATTTTCTGTTTGGACGGTCAATGGACTGCGCACAAGCTGACTGGCAACATTGCTGATCAGCTAGTTGCAACGGGCCACATCCCCAGGCGCAAGACCGGGGAGACTTCCGTCATCAGCCACGCCGATGTAGATGACTCCGCCTTCAGCATTGGCAAATGCAGCTATTTCCGCTGCCAAAGATTCGGCATTACGGATATCGGATGTAAACTGCTTGAAGCTGTCCTCACCGCTTGCAATATGCATACGCAAATCGTTTTCCGTCATGTTGTGCTACCTGCAGAAAGCTCAAGTTCTCTCGAAGTCACGTAAATCACGCAGCTCTTCATAAAAAAGCGTCAAAGACGACATTCCCAGTATGCATTCTCCGTCACTTCCCGACAAAACGCTCAACATAGCCCGCAATAAAGACAAAGAGCAAAAGCAAGGGCAAGCCCCAGCGCAAATAGCCACGAAACCAGAGGGGCAGTTTAAGACCATCGCCCTGATTAACTTCGGCAACAAACTTATCCCAGCCCCAGCCGCAGCGCAGACTGCAGAACAGCGTAAAAATCAGTGCTCCCAGGGGCAAAAGATTGGAACTGACGACAAAGTCCTCAAGGTCAAGAATGGTGGATTCGCCACCAAATGGGTGAACATCGGCAAAAAGACTCCAGCCCAAAGCACAGGGCAGAGAAAGCAGCCAGAGCAGAACACAGTGCAAAAGAGCTGAAGAGCTGCGAGAAAGAGCAAAGACATCCTGCGTGTAGGAAATGATGGTTTCAAAAACAGCAATGACCGTGGAAAAAGAAGCAAAGGTCATGAAAAGGAAGAACAGCGCGCCCCAGAGATTGCCGTTGGGCATGCTGTTGAAGACATTGGGCAGAGTTATGAGGACCAGACCAGGTCCGCTGTCCGGGCTGATGCCAAAGGCAAAGCAGGCCGGGAAAATAAGCAGACCGGCCATGACAGCCACAAGCGTATCGAGAAAAGCGACCCAGAGCGCTTCTCCGGTCAAGGATTTTTCTCTGGCATAGTAGCTGCCAATGGTTGTCATGCAGCCAATGCCAATACCAAGGGTAAAAAAGGCCTGACTCATGGCAGCATTACAGATTTCAAACAAACTGGCTGCCTGAAAACGCTGCCAGTCCGGCAAAAGAAAATAGGAGAGCCCTTTTTCCGCTCCCGGCAAAAAAAGCACCCGCACAACCAGGATAAAAAGCAGCAGAAAAAGCGCAAGCATCATGATTTTGATGATGCGCTCAACGCCGCGGCGCAGACCAAGGGCATTGATCCCAAAACACAGCACAGTGCAGATACTCATATAGAGGATCTGACGCCATTCATCACTAAGCAGACCCCCGAAATAGGTGCCGATACCTGCCTGATCAAGACCTGAAAGCTCGCCAGAGGCCATGGAAAAACAGTAGGCCAGCATCCAGCCAGAGACGGTTGTGTAGAACATCATCAAGGCATAGCAGCCGATCAACGAGTACCCGCTCAGACGATGCCAGTGGCTTCCCTGAGGCTCAAGTCTGTGAAAACTCCGCCCAAGTGATGCGGCAGAGGCCCGGCCTACAGCAAATTCCATGATCATCACAGGCACAACGGCCAGCAAAAACAGCAGGTAGACAAGGACAAAGATGCCACCGCCGTATTTTCCCGTAATGAAGGGAAAACGCCAAACATTGCCCAACCCGACGGCACAGGCTGCAGAAAGCATGAGAAAGCCAAGACGCGAGGAAAAGGTTTCGCGCAGATGCGATTTTGGTGAATTTGCCACAGTATTCCTCTTGTTAGGGGCTAGCCCCGAAAAGGAGACAGCTTAAAGACAATGACAAAGCACAACCCCAAGATGAGAAGGCTCACGATGATTGGCCGTCACAATTTGCCGCTTTTTTCTCAAAAAATACGAGTCGTGATTGCTTAAATTCTCAAATAGAGCTACTATTGGGAAAATCTAGAGGTTTTTTCTTTGTCACAAGATACAGGTGTCACAAAGGAGTTGACTTATGCAAACCAGTGCGCGCAATGTCTTTTCCGGAACAGTCAAAGCTGTCCATATGGGTGCCATCAATGACGAGATCGAACTTTCTGTAAAAGACGGTGCAACGATCGTCGCCTCCATCAACCGGGCAAGTCGCGAAAGCATCGGCCTTCACGAAGGCATGAAGGCCAGTGCCATCATCAAGGCGAGCTCTGTGATTCTGTTGACGGACGCTGAAGATTATCAGCTTTCAACGCGCAATCAGTTCAAGGGCAAAGTTGCCAAGATCACCAAGGACTCCGTCGGCGCCGAGGTGCAAATAGCATTACCGGACAATTCAACCATTACCTCGGTTATCACCTCAACGAGCGCTGATGATCTTGGGCTTGCCCTGGGTAAGCCTGTGACAGCCACGGTCAAGGCCGTAAATGTCATTATGGCCGTACCACGTCAATAAGAGGTCTCTCATTCCCAAAAAAAAAGTGCCGTAGCTTCTCTGCGAAGTTGCGGCACATTGTTTTTGGCTACCTGCTCAGTTTTTAAGGCTATTGATAGGTGCCGGGATACGTCCGCCAAAGGCCATAAAGGCGGCACAGTCTCCCTTGGGCACAGGCATAATCTGGGCGCGTCCCAGAAGACCGCCAAAGGAAATTTCCTCGCCCACACCCTTGCCGGGCACGGGAATCAGGCGCACAGCCGTTGTCTTGTGATTGATCATGCCAATGGCCATTTCATCGGCAATGATGCCTGAGATGGTGCTGGCAGGCGTATCACCGGGAATGGCGATCATATCCAGGCCCACAGAGCAGACACTGGTCATGGCTTCAAGTTTTTCCATGCCAAGATTGCCGTTTCTCGCGGCATCCTCAATACTCGAGTCTTCGGAAACAGGAATAAAGGCTCCGGAAAGACCTCCCACAGACGAGGAGGCAAAAGAGCCACCCTTCTTCACCGCATCGTTGAGCATGGCCAAAATGGCCGTACTGCCAGGGGCGCCAATGCTGGAAAGCCCAAGGCTCTGGAAGATCTCCCCGACGCTGTCGCCGACAGCAGGTGTGGGGGCAAGGGAGAGATCAGCTACCCCAAAAGGCAGCCCAAGTCTCTGGGCTACTTCCGTGCCGATAATCTCGCCTACGCGCGTCACTTTATAGGCTGTACGTTTGATGACTTCAGCCATATCAAGGAGGGAGAGTGCTTCTCCCTTGTCATTTGTGCCACGCGCAACCAAACGGTCAATGGCCTTACGCACAACACCAGGTCCTGACACGCCCACATTGATAACCACATCAGGCTCACCCACCCCAAGATAGGCACCGGCCATAAAGGGCACATCCTGAGGAATATTGGCAAAAACCACGAGTTTGGCGCAGGCTATGCCGTCCTGGGCTTCCGAGGCTCTGGCGCAACCCAGAATCTGCCGTCCCATCCAGGCCACAGCATCCATATTGATACCGGCCCGCGAGGAGGCAACATTGATGGAGGAACAGATGCGCTCCGTCTGCGAGAGCGCATCTGGCAGGGATTCAATGAGCGCCCTGTCACCATTGGCAAAGCCTTTTTCCACAAGGGCGGAATAGCCACCCAAAAAATCCACGCGCGCTTCCTTGGCCGCCCAGTCAAGAGCCTTACAGACCTTGACCATGCCCTCAGGACCAAAAGGCGCGGCCACCACGGCAATGGGGCTGACACTGATACGCTTATTGACCACAGGTATGCCGTATTTGGCCCCGATCTCATCGCAGACCGGCACAAGCTGCGAGGCATAGCGTGCGATTTTGGCCTGTACATTGGCAATAAAAAGCTCAAGATCGTGGCTCACACAGTCAAAAAGACTGACGCCCAAAGTGACAGTGCGCACATCGAGATGCTCATTGCGCAGCATATTGAGTGTATTGGTCACTTCTCTGTCGGAAAGCATGAAACTGGCCCCCTCTCGTCTCGTAAAACTGGCCCAAGACCGCTCTTAGAAAGATCCGATGCGGTTCACGGCCTCAAAAATATCCCTGTGCTGCACACTGACACGCAAGCCGTGATTCTGCCCTTCACAGAGCAACTCACGGCGCAGACGTCCGATATCCACATTTTCCGGCACCATGATCTCAAAGACAAAGAGGGCATGGTTAGCTCCGCCCTCACCCAGAAAGGCGCGTAAGCTTTCGATGTTCACACCGTGCCGTGAAAAAACCCGGCTCATGGCCGAAATCTGTCCCTTGCCGTCTTTGCCGTCGGCACTCACCACATAAGGCTGACAGACAAGATTGCTGCCCCAGGTGCCTTCGCAGGACGGCCTGACAATCAGGGAAAGATCCACACCGGCTTTTTCCAGTCCCTGTGCCAGCCGCTGCTGAAGCTCGGGCAGGGGGAGATCGTCTGTCACCTCGACCATGAAGATGCCGGCAAATTCTCCCTTGAGCAGACTCTGTGTGGCCGCAAGGATATTGCAGTCGGCCTCGCTCAAAAGGCTGCTGACTGTGGACACAACCCCGGGACAGTCACGCCCGAGAAAAGAAACCGTACATTTTTGCATAGCAAGTCTCCTGCGTTGACAGCTTCTGCACAGCATTGAAACCTTAAGCCAGCGTGATGAGCGCAATTTCGCTGGCAACACCCAGTCGTACCGGAAAACCGGACCATAAGCCCGTGCCGGGGCACACATAGAGCTGCATATCCTCGATAGTATACCAGCCGCGCAAAAAGCCGTGGTTGACTCTGGCCACAAGCCGATCAAACCCAAGACATTGACCGCCGTGGGTATGGCCGGAAAGCTGCAGATCCGCGCAGGCCGCATTCTCAAAAGCCCGGTCTGGACGATGGTCAAGGAGAATACGCAGCACCTGCTCACCATGCCAGGGCTGACCGGAAAAGACCTCTTCCACTGATGGCGTTGGGCGGTGAAAATAGGGGCGACTCTGCCTATCGTCGCGCCCACCAAGGACAAATCTGGCCCCGTTATGCGTCAGCATCACCGAGGTATTGTGGAGGAAACGGAAACCAAGACGCTGGTAGAGCTGCATCCACCCTGTATAATCACTGTAGTACTCGTGATTGCCTGTGCAGGCAAAAACGCCTAGGGGTGCCGAAAGCTCACCCAGGCAGCTAGCCACCTGCTGCCGTGTACTGCCATCGGCTGAGCGATAGTTGAGCTGGCCGTCAGAAAGATCCCCGGCAAGACAGATCAGATCAGGCCGGGCTTCCCTGACACGGGCAACAATGCCGCGGGCCCAGGCAAGATCTGTCAGTGGCCCCACATGCAGATCTGTGAGGAGCGCAATGCGCAGACCCTGAAGCGCAGATGGCCTGCGGGCAAGGTGAACGGTACGCGTTACACATGTGGGATGAGACGTGCCCTGCACAACGCCACTGATACCTGCGCCAAGCCCCAGGGCTGGCACAGAGCAGACCAGAAGCTGCGAACAAAAAGCTCTGCGGCCAGGGTCAGGGGCCTTTTTCCTCCCCCGCAAAGCGCCTGCAAGGAAAGCCAGGCCATGCCAAAGATCCTGGGCGAGCACACAGAAAAAGGCGATGACAAGAGCTGTCAGGGCCGCGCTCTGACAAAGCAGCAAAAGGTGCGGCATATCGGGGCCAGAAAGCGCACCAAAGAAAAAACGGTTCAGCGTAAACTGCTGGGAAATGAGAAAGAAAAGCACAATGCCCAGGACGCGCAGCCAAAGTGGCAGCGTGCGCTTGGCGCCGAGCCAGAAAGAAAGTCTAAGCGGAGGAAGCAAAAGGAGGAAAAAAAAGTACTTAAGCACAATCCCCCCACAAAAACTAACGACCGCTACCTGTACTGCCCAGGCCCCCTGTGCCGCGCTTGGTATCTGAAAGTTCTGCCACCTCCAGATACTCCACATTGGGCACAGGCACAATGAGCAGCTGGGCGATACGCTCACCTATCTCGTATTCTCTGGCCCCATTGCCCAGATCGCGGAACATGGCCTTGATCTCGCCGCGATAGTCCGCATCAATAACCCCCACGCAGTTGGCCAGAAGATAGCGAGTCTTAAAGACCGAAGAGCGGGGAAAGAGCAAGCCAACATAGCCTACGGGAATTTCCACAGCCAGGCCCGTGCCAAAGATCCAGCACTGACGCTCGGCATCCCAGGTTTTGGAAACAGCCGTAAGATCATAGCCTGCAGCGTCACAGGATCCCCTGTACGGGGGCTGGGCTTCCTGGCAAAGTCGGGTAAAACGGATCTGCATGACACGTCCTCACAAGCCCCTTTTCCCCTTGTGTTGACAGGAAAAGCGAGCCTGATATGCTGCATTGGTAAACATTGTGTGACAAAGCGGTTGAGTATAGCCAAGGCCCGCCTGAGGCGTCAATGACCATAGCTTGGGATAGGCTCAACTTTTCCCTCAAACAGGATCGAGCAGAGATATGCAGCTTCTTCAAAAAGCCCGTGCCGCCGGCTGAGCGGCGAAAATTGCTCCAGGGTCTCTGGAGCATCTCTTGCAAAGCCTGGGACAGGCCTCCGACCCGGCCCTCGAATCCCGAATTCTTGCCGGGCGCGCCCGCAATGAGGATGCCTGCATTGTCTCTGTGCCAGGTGGCATGGCCATTGTCCAGACCGTGGATCTGCTTACCCCTGTGGTCAATGATCCCTATGCTTTTGGACGCATTGCCGCCTGTAATGCCCTCTCTGATGTCTATGCCATGGGCGGCAAGCCCTGGTGTGCCATGAATATCGCCTGCTTTCCCCAGGATTGGCTTGAAGGTGACTCGTTCAAAGTCTTAACCGAGCTTCTGCGCGGCGGCCAGTCCGCACTCGATGAGGCGCAGGCTGTGCTTGCCGGTGGCCACAGCATTGATGATCAGGAGCTCAAGTACGGGCTGGCCGTCACAGGCATTATTGATCCGCAGCATATCGCAAGCAATGACAAGCTTGTGCCTGGCCATATCCTCATCCTCACCAAGGCGCTTGGCACAGGCATTCTCTCAACAGCCCTCAAGGCTGGCTGGCCCGGTAGCGAAAACAGTGAAAGCGTCATCACCGCCACCTGCGGCCGTCTCAACCGCGTGGCAGGCGAAGCCATTGCCACCTTCAAGATCCCCGCTGCCACCGATATCACAGGCTTTGGCCTTGCCGGGCACGCTCTGGAAATGGCCACAGCCTCCCATGTCAGCATCCGTCTGGAACTGAGCAAACTGCCGCTTCTGCCTAAGGTCCTCGACTTTGCAGGTGATGGGCTCATTCCCGCAGGCTGCTACCGCAACCGCAATTTCTGTGCCTGCCATGTGGAAAAAGAATGTGACGTGGATGAACTTCTGGAGCTCCTCCTCTTTGACCCGCAGACCTCAGGCGGCCTGCTTTTAGCTGTACCCGAGGCTATGCTTGACAAGGTCACAAGTTTTCTCACAAGCCGCGGCGATCTGGCCTGTGTTATCGGTCAGGTAATCCCTGCGCAAAAGCATGGACCCAGCCTTATTGTTACGGGATAAGGGCCAATCCATGCCATGTTTTTTTTCTTGGCTTTCCCTGCCAAAAAGGCTATTCTTCCTCTCTCCATTTTTTGAGCTGCAAGACAGACGGATTGAGCACGCATGAAGGAATACCGCGACCACTATTTTCTCAAAGCCAAGCAGGAAAATTACCCGGCCCGTTCTGTCTACAAGCTCCAGGAAATTGACGCGAAATTTCATCTGCTCTTTTCGGGAGCCCATGTCCTTGATCTTGGGGCCTGTCCCGGCTCCTGGTCGCTCTGGGCGGCCAAAAAGGTCGGCAAAAAAGGCCGTATTCTCGCTGCGGATCTGCATACGCCGACAGTTGATTTCCCGCCTGAAGTGCTCTTCCTCAAGGAAGACGTCTTTGCCATCTCTCCGGCCTTTGCCGAGCAGCTTAAGAATCTCGGACCCTTTGATGTGGTTCTGAGTGATATGGCGCCCAAGACCACAGGAACCCGTTTTACCGATCAGGCAAGATCCTATGATCTGGCATGTGAGGCACTGCAGGTAGCCAGGGAACATCTGAAGCCGCAGGGAAACTTTGTGGTCAAGATCTTCATGGGCCCGGATGTGCCAAAGCTGCAGACAGCCATGCGAACCGACTTTGGCCAGGTCAAGACATTTAAACCCAAGAGTTCCCGGTCAGAGAGCAAGGAAACCTTTCTCATCGGGCTTTCCTTTCTGGGAAGCGACATCAGCCGCTTGCCAGAGGCTTCCCCTTCGGCTCCGGGGCAAAAGCCTTGCGAGCCGGAATTGTAACCTTTTTTGCGGAGGAATTATGTCAGGTCACAGCAAATGGGCCAATATCCAGCACCGTAAAGGCCGTCAGGACGCCAAACGTGGCAAGGTCTTCACCAAGGCAGCCAAGGAAATCATCATTGCTGCAAAAAATGGTGGCGACCCTTCCGGCAATCCGCGGTTACGTGCGGCCATTGCTGCGGCCAAGGCGGTCAATCTTCCCAAGGATAAAATTGAAGCGGCCATTCGCAAGGGAACCGGTGAAGACGCTGGCGGCGATTTCATCGAATGCTTCTACGAAGGCTATGGTCCCGGCGGTATCGCCATCATGGTGGAAGTGGCCACAGACAATAAAAACCGTACCGTGGCCGATGTCCGTCACCTTTTCACCAAGCACGGCGGTACCATGGGTGAAAACGGCAGCGTCGGCTGGATGTTTGACCGCAAGGGTGTCATCACCGTGGACAAAGCGGCCTATGACGAAGAGGCGATGATGGAAAAGGCGCTGGAAGCCGGTGCCGACGATGTCATCGACGATGAAGATGTCTGGACCATTCAAACCGCCATGGCTGATTTCAACACGGTGCGTGAAGCCCTTGAGACAGCGGGTGTTGCCATGCTTTCAGCTTCTCTCGCCATGGTGCCGCAGAATCTCGTGGCCGTTGACGCCGAACTGGGTGCCAAGGTGCTCAGACTCATGGACGCTCTGGATGACAATGACGATGTCCAGAATGTCTACGTCAATGCCGACTTCCCAGACGATATGCCGGAAGAGTAATGCCGCTGACGGTCATTGGCATTGATCCGGGCTCACAGCGCACGGGCTGGGGGATTGTCAAAGAGCAGTCGGGTGTGCTCTCCCTTGTGGAATGCGGCATTATCCGCACCCGGGCTGACGAGAATGTCTTTTCCAAGCGACTGGCCATGATCTATCAGGAACTGGCCACTGTCCTTGAGCATTACAGGCCGCAGGAAGCCGCCATTGAAGAGATCTTCGTGGCACAAAACAGCAAAAGCGCCCTGAAGCTCGGCCAGGCAAGAGGGGTTGCTGTGGCAGCCTGTGCGGCACACGATATTCCCGTGCTCGACTATGAACCGACCCTGGTGAAAAAGACCCTGGTTGGCACAGGCAGAGCGGAAAAAGAACAGGTGGCCTTTATGGTGCGCACCTTTCTGCATCTGCCGGAAAAGACCACATGGCCTCTCGATACCTCAGATGCCTTGGGTATCGCTATCTGTCATCTCTCTCTGCGCAATTCTCCCCTAATCTAAATTTCCCCTGCGGGAGGAGGCAAACGCCTTCTCCCGCTTTCTTTCTTCCAGCCCCCCTATCCCCCACCTTTTCTCACCACCCCAAACACGTTGTGAGCTTCACTCATAAAGCTGTAACTCTACGATTTAGGGAAACAAGCCAAGGTGGAGGCTCATCTAAGTTTTTCCTTAGTCCGTGAGCTAATAATCAACGAAAGTATAATCGGAATCTCGTAAATATTGTTAATCATTGACTTTTTTCGCCGGGTCCTTCCGACCGTTTTTTTCACCCGACTTCCAGCTTTTTCGAAATCTTATAATTTTGGC
>JAFXOX010000068.1 GCA_017528345.1 Desulfovibrio sp.
ACTTTTTCGCCTTCCTTGTCAAGAACTTTTTTTCATTCCCAGAAATTTTTTTCGCTCAAAAATCTTCTTAAGGAATTCCAGCCAGTTCTCACCCGCCCCAAGCTCTCACTTGGCGCGAGACGGAGATATGCTCTTTTTTCACACAACCGTCAAGCACTTTTTTGCATTTCCGGCAAAAAAAATTTTTACCCCGCTCTGAGAGCCCTTTTCAGCCCATTCTACCGGCTACATTGTCGGCTGTATTTTTTGTGCCGCTTCACGTTGCAGATGCTGCCAGGCTTTTTCCGTGATCACACGGCCACGTGGTGTACGCTTGAGAAAGCCGCACTGAATGAGATAGGGCTCATAGATGTCCTCAATAGTTCTGACATCTTCTGAGCAGGCTGCGGCAAGCGTTTTGAGCCCCACAGGACCACCGCTGTAGTTTTCAACCATAACCGAGAGGATCTTGCGGTCCATGACATCGAGACCGGAGGCATCCACATCCATTCTGGCAAGGGCTTCGGAGGCCTGTTCACGGGTAATACCGGAACTTCCATGCACCAGGGCAAAATCCCGCACTCTGCGCAGCAAACGGTTGGCTATACGAGGCGTCCCCCGAGATCTGCGTCCGATTTCCAGGGCTCCGTCCTCTGAAATCTGCACACCTAGAATATGCGCTGTCCGCTGAACAACTCGGGCCAGGTCCTCGGGCGAATAGAAATCCAGTCTGTGGACAATGCCAAAGCGATCGCGCAAAGGCGACGAGATAAGTCCCATACGTGTGGTTGCCCCGACCAGCGTAAACGGGGCAAGATCAATGGTCACCGTCCGTGCCGCAGGTCCCTGACCGCAGATAATATCCAGGTGGAAGTCCTCCATGGCCGGGTACAGTATTTCTTCGACGGCAATGGGCATACGGTGGATTTCGTCCACAAAAAGCAAATCGCGCGCTTCAAGTTTGGTCAGAATAGCCGCAAGATCTCCGCTTCGCTCAAGGACGGGACCTGACGTCACCACCAGGTGCACGCCAAGTTCCTGAGCCATAATCTGGGCCAGGGTTGTCTTGCCAAGTCCGGGATTGCCGTAAAAAAGGGTGTGATCCAGCGCTTTGCCGCGCTCCTTGGCCGCGTCGATAAAAACGCGCAGGTTCTCGCGCAATTCGTTCTGCCCGATAAAATCTTCCAGTCGCCTGGGACGCACCGTCTCTTCCGCGGCTGCTGTCTCGGCCATGGTTGCCTGCAGCTCTTCCTGACTCATCATACTTTCAGCCGCTGCCTTGGCTCACAGCCAAGACACTGGCTCCCTCCACTACACACTGATGTTTTCTGCCAGAGGCAAACCTCTGACACCTATTGAAGATTCCTCAGCACAAAAGCGCTCTTCTTGATTTCTCATCTCGAAAGCTCTTTCAGGGAACGTTTCAGGACCTCTGAGACATCCAGATCCGCGTTCTTCGCAAGAATTTCGCGCACCACAGGATAGCTCTCGCTTTCGGCATAGCCAAGCGAGCTCAGCCCGTCCAAAACGCTGCGCAACATCTGGCCTGCGCCTGTGCTTTCACCGCTCTCCAGAGGTGTTCCCAGACCTTTCCATTTATCCTTGAGCTCAAGAAAAACATGCTGAGCGGTCTTTTTGCCTATGCCCGGCACCTGTGTGAGCACCATGGGATCATCGTCGGCCACTATGCGCTGAAGATCCTGAGGGCGAAAAATGGAAAGCACAGCCAGTGCCGTCTTGGCGCCGACCTTGGAAATGGTTACGAGTAGCTCAAAGGCCTGTCGTTCCTCAAAGGTGGCAAAGCCAAAGAGTTCCATGGCGTCTTCACGCACCACCAGAGACGTGTAGAGACGTAGCTGTTCTCCGCGCTTTGGCAGATTAGCCCGGGTGTGGGCCGGCACGGAAACCGCGTAGCCAACGCCACCCTGTGTAAGCACGAGGCAGACATTGTTGAAGACCTCGTCAAGACGTCCTTCGAGAAAAGCAATCACACTATCCTCCAATCCCTGACATCACACGCCGGGCCACGGCTGTGCCCTTTCTGGCCCGAAGCAAATCGTAACCAAGAGGTTTTTGCTGTGTCAGACGACGCAGGTAGGAAGCAATTTCTTGATCAGAAACGGCCGGATCGCGCAGCAGAGGACGCAGGGCATATTCCTGGTCATCAAAAAGACAAAGTCGCAAAGAGCCTTCGCTGGTCAAACGCAGCCGATTGCAGGTATGGCAGAAATGGTTGGACAGCGGTGAAATAACGCCAATGCGCCCTTTTTTACCGACAATGGAAAACATCCGCGCAGGACCGCCTGTTCGCGCACACTCGTTGCTTGGGCGCAACGTTACCCGTTGGCTGATCAGCGCCAGAAGCTCGGATACCGGACAAAAGCGGCTGGCATTCCAGAGCGTATCACTGCCCATGGGCATAAATTCAATAAAGCGGACATCCACATCATACATTGTGGCAACGGCGAGAAAATTGTCAATTTCGCGTTCGGTTATGCCGCGCA
The DNA here is from genome assembly GCA_017528345.1 of Desulfovibrio sp. GTDB lineage: Bacteria > Desulfobacterota > Desulfovibrionia > Desulfovibrionales > Desulfovibrionaceae > Desulfovibrio. The sequence continues at coordinate 2,484 of JAFXOX010000068.1, forward strand.
GGGCGACGGCATTAATCTTAACGGGGATTTTCTCTGCAAGCAGCTTATCCATGGATGTCAGCACTCGCGGCAGAAGGTGGCGGCCCGTCACAGCAGCAAAGGTTTCGTTATCAAAGCTATCAATAGAGAGATTAACAGCTCCCACCTCAATGCGTTTGAGCAAACCAACATGCTCTTCAAGCAGGGTCCCGTTGCTTGTGATGCGGATATCAAGAGAGGGAAAGTTCTGTCTGAGCATCCAAAGAAAATTATCGCAGCCTTTGCGCACAAAGGGTTCACCGCCTGTCAGACGCACTTTTTCAATGCCAAGCGGCTGTACAATCCTCACAAGGCGCAGCATTTCCTCGTAGTGCAGAATCTTCTCATGGGGAATATATTCGTGGACGGCATTACTCTGGCAATAACTGCAGCGCAGATTGCAGCGATCCGTCACCGACAGACGCAGATAGTTCATGCTGCGACCAAGCGCGTCCCCAAGATTCTGGACAGGAGGATCGGTTTGCTCGGACATACAATCTCTCGCAAGCTCGTTATCTAGGCTTCTGGACTCTGAAAACCTGGCAGGACAATGCTCGCCTCTTCAGCGCGCCCCTGACCCTTGGGACAGTGATCCTGAAGATGGCAGATCTCACAGCCACCCCGGAAGGGATAGTGCGTGACAACAGCATACTGCAGGGAGAGCAGAGAGGAGGTGGGGCTCTTATAAGGCAGCCCAAGATCTTCTAAGGCCTTGCGCAGACTCTCAGTAGGTCTGGGGGAAGGGGCACAGCCTGAGGTTTCCACTTCTGGCAGGAGATTGCCAATGGCCGACATGCAAAGGAACTGGGCAAGATTATTGACCAGAAAACCCTCTGAGGCGGAATTTTGCCAGAGGCGCTCGACCTCCTCTTCGCAGCTCTTGGGCAGCCAGACCGCAAGATACGAAATCTTGCCGGCCTGAATCTCACGTATGCTCAGCTCACCGGACCATTTTTCCCAGAGCTGCTCCAGGCGTTCCAGAGATGCCCCGCCAATACGTGTCTCATGGCTCATTTCGAGAAAAGACTCGAGATCAAAAACAGGATATTCCTCGATAACTTTGACTGTTACGTTTTCCATCAGCTCACGGCGCAGACCATGGCACAGCCATGGAGGAACGGCCGCCTCCCTTGATTTTCCTTACGTTAACACCCAAAAGCGCGGTGCCTCAGGAACATTTCCAAAAATCGGCTCTGTCATCAATAAACAAAGACCGGAGTCGCGGTCAAGGGAGAGACAAAAAAAGATATGGCAAATGAATATTGCAGCGCAAAAGCATCTCACAAAAAAGCATTGAAAAACACGCTAACAACGTCTATAAACTTTAGCTGTCCCCGGGATCAAGCTCAGAAGCAGGATTTCAAGGGGCAATCACCTCGCGTCTTGCGGGCACGGCTTGTCAAAGCCGAACCCTTGAGGGATGGCTTGACCATCCGAAGTCCTTCGCAGGCAGCGTACGGCGTAAGACACGCTCTCAAACGCTAGGCTCTGTATCTTTTAAAGATGATGGTACGGTCAAAACAGGATATACAGTTGTCATACCGAACTCGTGTTGGCCTTGTGGCCAATACGGGAGAAACGAGCGTTGGGAAAAGCCATCCGTGCCCCTTACAAGGCATCTTGTAGGTGATTTTCACGCGCCAAAAACAAAGAACAACGGAGGCGGCGCTTCCTCCTCGAATTCACCCCCGAGGTCTCCGCGCCGAAAACTGATGAAACAACGCGTCGACATACCCAAGAGGATACGCTACCTGTACAAGATTGATCCAGAGGCACGTCTTAGTGCCGTGCACGGCATTTGGGGCGGAATCAATGCACAGGGCGAAATTGAAGTCAATTTTTACACTGAAAGCGAAGAACTCCCCAAATACAGTGAGCAAATTGTCTCGCCTGACGGCAGCCTGCAGCATGAAATCATCCCGGCCACTGACGAGCACCGTGTTGTCCGCCATATCAGCAACCGCCTGCTGCTCAATGCGCAGACGGCCCAGGCCTTCATTGAATGGCTTGAAGATAGACTCACCGAGCTGGAAAGCGAAATCAAAAACGACGGCCCTGACAATGTCTTTGACCCTGGCTCAGGCATCAAGCAGTAATGGCTACCTTTGCAATTATCACCTTTGGCTGCCAGATGAATGTCAACGATTCAGAATGGCTGGAGCGCGTACTCCTGGCCCATGGCCATGAGAAGGCCCCGCTCTCCACAGCACAATGTCTCTTTTGCAATACCTGCTCGGTACGCGAAAAACCAGAGCAGAAAGTGCGAAACTGTCTGCAGCAGATCATCAGCCAGAGGAAGCAGGATCCACCGGCTCTCATTGCTGTACTTGGCTGCGTGGCCCAGCAGCTGGGAGAGGATTTTTTTGCGCTTTCCCCGCATTTGCGTCTTGTGGCGGGCCCTGACGGTCTGCCCAAAGTTCCCGGACTTGTGGAGAAGCTGCTCGCAGAGCCCAGACTGAAAATTTCGCTGCTCGATTTCACCCTCAGCTACGAGGAGCGCGAAGAGGGGCTCGCTGTCTCTCAGGGTCCCACAGCCTATGTGAATATCATGCAGGGTTGTGACAATTTCTGCACCTATTGTATTGTTCCCTATACCCGGGGACGGCAGAAATCGCGCACTTTTTCGGCCATTGTCGAAGAATGCCGCCGCAAAATCGCTCAGGGAGCCTGTGAAATCACCCTGCTTGGCCAAAACGTCAATGCCTACGGCTGTGATAAACAGGCAAAGGCAGCCCGCAGTCAGGGTGAAGATTTTCCAAGCTTTGCCGAACTGCTCAAAGCCATAGGCTCGCTTCCCGGTCTTTTGCGCCTGCGCTACACAAGTCCCCATCCCAAGGATATGCGACCTGAGGATATTGAAGCTTTTGCCAGTCTTCCCACGCTCTGCCCGCAACTGCACCTGCCTTTGCAGTCCGGCTCCTCCCGCGTCCTTGCACGCATGGGCCGAGGCTATGACAGAGAACGCTATCGTGAGCTTGTGCGAGCTCTGCGCAAGGCGCGGAAAGACCTTGCCCTCAGCACGGACCTGATTGTGGGTTTTCCCGGGGAAAGCGAGGAAGATTTTGAGGCAACACTTGCCATGCTGGAAGAATGTCGTTTTCTTTCGAGTTTCTCCTTCTGCTATTCCGATCGCCCTGGTGCCCGTGCAGTGACCTTTCTCGACAAAATACCACGGGAGATTCAGCACGCTCGCCTGCTACGGGTACAAAACCTGCAGGATGAACTGCAGAAAGATCTGCTGAGACAACGTGTCAACACAATAACCCAGGTTTTGCTTGAAGGGCCGAGCCGCCGCTGGAACAGACAGGGCTATGCCTGGCAGGGACGCGATCCCTACGGCACTTTGGTCCATGTGGCCTTTGACCGTTGCGCCGAGCACCGGGGAGAGCTTGTGACAGCGCAAATCTTTGAAGCCGGCAGCCATTGTCTTTTCGCCAGAGAGAGCAGCTATGACGGAAATGATCTTCAAAGGACTGATTCTCAGTCCTGAAAAAGGCAGAGACAGACATATCATTGTCTTGCAGGAAGTCGATGGTCAGCGAGAGCTGAGCCTGGAACTGGGCAGCATGGAAAGTATGGCCATTTCCCTGGCCATGCACCCGGAAAAACTCCCCCGACCTCTGACACATGACCTCATTCTGCTTTGTCTCAAGGGCCTGCACGCGCAGCTCCGGCATGTGGAAATCACAGAAGAGAACGAAGGCATGTACTATGCCGTGCTTGAGATCCACCACAGCAATAAGCGTCTGCGTATCGACTGCCGGCCATCAGACGCCATCACCCTTGCCCTGCGCGCAAACCGGCCCATTCACGTAAGCGAAGCTCTTCTGAGTGACAAGCCTGAACAGGAATCGGCAGCAAGTGAAACGATTCCGCTGCCCACGCCGGATTCGGCAACAGATATGCAAAGGCGCATCAGCGCAGACCATCTCCTCCATATACTCAGCGCCAACCCCGAACGCGATGTACACACGGCAGACCCCCAGGAAAACGAAAAGCTCCTGGAACTGTTACGTTGCCTGGAGCCAAGTACACGTCAAAAAATGTAGCGGAGCGGAAATTCATTACCCCTTCATGCTGCGTTTGGAAGCCTTCAGAGGATTGACCTTCTTCTTCACTTCCCCTTCGCCGACCTTGGGAACTTTGTGCTGATTGGCTGCCAAAAGCGCCTCGAAATCGAGATTGAGCAGCGAAAGACGCTTTTTCACATCCTTCCGACTCTCGGAAAAACGGTTGGGATCGGCGAAATTGCTGTCGAGAAAGCTTTGGCGCGTGAGATACAGACCTTTTTCGTCAATGGCCAAGAGATACTCGTGCCCGTTTTCTTCCACAGTCTGCACGATCATGTCCGCACTTGTACCGAAACGGCTTGCCATGGGAAAACCTCCTTAGAATTTTCCCGACTGTACTAAAAAAGAATTTCACTTTCAATATTTTTTTGCTATATATATGGCTCCTGACGCAAAAAAACGTGTTCTTAGAGGAATCAACAGCTGCAAAAGCTGCTTGCCAGTTTTCACCGCATACGATAAAGGTAGAAATCTCAAAATACGACGTTCGAGAGGCAAACGCATTCTGCATGGAACGACTGATCTTTGAAGACCCCAAGCTGGCAGCCCAGCTTTTCGGCCCACAGAATCTGCATCTGCATATTCTGACCAGGGCAAGCGGTGCCCGTCTTTTTAACCGCGGCAGTACCCTCTGTATTGAAAGTCAGGATGCGGATGTGGAAAACTGCCTGGTACGGCTGTTCTGCACGCTCTATGACGAGCTCAGACAGGGGCTGGGCATTGACTGTCAGACCCTTGAAGGGCATTTCCAACTTTTGATGCACAATGCCTCGGAACTGGATACTCCGGCTCCTGAAGATCTGCCTGGAGCGGTGAACAGAAGTAGGCGCACTCGCTCAGCAGAGCTTTCTGCCGATCTTCCCTCAAAAACGAGCAGGACCCGAGAACGCAGTGTTTTGCGACCTGCAAGCACAGCCAAACGTGCAGATACGGATCGTGAAGCACAGGTTTCCCCATCGCTTCCTCAGGTGGAGACGCCCAAAAAACTTGTTCTTGCCCGCAATGCCGCACAGAAGACCTATCTGGAACTGCTCAGAAAGCATGAAATTGTTTTTGCCACAGGACCCGCCGGCACCGGCAAGACCTACCTTGCCGTAGCCCACGCTGTGCACCTGCTCACCATCCATGCCGTTAAAAAGATCATTCTGACCCGGCCGGCCGTGGAGGCCGGGGAAAAGCTTGGTTTCCTCCCCGGTGATCTCATTGAAAAAATCAATCCCTATCTGCGCCCTCTCTACGATGCGCTCTACGACATGCTGCCCAAAGCCAAGGCCACAGCCCTCAGTGAGCTCGGCAGTATTGAAATTGCGCCACTGGCCTTCATGCGCGGCAGGACGCTCAACGATTCCTGCATTATTCTCGACGAAGCGCAGAATACGACCTGTGAGCAGATGAAAATGTTTCTGACGCGCATGGGTTTTGGATCGCGCATGATCATCACAGGCGACTGCACGCAGATTGACCTGCCCAATGAGCGGCCTGGTGTGCCGCGCATGTCAGGTCTCGTGCATGCACGCAGCATTCTTGCCAAAATTCCCGCATTGCCTTTCACACCTTCAGCAAAGAAGACGTCGTCAGGCACAAGCTGGTGGGTGAAATCGTCAACGCCTATGATATTGCCGAAAACAGACAATCGAAAGCCTAGACTTTATAGTCTCTATCAGCTTCTGAGGCGCCATCACCGCTGTGGCTGGGCAATTCTTCTGCTCATAGCCACGCTTTTGCTGCTTTCGCTGCTGGCTGGGATCAATTTCAAGACAAGTCGCCAGCTTTTTCTTGAGGGCGACATTGCTCAGGCCGATGTGGTGGCAGACAAAGATCTCTATGTGGAAGATTACAAGGCCACGCAGGAGCGCATGGAAAAAGCCCTGCTGCTGCAGCCGCCAGTCTATGACCTGACCATCTCGCCCTACCTCAAGTTTCAGGAAAAGCTGGTCAGCACCATGCGCATCCTCAATAACGACCAGAATACCCTGTCCGAAGAGGAGCGCAAGCAACTCGCCGAACTCAAAGACAGTCTGACGCCTACCATTTCCGAGGAAATTCTTCCCGAGCTGGCCCGCCTTGAAGTACAGGACGTGCTTCTCAAAAGCATTCTTCCCTTTATTCTCCAGAAAATGTCTCTGGGGCTTGTCAGTGACATACGCCAATCCAATGTGGGCCGATCCGGCATTTTAATCCATGATCTGGACGCCAAGCGTGATATTCTGCGACCTGAGCTTTCCATCCTGCCTGACGTGCACTCCATGCTCGCGGAAATCTCCGTCAAATTGCGTCAGAATACCCGCCTCAATCCGCAGTCACGCAGGGCCCTGAATGTGCTCCTTTCCACCACCCTGCCGCCGGCCTCGCTGTCCCTCAATCAAGAGGCCACCAAGCGCAAGCAGGAGGAAATACGCTCCTCAGTCAAGCCTGTGCTCTACCATATCCAGAGAGGCGAAAGCATTGTCCGCAAATCCGAACGCGTCACCCATGAACAGTTCATCAAACTTCAGGCTTTTTACCGTTCCTCAGAAAGCCTCATCGCCTGGGACAAGGCCTGCGGTTCCTTTCTCTGCGCCCTTTTTCTTTCCCTCGGTTTCTTTATGGCCCCCAGCGGCAAGCCTGGCTCGCCCCTTCTGCACAAAGACGTTTGCCTGCTTTCCCTGCTTCTTTTGATCACCGGTCTCTGTGCGCTTGGCTGTTATCTGTTGGCCCTACACACCGACCTGCGCTATCTGCCCATTCTCTCGACGCTGTTTCCCGTGGCCAGTGCCGTTGGCCTGACCTCGACGATCTTTGCCGCCCGCCGCTACTGCACCATGGGGCTACTCTGCGCTTTCTACGCGACCCTCCTCCTCCATGCCACCTGGCAGATCTTTCTCTTCTATTTTCTGGGCAGCATGCTTTTCACCTGGCTTGTGGTCACCTCCTACAGCCGGCAGGATACAGCCTGGACCATTGTTCCCTTCACCCTTGGACAAATTCTCATCTGGCTCGGCGTTTCACTGCTTTCCCAGTTTCCCGTTGAAACACTCACTGTGCAGATTATCGCGGCTATGGCCAACAGTCTGCTGTCGCTCTTTGTGCTCTTTGCCGTCAGTCCCATTCTCGAATTGATCTTTAACTATTCCACGCGTTTTCGCCTCATGGAGCTGATGAGCCTTGAACAGCCCTTGATGCAGCAGCTTATGGTGCGGGCACCTGGCACCTACCATCACAGTCTGATTGTTGCCAACATGGTCGAAGCCGGCGCCAAGGCCATCGGCGCCAACAGTCTTCTCTGCAAGGTGGCGGCGCTCTATCACGATATTGGGAAGCTGACCTATCCTGAATATTTCATTGAAAATCAGTTTGGCGGACCCAACCGACACGACAAACTCGCCCCTTCCATGAGTAGCCTGATTTTACTCTCGCACGTCAAAAAAGGCGTGGAATTGGCCAAAGAATACGGGCTAGGCCAGGAGATCTGCGACATCATCCAGCAGCATCACGGCACCCGTATCATGCAGTATTTCTATCAAAAGGCCCTGAAGCAGGGAGAAAAGACCTCAGAATCAGAATTCAGCTATCTTGGACCGCGCCCGCAGACCAAGGAGTCAGCCATCATCATGCTCGCCGATTCTGTGGAGGCGAGCAGTCGCACCCTCACCGATCCTGTGCCAGCACGCATCAAGAGCCATATTGACAAAATCGTCAAAGGCATCTTTGCTGAAGGCCAGCTGGATGAAAGCGAACTGACCTTCAAGGATTTGCATCATTTAAGCGAGAATTTTCAGCGCATTCTGACAGGTCTCTTCCATCAGCGCATCGTCTATCCTGAAGCGCACAAGAAAGGAGAAAATACCCAGGCTGGAGAAAAAGAGGGTGAAGAAGGCAAGAAGATCAAAGAGGCAAAGGCAGAAGGCCATTGACATTCCGCCTCACGTCAAGGGCTTCTTCGCGCAAGAACCCTGCTGCACCCGAGGGGTTGCTATCGGAAACGGGACAGCCCAGAAAAAACGAGATTGGTTTTTGTTTGCACATTCCCCCTGTGAGGAATCGTCCAGCTGCAAAGCACCCCGCTCCTTCCCCAAGTTGCACGCTCTCTCCTCAGCCTGACAAAGCTTGTCAAGCGAAGCGCCGTTTGCGACAAAAAAGGTCAAGAAATGCCGGGACAATGCGCCGTAACCGTGCTTTTGGACGGCTTTTACGCCGCGATAAACGTCAAAATCTAGGATTTCTGACGCAGACGGTTTTGGAGATAGCCCAGCACAAGAGGCAGGAGAGAAACCGCAATAATCGCATAGACAATCAGGGAAAAATGAGCCTTGACCCAGGGGAGGCTCCCCAGAAAATAGCCTGCGGCCACCAGTGAGCCGACCCAGAGCAGACAGCCTGTGAAGTTAAAGACGAGAAATTTGACCGGCTGCATGAGGGCAATACCCGCTACAAAGGGCGCAAAAGTGCGTACAACGGGGATGAAGCGGGCGAGAATAATGGCCTTGCCGCCGTGACGTTCATAAAAGGCGTGGGCTTTAAGAAGATAGGCTTTTTTGATAAAGCGAGTTTCACGTTGGAAAATCACGGGCCCCACATGGCGACCAATGGTGTAATTGCAGGCATCTCCCAAAATTCCGGCAAGCAGAAGCACCAGAAAGATCAGCCAGGGTTCGCACAGACCCGTGCCGGCCGCCACACCTGAAGCAAAGAGCAGGGAATCTCCTGGTAAAAAGGGCGTGACAACAAGACCTGTCTCACAGAAAACAATGACAAAGAGAAACGCGTAGACCCACACGCCGTACTGGGCGATAAAACTGGTCAAATGCGCGTCAATATGCAACACAAAGTCAAGAAACCACCCTAGCCACTCCATAGTTCCTCCCAAAACCATCTTGTAGCGTAAAGGTCATGCAGACACAAGCAAACTATCGCCGTACGGCGTCTCTTTCTCTGTGCCCTAACGGCATGCGCGCTGTTCTTGTCCTGGTTGCCCTGTTTAGCGCTCTTTTCTGGCCGGGACGCTCTCTGGCCCTTGACGATTTCAAGACAGGCTTTCTCACCCTTGGCTTTTCCTTTCCCGGTGAACAGCTGCGCCTTGACGTCAATGTCTGGTATCCCAGTCTGCGCAACCCAAGGGAGTTGAACTACGCGCCCTATACTATTCTGGCCGCCCGCGAGGCCAAACCCTGTGATGGCCGTTTTCCGCTGCTCATCGTCTCTCACCCCTCACCGGGCACCCGTTTTTCCTACCATGATACCTGTGCCTGGCTCGCCACGCAGGGCTATGTGGTAGCTGCACCAACCCATACTTATGACTGTATGGACAATATGCAGCAGCTCTTTACCTGGCAGCAGCTGCAAAGCAGGGCCAGGGACATTTCCCGGCTCATCGATGAATTGCCCAAGCACAAGCTTCTGGGACCGGTTCTGGACAACCAGAGAATTGGTCTTCTGGGCTTTGGCGCAGGCGGCACCACGGCCCTGCTTTTAGGGGGAGCTATGCCTGACTGCATTTCCTGGCCTGACTACTGCCCCAAGGCCGGAAAAAAAGATCTCTACTGCAATCCATGGTCACGCGAAAAGGTCAATGCCATCTGCCGGGAATTTCCCCTCAAAAAACCGCTCAAAGACCCGCGCATCAAAGCTTTGGCCGTTGTTTCTCCCGGTTTTGGCATGCTCTTTTCCCCCCATTCCTTTCAGCATTTTTCAACACCACTTCTGATGCTGAGCACAGGCAAAGACAACCTCAACGATCACCGCCTGCACGCCGATGTGCTCACAGGCTATCTGCTCGCCAAAAGCCGCACACTCTTCATCGACGAAGCCGACATGGGAGCACTCATGGCTCCCTGCCCGGACTCTCTGGCCAATGAGCTCTCTGAACTGTGCCGCTCCGTAAGTCCCAAAGAACGGCAGCTTATCCACAAACGCATGCAGGAAGCCCTTGCCTCGTTTTTTGCCGATGAACTCTCCCGAGCCGATCCACAGACAGAAAAGACGTCAGAGCACAACTAATACTGTTGGGTAAAAAAATTCCTAAGAGGCCATTGGCATTTTTGCCGCTTATCTGTCATAGTGGGAAGGCCATTTTCAGAAAAAAGTCCAAGACGCCTGTGTTCAGTCTCTTCTCTGCAGGCCGCGCGTGAGGAGTTTTTGATGCGCTTTCGAACCATCTGTACCACAAGTTTTTTTCTCTCCATTCTTTTTGTGCTGATCTTTGGCGGCTATACGTTTTTCAAGGATCTGGACGGTCCGGAAATTATTCTTCCCGACAATAGCGGACGCATCTCACAGAATGCCGTGCTCTCCATTATCCTCAAGGATCCATCGGGTATCCGGCAGGTACAGGTGGGTATTCGCAAAAACAACGTTGTCACGCCCGTCTTTAAAAAAGAATTCTCATCAGCGCAGACCGAGCAAAAGGTGGAAGTGTCGTTCAAAGACGTGCCCTTACGCGAAGGGGCTCTGGATCTTGAAATCAAGGCAACAGATGCTTCCAAGGCCGGCTTTGGTCAGGGCAATACACGCACAGAGCTTCTGCCCTTCCGTTTCGACGCCAAGCCCCCCTATATTTCGTTGAAAACAGGGGCGCCCAGCGTGCGCCGGGGCGGTGCAGCCGTGATCCGCTACGAGGTGGATGAAGAAGTGCGCAGCACAGGCATTCTCATTGATACCTTCTTCATCCCAGCCTCCCTGCAGAAGGACGGCAGCTATATCTGCTTTTTCCCGTTTCCCTATTCCATGACAGCCCAGGACTACAAGAAAGCCGTGCAGATCATGGCTCAAGACCTGGCCGGCAATATCACCCAGAACCGCCTCAATGTGCTCGCCTACGAGCGCAAGTTCAAAAATGACAAGCTTGAGCTTAGCGATGAATTCCTTCAGACCGTACAGGCCAAGCTGCACCATCTCGCCCCCAATGCTGCAAATCCCCTTGACTGCTACCTGGCCATCAATGGGCAGGAACGTGCCGCCAATGCCCGCAAGCTTATGGAAATCGGGAAAGATACGGCTCAGGCCATGCTCTGGAGCGGTGCTTTTGTCCGTCTGCCGCGTTCAGCCGCTCGTGCCGGCTTTGCCGATCACCGTTTTCTCTTCTACAAGGGAAAGCAGGTAGGGGAATCCTTTCATCTTGGCTTTGATTTTGCCTCGGTGCGCAATGCTGAAGTGCCTGCCGCCAACAACGGCCGCGTGGTCTTTACCGGTGAGCTCGGCATCTACGGCAAACTCGTGGTCATCGACCATGGCCTTGGTCTGATGTCTCTCTACTCCCATCTCAATGAAATTCTCGTCCAAAAGGGCGATATTGTGACCAAGGGTAAAACCATTGGCCGCACCGGCACGACGGGTTTGGCCTTTGGTGACCATCTGCACTTTGGCATTCTCGTAGCCGGCATTGAAGTCACCCCTCTGGAGTGGATTGATGCCAAATGGATTCGTGACAATATCACCTCGCGACTTGATCTGCCGGCCCCTGCCCCGGAAAATCCCAAGGCACCCTAACACAGAAGACGAGCACGGCACTGTCGATAGCGTGACCGACTATCCTCCAGACAGAACCATTCTGTATCTCGACGTGCACAAGCCTTGACACAAAGGAGACCAAAAATTGCCAGGGCCTCTTCTGGGGGCCTTTTTTGTCAACATCTATACTTATCTGGAGTCATCATGCTCAATTACGCTGACATGGAAAAAACCCTGATGGATGCCTTGCGCCTCTATCATCACCCTGTGGCTGTGACTTTTCTGCAAAGCGATGAAGAGGTCTCAGCTTTTACCAGCAAGCATCAGTTCCTCACACCCGTCAAGCCCCTGACTTTCTGCCAGTGGGAAATCGCAGCCCGCATGCAGGCCAAGACCATACTCGGTACCAAGGATAAACTAGGCTGTACCAATGCCCAGGTCAGCTTTGGCTGGCGTGAAATCGACGACAATGAGGTCAAAACCCAGATGAAGTACTGCGTAGACGAAGCGCAGGCAAGACGCTTTTTAGCCTCCAAACCGCATCTGCCCAAGGACGCTCTCAAGGCTGTGGGCGTAGGCCCCCTGGGCAAGGCCGCCATGCAACCCAGTGTCGTCCACTTCTATTGTGATTCCTTGCAGGCCTATCATCTGGCTGTGGACTATATGGCAGCAACCGACACCCATCCCCTCAGACCCCAGATTTTCATGAGCTCTTCGGCCTGCGGCGGTTCTGTCTACAGCTACAATGAACAGACCTTCAACTTCTGCCCACCCTGTTCCGGTTCCTATAATGCGGGCAAAACCGAACGCGGCGAGGTCAATGTCATGATTCCCGGCTCGCAGATCGGCGCTGTTGTGGAACGCCTCAAAGCCCGTATCGCCAAACATGGGGACAGTTCCATCGTCAGACCTGGTGATCCCTTCCCAGGCGGCGACATCTGCAAAAACTGTCCCTTAATTATTTTCAAACAGGGAGATGCAAGCGCTTGCTCGTCCTGTCCCAAGGCCTAACCCCATTCCCTGGAGTCATCATGCAAAAAAACGTTTTTTCCAAGCTCCTTGCTCTTTGCCTGCTTGCGCTTGTCTTTGTCAGCTTCCCTGTCTGCCCCAAGGCTGATGAAGCTGCACAGACAGCTCAGATGGCGCAGGTCGCATCGCAAAATGGCAATTTTGATCTTCAGGCCGTCAGCAATGAACGCCTGAAAAAAGCCATCCTTTCGGCCCAAAAAGATGGCAAGATTGATATGGCAGCGGCCACGGGCTTTCTGGGTATTCCCGGAGCTCCTCAGGTCAATATGCTGCTCGCATTCTGCTGGGCGGTCTGGGTCGGCTGGATTTTCTCGAGCGTGGGTGCCTTTGGCGGCGTCATGGCCTCAGTAGGTCATATCAGTGTCTTCGGCCTTGGCGACTATGCCGCCTCCTTTGGCAAGGGCATGCCCATGAACAAGTTGGTCACCGACTCCATCCGCGTCTCCAACCAGTGGCTTGTGGGCACAAGCTCGCTGATCTCCTCCTTCAAGTACTGGACCATGGGACGCATTGTACTTCCTCTGGGCATTGCACTGGGGGCGGGTTCCCTCGTGGGCTCCATCCTGACTCCCATTCTGACCCAGGGTAAGATTTCTTTCCGCGATTATGTGGGCTATTTCGGCATTTTTGTACTCGGTCTTGGCTGCTACCTGCTCTATGGCACAACAGAGCGGGCCAGAGCCAAAAAGCAAAAATCCACCCTTGCCGCCAAGGCCTTTGAAGAAGCATCCAAGGCCCATGGCCAGGGTGATAACAAAGGCACGCGCGTGGCCATCAAAAAAGTCAGCGCAAGCCGTGTGGAATTTTCCTTCTGCGGCGTGGACTTTGCCTTTAATCCCTTGGTTCCCATCTTCGCCGGCTTCATCGTAGCCACTGTTGCCTCCTTCCTGGGTGTTGGTGGTGGTTTCCTCCTTGTGCCTGTACTCACTGGCATCACACAGCTGCCCATGTACCTGGCAGCAGGCACCTCGGCCTTTGCCGTCTTTGTGGGCATGGTCACGTCCATCACGACCTTTATGACCAGCGGCACTCCCGTCTACTGGCCACTCATCGGTCTTGAGCTCTGCGGCATTGTTGTTGGATCATGGATCGGCCCCATCACTTCACGCTTCCTGCCTGATATCTGGCTCAAGCGTCTCTTTATTGTCATTGCCTTCATCGTCGGCATCAACTACGTGCTCAGAGGCTTTTTTGGCATGCGCCTCTGGTAAGATGACGGCCGGAACCGGAACTCACCGGTTCCGGCCACAAGCCGGGATACACCATGCCCCTGCCCCCCCTTCTTGACGCGCTTCTGATAGCTCCCTTCCGCTGGCCAGAATCTCCGCATCTGGGAATTTGGCTTGGATCAGTTCTCCTTGCCCTACTCTGCCTGCTTCTCGGTGAAAGCACCTCGGCCCTGCTCTATCTGCTCAAATCGCGTTTTTTCAAAGCTCAAGACAGCCATCTCGACGATCTTGTGCGCTACCATAATCTCTCCGTTGACGCCATCCATCAGGGCAATAAAGAAGCCTATCTCGCCACCAATTCCCTGGCCCATGAGCATTTTGGCCGCTATTTTTTTGCCCAGGCGGCTTTTGGCCTTGCCAGTCTCTGGCCTCTGCCCTTTGCCCTTGCCTGGCTTGCTCAACGTTTTGAGGGCCTTACGTTCTATGTTGTTGCCGAACGCATTGCCCTTGGCTATGTGTTTGTGTTTCTCACCTGCTATATCTGCGAACGCGTGGTTTTTGGCCGTATCAAACGCTTTCTGCCGTTTTTCGGGCGTCTCGAGGCTCAAAAACGGGCTGAACGCGAAAAACGCGGCAAACTTAAATCTTTTTAGCCTTGAACAAACAGGTTCCAGCAATATGTCCGAACACCCCAAACGCGTGGTGAGATGCCTAAAAACTCTTCTCATAGGCCTTTTGTCTTGTCTTGGAGGATGTTTGATGCTCACTGAAAGTTTTGCGGCCCAGCCTGCGCACATCTATTTTGCCGGTGGCTGTTTCTGGGGCGTTGAGGAATACTTTTCCCGCATTCCAGGGGTCTGTGACGCTGTCTCAGGCTATGCCAACGGCACAACAGACCATCCAGACTATGCGGCGGTTTCAACGGGCAGCACAGGTCATGCGGAAACGGTGCACGTCACCTATGATCCTAGCCGGGTATCCCTGCAAACACTTGCCAGACAGTTTTTCCGCATCATCGATCCTCTCAGCCACAATCAACAGGGCAATGACCGGGGCAGTCAGTACCGCACAGGTATCTACTATACCAATGCGGCAGATCAAAAGATCCTCGCTGAGATCATGGCCTGCGAGCAGAAAAACTACGCAAAGCCACTGGCTGTTGAGCTAGCTCCGCTCAAAGCCTTTTTTCCGGCAGAGGATGATCATCAGGACTATTTGCGCAAACATCCCAACGGCTACTGCCACATCAATTTTGCCAGTCTGAAGGATCTGCCAGTAAGTCTTGATGCTGCCCGCTACCGGAAACCCGATCAGGCCACACTCAAAAAAACGCAATCGCCCGAAGCCTATGCCGTAACCCAGGAGGCCGCAACCGAGCCGCCTTTCAGCGGCAAATATCTCCATAATGCCACCAAGGGTCTCTATGTGGATGTGGTCACAGGCGAACCGCTTTTTTTCTCACAACATCAGTTTGACTCTGGCTCAGGCTGGCCAAGCTTCAGCAGGCCCGTTGATCCCGTGGTCGTCACCGAACGCACGGACAAAAGTCATGGTCTAGTGCGGCGAGAAGTCAGAAGTCGGGTGGGTGATTCCCACCTTGGCCATGTTTTTGACGACGGGCCCAAGGAACTTGGAGGACTGCGCTACTGTATCAATAGCGCGGCTCTCCGCTTTATTCCGCATGACCAGATGGTTAACGAAGGCTACGGGGATCTTCTGCCGCTGCTTGAAACGGAGTGATCGCCACACTCTGCTGCCTTTGCCAAGATCACGGGGGATTCGAGCTTAAACGGCATTGTACGCAACCGAAATCAAGGAAAGGAACTATGGATACCTTAGAGGCCATCATGACGCGCAGGAGCACCAGAAAATATACGACACGCGCCGTCGAAGAGGCTTTGCTGCACAAAGTTGTTGAAGCCGGCCGTTATGCACCAAGTGGCGGCAATCATCAGTTCAATCACTTTCTCGTCATGCGGGACAAAGCTGCCATACAGCATCTTGCCCATCTTGCCAAAGAAGCCTTTGCCAAAATGGAGATTACGGATAACACCTATGTGAGCCTGAAAACGGCAATTCTTCGATCGCAGAAAGGTGACTATGACTTCAGTTACCATGCGCCTGTCCTGATCCTTGTCGCCAATCAGAAGACCTACGCGAATAATCTCGCAGATGCGGCTGTCGCTGTGGAAAACATGATGGTTGCGGCCAATGCGCTTGATCTTGGCAGCTGCTGGATCAACCAGATCAAATGGCTCACCGTCGACACCGAGGACCAACCCGTACTCAGCTACCTCTACACGCTTGGCCTGAAAAAACAGGAACGCGTCTACGCCTCCATGATCCTCGGATATCCTGATACGCCAAATGCTTTGCCAGAGCGCACAGCTCTTGCACGCAAGGGCAATGAGGTCTCCTATCTCTGAGCAACAAAAAACTGCGCCTTCCTCAACAAGAAGGCGCAGTTTTTGGGAAAGCGTGCAAACGGCACTGACTCACGTCGACTCCAGGATACTGTGCTGCGCAGATATTCGCATACAACGGAGAGGCAACGTTTGCGTACTCTTCTCTTCAAATTTTCCACATTTCACACCCTTGCCGTTTTGCCGCCTCATAGACTGATCTAATTTCCCTATCCATGCGTGCACTCCCTTGCAAGCCCAAACACAAAACTCAGCCAGCTTACCTCGCTGCGCTCCAGGGCATCAGAACTTTCCCACATTTCAAGCAGGACAAGCTCTTGATACCTTTGCAAGACATCCTGCAAATCGTTCAGGGAAAAAGCCATGAAATAGCGTCCTTGCCGATTAAAACCACTCTCTATCCCCGATTTGAACGAAAAAAAAGCCGCTCCCTGCGGCTCAAGGATATTCCTGAGCCGGCTGAAGAAGGCAAAAATAGCGTCCATGGGCAGATGAAGAAGTGAAGCACAAGCCCACACGCCGTCAAAACGCTTGTCCGGCTGCCAGTCTTCAATACGCACACCCTGTACATTTTCCCCTGAATGGGTACGAGCGAGCTTGCAGAGAGCCTCGCAGGCATCAATACCCTCAGCCTGAAAACCGTGTGCGCGAAAAAACCGCAGATCACGACCGCTTCCGCAGCCAACATCAATGATGCGCCCATGCGGCTTCACATGGGCAAGAAAACGCAAAGCCGTTGCCGAAAGATCTCGAAAAGCCGTATTCTCAAAATAGGCCTTGGCATGGGTAGCGTAATAGGCATCCGTGCTGGCATACATAAACACTCCAATCTGGCACGAAGACAGGTAAATGGTCTTTTCAGCAAAAACAAGCACAGCCCGTCATAAACTGAAAAAACATTGTCTGAGGGAGCTTGCGTACCACAAGCAAGAGGAAAATGCTGGCGCTGACACAACAGGAGAAAGCGCACGAGAGAAAAAACTGCGCCTTCCACAAAAAGAAGGCGCAGTTTTCGACAAAGCAGATAAGAGATGACGGACTTATTCCTTAGCCGGCGGAATTTCCCGCCCGCCTTCCCGCAATGCGTTCAAAAACTTATCACGGCAGTCATAGCTGCAGAAATGGTAAACGGTTTCACCGTCGCGCACGGTTATCTCTGAATCCTTGGAGACATAGGTACCACATTGGGGATCCTTAACCATTTCACCCTGGGCGATTTTTGCATCCAGATCCTTCTGTTCCTGTTTTTCATCGGCCTTCTGCTTGTGCAGCAGATCATTTTTAAACAGCCGGATCAGCAAATAGCCCACCACAGCTAAAAGCAAAATTTTGATAAGCATGTTTTTCTCCTTCTCGCAAGCCAGGGAGTTAAGCTCGATTAAGGCATTCTACACCATTTTGGCAGGCATAGCCAGATCGGCATCAGTATGACTTTCCTGAAAGATGCGCAAGCCCTCTCTGTGCCAGTCAAGTCCAGCCAGATGTTCTGAAGCGGTTTTTCCACAAATGACGAGATCCGGTGCAATCTCATGCAAAGGACAAAGCACAAAGGCACGCTGCAGCATGCGCGGATGCGGCAGGGTACAGAAGGTATCGGAAAGCGTCCGCTGCCCAAAAAGTAAAAGATCCAGATCAATGCGCCTTGGCCCAAAACGCTGTACGCCATCGCGCACACGTCCGAGTCTGCCTTCAAGCTCAAGCAGCCTTGTCAAAAAAGCTTGGGGAGTTTCCGTGCTATGCAGGGCAAGACAGATCACAGCATTGGCAAACCACGGCTGCTCCGTGTAGCCCTGGGGTGAGGACATATAGATGGCAGATTGCCGAAGACACTCACAGCCGGCAAGGCTTGTGAGGGCTTCGGCAGCACGCGCCACATTTTCTTCGGGTTCCCCAAGATTTGAGCCAAGTCCCACGAAAATTTCTTCTGCCATTGCCTGCTCCTTGTGCCACCCTTGCCCTTCCTGCCCAATCCCGCTATCATCAAGCCATGGATGGCGAAACTCTTCTCCAGCAGCTGTACAAGCTTCTGCCCCGCTGGCTTGACCGCCTGCTTGCCCAGCGTGGTCTTGCCCAAAATTCCTGCCTAGCCTATGAACAGGATCTCACGGACTTTCTAGGCTACCTCGGACAAAGCTCGTTTGGCCTACGCAAGAACGCCAGCGTGGAAGAAGATGATATTCTCCTCTATCTTGCCTGGCAGAGTGCCCATGGGCAAAGTGAACGCACCAAGGCAAGACGCCTTTCTGCGCTGCGCTCCTTTTTTGCTTTTGCTGTCCACGAAAATCTTCTCTCAAGTGACCCTGCGCAGTTCTGTGAAAATCCGGGGCTTCCCTTGCACCTGCCTGAAGTCTTAAGCCGAGAGGAAATGTCGGCCCTGCTCGCAAGTCCTAATCTCACCAAGCCCGCAGGACGCAGAGATGCCTGCATGTTTGAGCTGCTCTATGCCGCAGGGCTTAGGGTTTCTGAACTCTGCAGCCTGACCCTCGAAGATCTTGACCTGCAACGCGGTATTCTGCACATTGTCGGCAAAGGCAGCAAAACCCGTTTTGTGCCCATCCACAGTCTCGCCCAGCAAAAGCTCCTCAGCTATCTCGAGGAGACAAGACCCCTCTTTCACCCTAAGGTCAACTGCGTCTTCCTCAATCGTTTCGGCCAGGCGCTCACACGCCAATATGTCTGGAAATGCGTCAAAGCCAGTGCAGCTGCCTGTCATATCACACGCGAGATCTCTCCTCACACCTTCAGGCACTCTTTTGCCACACATCTCTTGGAAGGCGGAGCTGATCTGCGCTCTGTGCAGCTTCTTCTGGGCCACGCTGAGATCAGCGCCACAGAAATCTATACCCATGTTCAGGTGGACAGACTCCTTGAGCAGCACCACCTCTTTCATCCACGCAATTGTGTCGAACTAGGGCTCAGCCCATCACAGCCAGAAACCCCATGAGCGTTCTCATCACCTGCCATACCAATGCGGACTTTGATGCCTTTGCGGCCATGATTGCCGTCAGGCATCTCTATCCCGGTGCGCTCCTGCTTTTTCCGGGGACCCAGGAAAACCGTCTCAAACGCGTTTTTGAAAAACTGGATAAAAATCTCTACGGTTTTGTTGATCCTAGCCGCATTGCCTGGGAGAGCATCCAAAAACTTGTGGTCGTTGATACCCGGCAGCCCTTGCGCCTGCCCCACATCAAAGAGCTCCTTGAACGTGATATTGCCATTGATGTCTATGACCACCATCCCCCCTCAGCCAAGGATTTTCCCAATGCTCAGGTCTGGGACTGCCGCTACGGGGCTGTCACAAGCCTGCTTGTGGAACGGTTACAGGAGGCCAACATCACTCTTGACGCCGAAGAGGCCACACTGCTTGCCCTTGGCATCTACGAGGATACAGGCGCTTTCACCTACGCCTCTACGACCTCCGCTGATTTCAGAGCCACTGCCTGGCTCGCTGACTGCGGTATGAAAATTATGGACATCGCCGATCTTGAAATGCAGCAACTCAATGGTCTGCAGATCCAGATGCTCAATACCCTCATTGAAAACAGTCAGTCCTACCGTGTGCAGGACCATGACGTGGTCATTTCCGACATAACCATGGAGGAGTCCTGTGACTGCGCCTTTCTCGCCTACCAGCTCATGGAGGCGGGCAAGCATCAGGTGGTCTTTGTGCTCTGCCAGATCGAAGATCGCATTCAGGTCATTGCACGCAGCAAAACTGATACCATCAATGTCGGCAATATCTGCGCGCTCCTCGGCGGCGGCGGACATTCCTATGCAGCCTCGGCCTCCGTCCGAAATATGCTCTTGCCGGCTGTGCGCGAAACCATTCTGCGTCAGCTGCATCTGCAAAATGAGCTCAAGACCGTACGCTCCTATATGTCCACTCCGCCCATCGGCGTACAGACCAGTACACTGATCCGCGAAGCCGATGAAATGATGTTCCACTTTGGACTCAAATCCGTGCCTGTCTATTATCCTGGCACACACAGACTGGCAGGCGTTCTGGATGTCCAGACAGCGCAGCGGGCTATGAATCATCAGCTCAGTGAAGTCTGTGTGGAAGACTACATGCAGCATCACATCCGCACGATTTCTCCTGATGCGCACATGAGCGAAGTCTCCAAGATCATCATCGACAATAATCAGCGCATGGTCCCTGTTGTGGAAAACAATGAGGTCATCGGCATCATGACGCGCACGGATCTTGTGAATATCTTTGCTGAGATCTCTGTGCAGGACCATCCGCGCAATCCCAAATTCTACTCCATTGAAAAAATGCTGCGCGACAGGCTACCGGCCTGGCTTCTGCACGTGCTGGATCTGGCCGGAGAAGTGGCCCGCTCACTGCAGCTTGCGGTCTATGCCGTAGGCGGTTTTGTGCGTGACTGTCTTCTGCAGGTGCCCAACCACGATATTGACCTTGTGGTGGAAGGCAATGGCACACTCTTTGCCGAGCATCTGGCTCGGGCCCTGAACGGCCGTGTCAGCCGACATGAAAAATTCATGACCGCCATTGTCATCTTCCGCAATGAGCAGGGGCAAGAGCAAAAAGTGGACGTGGCCACTGCACGTCTAGAGTACTATGAGCATCCTGCGGCATTGCCGCTTGTGGAAGTTTCACCGCTCAAAATGGATCTCGCCCGCCGCGATTTCACCATCAATGCGCTCGCCGTGCGCCTGGACAAGGATGCCAACCATCTGGTCGATTTCTTCGGCGGCCAGCGCGATATCAAAGACGGGCTTATTCGTGTTCTGCACACCCTGAGCTTTGTGGAGGACCCCACACGCTGTCTGAGAGCTGTGCGTTTTGAACAGCGCTACGGCTTTCATCTCGGCAAAAATACCGAAAAGCTCATCCGTAATGCCGTCAGCCTCAAGGTCCTCGACCGTCTCAAGCATCACCGACTGCTGCATGAATTCATGCTCATCTGCCAGGAGGCCGATCCCGTAGCCTGTTTCCTCAGGCTGGAAAATCTCGGAATCTTGAAGGAAGTGCTGCCCAAAAGTCTGCTGACCAAAAACAGACGGCAGTTATTAAGCCGCATTCACCAGTTTGTCACCTGGTATCAGATGCTCTACCGACCTGAAGAACTCAAGGCCTGGATGCTCTATCTCTGGGCCCTGAACGAGGGGCTGTCCTATGCGGAAACCAAGGCCAATCTGCAGCTTCTGCACATTGCCCAGCACAATCTCGACTACCTTCTCTCTCAGCGCCCCAAAATCCAGTTTCTCAGCCAGCGTGCGGAAAAATGGTGCCGGCAGCAGCAGGATCCGCCCAAGCTCAGCCTCCTCTACGCACTTTTTCAGAATGTGGAGATCAATACGGTTGTCTATATCATGGCCATCAACAAGAACGAGACGCTTTCACGCTACCTGTCACGCTATGTGACGCAGTGGCGTACGGCCAAAGCCGATATCCGCGGCAAAGACCTGCTGGCCATGGGGATTACACCTGGCCCCATTTATAAAAAAATCCTTGACCGTGTCCTTGCCGCCAAGCTCGACGGCGAGGTCACCGACAAAGAAAGTCAGAAAGCGTTGGCTCGCAGTCTTGCCGAAGCCGATGCCGTCTCGGACTAAGTTCTTGTCCACTTACATCGACGCTCCTGCCAGGATCCGTCCTCAGGAAGCTTAGCCTTGCCTGAGACCGTTTCAGGCTCAAGGCAGAGCACGAGCGTACGGCTCAAAGAGTGGGTAATGGCCTGCTCAACATGCTCGAGATGGTCTGGTAGATATTTTGCGGCTAAGAGCCTGAGAACTATTCTCTTGGTGTCAGGATCGTTGACGGTATGGAGAGAACCGTGCACCATAGCACTTTCAAAATAGGTGCTGAAATTGCCGGTAAAAACCGGAGCCGTGCGGCCAGTCACCACAAAGGAGGCTTTCTGGCAGAAGCCAAGAGCCGTTATTTTTCTCCCGCTTGCCGCTGAATGAAAATAAATGCTCGTATCCCTGACGACGTAAGAAATGGGGATACCGTAGGGGCCCTCCTCTGTTGCCAGAGAAAGCACGCCGTACTCGCCATCTTCAATAAGCTGCCAGGCCCAATCTTGAGGCATGGCCCGGTCACTGCGTCGCATGTTTGCTCCTCTAGCCGCCACAGCGCGGACACGGTGTAAAACCGGACATTCTGGCCTCATCGGCAGATTTAAAGAAAATCGTGCTGCTTTTACTCTTGAAATAGGGACAGGATCGGTTGTGATAAACACGTGTCTGGGGATTGCCCCTGCGCAGATTGTGCTGCTTTAAGGGATTCTTGCCGCCAATAGTCCTGCTCTGATGCACAGGGCCTCCACCCACAAAGGCCAGAGAAGGCTGTGGTCCAAGGACAAGTGCCAAAAGCAGAAAACTCACGCCCAAAAGAGTATATCTGTGCTGCATCGGCTTTTTTTCGGAGCTCCCCGCAAGGGGTCTCCGCCTCCGTTTGCTGCGGAAAGCCCATCCTTCCGCGTTTTTCTCAACATCAGTCTACCCGGCCCATATTTGCTGTCAAGCAAAGGCTACGACCTGAGCTCACAGGCTACAAACCCACTAACGACGAGACTACCGTGCGAGAAATCCTGCCGTTCATACGACGTCCGAGCCATTTTGCGGGTATTGAAGATGGTATCTGCCTGAAAGATCCCAAAACTCTTTCCTTGCATCTGGCCCTGGCCTTTCCCGATCTCTACGAGGTCGGCATGTCCTATCTCGGACAAAAAATTCTCTACGGCATTGTCAACAACCATGACACCTGGTGGGCCGAGCGCGTCATGGCCCCTGAAAAAGAAACTGGCGACTATCTGCGGGCTCACAAGCTTTCCCTGTGCACACTGGAATCCGATACGCCACTGGCCGACCTTGATCTCCTTGGTTTTTCCATCACCCATGAGCTCTGCTACACCAATGTTCTCTATATGCTTGATCTTGCAGGCATTCCCCTGCGCGCGAGCGAACGGAGAGGCAGCCTCACGCAGTGGCCTCTGGTCATTGCCGGAGGTGGTGCACTCCTCAGTGCCGAACCTCTCGCCCCCTTTATGGACCTCATGCTCCTTGGCGATGGTGAAGAGACCTTACCGGATCTCCTGAAGCTTCTCGAAGAGGCCAAAAAAAACAAGCTCGACAAAGACACCTTTCTGCACATGGCCTGCCAAAAGCCTGGTGTGTATGTACCGAGCTTCTTTGACGAAACTGAGGGCGGCATGCGCCCGCGATTTTCTGATCTACCAAGGCCTACACGCGCCATTGTAGCCGATCTTGATGCCACCCCCTATCCCGCACGTCAAGTTGTGCCCATTGGCGCTGTGCACAACAGGCTTTCTTTGGAGATTGCCCGCGGCTGCACGCGCGGCTGCCGTTTCTGTCAAGCCGGCATGGTCTACAGGCCCGTCCGAGAACGCTCTGTGGCGACGATCACTGACCTGCTCACCGACTGTCTAGAAAAAACGGGATTTGAGGAAATTTCCTTTCTTGCACTGAGCAGCGGAGATTATTCGGCGCTCAAGACATTAAGCCATGCCACCCTTGATCACTGTGCAGCGCATCAGATCACCCTTTCTCTCCCCTCTCAGCGCGTGGGCTCCATCGACGATGAGATCATGGCACGCATGGCCGATCTTCGACGCACGGGCATGACCCTTGCCCCTGAGGCCGGCTCACAGAGACTGCGCGATGTCATCAATAAGGGCATCAGCGAAGAGGATATTCTTCTGCATGCCCAGAAGCTCCTTGAGCACGGCTGGCGCATGGTCAAACTCTACTTCATGATCGGGCTGCCAACAGAAACCGATGAAGATCTGCAAGCCATTGTGGACTTGTGCTGTAAAGTGCGTGATGCGGCAGGTCCTGGCAATCCCAGGCTTCAGGTCACAGCCGCCCTCTCTCCCTTTGTTCCCAAACCCTTTACCCCCTTTCAGTGGGCCGAGCAGATCAGTCAGGAAGAAATCACACGTCGTGTCTACGTTGTGCGCAATCTGCTCAAAGGCAAAAAGTGTCTCAGTCTGCGCTGGCATGAGCCGGCTGTGAGTCATCTGGAAGGGATTCTCTCCCGTGCAGGGCGAGAAATGGCCGATGTGGTGGAAAAGGCCTATCGAAAGGGCGCCATTTTCTGCAGCTGGACAGAACACTTTACCCTCACCCCCTGGCTTGAGGCCCTCGATGAGTGCCAGATTTCAGCTGATGCTGCCACAGCTGCCCGAGACCTGGATGCCGCTCTTCCCTGGGATCACCTGGAAGCGGGTATCTCCAAAGCCTTTCTCAAGCGGGAGTGGGAAAAAGCCCATAAAGGACAAACCAGTGCCGACTGCCGCTATAACCACTGCCTGGGCTGTGGTGCCTGTGACACCAAGGCCTCTTCCTCCAGGTTGCGCACGCAGCTTGTGCACGAGAAACGTCCCTTCGGCAATCGCCTCGTTTTCCCTGAACGCGATCAGCAGGCGCATCAGCCGCGTTTTGACACTCAAGGCCGGCTCTGCATCCGTGAGCACTCAGGCTCAGCACCCAAGCTTGCCAGCACCCTTACCCAAAATGCCGTCCAGTACCGTATCTGGCACAGTAAACTCGACGGCTGTGCCTTCCTCAGTCAGCTTGAGCTACAAAGTGTCATCGAACGCGCCCTGCGCAGGGGAAACATACCTATCGCCTTTTCCCGCGGTTTTCATCCTCTGCCGCTGCTCTCCTTTGGTCGGGCTTTACCTGTTGGCGTAGAAAGTCTTGCTGAATGGTTTTCTCTGACACTGGCAAGCTATCTTGAAGCGCGCGACATAGCGCGTGCCACAGAGCCCTTCCTGCCCGCTGGCATGCGTCTTTTGCGCATTGAGCCTGTCGATAAAAAAAGTCGAAGCCTTGCCTGCACGAGCGAGCGCTTCGACCTTGCTGTAAAAAAAGAGGATTTTGATCAGACACGTGCGCAGTTTGCGGCCTTTGAGGCACAAGCGGACTTTGTTGTGGAAATTGAGGGCAAAAAAGGCGTCAAACGTCTTGATCTCAAAGCTCTGCTCAGGGACATACACCCTTTGCAGGCTTCTCCTGATAGTCCCTGGCGCATGTTTTCTCTCAGCTGCGACTGGAGCAAAGCTTACCTTTCCCCCATACGCCTGCTCCAGAAAGTTCTTGGCTTTGATGAGGAACACGCTCTTCACCTGCTCAAACGCGCCCAATCCTTTCCCGACACAAGCCGCAACTTCTCAAGTGATCTGCCCTGGTTGCCCGCGTGCGGAAAGACGCTTTACCATTCATCCTCCGCCTAAGAGGCGAAGGGCTTCTGACGGATCAGGTTAAAACAGCTCCTCATCATCTGGCAGACGCTCCCAAAAAACACGGCCTTTTTTGCGGTATTTCCGCAAAAGCACATAGATGCTGCCAGGCCCCCCATCTGCCGGAATAGCCGTGCAAAAGGCCAAAACGACACGCTTGAGCGGCTCCTGTGTCAGCCATTGCGGAAGTCTTCCCCTAAGCACACCGATGCCGTCCAGAGAATTGTGACCGCGCCCGGGAATAATGAGAAGATTGCGCAATCCCTTGTACCAGGACAATTTGATAAAGCCGCGCAGAGCCTCAAAAGCCTGAACCACGGTAAAGCCGTGCAGATCAAGATGTGCTTCGGGACTCAAATTGCCGCTGCGCAATTTGTCCATGATCAGTTGGTCAAGCCCGGCAATCTGCCCCTCAAGATACTCATCACGACAAAAAAGCTGAAATTCAAGCCTGCTTTCCACAAGACTGGCAAAGTCCACGTTCACAGCCGTCGGAGGCTGCGGACGACTCTCAGGCACAACAATGCGCCCACGCTGCTCATTCAGCGGCTGAACCCCATCCACAGCCCGCAAAAATGCCTGCCATTCCTTCTCAGACACAGCTTCTTTGGCTGTCCCGGCCAAGGCCTGCTCCATGGTCAGCTCATCACCTTGTGTGACACAGGTTCTGACAGCAGTGGTCATTGCGTCTTTTCTGGATGCTTTTTCAGGCTCTGCGATTCTCTGATGGGCAAGCTTCTTTGCCTTGCGCTTCTTCATCCTCTGGTCTGCCTCTTGCAACTGCTCACCCACAGTCTGCAGAGGCGGAACCGTAGGTTTGAAACGTGTGTCGGCAAGACGTCCTACAGCCCGCAAAAACAGCGTCTGATCCTCGCTGGAAAGCTCCTCACAATCCGAAACGTCCTGCTTTGTACGCTTGGGTTTTCCCTGAGACGCTCTCGCCGGCTTTGCAGTCCGGTCAGGACCTGACCATTGCCTGGCCAGATTCTGGAAAGGGTTGTTCGTAAAGGCATCAGACATGACCGCATCTGACCTCTTGCCGATTTTTGCACAAAAAAAGGCGGTGAAAAGAGTCTCTGCTCTTTTCACCGCCTTTGCAATGCATCATTACTTGTTGCCAGCCTTCTCCTGCCCATTCTTATCGCCAGAAGTTGCAGCAGGCGTCTTTTGCGACTTGTCCGCATTGACGTCCTGAGCCGCAGCAGGCTTCTGCTCGGGGGCATCCGACGTGGCGGCAGCACCTTCCTTCACCTGAGACGAAGCCGGTGCGGCAGGTGTTTCCTGAGCCTTGGCCGGCGTCTCCTGCGGCTTCGCGGGTGACTCGATCTGCACATCAAGAATCGTTGATTCTTTCTCTGTGTGCGAACTTGTCACATAGGTATAGGATAACGACGTCACCACAAAGATCAGCGCCATAAGGGTCGTCAGCTTGACAAGGATGCCGCCGGCTCCTGTACTGCCGAAAACCGACGAATTGCCACCGCCGAAAATAACCCCCATGCCCTCCTTGCCCGACTGCAAAAGGATA
This sequence comes from Desulfovibrio sp., assembly GCA_017528345.1. Lineage (GTDB taxonomy): Bacteria > Desulfobacterota > Desulfovibrionia > Desulfovibrionales > Desulfovibrionaceae > Desulfovibrio. The sequence continues at coordinate 29,379 of JAFXOX010000068.1, forward strand.
AGGATGACAAGTAAAACGCAGACAACAATGTGCAGCGTCAGAATCAAAGACTGCATGCAAAACCCTCCAAAACCCTCAGACTGGAATACCGCTTACGCATTGATAATGTTAAGAAAACTTTTGGCCTCAAGGGAGGCTCCACCCACCAGCAGTCCGTCCACATTGGCAAGGGCAAGCAGGGCCTGCGCATTGGCGGGCTTGACACTGCCGCCATAGAGAACGGGCAGAATGGAAAGATCACCGGGTTGCGCAGCAAGAATCTCCTTGACCTTGGCATGCGCCTCAAGCACTTCTCTGTCACCGGCGACCTTACCCGTGCCAATGGCCCAGACGGGCTCGTAGGCAATAATGAGCTTTTCCTGCAAAAGATTGCTGGGCATATCGAAAACAGCGGAAAGACCCTGGCTAATTTGCCGGGTAAGGACATCTGCCAGTTTTCCACTCTCGCGCTCTTCAAGGGTTTCCCCAATGCAGAAGACGACACCGAAATTTCGGCTTAAGGCAAACTGCGTCTTCTGAGCCAGAAAGACATCACTTTCATGCAAAATATGCCGACGTTCAGAGTGTCCCACAAGCACCCAGCTTGCACCGGCATCTGCCAGCATTGCAAGGGAGATTTCACCGGTATAGGCCCCGCTCTCAGCTGGATAAAAATTCTGTGCTCCCACCACGGTGTCGGCACAGCCGCCAAGGGCCTTACTCACTTCGGCAATGGAAAGAAAGGGCGGAAAAATCATGACCGTACGCTCAGCTTTTCTGCCAGCAAGTCCCGAAGCCAGTTCTTCGGCCGCAGCACGCGACTGCGCACGATCCTTGTTCATTTTCCAGTTGGCGGCAATAATTTTTTTCATAAAATATTCCTTAAAATATACCAACTTTTCCTAGAGAAAAGGGCAAAAAGCCATTATTGACCGTTACAAGGGCAGGAAGGCCGGCTGGCAATCCCCCCACAAAAGCTGTTGTTACGAGGAAGTGGTCCAAACTAAAACAAGCCCATCTTCCCCAGTATCGGTATAATACTTCTTGCGCCGGCCCTCAACACGAAACCCACAACTGGCATAGAGTGCACGCGCCGCGCTATTGTGCTCTCGAACCTCAAGCCAGACCTTCTGCAGACCAATTTTCTGACCAACCTGCAGGGCCGTCGTCAGCAAAAAACGCCCATGGCCTTGCCTGCGCTTTTCAGGCACTACGGCAAGGTTCAAGATTTCCATTTCGTCGGCAACATGGTATAGCGAGAGATAGGCAAAAAGAACATGTTGCGCTGAAAACAAGCCAAAGGCCGCAAAAGCCGGCTTCATAAACGAAAGACGGCACTGCTCAAGACTCCAGGGCAACGAAAAACACAGTTTTTCAAGAGCGTGCATCTGCATGGCGTCGTCTGCAGTCAGCTTTCGGCATAATCCATGCTCATGCACAACAGTGTCCTTGGCTGCAACAGTGAAAAACACGCCACAAACAGGAGGCGTCATGGGCAAAAAACACGAGATAAACGAGGGCGATACCCATGAACCGCTTCTGGAATGGACGGACAATACCAATAGGCTTCTTGGTTATATCCAGGAAAACCTTGTCCGCAGTCACAAGCTTCGCTACCGCAGGCTCGTGCTTCTCATCGGCGACGAAAGCGGGCATTTGCTTTTTCGTCTTCACAACGACAACTGTCTTGCCCTGCCTGTGCTCAGAGACATGCCTGCTGGCCGCTCTTTTGCGGACGTTGCCTCGGAGACGTTACTTGCCGAAGGCTTCAGCCCCTACAACCAGCTACAGGATCTTGGCTATCTCCCATCTCAGGGGCTGGAATATGAACTGCGCATTTATCATGCGCGTATCGCTCATTGTCATCTCGAAAGAAAAACCTGGGGAAACGAGCCCTACCTGCTTCTTGACTGCGATGAGCTCAAGGGCCTTGAGCATCAGCTCAGTCTAGAGGATCTGCTGCACACGCTTCTGCAGCACAAAATCCTTGCCCCCTTCTGGCAGAGAAACAGCATTGGACGGGTCAGTTGACAAAGACTGTGCGGTACCCCTGGGGATCAAGCATGACTTTGGCCGTACCCCGCAAAACCGTGGTCAGAGGATCATTGTCAAGATAGACCTGCAAATGGGTTTCGCGGGCAAGATACTGATCAAGCCCCTTAATCATGGAACCGCCTCCGGCCATCAGCAGACCATTGCGGTAAATATCTGCCGAAAGCTCAGGTGGCGTGTTTTCAAGCGCTCGCAAGACCATATCGCTGATCAGCCGGGCTGTATCGGAAAGAGCCTCGCGCATATGGCCTTCGGTGATCATGACGACTCTGGGACCACCCTGGACCAGATCCTTACCGGAGACCTCGATGGCCAGGGATTTTTCCTGTGGCGTCACACAACCAATAATCTTTTTGACATTTTCTGCGGTATTCTCTCCGACCTCAATGCGAAACACTTCCCTGATATAGTGCTGTACTGCCATATTCATGGCATCTCCGGCCACCCGCAGTGACTGGGCGCAGGCAATGCCTCCCAGAGAAATCACAGCCACTTCACTTGTTCCGCCGCCGATATCTAAAACCATATTCCCTATGGGTTCATTCACGGGCAGATTGGCGCCGATACCGGCTGCCATGGGCTCTTCCACGAGCCGCACTTCTCTGGCTCCGGCCAAGGTCGCCGAATCAATCACTGCCTTTTTTTCTACCTGTGTGATGCCCATAGGCACACAAATAACAAAAGACGGCCGCACAAGACGTATACCGCTAATGATCTTTCGCACAAAGTACTCGATCATGGAACGCGTCACGTCAAAGTCGGCGATCACACCTTCTTTGAGGGGACGGATGGTCGTAATATTTCTGGGGGTGCGCCCCATATAGCGTTTGGCATTGGCGCCCACAGCCAGGACCGCTTTTTTCTCCACATCCAAAGCCACCACTGAGGGCTCATTGATGACAATACCATGCCGCCGTGTATAGAGCAGGGTATTGGCGGTCCCCAGGTCCATGGCGATATCCTGGGAAAAAAAACGACGCAGACGCTGCCAAAACATACAGGCCCAATCCGTCCTTAGTGTACGCCAAAGCCGTCGCCATGCACCTTAACCTTGGGCAGGAACTGGCGCAAACGCGTACGAAGATAAAGATTTTCCAGGAAAAATGACATCTGTTCCACGGCAAGACGCACAAAACTACGCAGGCTCTCGTCGAAGTGCCGACCTTCACGCTGGGCAAGACAGAGAATGGCACGCGTTCCCTTATCCACAGCTATGGGCAGACACATGACGGCCTTAAAATCCACCACATCAGGCATCTTCCCAAAAATCACAGGACAAGGTCCATCGTCCAGGCCCTCAACAAAGAGCGACTGATCATTTTTAAAGACCCATCCGGCTACGCCCGAATGCATGGACAGGCTCAAGGGCAGGTTGTCCGTCAAAAGCATGGGGCTTGTTTCAGCCTCCACAGTATAGGTCTCTCCGGGGTTTTCAAGAGAAGCAAATGCCGCATACTCAAAACCAGTGGCCGAAACCACGGTCTGCAAGAACTGCCGCAGATATTCTCCCCAGCGCTTGTAGCGAAAAGGAAGGTCTTGCAGGACGGCAAGATCGGCAAAATAACGGGGAATATCGGCAAGAAAATCCTGCTGTCCGCTTTTCACTCGCAACCGGGCAATAAGCTCAGCAAAAAGCTGCAGTATTTTATTATCTTTTTCCGAGAAGGCATACTGTCTTTTGCTATCGAGACAAAGAACACCACCACAGGAGAGCGGGCAGCCCATAAAGGCTTTGATCGTCTCTTCTTCACGGTCAAGGTAGTAGCCAAGATTGCTTTGATAGTGATCAAAATTAGGAATGCAAAGCACTTCGTGATTTCTGACTATCCAGCCAACGAGCCCCTGACCGGGTACAATATGCGCATTGAGATCAACCTTGCCACCCAGGCTGTAGTGTGCAGCCAGAGTGCAGGTTTCACTGTCTTCCTCGGGCAGGAAAAGGACAGAGGAATAGGCATCAAAAACACTGCAGACGATACTCAGGATATGTTCTTCAATGGAATTTGCGTTCATCAGATATTCGGCCTGTTGACCCAGCTGAGAGAAAAGGGAGAGACCGGGCACTCTTTCGTAATTTGCAAATGCGCCATACGGCGTCAGCCAGAGTGAAAAACGAAGGGAAAAAACGACGCAAAAGAGGGAGTTGCGGCAGGAAACAGGACAAAGAACCGTCCCTGCGCGACAAGAGGCAAGAAAAAGGCACAGACCTTATTTCTGCATTCACTGATCAAAAAGGAAAAAAAGACGGTGTGCTCAATCAGGCAGGAATGCGCTCCAACTCCTCTCTTTTTTGCGAGGAGAGTATGGAGCAAGAAAAGCAAAAAGGCAAGAAAATATCCTCTTTTCGACAGGACTGCAGCATTTACCTTTTTCAGGTGAATCACAAAGTCGTGGCGTAGACTTTGGTCAACCACTTGACATCCTCCCCCGCCTAAAGTCGGGGGATTCCTAGCGGAGGCAGACTGACGTCAGCAACCCTAGGTGGGTTCCTGCGAAAACTGGACTGCCCAGAGGAATTAGCTTGGTTTTTGCTGTCAAATTCCCTCAGTGGGGAATTTTACGGCTGCGAACCAACCACCTATTCCCGAAAGGCTCTCACTATCTCTCCACTGGCTGACACGGCATGCCCTGCCGCCAAGAAGTAGTTTGAAGCAGGAAAGGCAAAAGGGCAAGAAAATTCTAGTGGTGCGCCTTATATCCTCCCCCTAAAGGGAGAGGTTTTACGGCGCATTGGATAAAAGATGCATGCTCAGCGTCTTCCATACGTCTTTGTGCCTTCCTTCGCCAAAAAAGTATCACATCACAGATTCAGGAGGCTGACAGGACACTGTTTTGTTGATATTTGGCGGTCCTCGCTCTGAAAAATCGAAGCGGGACCGCCTTCAGGTTCAAAACCCCAACCAACCGAAGCCCTTGGCCATCACCAGGAGCAGAGCAACTCCAACACCAACAGGCCATCTCAGAAAGCGCAGCTCAAGCGTTTTGATTTCTCGCTGTATGGGCTCATAGGCCTTTTGCAGGCGTCCTTCAAGGGCTTTGAGGTCGGCAAAACCCTGTGTCATGCAGCTTTTGAGTTCACTGCGCACTGCGGCAATATCCGACATGACCTCATTGCGCACATCAGCATTGCCGTTTTTCAGTTCATTGCGGACACCGACGATATCTGCCTTCAAGGCTGCCTTCACATCTGTAATTTCACGACTGGAAGCGAGTTTGACCTCACGCTGATTCAGCAAATCCACAAGCGCATCAAACTGCTCCTTGGTAAAGGCCTCTTCCAGTTTTTTTACCGAGTCAAAAAAGAGCATGGTCCGTTCCCCCTTTGCATAGGCATTTGTACACACTTTGTGGCCGCTTGAAAGCCGTTGCTCAGCTCTGGGGTGCCGACTCAGCCGGCACCCCTCCTGCTGCAGCCTTCGGTCTTAAGGCCTAATAAAAGCTCTCAGCCGTCAGGTTCGCATCATCAAGGACCGCGACAAGCTGCACTTCGCTCTGACTGACGGTATTTTGCACGTCTGTCTGTGTATTACTGAATGTCAAAACCACAGCAGCGTCTGCCACATTCACAGCCAACAGCACCTTTTCAGAGTCACTGACGGCATTGTCCAAACCATTCATTGAGCCCAGAGCCTCTATTGAACAAGCTATGAGATTATCAACTTTTGTATGATCATTGATAAAATTATCAACAGCTTTTGAAAGATCTTGATCGCTTGAATTAATCACATAAACCAAGGCATCTTCGTCTTTTTCAACAGCTGATGCTAAGCTGTCAGCGGAAGATATAGATGAGTTATCAATAGTTAAATTTTCACCATTTTTTAAAGAATTAATATATATAAACTTATCATAAATATTAGAATCAACAGTTTTACTTACAAAATTATGTATAATATCTGCGTCACTAGTCTTTGAAACATTTGATTTAACTATATCTGAACCGTTTCCAAGAGTAAATGTATTATGGCCATTACTACCAATAAATGTGTCTCCATTATCACCAGCAACAATATTCATTAACATAGATACATATTCAGATATTTTTATATAATTGTGTTTTGCACTACTATTCTCTTCTTCGGCAGCCAAGACCAATGATCCCTTATTATTAGCAGAAAATTCTATTAAAAAACTTTTACTCGAATCGCCAACAGAGGATGAAAGAAAAACAGCGTCTTTATCACTATCTATATTTATAGTTTTTACATGGCTTAAAATATCTTTACTAAGAGTTATTTTTTGTATTTCATTATCGTCATCTGACTTATTCATATCTCCAAGAGATATAGTTCCTAAAGTTGCCATTTTAGCATTGTTAAATTTTAGTTCAGTACCATTACCTTCTAGAATAAATTTTGCACCTGAATCTGTGACAACTGATCCATTATACTCTGAAAAATTAAATACTTTATCTTTAAAAATTACTTCTTTCGAATAAGCATTTTTTTCATTCATTATATGCATTTCAGCATCCGATACAGACGATTTAATATTTGTAAAACTAGATAATTGTGAGTCTAACAAATTTAATTTTGTAACTGAAGTATCTAGCGACTTTGTCGAAGAAGTATCTAGTCCAGTTATATCTGAATAAAGAGATTTATGCATATAAAGGTTTGAAACTCCCAATTTATCTAACTTTCCAGAAAGCTTTGTTTCGCCAACGTAAGATTGAATTGAAAGTGTATCTGCGTCTGATAATGAAATTTTACCATTGATGACTTTGAATTCATCATTAAAAGTAAATGTCCCTGATATTATATCAGGATGGTTAGCTGAATATTCAAGATCTCCGAAAACATCAAACGTATCGGGATCTCCTTCTTTTGCTTCTCCAATACTTCTTATATCCTGTAAAACTATATTGTCTTCTTTATTTTTTGTTAAAAATATTGAAGTAGAATTTGGCACATTATCACCATATTTTATTGTTAAAGGATTAATACCTGAGCCTAAACCTACACTTGATTTTCCAGAAATAACTATATTCGAATCTGATAGATAATTGTTATCTAGATTAATTGTATTTACTGAATTTTCTACATATTTATTATCTACTTCAATAATACCATCCGATCTCATTTTAATATTTACTGTATCATCCGAACTTAAAGTACCACCTTGATAAACAACATTACCATTTGAGACAACCCAATCTTCACTAACTTCAGTACTATCTATATTAGTTTCAAATGTAATATTTTCATTTTTTATGGAAACATGATTTCCTTCAGCATTTTTTCCTTCAACTTTAAAGTCATAATTATCTACATTTTGTCCAGATTTTTCATCATCAGTTCTCGTATAAAGTATATCAATGTCTACCGTTTTAGAACTAGTTCCCGAAAACTCTAGAGTTTGTTGAGTAAAAGAAAATTTATCGCTACTATTAGCTATAGGTTTTATGACAATATTTACACCCTTAACTTCGACTTCAAATGTAAATTTTTCTTTGCCTTCACTAAGCGTCACCTCACTAACATCTCGCCCTAATCCTGAAATATTTAGGGTAAATGAATCAACTGTATCATCTACACCACCCATTGTATTGACTGCAAAATCTCCAACTTTTACCAAGCCAACAGACAAATTACTTAAAGGAAGCTCAGCTGATCCACTTGTATTATTTCTTGTTTCAAGAGTAAGTGTTTCTGTAGAAATCGTAAATTTTTGATTATTTATATCAGTACCTTCCAGGGAAAATGTATATTTATCATCTGATAGACATTTTGATTCTGATTCGCTTCTGTCATATTTGATGAACGCTGTTACTGTTTCACCTTTTTCACCAATAATCTCTTGAGATTGTAGACTAAATTTTCCTGAATATTGAGAATCTGGTGTAAGTGTGACGGTTGGGCCTTCAACAGCAACAGCAAATGTCAATGAATCATCCCCGTCTGAAATCGTTATCTTCTTAGCATCCTTCCCAAGTCCTGTAAGGGCAAACGTAAATGATTTGGCACTATCTGGCAGCGCTGAGACTTTTGTCGAAGCATCACATGTGGTGTCATCAACGGCAAAAAGCGAAAAGGCAAGACTTGAGCTTGCGAGTTCATCCATTGCGGTACCCAGAGAAAGGGTCGTATCGCCTTGCACAGAGATCGCTTTGCCCGAGATATCTTTGGCAGTCACAACGAATTGGTGGCTGTCAGCTGCACTTCCATCTCGTTCACTGTCACTGCGAGTGTAGATGACATGGGCCGAAACCGTTCCGTCTTTCTTTCCCTGCACAGCTGTCGCTTCAAGGGAAAACTTTTCTGAGCCCCCGGCAAGAGGCGTCAATGTCACAGCTGTTCCCTGATGCTGCACGGCAAAGCTGAATACTTCCTGGCCATTGCTCAGAGAAAGCATTCCGACATCTTTGCCTATCCCTGAGATCGCAAAGCTGAAGGTCTTAGCACTATCGTCAATGGCACTTATATCCGTATTCTGCCCGAGCTCTGCCTCATTGATCTTCTCTAGCGAAAGCGAGATAGCACTTGTTCCAAGCAGATCATCAGACTCTTCACCCTTGGCCGTTGCAAGCTCAAGATAACTGTGTTCCAGGGCAAGATCGCCCTGTGAAGCATTCTTTCCACTCACCTCAAATTTGTAGCTGTCAGAAGCGGTATCTGCGGCATCGTCTGCACGTGTAAACAGCACATCACAGGCAACGGTTCCATCCTTTGCAGCTGTGGCATTTTGAGTTTGCAGCGTGAAGCAGACACTGTTTCCTTCCTGTTCAGTCAAATGCACGCTTGTTCCCTGCACACTCACCAAAAACGTAGCTTTTTTATCTCCCAAAGCGATAGTCACACTCCGAGCATCCTGACCAATGCCCTCAATGCGCAGCGTCAACGATTCAGCGCCATCATCCAGACTCGACGGATTCATGCTGCTATCAAATGTTTTGTCCCCGACCTGAACAACTGACAATTGCAGCTTGCTCATACCAAGCGCAGGATTGACATCGGAAGTCGATGTATTCCCGGAGTTTCCGCCCTGCCCGGTATTCTGCGAGGTATTTCCTGAGCCATGCTCAGGGTTTGAGTCCGTTTCAGTCGTTGTCCCGCTGTTATCCTTTACCGTGCCCTGTGACGAACCGTTACTTGACGTTTGAGAGCTTGTCTCACTGCCATTCTGCGTCCCGTTGCCTGATTCATGTTCATTGATGGTTTCCGTCTTCGTTGTTTTGCCGCTGGCATCTTTTTCGGTTACCGTGCCCTGCGTCCTGGTTGTTCCGTCGCTTGACGTTGTCGAGCTTGTCTGCGTGATGGTCTGAGAACCATCAGACTTGGTTTCCGTATGCCTTGTTTCAACAACCGTATTTCCCTGGCTGTCAGAAAAGACTTTCTGAATATCTTCTGATGACGTCGTTGTGTCTTCTCCATCCGATGTCCGCGTAATAACACTGATATTGGTCGTCGTCGTTTTTGAACCGTCACTGGCGACAATCTCTTGCGAAGAAGTGGTTTCCGTAATGACCTTGCCAGAATCAACTTCGCTGCGCGTTCGGACTATATTCTCGTGCAGGACACCCTCTGCGTCACGGAACAAGGTGTCGCTCACCTCAATATTGGCAATGACCTTGCCGTTGCCGTCCATTTCCTTGCCATGCGAGGAAATGGACCAAGCGCCATCACTATCCCTGCTTTCAACGCTTACGGAGGAGCTTCGAGCCGTTGCCTGCCCAAGGCTATTCCACGTAGTGCTCTCAATCTTTGTCGTCACGGAGCCATCAGCAGCCGCACTGACATGTTCCTCACTTGTCGTGCGACCGGTCAGCACACCTTGTTCGTCATAGCTTGTAGCGGTCGTCGTTGTACTATGCTCTGAACCATTTTCCGTACTTTGCAAAGCTATCACGACCTTGCTCTCGTCCTTGGCCGTAATCGTTGTTTGCTTCGTAATGGTTTTTGCCCCGGAAGCCTGGCTTATCACTGTTGCTTGTGAGGTGATGACTGAGCCATCCATCAGTTTGCCTGAAAGATTGATCGTAGAAGAGCGGCCACTTTCAATGATTTTTTCTGTGAGAACATTGCCTGCCACATCACTGACACTGGCCACAGTCACTGTATTGCCGTCATCATCAACGGTGACGACCTTGATCGTCGAGGCATCGGAAGCAACCTTGCCGTCAAGCCCCACAGCCTTTGTGATCTTTGAGCCATTAGCAGCTGTACTTGTGACTCCGAACTGGGCAACTTTCACCTCCTGTCCCTGGGCATCGTTAACCGTAATCACCACAAGTTCCACAGGCAGAGCATTGCTGTCTTGGATACCCTGAGCAGGAATGGCCACATACTCCACATCCTGTGGCGTAGCCACAGGCTCTTCGGGACTTATGACTGCAGGAGAAATGCTTGTGCTGGCCAAACCTCCCATATCTGCCGGTTTACCCACCGCAATGCCATGATTGACATCCTTTGGGGCTAGCGTACTCGCATTATAGTTAGACGGCACATTGGTCCCGGTAACGTCACGCAGCGCGTCGTTGGCAACTCGATCAAGGACAGGTACGGTCTGCACCATGGCAATTCCCGAAGCATTGGCCTCATCTGCACCATATCTTTCGTAATGCGAAACTGGCGTCATGCCGGCTTTGATGATGACTTCCATGACATCCTGAGCTGTCTTCCCTTCCCAGCTTTCAGGATCGGTAGCCATAAGCTGAGCAAGCTTGGCAGCTACATAGGCATTGGCATCAAAGGCATTGCTTGGATTGATAAACTTGCCGTCCTGATCAACCTCTTTGCAGCCGTAGCGCAGGTAATGCTCTTCGGCACTGAGGCCTGCCTTTATAAAGGCCTGGGCCACATCATCCACACTCTTGCCAGCCCATTCCACGCGCTCTGCAACATTGGCGCTATGTTGCAGCTGGTAAAGCTTTGCCCTAAGATATTCTACGGTATTGAAATAAGGATTTGCGGACGTTCCCTCCTGAACACTATATTGCTGATAGTGTTGCTCAGCAGTCAAACCGGCCTTGTGAATAGCCTGAAGCAATGTTTCCTGCGTGTAGGCCTGTCCGTTGCTGTCTTTACTATTCTGCAACTGCAACTGTGCAAGTTTAGAATTGAGATAATAATTTAGATCAAATTTTATATGCGAATAGGCTGAAGTTCCTTCTTTGTCAGCATATTTTTGATAATGTTCTTGAAGTGTATATCCAGCATCTTCAATAGCACTAGCAACGCTTTCATATGTATAATCATCACCATTCTTATCTTTTATGGCTTTATCCAGTAACTGATCAAGCTTTGATTTAATATATATTTTATTATTAAATTTTCTCATTTTCTCTCCTTTAATTATAAAGTCAAAAGTAAGATTTAATGTAATCTAACGCTAAAAACTATAGGCAAATTACTAGAAAAATGACAATAATATATACGTGAACATGATTATTAAAAAGTCATGACACTGAGATTCTTATCTTATAAAAGATAAGAAAACTATAGAAAAAAAGCAAGCGATATTGTTTTGACTACTCTTTTACCTTCTGCTTTTTCTGATTTGCCAAGTCGGATTTTCGCATTCCCCGACGACAAATAGCTGAATGAAAATCACGAAACATCAGCAGCAGGAAATCCAGTTTCCGGCTGTCCAGATTCAAAAGACTTTGCATATCTGCCCTCCAGCGAGAGAGATCAAGTGTATTGCCGGCACGTTTGGCGGCAATCATGTATTTCAGACAATCTGCAAAGCTGGTGCTGTTTTTCAGCACCTCCCCCTTGGTCACAATGTGCATAGACTCTCCATGTGTTGCTCTGTTGGCGTCGAAGTCCGGCATTTTGCCGCGACATTGAGACCACTCAGCATCATCTCAACTATTTAAAAAATGAAAAACGATATGGGCAGACCACAACGCCTCAACGATCTCTGTGCTCAGCCTCATACTGCTTGACCCGCGACCAAAACGTCGATGTAGGCATGCCACAAAGCTGTGCGGCAACAACGCAGGAGAGCTCTCCAGCATTCCATGCCTTACGCATGGGATGAAAGTTTGGCGGCAACGGCTGCTGTCTCTTGGTTCGCCTCCCCTCATCTCTGAGGCGCTGATACCCTTCCCTCTGGCGCTCTTTCGTGTAGTCATTCCGCAGATCAATCAGAGCCAGCACGCACGGCAGATCTTCTCTGACAAGATGAAAATCCTCGCAGTCAAGAAATGACTTGGAACTGTCGACCCAGACATTCACACCTCTGCTGGAAAGCTCACAAAAAATCTCTGCGCCCTCCAGAAAGCTGTCAGCCAGAAAAGAACTGCGTTCCACATGGATGGTATCTCCCCGTTGCACGCTTTCTAGACAGGCCTTAAGCCCACAATCTTCCCCAAAATTATCAAAAAATATGGCGTCGTAGACCTGATTATGTAGCATAGATGAAGACGACAAGCTATTTTTTTCGCATTTTACGTACAAAATATCCATTTATATACTCCACAATATTTATAAATTAAGAGAAAAACAACCTTACATATCCTACTTATATTATAGAAATACCCATGACGTATTAAAATTTCTATCTCTTTTATTAGGATTCAAAATTTTATTTATCATCTAAACCTCCAAAAAGAAGTTTTAGTGCTAGCGGCTTGAACCACGAGACACGCAAAGCATTATAACTCAAAAAAAATGAAATGGACAACCCTTTTTCTGAAATTAAGTATACTTTAGAGAAAAAAAATTTTTCAAAGCCATTAAATTCAAGTGTTTAAGAGGTAAAAAAAATTACGTACTTTTTAGTATAGTTGGTATGAAGTTATAGTATGCAAAATTTTATGACATTCAACTAGTATAGGGAGAAGACATTATTTCAGAAAATAACTTCGAAGAACTCGCAGTTATACTTAGTCTGCGCTCAGACATAAAAAAAGCCTGACAGCCGTTTATTCCGGCTGTCAGGCGACAGAAAGGGCTTGTAAAGGACGCGTTTAGCGCATCTTGGTGTTTACTTCAGGTGTAAAAAGCCTTGTAAAAAGCAGAGGATCGTCGATGTACGCGCTCATGGGGATCTTGGCCACACATTTTTGTACTGTCTCAACATGTTTGTCCGGCCTGATGCAGGGCATATGCGCCTCAAAAGGAAAAATGACGCAAAAGATACCGGGTCTGAGATGCACGAGAAGATCTTCAGCGGGTTTTTTGCTATAAAAGGCAATGTCCCGAGCAGGGTCAAAAACCGGCTGTTCCTGAGTCCTCAAAGACCAGGACAGAAGGATATCTTCACAGCCCTCACGTACAAACTGAACGTCAATGTATTCCCTGTGCACCTCATAGGACCGCTCATCTCGCGCAAAGGGCAGATAATGTTCACGATTGACAGTAAAGCGGCTGGCTAGTTGTTCTTCAATCTGCAAAGCCTGCTTGCCACCATCAAAACAAAGACTCATGGACAACCTCGTCAGGGCAAACTGGGCCGTACCGGAAGAAGTGCCTTGTACGGCGTTCTCAAAGAAAAAAGAAAATCTGCTTTGGACAGCTCTCCACTCACCGTCATAATCAGAAGGAGCTGAGACCTGGTATCTTCGCGCACGATGCAGTAGCCGCGCTCTTGACCATGACGGAGAAAAAACACGGTCTGACCACTCTGTTTTTTGGGTTCTGCCTGCAAACGCTTGGCATAGACCTCTATAATCTTGCTGGTCTCACCGGGGGCAACACTTCCCACCACAATGGTTGCCGTTGAACTGCGCGCTTTATTGGAGAGCTGCAAAATCACATTGTCTTTTCCACGAACCGGTCCTTTGAGCACAACCCAGTCAGACGGAAGTGTCAGGCTGTAATACTTTGTTGTCACAGGCGTGGCCCAGGCTACGGACCATAAAACCAGGACAAGCACCATGACGCCGCAGCATCCACCAAGGCCTGTTCGTACAGCTTTCCACACAGTTTTCCTTCCTCGTTGTGATATCCCGCCCGGACAAACAGAGCCTGACTATCAGGGAATCAGCGGCTCAAACACGTCCACATCTTAATTTGCAGCCGGTTTCTGGCTAATCAGAATGGGCCTGCCAAGATGCATACTCTCAAGAATCTGTAAAAGCTCCTGAGAACGGGCTGTGTCTCCTCGCAGTTTCACCTGGATCAAAAGGAGCTTGCGCTCCCGTTTCATATAGGTTCTTAACCCACGCCCCTCGAGGCGTTGACGCAAAGCGTCAGCTGCCTCCTCATTTTTCAGGGCCGCAACCTGAAAGACAAAGTCCTGCAGTCCCTGGGGTTCGGCTACGGGAACAGGAGCTTGAGACACACTCCTCTCAGGCACCTTGGGAGCACTGTCCTTGTGGGTCGGATTTTGTGTGGCATTTTCCTGAGATGGAGGAGTTTGTGGCGTCGCAGAACTAACTACAGACGGCGTCGGAAGAGGTTTGACAGATCTTCCCGGAAGTCGATTGTCATTTCTCAGTTCACGGGAAAACTCGAGCTCCTCAGGCTGCAAAATGCCCTCGGGGGATTCTTCCTTGTTTCGCTCTGCTTCTATACCAGCTACATAGGCTTCCTGCACCTCAGCTCGTAATTTCTGTTCTGCGCTGGCACGTCCGCTCATCACACCGCCGACATAGGCCAAAGCCACAGCACAGACAATCACGATGCCGAGCCCTATAAAGGTCAGAGGCTTCAAAAGAAAGCCCCGTTCTTTCACTGCACCCTCTGCCATATCTGCATACCCGAAAAAAAAAACGCGAAACCCGGTCTAGCGCACAGCCTCACGAGCGCTGCGCAGCCAGTTATACCACTCATTAAGCCCCAAAGCCTTGGTACAGGAGACCTCAAAAACCTTGAGATCGCGGTTATGACGCTTGGCAAAGCCCACAGCCCGTTCTACATCAAAGGATACATAGGGCAGAAGGTCAACTTTATTCAGGACCATGACCTTGGCAAGTTGGAAGAGGAGTGGATATTTTTCCGGCTTGTCGTCACCTTCTGTCACACTCAGCAGCGCGACTTTATAGTCCTCTCCCAGATCAAATTCCACAGGACAGACCAGATTGCCCACGTTTTCGATAAAAAGAATGTCCAGTCCGTCAAGATCAAGCTTCTCAAGGCAGGAAAGAATCATGCTGCTTTCCAGATGGCAGCCGCCTTCTGTATTGATCTGCACAACCTGCACACCACTCTTGGCAATGCGCTGAGCATCGTTATCCGTCTGCAGATCACCTTCAATGACCGCCATTTTCAGTTCAGGCGAAAGATCCGCCAGCGTACGTTCCAAAAGCGTTGTTTTACCGGCTCCGGGTGAACTGATGACATTGAGGGTCAAAATATGCCGCGCCTGCATTTGCGCGCGCACCTTCTGGGCCAGTTTTTCGTTATTTTCAAAAACACTGCGAATCACGGGAATTTCCATGTCTCACCTCAAGAGGGGCATATCTGTTGCGGGATTAGATCATGGGAAAAAGTATACAAAAAGAGGAAGTCTTTTTCACAAAAATCTGCATTTACAGTGTAATCAAAAGGGCGTAGTATGTAAACTGATCCCGCAATTGCAGCAAGCAGCCCTGACCAAAGTCAGCCCTGCCGCAGGCTGAGGTATGGAAGGTGATCTATGCAGCCAACGATTAAATTTATGGGTGTATATTCTGTGGAAGCCGCTAGCAAGGGGCAAGGAAAACAAAAAGATCTCTTCTTTGTCTGGCAGGTTCGTAACAACGATCAGCTTCATATCCATGTGCAGGAAATCGACAAAACTTATCGTCCCAAGAGCAAGATCTACGTCGTAGACAACTCCACCTTTACCTACTTCACTTTTGAGCCATCCATTGTTGCCATGCCTCAGGCCAGGACAGAAGAAATCCTCGGCCCAAAGGCGTTTGCAGAGACTGCTTCCGACCCATCAGAAGTCAAAGCTGACAAAGTCAAGCGCGATGATTTTGACGAGGACTTCTGGCGCTTTGGAAAGACAAAGCAGAAAGAGGAAGCTCCCAAACAGGCTAAACCTGATGACAAGGCCCAGGAAATGGCGCAGATTCAGGTGGAGAAAGTCCTGCGCAATGACTTTGACGAAGCCATCAAACAACTCAAACAGCCTCATTCACGCCGCGGAGCCCTGCGCTTCATCAAAACCATTCCTGAGCAGAAGAACATTCAGCCGCGCCACAAGCACATGCTCAGAGATTTTATGACAACTCTGCGCAAACAAGAGTTGCCGGAAATTGCCCTGATGTTTGCCACAAAAACCGTGGAACTTGCGCCAGACGATGATCACGCCCATTTCAATCTTGCCCGGATTTTTTATATTCTAGAACGGTACAAGGACGCCATTGCCCATCTCCATAAAGCTCTCGAACTCAACAACGAGGCGCAGGATCAAGAAATCTATCAAAAAATGCTGCGCTATGTTGAAAATCAGCAGCGGCGTCAGCAGTCGCCCTATGGCCGCGCCAAACGATAAGCACCATAGGCAAGCGCTCTTTTATTCGTCTCTGGACGCACACAAGCCTATACATAACAAACCTATTGGAGGCGGCGTTTCCTTCCCCGCATGCGGGGCATTACGCTGAAAACTGATGAACAAAGCTCTGCTCACCCTTTTGCTCGCGGTCTGCGTGCTTGGCATGGCCCTGATTCTGCTCAATGAGCGTCTCAGCGGAGACACTCCACCCATTCAGACCCAAGAGGACGGACAGTTTCCGCCGCTAGGGACTATGCCTTCGGCCCCGCAGCGAACCCTGCCTTTGAATATGCCTAAAGGGGAGCCCGCCAAAAACGAACATTCTCAGCCAGCCGTAAGCTCTGAAAGCCCCTTACCGCAAGTCCGCGACACAGACAGTGCCAAAAATAAACCGACTCCGCCTCCAACAGTGCCGGAAAAAGTTCAGGACAAGAAGGCTGATAATGCAGTAGGCGGCATCCGTCCCATTGCCAAGACTGAGCAAGATATTCGTGCAAGTGAAAAGGAACGTGAGGTAGCACGCAGAGAGAGCGCCAAGGAAAAGGTGCAGGCGGAAAAAGAGCCACAACCGCAAAAGAAAGAAGAAAAAGAAAATCCGGCCAAAGTTGAAAATCAAAAGCAGAAGATCACAAAATTTGTGGTTTTCTCCCGCGAAAAGGGTGCCACAGTACGACTCGTGGGCAATGCTGATCTCAAGTACAAAACAAGCCAGATGCATTCACCTGAACGCGTGCTCATTGAACTCGATGGCAATTGGGAGGTATCGGTACCTCAAATTCCCCAAAACCCCCTTGTCAACGCCATACGCATTGGCCGTCAGAACAATAAAACACGCATTGTCCTCGATTTGAAAGCGGCTCCTAAGACCTGCCGCACAGTAAACAGCAAGGAAAAGCAGGTTGATGTCCGTGTGGATCTGTAACTAGCTGCTCCTGGCCCACGTGTTGAGCCAAGCTCATTGAAAGCAAAGCCCCTCTTCAGAGGGGCTTTGCTTTGTCTTTCCGTCACAGATCTTACAGAGTAACAAGTACTGGACTACGCCTCCTTTTCCATGGCTAGTCCCCGTGCATTGGCTGCAAGCACAGCATCAATCAGTATACCTGAAAAGCCTCGGCGGTCGAGAACATTGACGCCATCAATGGTCAGTCCATGAGGGGAACAGACGTTATCCTTAAGTCTGGCCAGATGCTCGGGAGATTTTTCAGCCATCACAGCACAGCCTTCCACAAGGGCCTGAACCATCTTTCGACTACTCTCATGGGAAAAGCCTAAAGTCACTCCAGCCTGACAGAGGGCCTGCATCATGGCAAAGACATAGGCAGGGCCTGCACCAATTAAGGCAGAAAACGCGGCAAATTGTGATTCTGGCATTTCAAAGCAGAGACCTAGATTTCTGAAAAGCGCAAGAATGGTCTCTGCACGCTCACGACTGCAGGATGCTGAAAAAGCAAAGGCAAAAACACCCTTACCCACGAGAGCCGGCGTATCCGGCATGCAGCGCACTAGGCAACAGCGACCGCCGCTTCCCCTGGCAAGCACCTCTAAAGAAATGCCAGCTGCCACAGAAAGCAGAACTTTATCCTCCGTTAAAGCCTCAGCGATTTCCCGGAGAACTGCCGCAACTTGGGCGGGCTTTACACAAAGCAAAAGCAGATCAGCCTCTTTAGCAACTTCCAAGGCATTCTGCAGACGTCTGACCCCCTGCGCTTCCAGTTGAGCAAGACGCTCCGGTGTCCGTGTATAGGCACAAAACCGGCTTCCCTGCGGTGCAGAACGCAAAAGTCCCGCAAGCAGTGCGCCTCCCATATTGCCGCAGCCAATACAGCCAATGACCATAGCCGCTCTCCTCCGTCGCTTTGCTTTGAAAAAAAAAGCCCTCTGTCATCCTAACAGAGGGCGCGGACTTTAATTTTTAATATTCCTGATCCGTGGCAGGGCCTTGACCATCTGCAGGGCCATGCGCAGCTGATTATCCTTCTGCAGCTGCTCCTTGGCATCCTCAGACTTACTTTTTTCCTTACCGTTCTTTTTGTCCTTGCTGTTTTCAAGGTGGCGGTTCAGGTCCTGCTCTCGCACCATAAGCTTGGGCTGATTTTTTTCTTCCTGACGCGGCATCTCAAAAGGCACTTCCACATCAGGAACAATGCCCTCTGCCTGGATGGAACTACCACTAGGCGTGTAGTAGAGAGCGACCGTCAGTTTGACACCTGAGCCGTCAGGCAAAGGAATAATATTCTGTACACTGCCCTTACCAAAGGAGCGCTCACCCATGATCAAGGCCCGATTCTGATCATGCAGGGCTCCCGCCACAATTTCCGAAGCAGAGGCAGATCCTGCATTGATCAGGACAACCAGAGGCACAGTCACGTCATCCTTCTGATTTTTCGCTTCATAGACCCGACCATTGGCCGAACGTCCCTTAATGGAGACAATGACGCCCTGAGAAAGGAAAATATCGGAAATATTCACAGCTTGATCTAAGAGACCACCAGGATTATTGCGCAAATCCAAGACAATACCCTTAAGTCCGCCATGGCTCTTACTATCCTTCTCTGCAGCCTTAAGCGCTTTCTTCAGTTCCTCAGTGCTACGTTCGGAAAAACGCGTCAGTCTGATCCAATAATAGCCGTCTTCGAGCACCTTGGACTTGACACTGATCAGCGGGATGGCATCGCGCACAATACGCACAGTCTGAGAGCTTTTATCGTCAGCATGGACAATGGTCAGCTCCACTTCGGATCCCTTGGGACCCCGGATACGGCTGACCACTTCCTGCAGCGACAGCTCTTGCGTTGACTGCCCATCAATGGTCATGATCATGTCACCCGCTCTCAACCCGGCGCGAAAAGCCGGGGTATCTTCAATGGGAGCCACTACCACGACCTGATTGTTTTCCATGGAGATCTCGATACCAACGCCAAAAAATTCGCCGCTGGTAGTCTCCTGCATTTCCTTATATTCCTCGCTGCTCATGAAGGTCGAATGAGGATCAAGACCCTGCAGCAGACCCTTCAGGGCGCCATTAATCAGTTCTTTCTGAGTGACGTCCTTGACATAGTGATGCTCTACGAGATCCAGCACCTGACTGAAACGTCTGAGAGAGGCGTATTTGTCCGCCACGCCTTCAGCTTCCTGGGCTTTTCTGGCCGCTGCCAGATCAGCAGACAGGAGCAGAGGACAAAAGAGCATAAGGCAGAAAAAAAGTCGCAACAGAAAAGGCATGTATGCAGGCCTCCTTGGCAGGCCAGAGGTGACGCCAAAACGGCAGGGAAAAAGGCAAAGGCCTCCTGAAGGGCCGCTTATAGCAAATTTTGAGCAGAACTCAAAGTCTTTTACCCAGAAAAATGCGTTTTTTCCCACACATTTTCTAGGGTTCAAGTCTGATCGTGTAGGCATTGTCAAGAGCAAAATACTTCTGCGCGCAGGCCTTCAGATCTTCAGGAGTCAGACCTTTTGCCTTGGCTATCAGCTGGCTGCGGAAATCGGCGGGCAAACCAAGAAGTGCATTTTTAGAGGCTTCGAGGCTGCGTGCCGCAAGACTCTGGCTGGAGCGCAGATATTCGCCAAGCAGGCGATTAACGCCGGAATCAAGCTGCTCCTGAGGCAGATTTTCTGTACACAGTTTTTCAATGACACGGGCAAAACCCTGTTCTGCCTGTTCAAGTTTGTCAGGCACAGTCCCTATATAAAAACAAAAATTTCCACTCCTAGGCAAGGTCCGCACAAAGGCTGTGACCGTATAGCCAAGGCCCTGATCATCACGCATGGAGGAAAATAAAAGGCCGCTCTGTCCTGAAAGAATGTTGGCAAGCAGGGCCAGGGCCGGGGCATCTTCATGCTGCATGGGCACTGTGGGGAAGACCTTCAGCAAATGCGCCTGGGTACGCCCTGGAAGAGTCAGGACAAGTTGTTTTTCTGTGCCAAGTTGCGGTGCCTTGAGCACATCCGCACTTGTGCCGCCACTGAGGTTTGCGGCAAGATTCTGGGCAAAAGAGAGAAGCTGATCTCGCTTGAAACTTCCGGCAACCGTCAGGATCCAAGGCTGAGACGCCTGTTTTGCCCAAAAAGCAAGCACAGCCTTTCTGTCAAAACGTGCCAAAAGTTCAGGTTTGCCTAAGTCATCGTAACCATAGACATGGCCTGGATAGAGGAAGGGGCGCAATTTGGCAAAGAGGTAACGCAATGGCTGATCTTCTCTGCTCTGCAGCGCTGAAAGCATCAGACGGCGCTCACGCTCGATATCCTCGGCTGCAAAACGCGGCTTGGTCAGTACCTTGTTCAGGACAGCACAAAGATCTCCTGAAAACCGTGTAGGACCGTCCATTTCAAGGGTAAAGCTCTGACGACCGCTGCTGACACTGAAAGAAAGCGCCCGCTGGGCCAGGAACGTTTCAAAGGCATGGGCATCCAGATCATCAGCGCCATCGGTAAGAAGTTCTGCCACTAGGTGGGAAAGGCCCTCTTCCTGCGGAGTAAGCAGGGCATTGCCGCCAAATCGTGTCAGATTCAGTGAAAGATAGGGCGCATGGGTGTCGGGCAGAAGAATGAGTTTGCAGCCATTGAGCAGATTGATTTCTTCCCTTGGGCCCTCCGCATAGGCCTGAGAAGCTTGCTTATCGGCTTTATCGGCGGGAAACTGTTCCTGCATAATTTTCTCAAAATCCGGAAGTTTGGCCTCTGTCGGAGCCAGGACCCGAACTCTAAGCTGTGCAGGATCAAACCACCGTCTCGCCTGAGTGTTGAGCATAGCAAGATCCACTTCGGACAATTTGCTGCGGAGATTGCGCTCACCCACCGCTCCTCCAAGAAGAAACTGCACAGTGCCCTTCCAGGCCGCAAGTCCCTGCAGCGTCTCTCCGGCTCGATCCATGCTGTCGCTGATATTCAGCTTGGCACGGGCGATTTCATCGTTGAGATGGGCGCCAGACAAAAGCTTGCCTTGGCGCAAAGCTGAAAGATCACGCATCAATTCCGTAAAAAATTCAGCAACCTTTTCCTCGCTCAGCTCAACGCTCACGGAAAGCAACCCTGCACGGGCAAGACTCATATTGTCCACGCTCATGGCATCGCAAAGTTCCTTCTCATAGCGATACTTATGAATAAAACGGGACGAAGCATCCCCGCCCAAAATATAGCAGAGCACATCGAGCTCAACCGAAGCGAGGTCTCTCAGAGCAGGGGCCGGAAAGGCAAGTCCAAGGTACACCTTCTTCCAAGGGCCTCGACGCACGGAAACAACCTGGTCAGCTGGCGCCTTAGTCAAATCCACACTTGGCAGGGCAGGAAGTTCCCTGGTATTTTTCATATCCCCAAAAAGCTGGCTAACGTAGGCGAGCACCTCATTTGGCTCAATGTCACCGGCCACAAGCAGGGACATATTCTGAGGCTGGTACCAAAAATTGCGGTAGGCAGTCAAAGATTGTGAAGTAACAGCACGGATGGTCGGCTCAAAACCGATAATCGGCCGCCCGTACGGGGTATTGGCAAGAGCCGCTCCTGCCATGTCCTCATAAAGCTTATGCTGCGGGGAATCTTCGCCACCCTGCAGTTCAGAAACGATGACGTCTTTTTCAGGCTCAAGCTCTGAAGCTGCCAGACTTGCCTGAAAGGCCATGTCCTTGACCACATCAATGCCCGTCCGCCAGTGAGCACTTGGGATATCGGTCACATACCAGGTTCTGTCATAGCTTGTGGCGGCATTGAGATAGCCTCCGAGCGACTCGACCTCTTCGGCAACCTTGCCCTTGGGACGGTGATCAGTGCCTTTAAAAACCATATGTTCGAGAACATGGCTGATGCCTGCCTCCTCGGGCCGTTCATTGGCTGAACCCGTCGCAACAAAAAGGCGGGTGGAAACGAGAGGGAAGCGACTGTCACGAATAATATAGACGTTCAAGCCATTGGCCAGGCGCGTTAGTACCTCACCGTCAGCAGGAGCGCTGGCCTTTTCTTGCTGCGGATCTTCTCCCTCAGGCTGTGCCCAGAGAGGAGTCGGGAAAACCATAAACGCAAAAAGTACAGCTAAAAGCCAGATATCAACACAAAACTTTTTCAGCATATGCGTATCCTGTCCGCTTGAGCCTGCCAGGCAGGCATGATCTGAAACTACGCGTCTGCACACAAAACTCGCCATTGAAAACGCGAGCAGGGAACAGACTGACTGTCATCACTGCTTTCAAGACCAGGCAAAAAAGCCCTGACCACGGGAAAATCAAGATCTGCGCGCGTGATGTCCACATAAAGCGGTGTTCTTCCCAGGGAAAGAAGCCGTGCCTCAACAAATTGCAGGGCCTGTTCAGCTTGGAAAAAGGAATAGGCTGGCAAATCTTCCAGATACCGCTCACTGAGGCCAGCAAGACCCGCGCCCGTCGCACGGCCATAGGGCGCTGGCTGTGTGAGACAGTATGGCCAGGGTGTTTCCGTCAAAGCCGCAAGAGCCGCTTCTGCGCCTGAAAGCTTACAGGCCTGGGCCCTGACAAGGCTTCCGTCTTCAGCACGCACAAAGGCTGATAACACAGGCAGACCAAATTCATGCGTCAAATCCTGAAACTGCAGGCGAATATTTCTTGCCGCATAATCGTCCAGAAGGGCCTGCAGTCGTGGATTGCGACTTTTTGCCAAAAAACAGCGCTCACGCTGAAAGGGCATCGAAGCCAGGGCGTCGCGCTCAAGAATTTCCAAAAGCGCATTAAGCTTGGCCTGAGCCAGGCTTGTCCCGGAAGCAAGGCCAGTGGATGTGGCGGAAAAACACTCAGGCTCATCAGCGTTAAAAAAAAGAAAAACAGCCTGAGCAGGCACAAGAACTTCTCGCCCTGTGGGATCTGTCGCCACAAGCCAGTGCAACGAGTACTCTGCACAATTTCCATAAGATCCAAGAATTTCTGGATCAAGGGCGTTTTGCCCTGCCTTCCAGAGATGGACAAAAGAGTCACAGATCAGAGGAAGCGGCTTTTTACGCAAGGTAACAAAAGTTTTTTGACCTTTTTCTTCCAGGGAAACATACGCGCTCGCGCGCTCCACGATCTCCATGCAACAGGAAATTCTCGCCTGAGCAAGCGATAAACCGCGACCATAGGCTGTGGCCTCGCCTTGCAGAACATAGTCCATGCGCTTCTGCCTCACCTGAAGATCAATGTTCCAGGATCTCAGCAAGGCAATCGGTGCCAAAGAGGCCTCATGGCGCATTTCACAGCCTGTCAGAAGACCCGCTTCCAAAAGTCTGTCAGAGGCACAGCGTAAAAGATCAGACGCTGTCTCAAAGCCATTTTCCGCAGGTGCCTCAACAGGATGCAGGCGTGCATAGAGCGCCTCAAGGCTTTCAGAGGCCTGCATGGAGGCCGTAATGTCCGCAAGCTCTTCTGACGAAAGAAGGGCGTATTCCTGAGCCTTAGCAGAAGACGGCAAGGGCGTTAACCAGTTGATATTCTGAAAATACAGTTTCTGCCACCAGGCACGCTTCTCCTGATCCGCAGCTGAGTCGCTGCGTACGGCATGTCTGAGTAAAGAAAGCAAGGGACTGGCCTGGGCAAGCCTTGCTGACGTATCAGCTGGGAAAGCCTTGTAGAGCTCCTCCAGAGAGGCCTCGTGCAAAGCACACTCCCAAAGCACGGAAGCCAGGGCAGGTTTTGTGAAAGTATCCGTTGTGCTGTCATAGACCAAGGGAAAAAGCTTCAGAAGATCATGGACAGGTTGCTTACGCAGACGCCGAAAAAGGGCCGCATGCAGAAAGCTGTCCATAGGCGAGGCTTCCAGGGCCTCGCAGAGCTCTGCCTCAGTGTAGCTGGCATCAGGTTCACAGGAGAAGAAACCTGTTGTGGCTATGGTTTCGGTATGGGTATAATGGTAGATCAGTGACATCTTGCCCTACTCATTAAGGGGGAAATTTGAGTAGTCTATGGTCTAGCCAGAAGAGCGTCAAGAATTACGCTCAAAGCCGCCAGCGTCAGAATTGCCGGAAGAATACGGGCAAAGGTCGCCATACGCATGCGTTTGGCCAGAGGGAAAGCCACAAGTGTTCCCAGAAGTGTTGCCGGTATGGCAGGTAAGGCACAGTTGAGGACAACTTCGCCGTAGAGACCTGCCTGCCATTGCAGGACCACTGTCATCAGACCGCGGACAATAAAGAAGACACCAAGCGTGCCCAGAACTTCCCGTGGTTTCCACCCGACATAGAGCGCATAGGCCGCTACTGGCGGGCCGTCAAACGAGATGGACGAGCCCAGAATGCCTGAGACAAAACCTGCCAAACAAGCCAGAACAGGCGATTGCCCGTGCTTTGGCACTGACAGAAGACGCTGCCAGTAAATAAAGATGAGCAGCGAGATGCCGACAAAAAGGCGTAGCGCCTGATCGGGGATGTAGATCAGAAGATAGACTCCAGCCCAGGAACCTGGCAGAGCTCCAAGCCACATGGGCCAGACAGCTGAAAGCTTGCAATAGCGCAGATGCAGGACAACGAGTCCCAGGTCCATGGCGACATTGAGAATGCAGCTGATGAGAATCACATCATGCATGGAAAGAAACTGGGCAGCTACGGGCACCGCCAGCATGGCACCACCCACACCCACGAGTCCTGAAACAAAACCGCCCATCAGCCACGCCACAAAGACGACCCAAACCGCCGACATCTTGTCCTCGTTTGCAAAGAAGAAAAAAAGAAGGCCGCAAAAGCGGCCCATAGAAATATGCTCTTGACAAGCTGGAAATTAACGCTTGGAGTACTGGAAACGAGCACGAGCGGCACGCAGACCGTACTTTTTGCGTTCCTTCATACGGGCATCACGTGTCAGGAATCCGGCTTTCTTCAAAATGCCACGCAGTTCAGGATCAACTTCGAGCAACGCACGGGAAATACCGTGACGCACAGCTTCAGCCTGTCCGGCCACACCGCCGCCGCTGACATTGACACGCACATCGATCTTGTCCACCATCTTGGTCAGAACCAGAGGCTGACGAATGATCATCTGCAGGGTTTTTCTGGGAAAATACTCTTCAAAGGCGCGACCATTGACAATGATATTCCCCGAGCCTGCATAGAGACGGGTACGTGCCGTGGCGGTCTTGCGGCGCCCAGTGCCATAATCAAATTTTTCGCTCATCGCATGGACTCCTAATAGGGCAAGGTCAAAGGCTTGGGTTGCTGGGCGCTATGAGGATGCTCAGATCCGGCATAGACCTTGAGTTTTTTAAGCATGGCACGGCCAAGCTTGGTCTTGGGCAGCATGCCACGCACCGCATTCATCAGGGCGAAGGTCGGCTTCTTGGCCATCATATCTTCCAGGGGAGTTGTCTTGAGACCTCCCACCCAGCCGGAATGCCGGTAGTACTTCTTATCGTGCATTTTGGTGCCGGTCACTTGAATTTTGGCACAATTTACAACAATGATGTAATCGCCATTATCCATATGAGGGGCATACTCTGGCTTATGCTTGCCACGCAGACGATGTGCGATCTGGCTGGCAAGACGGCCAAGAACCTTATCGGCCGCATCCACGACAAACCATTCGTGTTGGATATCTTTCGGTGTAGGACTGAATGTTTTCATCAGAAATTCAGCGTATTGACCTCAGATGAGAGGGAGAAAACGCCGCCTCCAAATTTTGTTTCGTTGAAAGGCAAACTGGCTTGCGCAGAAAAACGCGCAGAAAGCCTACAAAAAAATAAAACTTCTCCTCAACGGGGAAAAGGGAGAAGAGTTGGTCGTCACTTGTATGGTATTTGCTATATTCTGTCAAGTCCCCGGGAAAAACGCAACAAGACCTGCGGCTTTGGAGATGTGTGCAGAAAAGGCAGCTCCAGGAAAGCCTTTGCGCCATTTGACAAAAAGCGCCACTCTATGCAAAGAGCTTGGAAAAAGGCAAGTTTCTCAAATAAGGAGTTCCCATGCCGCAATTCATCCGTAAGAGCCTTTTGCAGCTGATCTTCTCCGGAGCCTATCTCATGCGCTGGAACGACAAGTTGCGCCCGGTGGAACTCGTGGAAATTGACAAACAGGCCCATAAAATGCTGCTTGCCTGTATTCTCTGGCATCAGTACAGCCTTGAAAACACCTCCGTCAACCGCAGAGATCTTGCCAGAGAAGTCATTGAGGGCGGACTCTTTGACTATTTCTACCGTCTGGTCATCACAGATATCAAACCGCCTGTTTTCTATCGCATCAAAGAAAATGCCAGCGACTACGCCCGTCTCACGGAGCATGTGCTCAATGAGCTGAGACCGGCCTTCACCTCAGCCGAAGAGGAGATGAACAGCTCATCGACTTTTTGGCAAAGAATGTGTGTCTGGCACAGAGACACCAATGAACAGAGTGTAGCTAGACGCATACTTGCCGCGGCCCATCTCTATGCCTCACAGTGGGAATTTACGTTAATTAAGCCACTGAACAGCTTTGACGACGAAATTCAAGATATAGCCGCATCCTTCCGAGAGAAACTTGAAGCCTATACAGATCTGCCCGGAATGCGTGCCATTCTCACTCCGGGCACGGCTCTGGCCAAATTTGCCAATCTCTGCGGTCAGCTGCGTTTTCAGATCCGCTGGACTCGGGCGCCACGCATCCCAGCGACTTCTGTGCTCGGACACATGTTTGTGGTCGCTGTTTTTGGCTATTTTTTCAGCCTCTCGCTCGATGCCTGCCAGGCCCGTTCCAATAACAATTTTTTCTGCGGTCTGTTTCACGATCTGCCGGAACTTCTGACCCGCGACATCATCTCGCCCGTCAAACAGTCCGTACCCAATCTACCGCTGATTATCAAAAAATACGAAAGCGAAGAGCTAGAGCGACAAATTTTCAATCCTCTGCGCCAAGAAGGTTTTCAGGAGCTTGTGGAACAGATTTCTTTCTATCTTGGTCTGAGCATTGGTTCGGAATTTTCCGAATGCTACCGGGAAAACGGTCAGATCAGAAAGATCAAGGATTTTGCGACCTTACAACGTGAATATAATGCTGATGCGCTGGATCCCAAAGATGGCTTTCTTCTGAAAATCTGCGACTGGCTTGCAGCCTTCATGGAAGCGCACAATTCTATCCATACCGGCGTTTCCTCACCACAGCTTTTGGAAGCCCGCACCAGGCTCAAGACCAAACTCCAGGAACAGGACCTGCCCTGTCTAAAACTCAACGCCCTTCTGGCGGACTTTGACTGAAGGGAGGCTGCGCAACAGCGCTGATTGCCTATGATTTCCAAACTCCGCTCTCTCCTCATACTTCTCATGGCTTTTGCTGTTTTTCCCTGTCAGAGCCAAGCTCTCGAGCTGGCACGCAATCTGCCGACCTCAGCCCGTGACATGGAATATTACTATCAGCACAAGCATCCGGAAAGTCTTCCTGGCATGCTCAAAGCTTTTGACAAAAGCAAACGCTTTGCACGCGGAGAGCTGCGCCTCATCACAGCGGCCTTTCTTGCTGAAATCATCAAGCAGCAACCTGAACTTGGCGGCAAGTTTCTGGATCTCGCCAAAGATATGAGCCCCGAGGCACAAAGAATGTTCATCTGGGCCGCACACCTTTCTGGCCGGGAAAATGTCAAACAGGCCATGCAAAAGCTTCCCGTAAGCCAAGAAAAGGCGCTTCAGCTGCAGCTGACCCACAGTCCGGCACCACTGGAGCGCTGGGATATCTATTCAGGCTCAGCGGTTGTGCATATGTACTGGGGTGCTTTTTTTGCCAATGCCAGTTTTCGCTATCTCGATAGCATGATTGATGCCGTTCTCCTGCACGCACGCCTCAGGTCCCAGGGCCTGGTTCAGGATCCGCGCTATAAAGGCGCTATGGAGGTAGCGGCTTCTCTCTACGAAATGACACCTAGGCATCCGATCGTTCGACAACGTCTGGAACAACGTAGCCGCAGCCTTTCCGGACCGGAAAGAGACATTCTTCAGATCATCCTCAAGCACTGATTATCCCAGTGCCAGCTCAAGGAAAAACACATGTTGGTCCTCCTTGTCCTGATAATCTTCATCGCCGCCCTGGCCGCCTGGCATCTGCTTCTGACACGGCACAGGCAGCATCTCTCTGCCTTTTTGCTGCGCACGCACTACGAGCTCTACGAGCATCCAAGTCTCTTTGTCAAACGCTTTGCCCAAAGCGGCCAAAGGCGCAAAGCTGACGCTCAGCTGCGAGATGCCGCTCATTGGCGGGGATGGCTTTTCACGATCGCCCTGCCTCTCGTCTTTCTCCTGCTTTTAACCTGCTCTCTCAAATATTTGTACCTCGACTAAAACCACAAATACCTCTCATGGACTTCCCCCAGTCGGCACCATACCACCCGTATTTTGAGCCTAAAGGACTGATCGCTCAACGTGAAATGGAAACCTGGCGCCTCAGTAATGGACTCATTCATATGACCCTGTGACCGGTTGGCTAAAAAGCGCTCAAAAGCACCCCGTGGATAGCAAATTTATCCTACGCGCCGTAAAACATCTCCCTTCAGGGGGAGGATATAAGGCGCACCGTTAGAATTTTCTTGCCCTTTTGCCTTTCCTGCTTCAAACTCCTTCTTGGCGGCTGGGCAAGCCGTGTCAGCCTGTGGAGAGATAGTGAGAGCCTTTCGGGAATAGCTGGTTGGTTTTTGCCGTAACATTCCCCACTGTGGGAATTTGACAGCAAAAACCAAGCTAATATTCCTCTGGGCAGTCCAGTTTTCGCAGGAACCAGCCTAGGGTTTCAGACGTAAGGCTCCCTCCGCTAGGAATCCCCCGACTTTAGGCGGTGGAGGATGTCAAATTCTCTATAATGCTATAAAGTTTACAATCCGCTGATCCGGTCTATACCTAGATTTTCGGATTTTTTTGGCAATTTTGGTTCAAAACTTGGGTGAGACCTCAACTCAGGCCTCAGATACCGCTAATGTGCTTCTCCCCAGTTGGCACCATACCCCCAGTCTGCCACAAGCGGGACAAGCAGGGCCTCATCGCCTAAGCGAACATCTTCCATCAGCCTTGCCACACGCTGGCCGGCTGCCTTGGCATGCATCTTAGGCACTTCCACGAGCAGTTCGTCGTGAACCTGCAGAAGAAGTCGTGCCCCCATGGTCTTGAGTTCCTCATCACGGGCCACATTGAGCATGGCCATTTTAATGACGTCAGCGGCTGAGCCCTGAATAACGGTATTGATAGCCTGTCGCTGCGCCTGGCTGCTCAGCGAGGTATTGGCTGAAAAAATATCCGGCAGATTACGCCTGCGGCCTCCAAGCGTCAGGACATAGCCTGTGCGCTTGGCTTCGTGCACCACATTCTCATAAAATTCTTTCAAGCCTTCAAAACGTGAAAAATAGTTGGCAATAAAAGCCTTTGCCTCATTGAGCGTAACCTTGAGTTCCTGGGCCAGTTTGAGCGCCCCCATACCATAGATCAGCCCAAAATTGATGGTCTTGGCATTGCGCCTCTGATCCTTACTCACCTTTTCCATGGGAACATCGTAAATCAGGGAAGCCGTGTGGGTATGAATGTCCAAGCCCTCACGAAATGCCGCCAAAAGGGTGCTATCACGGGACATATGCGCCAGCATGCGCAATTCGATCTGCGAATAATCCGAAGAAATCAACGCCATGCCCGCAGCCGCCACAAAGCAGGTACGCATACGCTTACCCAGGGCTCCACGGGCCGGAATATTCTGAAGATTGGGATCACGGCTGGCAAGACGTCCAGTGGCCGTAGCCTTCTGTTCAAACGTCGTATGGAGACGTCCCTGTGCGTCCACAAGCTTGGGTAAAGGATCAAGATAGGTTGAACGGATCTTTTCCAGTTTGCGAAACTGCAGGATAGGCAGAATGACGGGATGTGCACCTTCGAGCTTTTCCAGATTCTGCTGGCTGGTGGACATCTGCCCGCCCCGGGTCTTGCCCGGCAGACTGAGTTTAAGCGTTTTGGAAAGCACCTCGCCAAGCTGCTGGGCTGAACGCAGATTAAATTTCATACCTATCAGGGCATACACTTTCTCTGTCAGACGATCGAGATCCTGCTGCACTTCGGCAAGAAACAGCCTGAAGGCCTCGCGATCAATGGCAATACCGGTTTGTTCCATGTTTGCCAGAACGTTCACCAGTGGCAGCTCAAGGGTCCGGTACATAACGTCAAGCCCATTGTCCCGCAGTCGCCCTTCCACGCTTTGGGCAAGCTTAAGGGCAAGGCCGGCACAGCCCAGACTTCCATCCTGCAGACTGGCAGCCCAATAACTTTCCAGATTCTTCCAGCCAAAATCCCGGTCTTCAGGTCGTAAGAGATAACAGGCAAGCCCGAGATCAAAAACGCGATCTGCATGCGCTGAAAAAAAGTCCGCAAAAAGACTGTCTTCCTTGTAGAAAGCTTTAAGATCGGCGACGACAAAGCGTTCTGCCGTCGCAAGCCAAGCCACAAGCTCCTCGTTTTTTCCCTGCCAACTGAAATCCTCATAGGCATGGGCATACGGTGAAGACGCCTCCGTATCTGCGGCACATACGGCAAGATGCAAATCCCGACGCGTTCCCCGTATCTCGTAGATCAGGGCAATGCAGCATCCCCTGGCGGAAGGCAGGGCAGAAGCTTCAGTGACAGTACGTGCGCTGATTCTGATGGCATCGGGGTACAATAGTGGCGCGCTCTGTTCCTGGGAAGAACTGGCATTCTGCGTATCCATACCCTGATGCGCCAGCATGAACTCAATTTCACGCATCAAGGCCACGAGCTCGTATTCTTTGGCCAGTCCACGTAAAAGTCCGGCATCCATCGCCCCTACGGAAAAATCATCAAGGCAAAAGTTCCCGGGATACTCCAGAGAAAGACGGGTCAATTTGCGCCAGACAAACATCTCATCCAGATGAGGCACCAGTTTCTGAGCAAGTTTGGGGGGCAATCTTTCCAAATGATCTCTGATCTCCTCAAGTGAAGAGCAATAGCCAAAAATCTTTAGGGCCGTCTTGGGTCCTATGCCGGGAACTCCCGGAATATTGTCAGCGCTATCTCCGATAATCGCCTGAACATCGGGCCAGTTTGCAGGATGCACAGCATATTCCGCCTCAAAGTCGGCCTGACTGAGCAAGGTTTCTTCTTTGGCTGCGAGATTCCAGATATAGACATTGTCTGCAAGACACTGCTTCAAATCCTTGTCGCCACTGATAATGATCACAGGGTGCTCATGGGCAAAACGCGCAGCTAACGTCGCCATGCAGTCATCGGCCTCAAAACCATGGGTTTCTTCATCTCTGAAACCCAGCCCCCTAACCATACGACAGACTGGCTCAAGCTGTCGCACCAAATCCTCAGGAGTGGCTTCACGATTGGCCTTATAGTCAGGATAGATGTCATGTCTGAAGTTCTTTCCGTGGCCGTCGCGCACAAAGAGAAAATACCGAGGCTTTTCTTCGCGCAGGATTCTGAGCAGCAGCCGTGAGACGCCAACAAGAACATTGGTCGGGAAACCATCAGAACGCTGCATATTTCTGCCGGTAAAAAAAGCTCGGTAGATAAAGGCCGTTCCATCCATTACAAAAAGCGGTTCTTTCTTCAGGCCCAGACGTTCTTTTACAGACATAAATCCCCCGCAGCTTGCAAAAAAAAACAGAGCTGTATAGAATTTTTTAATGATCAGTGACATGCGAATTCACGTTGACTCAGAGCGCGGTTGCCTAAACATTACTGTTGGCGGCAC
The DNA here is from genome assembly GCA_017528345.1 of Desulfovibrio sp. Taxonomy (GTDB): domain Bacteria; phylum Desulfobacterota; class Desulfovibrionia; order Desulfovibrionales; family Desulfovibrionaceae; genus Desulfovibrio. The sequence continues at coordinate 61,408 of JAFXOX010000068.1, forward strand.
TTGGCGTCTTTCTCCTGAAAGGCCAGAGGAAATTCAGCGGGCTCTCCAGCTCGTCAATGAGCCTCAAATCACTGGCGTTCTCATCAAAGAAGACGGCCTTTCCACATGGGATTCTAGCCTTCTCGTCTTTCTTGTTCAGATAGTACGAAGTGCCAGAGAGCGCAAGATTGCTCTTGACCTGCAACTCAGTGAAGGCCTGAACAGGCTGATCGCCTTGGCCTTTGAAGTCAAAAGCCAACAGGGCTCACAGCGTGAACGGCATCTGCCAGGCTTTCTTGAGGGTATTGGCGAAAAGGTTCTGAGTGTTTTCCCCAGGCTGACCGATTTTCTCGAATTTCTTGGAGATGTGGTCTCAGCCCTCTCCCGCTTTGTCCTGGGCCGGGCAACTATGCGCAAGCAGGATTTTCTGAGTGCTCTGCATGAATGCAGCATTCAGGCTTTGCCCATTGTGGCTGTGACCAATCTTCTCTTTGGACTGATTCTCGCTTTTGTGGGTGCTGTACAGCTGACACAGTTCGGCGTGCAGATTTATGTGGCAGGATTGGTCGGCATCGGTATGCTCCGAGTGATGGGTGCGGTCATGGTTGGCATTGTCATGTCAGGCCGGGTTGGCGCCTCCTACGCCGCTCTGCTAGGCACCATGCAAGTAAATGAAGAGATTGATGCCCTAACGACCCTTGGTATTTCCCCTGTGGAATTTCTCATTCTCCCGCGCATTCTGGCGCTTGTGCTGATGGTGCCGCTACTGACCATCTATGCTGATCTCATGGGCATCTTCGGTGGTTATCTTGTGGGCACAATCATGCTGGACATTCCCCCCGTGCAATATCTCAATGCCACCATGTCCATGGTCAAGTTCTCACATGGCCTCATCGGTCTTGTGTACGCTACCATGTTCGGCTTTGTTATCGCCCTGGCCGGCTGCTATCAGGGTCTACGCTGTGGCCGCAGTGCCCAGGCCGTGGGGCAGGCCACAACCACAGCGGTTGTGCACTCCATTGTAGGCATCATCGTCATGACGGCCATCATCACGATCATCTGCAACGTACTCGGTATCTGATCCAGAAACATCTCCATGACACAGTCTCCCAAACTCAGCAATCCGACCCTCATTTCCGTTCGGGACCTGACAGTCGGTTACGGATCCTTCATTCTCATGAAGAGCATCTCCTTTGAAGTCAAGGCAGGTGAGATCTGTTTTATCACTGGCGGCTCAGGCTGTGGCAAAAGCACTCTGCTCAAGGTGCTCATGGGACTCAAAAGTCCCAAGATGGGGCAGGTACTCTACGGTGATGAGGATTTCTGGAAGGCAGATGCCAACGCTCGTCAGGCTATCAAACGCAATACCGGCGTCCTTTTTCAAAGCGGAGCCCTCTGGAGCTCCATGACACTTGCTGAAAATGTGGCGCTACCTTTGCAGCAGTATACGGATCTCTCTCAGGAGCAAATTGCCGAACTTGCCTCCCTGAAGCTCGCCCTGACTGGTCTTGCAGGCTTTGAAGATTACTATCCCTCTGAAATCAGTGGAGGCATGCGCAAACGCGCAGGTTTGGCGCGGGCTCTGGCACTTGATCCTGCCATACTCTTCCTTGACGAGCCTTCGGCAGGGCTTGATCCTGTAAGCTCAAGACATCTCGATGATCTCATTCTTGAACTGCGTGATACCCTGAAAGCAACGTTTATGATTGTCTCTCATGAGCTTGACAGTATTTTTGCCATAGCCGACAAGATTATTTATCTAGATAATCAAACCAGAACCATACAGGCCCAGGGCGATCCACGCCGCCTTAAGGAAGATCCCGAAACAGCCCTCTGTGCTCTTGATTTTCTGACACGTGGTGCAGCGGGCAAGGCCCTGGAAAAGTCAAACTGCGAAAAGACCGGATCATAAGGAGCAAACATGGCGGCCGCAAATCACAAAGTAGCCATTGGCGCATTCACCCTCTTCGGAGCGCTTTTCTTTGTGCTGGCCCTGATCTACCTTGGTAAAGGACAATACCTCGAAGACAAAACCGAATATGTGCTCTACTTTGAAGGTTCGGTCAATGGGCTTTCTGTGGGGGCTCCTGTGGTCTTTCGGGGCGTACCTCTAGGCAGTGTCACACGCATCAGCATGGTTTTTGATCCCAAGGCCTCTGCCATCACTATCCCCGTTTTCATTCACCTTGACGAGAGTAGTATTGTACGCCTTACCGGCGAAAGGATTCCAGAAGCACATCATACCCGCATCATTCAGCACATGGTCAAAAACGGGCTTTCCGCCCGTCTGCAGATTCAAAATCTGATCACCGGGCAATACCTTGTGGAGCTCGATTACCATCATGGCTCGCCGACCTCACGACAGAACCCAGATCTTCCCAATGAAATTCCCACAGTTCCCTCGCCCATGGACACTCTGCAAAAGACCCTGGCCCACCTGCCTCTGCAGGATCTCAGCAAGGCCCTCAACAAAATTGTCATGGGACTGTCCTATGCCATAGGCAATGGTCAGGAAATCAAAGACACAATCCATCAGGTCAATACCGCCTTTCGTAAGATGGAGGATACCTTTGCAGTACTCGCTGATATTCTGCAGAAAGGCAATTTACGCGCCTCAGCAGAAAAAATTGTCGCCAATACGCAGATGTTGACCGAAAGTCTGTCCCGGGATATTCCCAGGCTCATGACCTCTCTCATAGCCACGGTGAATAATTTTTCCCAGACCACAGAGCGCCTGAAACACGCGTCTGTGTTTGCGGAACAACTCTTAAACCACAATTCCCCGGCTATGCAGGATCTGCGTCGCCTCTTCAAGGAAGCTGCCGACTCTGCACGCTCTCTCCACAACTTGGCTGACATGCTCAACCGTACTCCCGAAGCCCTGCTCAAAGGCAAAAAAGGAAGCCGCTGATGTTCACCTGCCCATTCTTTAAAGGGACCTTTGCTCTGCTCCTCGCCCTCAGCCTCTGTGCTTGCGGCCGCAGCCTGCCCACGCAGTATTACGCCTTTGAAGGACAGACAGATGACCTCATACAAGATAGTCTTCCAAGAACAACCCTGCGCATCGCACGCGTTGCCCTCCCCCAATATCTTGATCGCGAATCCCTGGTTCTGCGCAAAAAAGGCCAAGTGGAACTGCAGGTGGATTCCCTGCACCTCTGGGCTGAACCGCTATCCGACGGAGTAAGGCGCATACTCTGTCATGAATTGCAAAAGCCGCTGTTAGCCCGTGGTATCACCCTGCTGCCCATGGCCACAGAAAAATCCGGAACGTATACCCTACTTGTGGATATTTCTCGCCTTGACGGCAGTTTTCAGGAAAAAGCGGAAATTGCCGCCCACTGGTCATTGCTGCACGGTGACGAGGTCATCAAAGACGGCCTTTTTTCAGCCTCCCAACAGATTACAACCTCAAGCTATAAGGGCCTTGTAGAAGCCGAAGGCGCCCTGATCCGCGCCCTCGGCAGACACATTCTTGAGGCGCTGCCCGGGCTTCCGCACAAAGCACGCTAGCTGTTTGACAAGCAAAAAAGGCCTTACGAAGCTCTTCGTAAGGCCTTTTTTGCTTTCCAACTTGCGTTGACTATTGAGTAATCATCACACGCGCCGGGCGCAAAAGACGTGATCCCAGTTTATAACCGCGTTGCAAGACACGGGCGACCTTCCCTGCTTCAAGCTCAGACTGCGGATCAAAACCCACGGCCTCGTGGATAGACGGGTCAAAGGTCTCTCCCACTTCACCCACAGGCAGAAGACCATGCTTCTGTACAGCATCCAGGAGCAGCTTATGGGTCATAGAGACACCCTGCAGCAGGTCCTTGCAGGCATCACTGGTATTGCCGTACTGCATGGCAAGTTCAAGATTATCCAGCGTGGGCAGGAGATCTCCCAAGACCTTTTCAGCGGCATACTGCAGCTGTTCCTGATGCTCACGCGCCAGACGCTTTTTGAAATTTTCCATTTCCGCCGCCTGGCGCAGACGCAGATTCTCAATTTCCGCCTTGAGGGCATCCACTTCTTCCTGCACAGCCCCCCCAAAAAGAGGTCCCATATAGTTGGCATCACCCTCAAAGGACTGAGCCACATCTTCTGCAGGGGAAGGTTCTTCCTGAGCTGGCTCTGCGCTACCAGCATCTGCTGCTGTTTCAGGCTGGTCCTGATCTTCGATCTCAATAGTCCTGTTTTCCGCGGAATTTGCCTCAGACTCAGGTTTTTCGGTCTCGGCTTCAGGGGCTATTTCTTCCGGATTATCCTGACGCAGTCTTTCAGCATTGGCCGCGCGCACATAGGGATTTCTGTACTGCTGTACCATGTTCTCTCCTGATCTGGTATGAAAATAGTCTCTTCTCTATGCGTAGCAGTAAGTACGGGAGCCCTTTCTGTCAAGAGAGGAGAGAGAAATACATCTCGACAAAATCCTGTTTCTTGTATATGTTTCCTACTTTAGCGGGCAACTGGAGGCAGTCAGCTGCCCTTTGCTTATGACCTTCTCCCTTCGTTTTTCAAAACAGGGAAATTGCTGCCTCGGAGATATCTATGACATGCCGCAGCCTTCAGGTGAATTCTCAGGAAGAATGGCAAAATGCCTCACAATGGCTCAAGGACCGTGCCAAGTCCAGTTCTGAAGTGGAGGCCAAAGTCTCAGAGATCATTGCACGCGTGCAGAATGAAGGGGATGCCGCACTCATTGCCTATACTTCCCAGTTTGACTGCCACGACTTCAAATCGCCCCTGTGTCTGACAGAGCATGAAATTTCCCTGGCTGCCGCTTCCATTCCTCCTGAAGACAGAGACCGCATTTACCGAGCTGCCGATAATATCCGGGCCTTTCACGAAAATCAGAAGGAAAAATCCTGGTTTATCACCCAAAGCGACGGCACAATTCTCGGTCAGCGCGTTCTGCCTGTTGACGCCGTGGGTCTCTATGTCCCCGGAGGTCAGGGCGGCAATACACCTCTCATATCCACGCTCCTGATGAACGCCATTCCTGCACAGACCGCAGGCGTTACCCGTATTGCCATCTGCACGCCGCCACGCAAGGACGGCACTATTAATCCTCATATTCTGGCCGCAGCCCACCTTTTGGGCATTGAAGAAATTTATCGTGTAGGCGGGGCCTGGAGCATAGCAGCTCTGGCCTATGGCACGGAATCCATTGCGCCAGTGGATGTCATTGCCGGTCCTGGCAATATCTTTGTCACCACAGCCAAACGTCTGGTACAGGGCAAGGTTGGCATCGACATGATTGCAGGCCCAAGTGAGGTACTTGTCCTTGCTGATGGTTCAGCCAATCTGGAATATCTCGCAGCAGACCTCCTCTCTCAGGCCGAACATGACCCTCTGGCCAGTGCCATCGTCATCACCACGGACAAGCATCTGGCTGACGATCTGCCAGCGGAACTTGACCGACAGTGCGCAACTCTCCCGCGTGCCGAGATTGCCTCGCGCTCCCTGCAGGATTGGGGGGCGGTTGTTCTGGTGCCGACCATGAAGCTTGCCATAGACATTGCCAATGCCATTGCCCCTGAGCATCTGGAAGTCGCCACTCGCAATCCCTGGGCGATTCTTCCTTCTATCCGCCATGCAGGAGCCATTTTTCTTGGACATAACAGTCCAGAGCCTCTGGGTGACTACTATGCGGGGCCCAATCACGTTTTGCCGACCATGGGTACAGCACGTTTTTCCGAAGCCCTGTCTGTACAGACCTTCTGCAAAAAAAGCAGCATCATTGCAGCTTCTCCCAGTTTCCTGAATGCCAGCATCGAAGATGTGGCAGCTCTGGCCAGGCTTGAGGGGCTGGAAGCACATGCTCGCTCAGTAGAAGTACGCTCACAACATTAACAGTTTACCCAGCCTAAAAATGGGGATTCCTCCTGGTAAGAAGACTTCCCAGAGGAATAAACTTGTTTTTTTGCTTGCACATTCCCGCTATGGGAATTGTTCCGGCTGTGAACCAAGCAGCTCTCCCGGAAGGCTCGCCTCTAAGCGACACAGCATACGTTGCCGCAAGAGTACGTCGGGCAGGAAAAACAAAATATTCAATCAAGGTGTGCCTGATATCCTCGCGCCTTCCGGGTGGGATTTGAAGTGCACAGATTACGCACAGTCCCTGACAAAGACTGTGACAGACCTTTTTTTCAGGAATTGCAATGCAAAGCCTTACCACAACGAACATCGACGTCTGTCCTCTACGTTCACGCGGAAAAGTCCGTGACATCTATGATCTTGACGAGCATAGCCTCCTCATTGTGACAACAGACCGCATGTCCGCCTTTGACGTCATCATGCAGGAAGCGGTGCCCTTCAAGGGCGTTGTGCTCAATCAGATCACGCTTTTCTGGATGGAAAAATTCAAGGATATTGTCAGCAATCATCTTCTTGAAAGCGATGTTCGCCATTTTCCAGCCAAACTTTCTCCGTGGACTGACGAACTTGAAGGCCGGGCTGTGATTGTCCGCAAAGCTGAACCTCTGCCCGTAGAATGTATTGTCCGCGGCTATATTACAGGTTCCGGCTGGAAAGACTATCAAAAAAGCGGCATGGTCTGTGGCCATAAGCTTCCGGCCAACCTCAAGGAATCGGCCAAGCTAACACCGGCTATCTTTACGCCCTCGACCAAAGCTGAACTTGGTCTGCATGATGAAAATATCAGTCGAGAACGTGCTGCTGAAATTCTTGGTCGTGAAGATGCCCTCTTTGTCGAAAAGACCTCTCTCTCCCTCTATGAATCGGCTCGAGAGCATGCAGCGGCTCGAGGCATTATTGTTGCTGATACTAAATTTGAATTCGGTCGCGTTGATGGTAAACTCACGCTCATTGATGAAGTTCTCACGCCTGACTCTTCCCGGTTCTGGCCGGCCAGTGAATATGCCATTGGCAGAGGGCAGCGCAGTTTTGATAAACAGTACTTGCGTGACTGGCTTAACGCTCAACCCTGGAACAAGCAGCCGCCTCCCCCCACGTTACCCAAAGAGGTTATTGCGGAGACGGCCGGAAAATACCGCGAGGCCTATGCCATTCTTACTGGCAAAGAACTCAACTTACCTGAAAACTAAAAACGGCTGGCTCGCAGAAACAACACGGGCTAAACATGCCATCTTCAGGACGAAACGTTAGACGCCAAATCAGTACGGAAAAAATCGCGAAGGAGAAATATATGCTGCTTGAAGGGAAAAAAGCTCTGGTCATGGGGCTCGCCAACAATAAGAGTATTGCATGGGGTATCGCTCAAAATCTCAAACAGAATGGTGCACGGCTGGCTTTCAACTATGTGGGAGAGGCCATCAAGAAGCGTGTGCTTCCGTTGAGCGAAGAACTGGGTGGAGAATTCACCTTCCAGTGTGATGTCTGTTCTGATGAGGAAATTGCAGCTGCGGCAGAATTGATCAAGGAAAAATGGGGAACTTTCGATATCCTTATTCACTCCATTGCCTATGCTAAGAAAGAAGATTTACGTGGTCGATTTATGGAAGTTTCCCGCGACGGCTTCAAACTGGCCATGGAAGTTTCGGCCTTTTCTCTGCCTGCGCTGTGCAAGGCCTTTGAACCGCTCCTCAATGAAGGTGCATCGATTATTTCTATGACCTATCATGGTTCCACCAAGGTCATCCCTGGCTATAATGTCATGGGCGTTGCTAAAGCCGCTCTGGAAGCTTCTGTACGCTATCTGGCATACGATCTTGGCCCCAAGGGCATCCGCGTCAATGCCATCAGCTCTGGCCCCATCAAAACGCTGGCTGCATCGGCCGTCATCAGCATGCGCGACGTCTTTACCCGCGTCCAGGAGACTTCACCCCTGCACCGCAATGTTTCTATTGAAGATGTCGGCAAAACCGCTGTCTATCTAGCTAGTGACCTTTCCAGCGCCGTTACAGGTGCCGTGATTTATACGGACTGTGGATTTAGCCAAATGGGTGTTACGGCTTAAGTATGAGCTACGGACTTCTTAACGCCATCGGAATCACAGTCCTCGCGCTGGCCGGTCTGTGGATTTTCGGCAAAAGCGCCATCCTGCACAGCAAAGATAAAAAATCCGCAGATGACACGCCTGAAAAGTAAGCTTATTTTTTTCTTGCCATGCTGCGCAAAAAAGCGTATTTTCTCTTTCTTGTTTATGATCAACCACGGAGAGGTGTCCGAGCTGGTTGAAGGAGCACGATTGGAAATCGTGTGAGCGTTAACAGCGCTCCCGGAGTTCGAATCTCCGCCTCTCCGCCATAGAGCTTTTTCTCTTTAGTCCACATAAATCTATAAAAGCCCGCAAAGCCGCAAGCTGAGCGGGTTTTTTCATGTCTAAGATCCTTTTTCGTGTCCAAACTAGTACGTCGTTCGTTAATAGGCTAGACATTTTGATCTTTGTTCTGCTAATGTGTTGCCACCCTTAGTTAGGAGGCACAGCACATGAGAACACCAATTTATCTTGAAATCTCACCTGACCACCTAAAAAAGCTTGAAACTATTGCCAATTCAGGAAAATCAGAGGTTGATCAGGCTCTGCGAGCAAAAATTCTGCTGAAGAAAGCGCAAGGGCTGTCAAACGCGGCAATTGCCAGTGATCTTGGCGTAAACAGGCACACTATAGAGCT
>JAFXOX010000069.1 GCA_017528345.1 Desulfovibrio sp.
CAACGCACTGAGACTGATCGGCGACAAGGCCGTGTCAATCGATGATTCACTGCAGCATCACAAGACAAGAAGAATACAGCGCATCCGTCTGCGTACTGTTATTGACAAGTTTTGCACCATCGCCTGCCGTGTAATCCGCCACGCACGGAACAGACCAAGGTCCCACTTGATGAGATTTCGCGCATTCAAAGCTTACTAGCTCGAAAGCAATAGGCTTCTCAAAAACAAAGTCCCCCAGTATGTAGCTGAGGGGCTTTTGTTTTCTTCAACCGGTTGGAAAGCTATTCTGCAAAGACATTCTGTGGTTGAAAAAAAGACGCTCATACACCTGTCGCTGAGGTGATACCCCTTGAAGACGATAATGCTATCTTTGAAATTTCATATTTCCTAACGTCTACAAATAATACACAAATAATTTGAATATGTATAATAAATAGAATTTGGGAAAGTGTTATTTACATTATATTATATAAGTTGAATAGATGCTGAAGTACTTTTTGGTACGAAATATGTAATAAGACGTAGTTTTAGTCATTGATATTTTAAATCACATTTTTTCTGAAAAATTAACTTGAAAACTCTTTATATTGAATTCCAAGAGAAATAAAAAGTAAATAATTGATATATAGTATATTATAATAGTGCATATCTTGAAATGTCTAGTATATAGATGCAATGTTTTAAAAATTTGGTCATGAAGAGTAAATACTAATATTATTTTATGTAAATATTTGTCAAAAACCATATGTATTACAACTCAGATATCACTGTAAAATTTTGATTTGAAGATGTATTTGATCATTCAAGATAAAATGTCAATGATATATATTATAATTGATGAATTGCATGTTATGCTAAAGCCTTAATCATTAGTAATGTTTCACGATGAAATAGTTCTGAGGATTTTTGGTGTTCGCTCATGTGTTTGGGAAAATGGGATCTGGGTTGAGTCGGCTGTTTTTGCAGGCAGTCTGCAGCAAGAAGGCCTGACGTTGGGCTTTTGTTATTTGCATGCCCGGCCATTGTATGGTAAGGGAACGTAGCCTTTGTTCTTGGTTTTTGGGCCTGCTTGACAGTTTGTTCTGCTTCTCTGGACTGTCTGTTGTGTCTGATGATCCAGGAAAAAGCCTGCCGATGTTTTTTCTGTGGCAGCCTTGGCTTTGTTTAGCTTGTCGTGTTCCTTGAGAACATACACCGTAACCTCAAACGTCAGCTGGGAGAGAATGATCATGAAACTCACGGTCAAAGGTCTCTTACTTGCGGCAGCACTCTTTTTTGTTGCCCTGGGTGGCTTGTCCGGCAAAGCTCAAGCCGCTGAAAAATACATTGTAGCCAGTGATTGCACCTGGCCGCCTTTTGAACTGCTTGATGAGAAAAAGCAGCCTACAGGCTATTCCATTGATTTTATCCGCGCTGTGGCCAAGGCTGCCGGCTTTGAAGTGGAAAACCGCAATATCGCCTGGGACGGTATCTTTGGCGGTGTGGCCACAGGTCAGTATGATATCGTGGCCTCGTCCACGACCATCACCGAAGAACGCAAGAAGCAGTTTGACTTCTCCGACCCCTATTTTGAAATCGTGCAGGCGGTGATTTTGCCGGCGGGTAAGGATATTAAGAGCCTCAAGGAACTGAAGGGCCTGAAGGTCGGAGGCCAGATTGCCACCACAGGTATCTTTGTGGTGCGTGACGCCAAGGTCGATGCCCAGATCAAGGAGTACGACGATGTGGGTCTTGCCATTCAGGACCTCGTGGGCGGACGCATTGATGCCGTTGTCTGTGACGAGCCTGTGGCCAAGTATTATGCCAATAAGAAGCAGGACTACAAGGGCAAGATCCATGTGAGCTTACGCACCGAGTCCAAGGAATACTTCGGTTTCACCATCAAGAAGGGCCGCAAGGATCTTCTGGAAAAGATCAACCGTGGTATCAAGATGGTCAAGGAAAACGGCACCGAGGCTGCACTGCTCAAGAAGTGGATTGGTGATTAGGAAAGCGTGAGATGGCCGAGACTGAAGAAAAACAAAGTGCCGGCAACATTGTTCTTGTGACTGAAGGGGGTTCCATTCCGAACCCCCATGAGTTCCGTCTGATCAATGCCTGGTCCCTGTCACTGACCCTTGCCATTGTCAGTTTGTTCGCTTTGTGCCTGATTTGGCCTGAGCCCTATCTGCGTATCCTGCTCTATCTGCCAGACGGGATACTTGTGACCTTTCAAATAACGCTCATGTCCATCTGTTTTGCCGTACCTTTAGGTTTTCTGACAGGACTTGGGCGCATTTCTAAGAATCGTTTTATCAAGCTCGTTGCCTCCACCTATGTGGAGATCATCCGTGGTATACCGCTTCTGGTCCAGCTTTTTTACATCTACTACGCGCTTTCTCGCTTTGTGCAGATCAGCGGCATCACCTCGGCAGTTGTGGCCATAAGCGTCTGCTACGGTGCCTATATGGGTGAGGTCTTCAGGGCCGGTATTGCGGCCATTCCGCGTGGCCAGACGGAAGCTTCCCGCTCCCTTGGCTTTACACGCTATCAGACCATGATCTATGTCATTCTGCCTCAGGCCATGCGCACCATTCTGCCGCCTGTGGGCAATGAATGTATTGCCATGCTCAAGGATACAGCGCTTGTCTCCATCATGGCTGTTCCTGACATCATGCAGCGGGCCAGGAGTTTTGTCGGCACAACCTATCTCTATTTTGAAACCTATACCGTCATTGCCCTGGTCTATCTGATCATTACGCTTTTGCTCTCCAAGGCCGTGAGCATCATGGAGGCCAAGCTGAACTACTATGACACAAAATCCCGATAATACCCCCGTTATTTCCATGCGCGGCGTGTGGAAGTATTTTGACAGTCTGCCGGCCCTGCAGGATATCAATCTCGACGTGCAGGCCAAGGAACGTGTGGTGATCATTGGTCCTTCCGGTTCGGGCAAGAGCACGGCTCTGCGTTCCATCAACCGTCTTGAGGAGATCGACCGGGGCAAGATTTATGTCAATGGTCAGGACATCATGGACAAGACCAATGACATCAATCTCATCCGCCACAAACTGGGTATGGTCTTTCAGCAGTTTAATCTCTTTCCGCATAAGACCGTGCTGCAGAATTTAACCCTTGCTCCCATCAAGCTTTTGGGACTGGATCGCAGTGAGGCGGAGGACAGGGCCTTTGCCCTCTTAAAGAAAGTCGGTATCAGCGAAAAGGCCAATGTCTATCCCTCCATGCTCTCCGGCGGCCAGCAGCAGCGTGTGGCCATAGCCCGCGCTCTGGCCATGCAGCCTGAGATTATGCTCTTTGACGAGCCCACATCAGCCCTTGATCCGGAAATGGTCGGCGAGGTGCTCAATGTCATGATTACGCTCGCTGAAGAAGGCATGACCATGATCTGTGTGACCCATGAAATGGGTTTTGCCAAAACCGTGGCTGATCGCGTCATCTTCATGGATCAGGGGCAGATTGTGGAGCAGGGTGATCCCAATGCCCTGTTTGACAATCCCAGGCATCCACGTCTGAAGTTCTTTTTAAACCACATCCTCTAGCAATTCTTCGGCACGCCTTTTTGACAAAGCGTGCCTTCTTTTTGGCGGATGGTGAGAGCAGTACGTGGCGTTGATGGCTTTTTGAAAAACGCTGAGCGTGTTTTTGAGGAATCACAATCCTGCGAAATTGTTCCACAAGCCTTGCTCGTGATAGCTTGCCTATCACACAAGGCTTGTGTTTTTTTCTCAGCTTTGCCCTGTTGTGTGGCTTGTTGTGGAGAGCTTGTGCATTCCCTGCTATCTTTCTTTTTGCGCCAAAGCTTGTGGTTCAGACTGAGCGATACGCTCTGTCTGCTTCTGGCGTTTTGGCCTGTCATCTCGCTCCTGCCAGGTACGGCTTTGTTTGGGAGCATGGCTTTTGCCATTGTGCTTGCCGTTTTTTTGCCCATGCGTGGCATATGTCTCGAACAATGCCTTATCTTTCCTTTCTGGGCATTCCGCTATCAGCTGAAGCTTATTGGGCTGTACCTTTTCGGGCTTACAAGTCTCATCTTTGTCTTGCAGGTATGTTCCTGGGCGCTTTGTTGGGCGCTTATCTTTTCAGGCCTGCTTGCCCTCTTTGTTCTGCCCTTGGGCAGCACGCTTGTGCGTGTGCTCTTCTTTCACGCTTTTTTGCTACCGCAGAAGGTGCTTATTTTTGACTTGTGTGGAAAGGGTGAGGACTTTTTAGGCGTCCTTGGCCGTCATCCTGAATGGGCTTGCAAAGCCCTGGCTCTTTGGACAATCGGGACCTCAGCCGATATGGGCATTTTTGCCGAAAAGCGAGCGCTCTACGGTGATCATCTCTGTCTGCTGCTTGCAGAGCGTGCGCCTGAGCGCGTTTTGCAAGCAGCCCGGAAGCATTTTAGCCAGGTGCTTGTGCTTGCTTGGGAAGAGGGGGGATTAGCGTCTTTTTTTGCCATAGAGGCGCAGAGGCAGAGCTGTATGCCAAAGACTTGCGCACAAAATCCTTGGGGTATGATCACCAAAAGAGTCATGGACATTGTGCTTGGGAGTCTCCTCTGTGTGCTCTTTGTGCCGGTCTTTGTCCTCATTGCCCTGGCTATCCGTCTGGAAAGCCCAGGTCCAGTATTTTACAGGCACACGCGTCTTGGCCGCTTTGGGCGCGAAATCCGTATGTTGAAATTTCGGACCATGGTGAGCAATGCCGATACTGTGCTTACAGAGCTCTTGGCAAAGGATGAAAAGCAGAAACAGGCCTGGGAGGCGGACCACAAATTGCTGAGAGACCCGCGCATTACGCGTGTGGGATCATTGTTGCGCAAATTCAGTCTTGATGAACTGCCGCAGCTTGTGAATATCGTGTGCGGGCAGATGAGCCTTGTGGGACCAAGACCCATTGTGCGGGAGGAGATTGACAAATACGGGGAGGTCTTTGCCGAGTACTGTCAGGTGCGACCGGGCCTGACAGGTCTTTGGCAGGTTTCAGGCCGCAACAAGACAAGCTACGAAGAGCGAGTGGCCTATGACCATAGCTATATCACAAACTGGTCCCCAGCCCTGGATATCTGGATTTTGGTGCGAACGCTTCCTGTGGTTGTGGCAGGGGATGGGGCGTATTGAGGAGAAACGATGGGAGAGCGGGGAAGTCGGTGCAAACGCTACCTTGACTATGGCCTAGGTATTCCTCTGACCCTGGCAAGCTCTTTGCTGCGCAGAAAAGGGAGAAGGGGGAGCGTGTGTCTTCCAGAGAAGGCGAAGATGCGCGTTGTCTTTCTCTGCCTTGGTGCCATTGGTGACCTTTTCCTGTTGACAGCCCTCATTTCAGCCTTGCGCAGAAAGCTGCCCAGGGCCTTTTTTGGTCTTGTGACAAGTACGGCCAATGCCTGTGCGGCAGAGCTTGTTCCGGATATTGACGAGCACAAAGCTTTTGGGCTTTGGCAGATACCGCAAATGATCTCCTATTTGCGCGGGCACCCCATAGATCTTTGTATCGATAGCTCCCAGTGGGCACGCTTGGGAACGCTTCTCGGCAATTTCTCCAAGGCTCATACAACCATTGGCTTTGCAAGCAAAGGACAATTTCGCAGCTTTGGCATCGATATCGTTGTGCCCCACAGAAGCGATCAGCACGAAGTGGAAAATTTTTTAGATCTGGGAAGAGCGCTTTTTCCAGATCTTCAGGGAGAACCAGGGCTTCTTCTGCCAAGCTCTCTGCACAGCAAGCGTTATCTTGTCCAAAAGGCACAGGCAAGCCCCAAAGCCATCTATGCCCATATGTGGCCGTCAGGAGTGCAGGCGCATCTCAAAGAGTGGCCAGAAGCCTATTGGGCAGAGCTTTTACGCAATCTGCAAAGACGGGGCTTTGCCCTTTATCTCACAGGGCACGCTCAAGATACGAGACGCAACGCAGCCTTTCTTGCAAAATACCCGGATCTTGCCGCACAATCCCTGGCAGGAGAAGTTTCTCTCAACGAGCTGGCATTTCTGTTTGCCAGGGCCAGTGCTGTGATTTCTGTGAATACCGGAACCATGCATCTGGCAGCCTTAAGTGGTGCGCCAACCATAGGTCTCCATGGCCCAACCAATCCTCTGCGCTGGGGGCCCTGGGGAAAACAGGTCTGCGCGCTGCTGCCAAGAAGTGGATCCTTTGCCTACCTTGATCTCGGTTTTGAGTATCCCAAAGGCGTAGGTCCCTGTCTGCAGAATCTCCCTCCGCAAGATGTCCTTGAAGCATTAGAGAGGCTTGCGATTGGGTAAGGAGAGGGGAAAAGACTGGAGGAGTACAGGGATAGCACGGATATTTGTCAAGAGCATGTGATGATTGGGAGGTAGGAGCAACGTCTTGGGGTTTTGTGGTAGGCGAATACGACGGTTGCTACATACTTGTTCGCCCAACGGATGAAATGCTCAACATTTTGCAAACTTATCAAGAAAGTAGGCTTCTCAATTTGCAGGCAGAATCTCTAGAACACCGTTTGTTAATTAACCTTTCAATTAGTGTTTGTATTAACAGAACGATCTGCTAGATTTGCGGACTTTTTTTGGCAATTTTTGTTCGAAACTTGGTTGCAAAAAACTTGTTCTATTTACGTGCGTTTTCCTCACATGCGGACTGCACATCCCGAACACAATCAAAAATCAGAGGATTATTGGCAGGATTGCGCTGCTGCTTTTTGCGCCACACCTCAAGATCTTCGGAAGCCGCAGCCTCTTTTTCCTTACGCTTCAGGCAAAAAAGAATATCAACCATCACCTGTGGACCACTGACCCAGGCGTCGTGAAACACCGGTGAGCCATCGACATAATGATATTTTTGCAAAAGTTCCGGAGAAATGCCTGCACGTCTCCCGCAGGTCTCAGCCAGTGGTCTCCAGAGCATATCGTTGGCTCTGTATTTGGATTCCCAGATCTTCTCTGGCGACAAATCATTCTTTTTCCTCGCAACAGGCACCCGCTGTACAAGATCTTCTGACCAGCGGGCCATACCTTCAAGGTACCAGGCATTTTTGAAATTCGCCTGACTGTACTGGATAAGATGAAAGTATTCATGAGCAGGCGTGGGATTGCGCCTGGGATTAATATCAGTTGAGATCTGCAGTTTCAGCCATTTTCCTGAAAAATGACGAGACGGGGAAGCCACAGAAAAAGCCAGCCCACGATTGCCTCTCATTCTGCTGCGTGAGCGCAGCCAGACAATCACACCTTCGGTCTGAGAATAGCGCTCTGAACTGAGAGGATCGGGAAACCCCAAAACGTCGTGAAAAACTTCACGCGCTGCCATAAGCTGAACAGCAATGTTTTCCACCTGATCAGGAATGCCATTGGTATTCATATCGTCCGGAGCAACGGCATCTTCTCCCTGCAGAGAATAGGCTATGTGGAAAACGCCAAACCTGTAAAAAAACAACTTATCTGCCGCCACCTCTGAACTTAGGCAAAAAGCGAGACAAAAGAGCCCCACCCAAGGCACAAATAGGCTTCGCGATAGCTTCTTCAGACTTTTCCCGGACACAGGCATTGTCCATCCACCCTGCAAAGTCATACTTGCTTCTGCCCTGTCAAAGCGTTTACAAATTTACCAAGGCCGGTGCCGTGAGAGGCTTTAACCAAAACCCGGTCTCCATCGGTAAGCTCTTCTGCTATCCCCTGAATCACGGCATCCACGTCTTTGAACCAGCGGCCGGCGAAACGATCCTGTAGCTTTTCCCATACTTTTGCCATGAATCCCCCGCACAGTAAGACACGAGAAGGATTGGCCTCGACTATTGCCTCCACAAGCTCAAGATGCAGTTCCTGCGACTTCTCTCCCAATGCAAGCATATCGCCCAGAAGCAGCACGTCCTGTGATGTCTTTGTCTCACCCAGACTTGCTAAGGCTGCGCGCATAGAGGCTGGACATGCATTGTAAGACTCATCGATAATTGTAATCCGCTTTCCGCCAAAACTGCCGTGCGCAACATTGCCCCGCCCTTTAACCGGCGTGAAGGTGGCGATCTGCTCAAAATAGTCTTCTATCTGAAGATCCAGAGCCTGAAGAACTGCTAGTATGCCCAAAATATTCATAGCCGTATGCCTTCCAGGCAGAGGCAGAGGCAATCTGTATTCCTTTTTTCCCGCACGGAAAAACATTTTGCCGTCTTCTACGGACAGAAGCCGCAAGCCACATTTGTCAGTAGTGCCATAGCCTATGATGGCAAGCCCGTAATCTTGAGCCTTTTTCACAAAGAAGTCAGCCATAGACATGTCCAGATTGAGGACGGCGCATCCATCAAAGTTCATTCCATCAAAGATACGACTTTTGAGACGTGCCACATTATTCAAGGTTTTCCACTGATCGAGATGGGCCTCAGCAATTTGCGTCACCCAAGCTACGTGCGGAGTAAGATAGCTGCTCACAGAGCCTCCGAGCATATCAAAAGCAGGAATGGCTATTTCCAGGACCGCATAGTCGTAATCTGCGGGAATACTAGCAAAGATACTGGGCACACCGATTTTGTTGTTGTGACTGGCATAGCTTGCTCCGACCCGTGCGTCTTTGGCCAGGGTATGGCGCAGCATTTCACAACAGGTCGTCTTGCCGACACTGCCTGTGATCCCAATGACCTTTCCTTGAAAACGCGAGCGTGCGGCAATGCCCAGTTCAATAAGACAACGTAGCGCGTCATCGACCACAAGCTGAGGAAACTCCTCGGGCAGTTCTGGAAGATGTCTTTCCACAATGGCTCCGGCAAACTTCGGCCAGTTGCGAAGTAGGACATTGTGTGAATCCCAGCTTCCGCCCCTGGGGTCCAGGCGCAGATGCCTGGCGCTATGCGCAAAATCTGATGCTACAAAGAGCGCAGGTTTTTGCACAGAGTCAAGGTAACCAAGACTTGAGATCACAGATTGCACGGAAAAATGGCCACCTGAACCGCCAAGCCATGTACTCCCGCAAAGCTGGGCAATCTGCTCGCTGTCCCAGCAAAGGCTCTGAGGCTCTTCAAGGACAGAGGCGGGAAAATCCATACGATAGAACGGCTCCGGATAAAAAAAGACTTCCGTTCGCTGTTCTGCGTGATACGGTCCAAAGACGCCATTCCGGCTCCGTACAGAAAAGGACCAGACTGCTTCATCATCCACCAGACGGAAGATGTCCGGCTCCGGCATATAGCAGATATCCTTATAGATGACACCTGGCTGCCAGCGATAGGTCGGAAACGTAAAATTGCAACCGGAATGGCTTGTGCCTGCGCCAAACTTGATGTATGGCGTATGGACGGTCTTTCCGCGCACTTGGAAAACAAGATCACTGTCTGTCGGCGCATCGAGTTGCCACCAGCTTTCGATCCTGCAAGGGGTAAAGGCATTCCAGTGTTTAGGAATAAGCAACCCTACAAGCTTCAGAGGCCCCAGAACACAGGGTTCAATCCTGGCATTCTCCGGCACTTTCTGAACTGCCCACTGCTTGGCACTTTTGAGCTCAGGAACATGCCTGTGCTGCACGGGCTCTATCCAGACACCTTTCTCTGGAGCGTTGCGTTCCGGCAGATCAAAGACAAAGGAAAGTCTGTCTGCCTCAACACGTGTCGGTTTCGTACCTAGTTTCCCACATAGACGCTCAAACCGTGCAAGAAATTCCGCGGCCTTTTCACCTGTGCAGGTACGTGTCCTGCCATACTCCAGAAGTAGCGGCCAAAAGGTCACAGAACTCACGCCCCGAGCTGTCAGTTCAAGACTGAAGGCACCTGCCATACACTCGTCCGCCTCGAGATCGTCAAAAAGCAATTTGCCAGCATCGTAGATAATGGGGCGGCCACGGTAGTTTTCAAGGCCTTTGAGAGTTCCGCAGCAGCCAAGAACAGCATCACATCCAAGTTCGATAAAAAAATGACCTACAGACCGATACAGAGCAGACACCTCCGCCTTATCCGGTTCTCCCCACTTGGGTGCTAGCAAAACAACCTGAGCGCGACTCCTTGCCTGGGCAATGAGAGCAGCGAACTCTGCTCGCCTCTCAGAGAGAAATAACGTTGTCATAGACCAGATGCCAGGTCCTTCTTCATCCTCTCCATGCTTATCTGCCAGGTCAACCTCTCCTTGCACATCTGTTAGATCAAAAGCCAAGATAGCACACGTTACATCTGCACAGCGAACATAGACCGGACTTTTTGCCTTTTCATGAGTTCTCCCGGCCCCAGTCTGCCTGACACCGGCCATCTCTAAATAGCTCAGTTCTTCGCTAAGGCTGTCAGGACCTAGGGCCATGGCCTGCTCATTTGCCAACGCAACCAGATCAATCTTTGCCTCGGTAAGAAGGTTGATCTGCTCGGGTCTGGCACGAAATACGCTGACTTCGTCGCTCTCGCAGCCAAAGGAGGCACACACAGACCCCATATGCACAAATCTGAAATCTGCAGGATATTTCTTTAAAAGATCAGCCAAGGGATTGGCGTTGCGTGTCTTCCAGTGCATGCGCCTGCCAAGCTGCACTCTGCCCCCAAAAAAGACCGTGGCAGGGCCGGTTTGAGAAATGTCGAGAGAAGACTCACGCTTTTTCAACAGTTGCGCATAGCCGATAAAAGCAGACAAAAAATGCTGCACATCGTCGATACGTACCCGAAATGCGTGATGTCTGATGAAAAAACTGTCCACAATACGTGCAGGATGTTTAAAAAACATGGCCATTTCCGGCCAGAAATGGGCATTGAGCAAACGTTGCGCACGACTGTGCATGGCCTCGTCAAAAGCGTTCAGGTCAAGCTGTGCGATCAACCTGGGGCCAAAGGGCAGGGTCTCAAGACGGCTGAGCATTGCCTCTGTTGCCAGCATCAGTTCTAGAAGTGTGGGATAGGCTGTCTCACGCTCTTTGATAAATTTGAGGTGGCCCTGAACGTTCTGTATTCCGAAGAGAAAGTACTTTTCTTCTGGCAAAACACGCGTGATTTCGTTGACCGCATAGGAGAGCCAATGATCGTGATGTTGCCAGTGATCACAGGCAATAAAGTGATCAAAAGCTTTTTTTGCAGCTGTCAGAATCCAGTCTTCATGGGTAAGGGCATAGAGCCGGAGCAGACCAAAAACCGCTTCACCGTCATAGTAGACAATGCGCGTACGCTCCTTCACGGAAAGGTCACGGCTTGAGAGTACATGGACAAAGCTGCCGTCCTCTTCCTGCATGGAGACAATGCCGCGCGCAAGGCTCCTCATTAATGTCAGGTATTTCTTTTTGTGGATGAGCTCCGTATAAAGACTGAGCATGATCAACGCGCAGCCATTACTCCCCAGTTTGAGCTCACCGCTCTCCACGTCCTCAAAATAGCAGCAGTCCTTGTTTTGCCGCAAAAAATGCTGCACGCAGTATGCTGTGGCGCGCACGATAGCCTGTCGTGTCTCATCCTCCCGAAAAGCCTGGTAGGCACAGAGCATGGACCAGATAGTACTGATATGGCGAAGGGTATTATAGGTGGGAATGGGTCTGTCAAAACAGGCAAAGCGGCCATAGTCAAAGCGGCCGTCTGCATTGCACTGGTGGACAAGGTAACGTGAAGATCGTTGTGCACAGTCCAGAAAAAGTTCAGGACTGAGGTGAGAAAGTTGCCTGCGTCCCTGCTCGAGCTTCTGATCTGACAGAAGGTGGACTTCTCTGCCTGTGGCAAAGGCGCCCTTGAGTGTAAGCAGGGCTATCTGATGCTCTGGGGTAAAGTCCGGCCAGCTGCGCTGGAAACGTTTGTTAAGATAGACATCGCAGTTTTTTCGGTTGAGCAAACCGCGGGGATTGTCACCTGCCTGGTAGAGCAGTGCATTGGCGTTGATTTCCATTTCACTCAAGGCAAGCTCGCCGGACTGGTCAAGGACTAAACCAAAACGGAAATAATTGCGCCTTGTCCGCTCAACCCGCTGCAGAAACTGGGTATAGCTTACTGTTTTCCGGCACACTTCCCAATCAGCACGCAAAATAATGGCATTTCCACTGCTTACAGCCTGAGACAGTTTCTCAAACGCGCAATCCCAGGCCTCTTCTGCCGGCAGATTGGAAGCATGAAAGGTCACGGCACGTTTTGAAAAATCACTTGCCGAAAGAAAGAGTGTGCCGACGCAGGCAGGCGCCTGGCAAAGAAAAAGTGGCCGCAGAGATGCCGCCAAAAAAGTCAGAGAATTCACTGAAAATCCTTATCCAACGCGCCGTAAATCTTTGTCTGGAAGGAACAGGTCTTTACGGCGCTCCATAACTAGTATACCGTTCGTTAATAGGCAGAACTTTTTGATTCATGTGCTGTATTGAATTTCCTACTCTCTAATGAGGTGGAAAGCACATGAAAAGTTCAAAAGTTCTCGAAATTGACCTAGAGCACCTCAATCAGCTTGAAACTATTGCCAAATCTGGAAAATCAGATGTAGACCAAGCACTATGAGCTCAAATTTTGTTGAAAAAAGCTCAAGGGCTGTCAAATAATAGACATTTGATCATGAACAGGTTCCGGTAGGTTTTTTTTGGGGGCATTTTTGGGTAGAAACATGGGTTAAATATTGGATTACCTTGTGATTTAACTATAGGACTCTGATCCATAAGCCTATCGACAATTAAAGTCATGTCTCGTATGGGGTATGAGCCTCGATAAACATAGAGACATGTACAGCTTGCGAAGTTTTTGCCCAAGTTTCGAACCAAAATTGCCAAAAAAAGTCCGCAAACCTAGACGTAGAGCTGATTAGCGGATTTTGAATTTTTTTAATTTTGTAGAATATAAATTTGCTATCCGCTGAGAGCTTCTGAGCGCTCTTTTAGCCTGCCGGTAACTAGGTCATATACGAGTGGGTCGATTACTGGGTCACTAGGTTTCAATTTCGCGTTAAGAGATCTCATTAGTCCTATGCGGTCACAGACAGGAGGAAGTGGTTGCATTCCAAGACAGCGCATTAGATGCTCTAAGTTTGGCGTGCATTGGGCTTGTTGCAATAATTTCCTCAAATTATCTTCATTTAATTTTTGTCTATTATGGTAAATAAAACTATAGTTAGTTGAACTTAAGTATTGTTCATTGCCACTACTGTCAATGTTAGCAACTATCTTTGCATCTTTAATTGCATTAACTATTTCGTCTATTGTCATAGAATGATTATATTTTTCTAGCTTAATTTGTAGTATTCTAAGTAGTATTAGCGCTATAACACAACATATCACATGTCCATTTATATGTTCTTCGAGTTGAACATACATAGGTCTTAAGCCAAGATTACTTTTCATAATTCGAAAGCAATCTTCTATTTGTACCAAATTATGATATGCGTTTACTATTTGACTTGGATTTAATAGTTCGTCACTGCCATTGCTACCTGGATGAAATACAATGCCCGCATAGCCTGCACATTTTAATTTATTTTCTATAATTTTTTTGTCAAGACTTGTCGCTTTAAGTTTTTTATCTTTTTCTATAAATCCTATCCAAGATTGTTTTGATGATGGTATTTCAATATTATTTTTTATAGCATTTTCTGCTTTTTTTATCGCAATATCTATTATTTTTTTATCTCTTTCTTCTCTTTTTTTACTATGCGTAAATATTAATTTACAGTTAACAGAATTACCGTTTTTGTCTCTTTTTATATAATCTATTGTTTTAAATTTAATTATATCAATTATATTTTCTTCAGTCACATCTGAACTTTTATCACGCAAAATGACATATTTTCTATAGCCATCTTCTTCAAACATTTTTGCTTTTTCTTGTGGCTTTAGATTGCTAACCTTTTGAGCAACCAAAAAACCGTACTCGTTATCTAAAAGCATTCGGAGGTTCGAGGTAGAATTTATTCCACGGTCAGCAACGACAATTGTTTTCTTTATACAATATTTTTCTTTAATTTTTCTAATTGATTTAAACATTGTTTTATATTCAGATGCACATCCTGAATATATTTCAAAATCTATAGGTATCGCATTATCATCAACTATCATGGCAATAGAGATGAGTGGCAAATCATATCTGTGCTCCTTAGAAAGGCTTCTCATTCTAAGGAATAACATACATTTAATTTCTTGCCTTAAAGTATCTGAAAAATTATCTAAGCAATAGTTTGAATAAAATTTTTTAATATCTTCTTCTTTTAACAATTCTTTTTCTAGAGATGTGATTAGTATTTCTTCTAATTCTTCTTCACAAAAATCTCTTAAAAAGATTTTTTCTTCGTCTGTTATATCACATTCAAAATAAACGTTTGTTACATCATAAAAAACCATTGAATAATTTCTATTAGTTTTCTTTTCAATAGCTTTATTAATATTTTTAAAAATTATATCTTTATGTTTATATAAAAAATCAAGACAATCATACATTTGGTCAAGACTTATACTATTAAGTGGAGAACCCAAGAGGTCTCCCTTGTGACAGTATGCTTTACGGACAGAACTTGGATCAATTATTTTTAAAAAGCATTGAGTTGATACGACATTATCTATACTATATTTTACATCTTTGTAATAATATTTTTGAAGATAATTAATTGTTTTTGATATTTCAAGCTCTTTCCACAGCGGACGAAGAATGTAATTTGAATAAATTATCTCGGGTGCCTTTAAGGAAGACAGTGTATCTTTCGGATCAAAATTTAAAGCATATGCTGCAACAGCTGCCTCCTGGGCTCTTTTGGCATTTTTTTCTTCGTGCCTGTCGAATTTTGCTTTCAGCTTTTCAACAGCCAATGGGTCTTCTCGTGTTAGCTCGGAAAGATGGCCAAAACATTGAAGAATCCTCTTCTTCACTTTCTTGCCATCCCTGTAGCTTTCAAGGAGGTATACCTTGGCCCTGTTACCTTTGCCCATTGTGCCGACGTACATGTGCTACCTCTCAAGAGAATTTGAAGTTTTGTAGCACAGCACCACTAAATAGTCTACAGTATTCTACAAATAAAAAAATTAAAAAGTCCTAAAACCCTCTCTACTCTAGGCTTTACGGATTTTTTGGGACGTTTTTGGGCCGAAACATGGGTTTTGGAGAGGTGTTGAGTGCACAGATCCGCTTGAAATGTCAAGGGCCCCCAGTAACTGGGGGCCCTCAATGTTTGTGGTTTAACGCAACCTCTTATTATGAGCGTTGATGTTAATGATTAGGCATTACCATTTTCAATAATAGTCTTGGTTACGGCAATGGTTGTTTCCTCTGCTACAGTTGAGGTGTCAGAGGGGGTATAGACGTTAATGTCATTTGAGGTACTTTCAGTGGAATTGTTTTGTTCAGTATCTACTTTCACTTTACTAGTAGTTCATTCTGTTAATAAGCATGCTAAAATGATTATATGGTTTTCTCGCTGAGGATGGCAGTTTCGGGGCTTCAGGAACACACTTGATTTGTACGTGTATTTACAGAAAGTACTACTAGTATCTGTGATTTCTACTCCCATGGTTTTCTCAATGGCGGCAATATCAGTCAGAGATGCTACGAGCGTGTCAGGACCGTCAATGGCCACTTCAACATCACTAACACTTGTGGATTCGGAGCTACTCAGGATTGCATCCACACTGTTTGATTGGGATCCTGAGACAAGGAAGTCAATGCCTTGTTCGCCGTTAATTGTCTTGTCACTGCCATCAAAGACTAGAATGTCGTTGCCGGCATCACCAAAGAGTTGGTCGTTACCTGTGCCACCATCAATAAAATCATTGCCCGCGCCACCGTAGATCGTATCATTGTCAGTTTCGGTAGCAGCAGCGGCATTGTTTTCTCCATCGACTTCATCGTTACTGGTGGCTTCGCCGACTATTTTTTCTCCACCAAAGAGCTTGTCATCGCCTTCTCCACCATCAATGACATCATCGCCCGTGCCGCCGTAGACTGTGTCTTTGCCTTCACCGGCATAAACTGTGTCATTGCCGGCGCCAGCGTCGATTTCATCATCGCCCGCGCCGCCGAAGATTTTGTCGTCGCCATCGCCGGCGTTAACTGTGTCATCGCCAGCACCAGCGTAAATGATATCATCGCCCTCCGTTCCGTCAATGGTATCATCCTTCCCTGTGCCAAGGATGATTGTTTTGCCGTCAGCATCAGTGACCTGAACAGTAATTGCTTGACCATTTTTATCGACAAAATTGCTCGTGTCACCATTGACAACTACGAGATTGCCAGTGTCATCGGTAGCTGCTCTAAAAGTCACATCCTTGATGTTAAAGGCACCCTTGTGGTCTGTGACGAGGAGAGAGAACGTTTCCTGAGCTACGCCACCAGCTTCCTGCACTTTTGTAGCATCGGCTGTGTACGTATATTCGCCTGTCTTGGTGTCAACAGAGAGCGTGCCATAACTACCGCTAGTTGTTGAGAGCGAGTTCAACATTAGCCGTCTGAGTCCCGTAAAAAAAGTCAATTATTTTGGCTCTATTGGCGAATGGTATTGATCCCTCTGGAGGCGGGAGGAGAGGTACTCTGTTTGGGCTGCGTGATTGGTTTATCAGAGAACTGTCCACGTCCTGTAAACTCTCGGAAATTCTGTAAAATCAACACTTCTCGC
>JAFXOX010000070.1 GCA_017528345.1 Desulfovibrio sp.
AATGGCGAGAAGTGTTGATTTTACAGAATTTCCGAGAGTTTACAGGACGTGGACAGTTCTCTGATAAACCAATCACGCAGCCCAAACAGAGTACCTCTCCTCCCGCCTCCAGAGGGATCAATACCATTCGCCAATAGAGCCTTTTATAATTTAAACATGTATTTATTATGATATAAATTTATGATTTTTTATATGATGTTAAGGGATGCTGAATTTGAGGGAGAAAAAAGATGGTTTAAGAGGGGATTTAAAAGAGCATTTAAAAGGGGGTTCAAGAAAGGTTTTAAAAATGAAATGAATATAAGTGAATCTGTTGTCATTAGAATGTTAGAAAACAATGAGCCAATAGAAAAAATAATTAAGTATACTCAATTATCAGAATCAAGAATTCATCAATTAAAAGAGAAATTATGTCTCAGTAAATGACGTATATAAATTTAGTATTCATAGATAATTTAAGTTTTTGGTAGTTATAAATATTCTTATTATAGTTTATGTTGACTGTACTGGCGACTAGTGAGGGGTAGGTTGCCAGTTTTTTTATAATAGCTGCAAACAGGGATGTATTTACACCTTTTTCTAAGAAGTCGGCATAAACAAAGACCTCCAATGAGGAGAGGGCAACTTCCAAGAGATTGTTGTCCTCCAACCTCGTTGGAGATATAAAATAGATGCAAGTGCTGATATGTGTTGTGCCACTTGGGAAGCCCAAGAGAAACGAACTGAGGTGCTTGAAAAATTGTGGCGTACCGTAACGCCTGAAATCGTTAGGGATTTCATCTACCCCTATTTGCTACGATTTTGTTTTACGGTTTAGCGCCCTAAGTGCACAAATCTGTTTGTGTACCTCACTGCCCTGAGGAGCGGCTGTGATCTGTCGACACAAGGTGGACTTTGAAAAATCAACACTTGTCGCTAAACAGCCTTTATTTTCAAAATCGTAGTAGGTGGAATCTTTCGGCACATCGCAACAGATTAAATATGATATTTCAAATTTAATCTATTTGCTATAAAAGTGGCTCGCCATCCTGGTCTTCGAAGAAGCGTACCTTGCCGTCCTTATGCTGAGCGGTATTGGGACAGAGGAAAATATTTTTTTGTCCTGCGTAGCGACCATTGCGAACGTGGCGGTACAAGAGTTCTCTGTGGCACTCAGGGCAAGTGAAAATCGCCTTGGCCACAGGGTGGTCCATGGTATGAGCTGGTGTCCCGTCCTCGTTGAAGAAAAGGACCGTTTTGCTTGCGTGCTCTTTTTGATTGAAGCAGGCCACATAGGGTTTGCCTGTTTTTTGGGAGATTTTGTATCTGAGGGTTTTGCCGCACTGGGGGCAAGTTTTCAGATATGGGGCGTTATGAAGGTCGTCACAGCAAAACGTGCAGCCCTGGTGATAGCCTGTGCAGGACCAGAAAAAGATTTGGGCATTGTCTTTGCGGCAGCGACGCTTGAGAGGAGCATGACAGAGTGGACAGTAATAAACAGGCACGACGCATCATCCTTAGACGTTGTGTGGGTTTTGGTGAAAAATGGGTGTTCCATCGGGTGCGACATCAAAAAAGAGACTTTTTCTGCCGTGCTTGGGACTTTTCTTGAAGCAGGCCCAATAGGCTTTACCGCTTTGTCTGGCATGGCCAAAGACAAGGTCTGAACCGCAAAGCGGGCAGGTGAATGAGCCAGCCTTGGGGGCTTGGCCATGAGCAGGCGTGCCAGGTTTACCGTCAAGGTCCGGGGCTGTATAGGTACATTTGGGATAGCCTGTGCAACTGAAGAAGGTGCCAGAACCATCTCGGCGTGTGCGTCTTGCCAGAGGCTTGCCGCATTTGGGGCAAGGGAATTCCTGAAAGATTTCAGCCTTTGGGGCAGGTGTGCCAGGTTTACCGTCAAGATCTGGAGCTGTATAGGTGCAATCTGGGTAGCCTGTGCAGCTGAAGAAGGTACCAGTGCCATCTCGGCGTGTGCGCCTAGCCAGGGGCTTGCCGCATTTGGGACAGTGGAATTCACTGGAAATTTCGGCTTTGACAATCTGCTTGCCGCATGTGCCATGATCATCACTGAAGAGCGCCTGACAGGCATCGTTTTGACAGATCCAGAAGTATTTTTGGCTTTTTTTGCCCTTGATGCGCACAAGAGCGCGGGAGCAGAGAGGACAGTGGGTATATTCGAGTTGGGGAAGCTTGGAGATATCCTGGGCGAAAACCTCCTCAAGCATGGGGGTAAGACTTTGGGCATAGTAGTTGATGGTCTTTTCCGGGGAGAGCTTGCCGCTCTGAATATCAGAGAGCATATCTTCAAGTTCAGCTGTGGTGACAATGTCCTTCATGGAATGGGGACAGAGATCAATGACGTTTTTGCCCTTCTCTGTGGCAAGCAGAGATTTACCTTTGCTCTGCACATAAGCGCGATTTTTGAGAATTTCGAGGATGCCGGCTCGTGTGGCTTCCGTACCTAGGCCACTGCTTTCCCGCAGCCTGGCACGGGCTTTTTTATCCTCCACAAAACGGTGAATATTTTTCATGGCTGCGATAAGCGTGCCTTCTGTGAAATGTGCAGGCGGTGTGGTCCGCTTTTTCTGCAGATCAATGTCACGACAGGTGACAGCATCACCTTTGGCAACTCTTGGCAGGGGCGGTTCTGCTTCCTTGTCCGGGCGGACGACGCTGGTCCAGCCTGGCTTTTTGATGACTTTGCCCTGGGCTTCCCAGACAGTCCCATTGCTCAGCGTCACGGCAAGTTTGGTCGCCTCATATTCCATGGGCGGCCAGAACTGCAGAAGATAGCGTTGGGCGATGAGCTGATAGATCTTTTCTTCTGCTGGCGCGAGGGATGAGGGGCGAATGCCTGTGGGAATGATGGCGTGGTGGGCTGTGATTTTTTGGGTGTTCCAGGCCTTGGAGCGAATGGTTGCATTGGCACCCTGAGCAAAGGCTGTCAGCTCTGGCATCGTAGCGAGGGAGGCTATGATTTGGCCGGCATCGGCAAACTGTTCTTCAGGCAGATACTCGCAGTCTGTGCGCGGATACGTGGTAAGTTTACTTTCGTAGAGCTTCTGGGCAATGTCCAGCACCATTTGAGCACCAAAACCGTATTTGGCTGCGGCATCTACTTGCAGGCTTGCCAGAGAATACGGAAGCTTGGCCCATTCCTGGGCATTTTTACGTTCAAGTTTGGAGATGGTTCCCGGAAGATTCAGGGCATCGGCCCTGATCTTTTCCGCTACGCTAAAATCTGTCAGACGACCGTCCGGATCAAGACCAAGAAGATCTTCTGCCGGTTTGAACTGAGCTTTGAAGGCTCCAAGAGGATGGGCCATGGTGGCAATGAGCTGCGCGTAGTCGACAGGTGTAAAGTGCTCAATCTGCCGATCGCGGTCAACGACAAGACGCAGGGTTGGCGTTTGTACGCGCCCAAGACTGAGAACGCCCTCCAGGCCGATGCTGTTGCCAAAAATGGTCATGGCCCGGCTCATATTGATGCCAGCAAGCCAGTCCACAATGCGGCGGGTCGCTGCGGCATAGCGCCAGGAAGCGTATTTGGCATTTTCGTCAAGAGCGTTAAGGGCTTTGGTCACACTGCGGGGATCCAGGGCCGAGAGAAAAATGCGCTGTGTTGGTCCCTGATAGTGCAAATATTCAAGGACTTCATCCACGAGCAATTGTCCTTCACGGTCCGGGTCGCCGGCATTGACCACAAGATCGGCCTTCTTCAGCAGATCGGCAATGAGCGCAAGCTGTTCACGGACACCTTTGTCATGACGCGGTGTCAGACGTACGGCCTGAGGAATAATGGGCAGAAGACTGCGGTCATAACGGTTGCCCCAGGCTTTGTTGTAGGCCTCCGGTTGGGCTAATTCAAGGAGATGGCCGAAACACCAGGTGATGACATCATTGCTGCCACATTGCAGATAGCCGCCCATTCTTTGCGTATGACCCAGAGCTTCGGCGAGAGTTCTGGCCAGAGAAGGTTTTTCAGCCACAAATAGACGCATGTTTGCTCCTTGCTGTATGCTTGCGAGGGAAGCCTCTGCGAGGCAGTGTATCCTCAAGACGCCGTAAGCGCCAGCGTTCCGCCTTGAGCTTGACAACAGAGATTACTTGGCATAAATTTTTTGATATGTCAAATTTTATTAAAGGCAAGGTATACGAGTATGCAAAGCCAGAATAGGCTGTGTTCTTGCAAAATGGCGTAGGGCCTGTGTTGCCGGAAAACGGCTGCAGAACCTGAGGAAGATTCGGTTTTTGGGGTTTGGCCTTGTTCATAATAAATTTGATATAGTAAAAAATAACAACAAAGTAGCGAAAGGAGATGTCATGTGTGCGCAAGAGCAAGATGGTCCGGGCACATTGGGCGATGGCAGGTGGAAGGTAGGTACAGGCCTTAGATTGGTCATGCTTGTGATTTGTTGTTGGCAACTTGTCATGGTTACCCCCTCGTCTGCCCAAAGTCTTGAAGAGGCAGCGAGCTGTCTTGCCAGCAAAGATTGTGCAGGCAGTTACGGAACAAGGGTGCGGGCCATGCAGGGGGCTCTTGTCACGCTGTATGAGAAGGCGCTTGAGGAAGGACAGGGGAAAACCCATATGCGTCAACTTGAGGACTGTCTGGAAAAACTCAATGAGGTCTTCAGATACCATGCCGCCGATATCACGTTGCCCGGCGTTGAGGATGTGGTGAAGGCTGCTCAATCTCTGCTTGAGGACGTCTGTGAGGGGCTTTGTCGGGAGACGCTCTCTGAGCTTGAAGCGGAAAAGCGTGCTTGGAGAGGTATCTGGGAGGATGTGCAGCAGGGTCTTTTCAAGCGTAGCGAAGACTGGACGCGCATCACACACAGTCTTGAGCTTGGCAATGTCGAACTCATGGAAACCATGCGTTCGCGTTTGCAGCGTCTTCTCCCAGAGTAGCCAAAGGATGGACACTTATGCCGGAACATCGCACGTATAGTATTGGCTATGTCATGGTCAGGGAATTTATTCGTGACCGGGAGGGCGTGACGATTGGGATTCGAGGTTTGCGCTGGCCAGATGGCCGCAGTATCGAAGTCCGCCAGGAAGAGCTCTTCCCCAAAAGCAGGCAGACAAATTTCGAGAGTCTGCGCAAACCAACGTATCATGATCGTGCCCTTGAGTGTGGAGGCATGGTGCGCATGCGCCTTTTTGCCGACCCCCTGCATAGCGCACGCTTTACCGCAGACAATATTCATCTGCTGACCACAAGTCAGTACGAGAGCGAAGAGCTGATGCGTTTTGGGCACGGACAGGTGAGGATTTTTACACCGCAGGAGGTGACGCTCAAGCGTCGCTGGCTTGAGAAGAGCCCGCAGGGCAAAGCCATTGTCGATGCCAATCTCGCCAAAGCCCAGGGCGTACGTCGAGAAGACATGCTGGAAAATCTCCTTGCGCAGGAGCTTCCAGGACGTGAACGCTATCGGGCACTCTGCTATCTCTTTAACGCTGATGCCAGTATGCAGGGAAGCCCACGGGAGGAAAGCCTTCTGCGCGACAATCTCCTGACCTTTTTTCAATTGCCAGAAATGCAGCCTGTGATAACGCAGGCTTCCTTGGGCTACAGGCCTGTGAAACCGTATTTGCTTGTGCGCAGTCTTGATCCAGACAACAGAGTTCGCGCCAGTTTTGCCTTTCATCCCAGCGATGCAGAACAGATACGTCAGGATAAAGCAGGGCGTCTCGTGGCAAAACACTTTCTCACACCTGAGGAATGTGTGGCCAAGATTGTGCCAAGAATTCTTCAGTGCCCGCGATTTGATGTTCTCCCTTGTATGGTCTATCCCTTTTCCATGGAACAGATGCGCATGGGAGAAGGCTATAGCGATTTCATGATCCGCAAAGTGGCTCGCATGAATCAGGCAAGTCATCTCATTGATGCCCAGGGGGGATATCATCCACTGGTGCGGGAAATGGGCCTCAAGCTTGCTCCGGGTGGCTCCTATGTTATTGTGGAAAGCCTTTTTGACAAGTCTCTGCCAGCCTGTGAACCAGAACTTTTAGCCCGTGAACATCAGCGCTACACGAGAAGCCCAAAGCCTCTGGCGCAGGAAAAAGACGTGCAACATGACTCTCAGGAAAGCTGTGAGGCGCAGGACTCCGCCCTACGGCCGGGATGGTGATGCACACAATGACGTATGGCGCAATGAAAGCGTGGGTAAGGAAGCTTTCATTCCTTTTTGGGCTTTTGACCCAGGGCAATTTTGGCAAAAAACTGTCTGTAGTTTTCCATGTCCGGGCCAAGTTCGGAAGCGATCATGCCAAAAGCCGCACGCACAAAAGATCCACGATGCTCGGCGTGTGCCTGAGGGATTTTGGGAGACTGCAGGAGAGACGTCATGATTGCAACGAGACGTTGGGCTCTTTGTACATCGGTATGATGCGTTAACACCGCTTCTTGACCCTTACGGGCAAGCGATGCAAGAGCTTTGGGGTGAGCGAGGGCTTCTAAGGCTATGTGTGCAGCAGCCTGAGCATCATTGCGGGGGTATCTTGGCAAAATGAGATCTTCTCCAAAGAGCTCCTCAAGGCCATTTGCGCAGTTTTCCATGAGGAGAGCTGCCCCGCAGGCCATAGCCTCAAAACAGCGGAAATTCACCTCGGAAAAGGCCGTTTGATTGAGGACAATCTGTGCCCGCGAAAAGAGCGGAACAAATTCTCCACGATGGATGACAAGAGGGGCAAGCCTGCGGAAAGCCTGCAGAAAGGGGCCTCTATCGGGATTATTTTTGTGACCAATGTTACCGACAAAGGCCACCGGAACGTCTCGTTGTGTGTCTGTCCTGGTCACAAGAAGAGAAGACAGAAAGAATGGGGGAAACCAGAAGGCGCTAAGTCCTTCCCGAGTAAAAAACTCGACAAAGTCCTTCTGTGCGACAAGGGTCGCGTCAAAGCCATGGGCATAGGCTATGTGCCAGGGATTACAGTAGGTATCGATGGAATACCAGATGCTCGGAAAGGGAAGATTTTCGGGATCAAGGAGGAGCGGAAAATTGCCCTGATCACAGTAGAAGAGGATGTCCGGCTGAAAGCCCATGTCGGAAACTTGCGCAAGAAGGCGTGTGGCATAGAAAGGATGATTGATGGTCAGCTCAATGTTCCTGTCTATCCCAACAGAGAAGACGTCCTCTCCGAGACGTTGCAGAGCAGGGACTAAAAGATGTCCCCCAATATTGAGAATTCGCATAGTTGTGCTTTCATCCTTGCATTGAAGTTCACGAGTATTCTTCCTGACTTTATGGCGGCATAAGCCACTGCCCCGTCAGGGACACTCCTCTCCCCATAACCACGAGCGCCAGCCGTGGCAAGCGCTTTTTTTGAACCAAGCCGCCGGGATGAGGGCGGCTTGATTTGGTCGCGTCTGTGAAGATCACGATGGCGTTTCGTGTTGCAGCGATTGCCCGAGGATTTGCCAGGTCTCGCTCCAATGGCTTCCACTCTCCCAATGGGGATCGGCGGCCAAACGCTCGAGAATGTTTTTTCCTTGCCTGTCCAGAAAATTCTGCCTTTGTCTCGGGTCGTAGAAGATACGCAGCCCCCCAAGGGTCTGCTGTCTGTGCGTATAACTTGCTGGATACTTATTGCGTAGCATGCCAAGGATTGTGCCGAGAAAGGAGATATTGTTCTCATCGCGTATTTTTTCATGAAAGGTTGCTCGTGCCTTGTCGTCGTTGAAATAGCTTGTGGGAAATGTCGCTCTTGCCAGCAAGCGTTTGTTGAGATGGTCAGCTTTGGCTTTGAGCCTCAGCTCGAGGTCTTTTGTGCTTGCTTCTGTCTTGAAGAAGGTGAGGGCAAGCGTCCAGGAGAGAAGATTGAGATGAGCCTGGCTCAGTTCCGGGCAGTAGATGACACGCATGCCACCTTGCAGGCGCCTGGCAAAGCAGCCGATATGGAAAATGCCATGGCAGAGCGCGCAGAGGCTTATGAGATTGTCCTCTCTATTATCACGTGGTTGGGCATTAAGATGATGCACTTCAAGACCACAGGCCTGGGCGTTTGCCGTTGCGGCAAGATGCAGGCCGCAGCCCTGGCAGGTATAGGCATCCCGCGTAAGAATGCTTTGGCGTAGCAGAGAAAACGTTTCTTCAGCCCTCAGGTCATCAGCCGCATTTTTGCGGGCAAAACGTGTTTGGCTGATATCGGGGAGCAGGGTGAGCATGCTGATCTCCAGGGATTGTCTGACACGTCCGAAGCTTTGCGTTTTTTGCTGGCTGGGCGGTTTTTGGGGAAGTTAGACAGTAAGGCCTTTTTGATGCTTTTTTTTTACTTCGATGGGCGAAGCGCTTTTTCCCCAAGCGCTTCGCCTATTTTTCTCGTTCACATGTGCTTCTTAGTCGCTATCCAGTGTCACACCTCCTTCAACGCCCAACAGAGACTGGGATCCGGCTTTGGCGAGAGAATAGACGCCAAGCAGGAGAAATCCCAGAAAAATATAGGTTAGGCCTGGTCCTTTGGGTTCTCGGCGGTCTGCGGCCTGAATGAGTTTGATGATGCCCATGCCGATGAAACAGATCCCGGCTATGAAGAAGACCACTTTGATGGCATTGCCGGCATCCTTGGAGACGGTGGAGATCTTGGCAAAAAGGTCTGAAAGATCAGCCGATTGTGCTTCCCAAGGCCAAAGGCCAAAGGAGAGAAAGGCAATGGCGGCGTAAATCTTGATCCAGAGCTGCTTGAGATGGGCGGACATGTTTGTGACTTGTCTTGGTTTTGGGGATAGCATGGTTGCTCCTCTGCGTTTTTCTGACGGGGTTCTTGCCAGAAGGTAGCTTTTTGTATGTTGTTTGGGATACTCTTTGGCCTTCGAGGCAAACATCCTGGGTTTTATCGGGCGCCATGGTCTGCGCCACGCTACGAGAAGATTTTTGTGATGATCTGCTCAACGATGCCTCCGGCTGTGGCGGCAAAGATGCGGGCAAAGGTCACGATATTCACACAGACAAGGCCGGCCAGAAGATGGGTGAGGCCAAGGGCTACGCCCTGACTTGCCCCCAAGCTGGCATCCCGAAGTCGCAGAAGACCTCGGATGATACTGACAATGCCAAGCAAAATCACACAGGTGACGGCAAAGCGGATATAGGGGCGGAAGAGGTCTGTGCGCTGCAAAAGCCCAAGCTGTGAGGATAGACTTGCCTCCTCTTCAAAGAGAGTTACGGAGGCTGCAGCAATGAAGGCTTTGCAGCCAAAGAGGAGAAAGCCAAGAACGATTTGGATGATGGCTGCTCCTGTGCCTGTGCTTAAACCTCGGCTGCGTGCAAGCCGTAATAGCCCTGTTCCCACAAGCACAAAGCCGATCACAGCGGCAAAGGTCAGAAGATGTCCGTCGAGGGGCAGGAGCGCTTCTGTGAGGTTGTTAAGCACGTCAGCCAGAGCATCCTCGGACATAGATCCTCCTTGTGAACACGGTTGCGTATCTGGTCTTACCGGTATCTGAGCACACCCTCAGACGTTGTGATACGTCCGTGCTCGACAACTATGCCTTTGATGCTGACACCATTGAGACTTTGGCCTACGCGCAAAAAATGCATGCCGCTTTTGTTACGCACAGCCACTCGTGTGCCTGAAAAACCCACAATCTCCCAGTCGGAGCAGGGTCCAGATTTCTCCTGGCTCATCCTGGCACGGCTTCTTGAGCCCTCCCCGCTTTGTTCCCTGCTTTCAGAGGCCCGTGTTTGCTCTGGGCCTTTGTCCTTGCGCTCATCTTTTTTGCGTTCATCTTCAGCCAAAGGCTCTTTTTTTTCCGGGGCTTTTTCCGAGGAGGCGCGTTTGGCAAGATCGTTTTCCAGATTGGTGAGGCGAAAATCGAGTTCAAGGAGAAGACGGCTGATTTCCCAAAGCTCCTGACGATGGGGCTGGGATTCTTCTTCATGGACGAGAGAACCTGAACCTTGGGCGAGCTCTTCCTTTGCTTGCGGAAATGTCGGTTTTGGGAGTTGCTCCCGGGTATGCTCAGGCTTTTGCCCGGGAGCTTGCGCTAGGAAGTTGGGGAAAGCGTTGCTTGCGCTCCCGCTTTCACCGCCTCTGGCAAAGACTGTTTCTGCCGAATATGCTTGCTTCCTTTGTCCGGCATATTCCCGTGGCTGATAGCCTTGATCCTGCTGTCGGTAGCGAGGAAGTTGCCCAACTTCCCTTGTCTCAGCTTTTTCCAGGAAGAAGTAGCCCGCAAAGGCCAGAAGGCAGAGTACGGGAACACCTATGGGCGCATGCCGAAGGATTCGCTGCCAAAGGCTTGGAGGCAGGCTCTTGGAATAGACATTGGCATCATACCTATGGGCTCTGCCTGTCTGATCTGAGGGGGGATACTCTCTGTAGGCATCCATGTCTGAGGTCTCCTTGTGATAAAATGGTTCGTCTGGTCCGCTGTCAGGAAAGGATGTGGACTGCCCGTCACGCAGCAGTTGTGTTATGGCATCGTCTGCACACGGGAAGTCGCCTTGCGTGCTCTGTCTGGGCTCTCCTGTTGGCCGTGCTTCTCTGCGTGGCAATGGCTTGGGGTTTGGAGGGGGTTGCTGTGGCGCTTCTTCCTGCGGGAAGATGCCCTCTTGTCTTGCCTCAGAGTCTGATCCCTTTTCTTCGCGAGTGCTCGATGAGGCAGCAGTGGATCCCTGAGGATTGTCGGGTATGCCTGAGACGTGATTGGCATCGCTGACAAAAAGATGTGCATTCCGTCTTCGGGTTTCGTCATAGTCAATGGCGTCCAGGAGCGAATCGGAGGGATTTTTTTCATATGAGGCCTTCGCGCTTGCTTGAGCATGCGCTGTTTCTGGGTCACAGAACATGTTCTGCGCTTTTTGGTCCTCTTCTTCCCAGCGCTTGAGTAGCTCAGGCAGAGGTAGGGAAGGCAAAGCAGATAGCGCTGCGTCGTGAGAGGCGGAGTCCTGATCATCTTTCTCGCCATCTTGGCTTTGGCCATGTTCGTTTGCCCTCCGGTCTGGAAAGGCTTCGATAACCTTATCCCAGGAAGTATCCGCAGTATGCGCCTCTTCCTGGCCCGAGAGCAGCTGATCGGTTGTGGGCGGAAGCTGATAGTTCGTTGCCTCTTTATCAAAGGCTGCCGCTTCTTCCTTGTCTGGGCCAGGTCTTTGTGGCGCTTTGGCCTGAAGGGAGACCGTGCTCTCGTTTCCAGAAGCTTTGGGCGCACTTGGGGTGTCTGCCCCGGCCTGGGCAGGGGAGGTGTCTTTGTGCGTCCGCTTTTGCGGAGAAGGCCTGGCCTGGGCTGCGCGTTTCTGACTTGGTTTTGGGCTTGGTGCCTTGTCTTGGGTCTCTGCTGTTTTTTTGCAGGTCATGGAGATATCCTTCTTGTCTTCAGGGTGAGGCATAAGGTTTGGGACACAGCCCCCTTTCCTTGGGCAAAGCGGCACGTTGTCTGTGGGGCAGCTTCTTGGGGGCCAGGGCAATGTTGGGCGTCAGCTTTGTTGATGATGGGCATTAGTTCTGGGAATAGTATCTATATTATTCTATCAAATTTATTTACTTGAGTGATGCTTGCGTATCGGCTTTGACCACCAGAATGCCCAGGTCAATGCCGGCATCAAGGCTGACGGTGATCTCTTCTCTGGCATGTTCCCGGAAAATCTGTGCCGCTTCCTGGCCGAGACTGCCCGCAGCTATCCAGAGTTGCTCGTTGAGATCGTAGTGTGGGGTATACGAGGAGTTTCCGTAGGCTGAGTGATAGTTGGCGACACCTGATTTTTGGATGGCATTGCCAAAACCTGCGAGAAAGCTTGCCCCTAAAAGCCCTGCAAAGCGGCGAAAGTAGTGGTGGTCCACATTTGAGGCAAGGGCTGTGGCGTGCTTTTTGGGGTCAACGGCATAGGCAAGCAGTGTACGCTCTCTGGGGGTACCACTGGCTTTTTCCGGCAGAATGAGACGCGTAAAGGTGAGCAGGAGATGCTCTTTGTGCCTGGTAAAGCTGCCAAGGAGCTTGGCGCCTTTGAGTTTACCTGAGATCAGTTGTGCCATGACAGGTCCTGGGGAATCAGAGGTGACATGCAAAAGATTGGTGGCATAGAGGAAGTCTCCGGGATGCAGAAGGGGCGCCTCTGTTGGCAAGGGTGCATGCTGTTGCCTGGCAAGCGGCTTGGGCTCACGGAAAATCTGTACCTTTTGCGGCACAAAGTCAGGCTCGGCAAAGCAGCTTTGGAGCGCTTGGGTTTTGAGCTGCAGACGTTTGGCATCAATGATTTTCTCCGCTCTGGGAGCTTTTGCCGGTTCTTTTTGAGCACTGCGCAGATCCTGTTTGGGGGCAGGCCTGGGCTTTGCGTCTTCCGTCATCGGTGCGTGTGCTGGGGCAGCTTTTTGCGGAGTAGATGGCGCGCGCTGTCTTGCCTCAGCAATGGGGGCAATATAGGTGGCTCCTGATCTTCGCGCCTCTTCCGCTTTGCGTTGCCCATAGGTTTCCAGTTTTGCCTGATAGGCAGGACTTGTGGTGACACTGATGCGCGAGATCTCTGATTGCTGAGGCTTGTTGAGATGTTTGATGTTCATGCTCGTTGTTGTTTTTTCCTGCATCAGGGTGACCACGCCAAAAACAAGAAGGCCGATCATGCCGAGCAGGAGCAGGCCTCTGGCCCAGATGGGCAGAGGGTGTTTGCCATCCTCAAAGCTGATCGTGTCATCGAGAGGTGGCATCTCGTTGGGTTCAGGCTCTTGGCATCCTTGTGGGTATATGGCCTGGGACGAAGATGGCTGATGGGGCTTCTCAGGGATATTTTGTGGCGCTTTTTCAGTCATAACCGCTCTCCTGGATGGTCACCGTTGTATTTTTCCCATCAATGGCTACGACGAGACTTGGACTTTGGCCAAGCTCATAGACGCGGATGGCTTCGCCATTTGTCACGCTCTTCCAGGCCGGCCAGACAAGGGCATGAGGTGTGCGCAGGTAGAGGCTTTGGCCATGACGCCAGAGGCTTGTGCCCGGAAGATGGGGGCTTGTGCTGAGCAGCCTGGCCTCAGCGGGCGGGGTATTGTGGATAAGGGAAAGACAGAGATCGGAGAGCGCACTTGCTTCCTGATGGTGGGAATCCTCTTTGCTCAAAGGTCCTTTCTGATTGAGACGAAAAACAATCAGGGCGTCCTGACTGCGTTTGGGAGATTTGGGGGAATCACAGATGAGCTGGACAATCACAGGGTAGGGGGCATCTTCCAGGGCAATGGCCAGATTGGAATTGGCGCGGGGTGCTAATGGTACAAGATTGAGAATATGGCTTTGGGAGGCTGTGGACGATGACAAGGCCTGAGCATCATTTGGGCGCAGATGCGCATGCGTATGTTCCTTGTGCTCCGTTTCACGTTCTCGAGAGCCTGCAGGCTTGTCTCCTTGCGCAGGCTGCAGGGCAGAAAAGGCCTTGGGATTGCCTAAGACAGTATGCAGGATGGGCCAGGGCTTGCCTGTGAGATCCTGGAAGACAAGGGTTGAGGAATAGCCGTGGGTGAGCCGTACAATCTGCGGAACGCCCTGAGGAAGCAGTGATAGATTGCGGCTTTCAAGACACATTTTGGCAGGCTGTGCCGCCTGGGCATTTTCCACAGCCTCGTGCATCTGTCGCGCCCGCCAAATTTCCTCAGGCCGCAAAGGCATGGTCATGTCAAGGGCCTCCTCAAAGTCAGGGTCGCTGGCAAGGGCAAGCTTTTCGAGAAGCTCGGGGTCGGCAGGGAGCGTGCTTGTGGGGGAAGAGGCAGGCCTTTGGGAGATAGCAGACTGCCTTTGCGAAGATTCAGTTCCCCGAGGCTCTGCAGCCAGAGTATGTTGGCAAGTACTTACACCTGAGGCTTGCGCAAAAGTCCCATGAAGAATGATGGAGGCGAGCAAAAGCCTGGCAGAAGATGGAACGTATTGCCGCAAAGCTTGGTAATAGCTCCGAGCTTTGCCGGGCTTTTGCGGCGTGAGCGAAGGTATCTTGCTTGTCGCGTTTTTTGGGGATGGCGCAAGCTTTTGCAGGCATTGGCTGTGCGGGGAGGGAAGAGCGTCTCGTGCGCCCCAAAGCCAAACGAAACATCTGCGAAGAGATTTGCGGGCTTCTTCAGAAACCTTGGGGACACTTTCCAAGGCTATGCCCAGCCCTTGGCGAAAGCCTGAAAGTGGTGAAGACGCAGCGGGGGTCTTGCTAAGGGTCTGCCACTGCGTGCTCCAAATCTGAGAAATACCCGGGGATTGAGGAAAAAATCTTCGTGTGTGGTGTGGCATGATGATTCCTTGGCAGGGATTTTGCGGTTTTGGTAGATGTTGAAGCTTTGTGCGGATGGTCGCGTCTGAAACAACGAATATGTGGGCAGTGTAAATTTTTTTATTAATCAAATTTAATATATTTACTCTCTGGGATGTCGAAGCCGAAGGTTAGGCAAACCCTTGTGCCTGCG
This sequence comes from Desulfovibrio sp., assembly GCA_017528345.1. Lineage (GTDB taxonomy): Bacteria > Desulfobacterota > Desulfovibrionia > Desulfovibrionales > Desulfovibrionaceae > Desulfovibrio. Next base: position 14,353 of record JAFXOX010000070.1, read on the forward strand.
CAGGTGAACGTGGGCTGTCGGCCTGGTAGAACATGTGAGGTCTTTTTGTCTGCCCAAAGCTCAGGGCAAGGGCATGAGCAAGTCTCACGATCGGCAAAGAGATCTCTGTCATGCCTCTTGCCCTAAGGTGTCAGGAGGAAAGATGGAAACGCTCCAGGCAGAAGACGAAGCTTGTTCAAGATAAATCAAGAACACTTATACGAATTTATTATATATCGTTTGTGCAAACCTGGCAGCCAAAGGTTTATGTTTTGTCATGAAAACCCTTCAGGGCAAGGGGTTGTTGTGCATCCGCGATCGACAAAGGATTGGCAACATATCCCTTGCCCTGAAATGTGTTGGGCACGTCCAGGCAACGGGTGAAGGCTTGTCGCTTCGCACCCTGCAGGAAGATCGGTTCTCTGCGCAAGCCTTGAGCTGTGCGTACACAGAGACGCATCTGCGTTCTACCTTTTGCGCGTGAAAGCGAAACAATACTTTCAGAAGCCTTGTGCCGTATGGTCTTGAAAAAGCGATCTCTCTTCATGGCTTTCAACGTTCTCGGGCATGGGCGAGGCAAGAGTCCGGCAGAGCAGGAAGGAGCTGCATCGCCCTTTGCGCTCGGTTATGCCAGTGTGTTCAGCGAGCTTTTGAGGAAAGGAACACATCCTTGGTCTGTAAGCTTGCCAATGCGCTGGCATATGGGTGCGTGTGCCTGAGAACCCACTAGATCCTTGTGAGCGGATCGTACTTTTTCAGAAGTCGTCTGAAAGCCTTCTCCCGTTTGCTTGGCTTTGCAGAGTCTACGATGATGTCTCGTTGAACGCTATCCCGAGAAAGCCTACGTGCTGCTTGGCGAATTTCTTTGAAAAACTGCTCCTGGCTGCGAATATGTCTGATGAAGGCCAAAAGCTTGCTGTGATACTGCTTGGGAATGAGGGAATCCATAGTCGCTCCGTTCTGCATGGCCATGATCAGGCGTAGGGAAAATTGCCCTCGCAGAAAATAATGGAGACTGGTCATTTGCGCCGGAGTCGGTGCAGAAAGCAGGAGCGCCGCGTGATTTCTGGGCGAAAGCTGCTCATTGAACAGATTGGCTATGTTGAACCAGGCTTCAGCCATGGTGAGAAATTTGGGATCGTCGGGGTTCAAAAAAAATTCAAATTTTTTGAAAAAATCATCATCCATAAATTTTCCTTATGGGTTTAAGCTGGCCGATCGCGAAATTGCTTCTAATTGAATCCGGGTAGACTGTCAAGAAAAATCTTTTTAAGAAAAAAATTTTTCTATTATTTCGGCGATTCCTTGACAAGATCTCGGTTAACCTTTAAAAAACTTGGATAATTTTTAATTTTTTAATTTTTTTTGACCAAAACATGTATTTTTGAAAAAGATGGCTCTGTGGCCCGCATCCCGTGGGCCTTTGCTCTCGGGCGAGGCTTTTGTGAGGTATGGTATGAAACGGCGATATGGCTGGTGTCTTGTTGTGCTTTTTTGTCTGACAGGCTGCGCCAAGAACGTGCAAAACGATGTGACGGAAGACTATGTTTCGCTGAAACTGCGCGAAGCAGCAGAGCTGATCAGTGCCGATCTTGCGTTATTCACTGGCAGCAGTGGGCTCAATGATCTGCCCGTAGATACCGGCCCTGGACTTTCGCGCAGTATGGATTTGCTCTACGATGGACCGTTGGAAACGGCTCTCAGTCAAGTCGCAGCCCATGCTGGCTTTCAGTTTTCGGTTATGGGGCATGCCCCAAAAACCCCGGTATGTATTCATCTTCAGATGAAAAATCGGCCATGTCTGGCTATTCTTCGGGAAATTGGCAGGCAGACTGGCAAAGATGAAATGCTTGTGGTATCCGAAAAAGATCGCAGCATTACACTGAGCTATGAAAAAAATGTGCCGCGTGGAAATGAGAAAATCGCAGGCAGATTCTAAGGTGTTTTAAGAGGTTGTGGACTTTTGGGGAAAGCGTGAGAAAGGCTTTGGATATCTATTGTTTACGCGCACGGCTTTGTCTTTTTCCCGTCATCAGCCATGGCACAGGGGCGTACGAGTAGCGCTTGCGTGTATATGTGCGGCAGTTTTGCATGGCGGATGCCAAGTACGGTAAAAAGGGTGTATGTCGGTTTACGGAGACAAGCTTTCGAAGCTTTGGAAAAGGTTGCAGAGAACCGGCTTGTGGATATCCAGTATGCTGAAAAGTGTAGCGTCACAGAAGGCTGCATGCGGCTATTTTTTCGCGTTCATGACAGATGTTTAAGTCACGTAAAAGCCCAGGAAATCTTTTCCACATTCTTTGAAAGCAGGCAAAATGCTCGGCTGGAAAAATTTTTTGTGCTATCTTCAAAGGTGATTTTTCAATAAAAACCATAGGTTGCGTTTATTTTTGCCATACGAATGAATATATTGGCAAAAAAAAGAACTTGCTAAAAAAGGGTTCTCCATGTACTGCAGGCTTCCTTGAAATGTGATGCCAGAAAAGGGCCATAAAATGTATTTATGGAAATTTTCAAGGCATGGCAAAGATGATTTGCCGAAATTTCTTTAAGTATACATTTTTACAAAGACCAGTTTCTGGTAAAGAGTCATCGTCTATGCTTGTTTCTTTTTTTCGTACCACTGTGCCGGGTATCGTCAGCCTTATGTCCAGGTGTCCTGTAGATGTGCAGTTTCGTGAGGGGCAATGGGAGCAATGTATGGCACTGCTTTCGCCGGGAGATAAACTCTATCTTGCCATGGGCAGTGACCTGGGTGACAGCTTTCTTGAGGCAGGCCGACTTTTGCGGCAGTTGCAGATTCGTGGTGTGGATGTTGTGTTTGTCAAAAGCAGGAGGGCCTTCAGAAGCTGTGATCTCTCCCCTGAGTGTTTTAGCCAGGAACGCTTGGAGGCCGTTGTGCATTTTGTGCAGGTCTATATCCAGGAACACCAGAAGAAGGGGCGAGCAAAGGCCAAACGTCTTGGTCGTCTTGGCAGGCCCAGATTGACACAGCCCGAACATTTTGCGGAGGCGTACAGAGCTTTCAGGCGTCATGATTTGAATCTCTCTGCAGCGGCAGAGGCCTGTGGCATGTCATGTACGACGTTTTGGCGTCGCGCACGAGAAATCCACTGAGCCCAGGATCTGGTATGCAGAAACAGACATCAGCAATGAACGTGATGGGTCTCAGTTCCGGGTATGCGGATTGTTTGCGCAGGCTGCGCAGAGCGTGTGAGGCAGGCGAGCAGATGGACTGCTCTTGTTTGGGGGAAGGCACAAAGCTTTTGCTTGCCCAGAGCGAGGCTACGCTTGAAGCGCAGCTCAGTTTTTACGCTGAGATGCACGCTTCCTTGTGTTGTTTAGGCGTGGAAAAAGCGAGGGGTAATGGCAAAAAAGCCGGCAGACCGCGCCAGGCTGTTCCAGAGATCTTTGCCGAGGTTTTGGCCGATTGGAATAAAGGGCTTGTGAGCAATAAGCAGGCGGCAGCCTTGTGCGGAATCAGTCAGAAGGTTTTCCTGGGCAGAGCCTTTGAGGAAAATCGCAAGATATGCGAGGCTGACCAGGTCT
>JAFXOX010000071.1 GCA_017528345.1 Desulfovibrio sp.
GCCTAGGGCATCGCCCTAGGTATATGGTAGTGGGTAATTTCGCCCTGTAAGGGCAGAAGCATTGATTCATGTTAGAGCTTTTGCCCTTACAGGGCGTTAGCTCCCCCCAAAAAATTCCCCCAGGGTGTTACCCTGGGCTAGTAGCTCATTGCCCCTTTAGGGCGCTTATCAGCTGATTCCCGATATGCATTCCCCTATATACGAAGGGGGTAGCAAATCGCAACCCCATTGAGGACGCCCTGATTTAGGGCTCCCTTTTGAGGGATATAGAAAAATGAAGAGAAAACTAAAGATAAATATTCAAATGCAAGGCTTTTAGGTCAAATGGTCAAACAGTCAAACATTTTTTTAACACACCATATTGTCTTTTCCTGATTTTGGTTTACAGTTTTTGGTTATTATTAAACTGGCTTTGTTGACATCATTCTGAAATAGTTGTCATATTCCTGAAAAGGTTCACACATTCCTGATTTCGTTGACATCGTACTGAATGTGTTTACTCCGCATGGAAACTATGAAAAACACTCGGGGGATGCCCGACGGCAGGGGGCAGACAGCCCCCGGGAGTCCTGCTGCTTCTGCCCATGTACCTGTGTGGGAACCTGCATCCCAAGACTATAGTGTGGGCGCTGGTCGTTGTAGAAGGCAATGTACCGGCCTAGGCGCTTGCCTGCCTCTGCAATGTTCCTGTACCGCTTCTCCCTATATACGACCTCGGTCTTTATCGTTCCGTTGACACGCTCGGCTATGGCATTGTCCGTCGGCTTGTAGTCTTCAGTCATGCTGATGCTGATATTGTGGCTGTTCAGCTCACCGACATATGCATCACAACAGTATTGTATTCCCCTGTCAGAGTGGTGTATAAGTCCCTGAAGGTCGTCCCTGCCAGTCTGCTCTATTGCCATGCGCAAGGCCCTTAGCGTGTACTTTGCCTCAAGCGTCGGTGACAGGCTCCAGCCTATGATCTTGCGTGAATAAGCATCTGTTACAAGATGCAGGTAGCAGAAGCCGTCTTCCGTATCGATATAGGTGATGTCGCTCACCCATAGGGAGTTGGGGGACGCGGGGATATAGTCCTTTACCAGATTCTTGTACTTATGGAACCTGTGGTTGGAGTTTGTCGTATGTCTTGGCCTGGGGCGCTTCAGGACAAGGCCGAACGTGCGCAGGATGCTGAAGAAGCTGTCGCGCCCGGGAATCCAGCGGTCGGGATATATCCTGCCTATCATTAGCCACAGCTTGTATCCTCCAATGCCTGGATCCATACCACGTATATGCCTGACTGTGTCTATTATCGGTGTCAGGCGGTTTACATAGCAGTCATCATTGCGTCTTTTCCTGTAATAAGCCTGTCTTGTGCGGCCAAGTAGCCTGCAAGCGACATCTACCTTGTACTGATCACGCTCGCAGAGGCGGTCGACTACTTGGCCCCAGATTTTTTTCGCACCTTCATGCCTTGTTCCTCGGCAATCTCTATCATTGTCTCGAGGGCATGAGTGCGCATCTGCTCCCATTTCAGGGCTTTCTCCAGCTCTGCTATGCGGGCCTCCAGTTCTTTCGGGTCTTTGTTTGTCCTTGCCATGTCTGATGGCAGGCCGGGGGGAATGTCAGACGACGGCCTGCGGTGCAAAGGTAATACTTTTTCGGGACATTTCACATCCTTGATGTATTTTTTCACCCAATTGCATAATACCGTATGTGAGGAAAGGCCATATTTCTGGCATATTTCCTTTGCACTGACATCTGTCGTGTAGTACTCGTTCGCTATCGAGATACGTTTTTCTTCTGTGAAATAGGATCTTTTTCTCATTTTTCTTTACTTTAATTGATTTGCAAAAGTGTAAACCAATTTCAGTATAAGACAA
>JAFXOX010000072.1 GCA_017528345.1 Desulfovibrio sp.
GATTCGGCCTGCTGGCGCGTGAAGCCTCCCGCTTCCAGCTTGCGCATATATTCCAAAGAGTCAAAGGTAAGAGCGGACATTTTTCTTCTCCGTTGCCGTCAGAAATAACAAATCCTTGCTGTTGCGTCAAAAAGGTTTCATGCTTTTTCGGGAGGCGGAACCATGCTATCCGCAACCGCCGCTGCCCTGCGCAAAGCCTCGTCGGCAAGATGCGCATATCTTTGTGTCATCTGCGGACTGCTATGTGTTAAGAGTTTTTGCAAGGTGTACAAATCGACTTTCCCGCTACTTGCCAAATGTGACGCAAATGTGTGTCGTAATCCATGTAATGGTCTGAAATCTTTTGGGGTAACCGCTCACGTGTGTGCGCGGAAAAAGGGAGGGTAACAACCCCTCCCTCAATAGTTAACTCCGAAAATACTGATTTTATGCGGGTTTTTTAAGGAGGCCTTCCCCGCACGCTTCCCCGCACGCAACGTCAAAATAGAGCCAAATCCAGCAAAATGCAAACCAGCCCAAAAACCGAAAAAGCCCGCTATTAGCGGGCTTCAGGCGAGCATAGCCAAGTCCAGCCAAATGATTTTTATTGCCGTAACAGGCCAGCAACACATCGAAAAACAGCTCAATATGAGCCTCAGCCATTTGGGCATGGAGTATGTCGATCTCTACATCTACCATATGTGGGATTATCAAACACCAATCTATGACATTCTGGACGGGCTCACTCGCATGGTAAAGGCAGGAAAAGTACGCCATATCGGCATCGCCAACTGTTATGCGTGGCAGTTGGCCAAGGCCAATGCTCTGGCAGAACAAGAAGGGTTTGAAAAATTTATTGCCGTGCAGAATCACTACAATCTCCTGTTCCGCGAAGAGGAGCGGGAAATGGCTGCACTATGTGACGAAGACAAGATATCTATGACGCCGTACAGCGCTCTTGCCAGTGGCAGACTCTCACGAAATCTTGATACAACAACCAAACGGTCACAAGAAGACAGCTACGCAAAGCTCAAATATGACGGTATGGCTGAAAGTGATCGGCAGATTATCCTGCGGGTGATTGAGCTTGCCAAAAAACACAATGTCAGCATGACAGAAATTGCACTCTCCTGGCTGCTCACAAAGGTGACCTCGCCTGTGACCGGTGCCACAAAACTGGAGCATGTTGAGGACCTCGCAAAGGCTGTGGATTTCCACCTCTCGCAGGAAGAAGCACAATACCTGGAAGAGCTCTACATTCCCCACCCTCTGGTGGGGGTCATGGCACAAAATACCAGGAGTGCAAAAAAAGAATCTCAGGTCTGGATGAAAAACGCTCCAACCCCATCATAGGGGAATACGAAGAAAAACGGTCGCATTTCTATGCGACCGTTTTTGCGATGGCTCAATTGCTGTTTTCAAGATGACTGCCTCCGTGAACAACAGGGGGAAGTCTCCACAATCTGTACATACTTTGAAAATGTCGAGGTAAAGCAAGGGTAGGTCACAAAAAGAGGAAGACTACGCAGTCCAATGGTCGACGCCAAGACATATGCGAGTCACTTGGAAAACGTACAGGTGAGCCCGAACGGGGAAGGAGGCTCGGCAGACATTGTTTTTCCAAGAAGCGGCACGCTTAAAATTCATAGGTCAACGCCAGGGAAACATTCCAGGCGTCACATTTTTCCTGGCGACCACGTGTTGCGTAGTCCTGTCGATGTAATCCCAAATAACCAACCTCAGAGTATAACTTGAGATTATCATATATTTTATATTTACTTGATAGACTTAATTCAAAAGCATTTTCATTTATTGTTAGCAAATAATCAGCATTTGCAGGCACCGAAGTCGTTAAACAATCATATTTCCCTAAAGACTCTTTTTGATTTGTTCCATTGATATAAAGGAAACGCAGCGTCTGAGTTAAATCATCAAAAAGCGAAAAATCTTTTATTCTAGCACCAATACCCCAAGTTCCTACATAAGTATTTGCCAAAATTCCTTGACGCACAGATTGATTTTGAGCACCGTAAAACGCTAACGCGGAAAAGTCATTACGGCCTGAATAGTTCAATGGTGCCATAACGAACATACGTTCACTTCCATTTGAAATATCATCATCTTCGCCGGAAGTATACCACCCAAAAATGCCGGGAATACCCCAGTCTGTCCTGTACTCTCCTAATAATGCCGCAACATACCCCTTTCTGTCATATTTTTCGTAGCCAGTTCTTGTTCCGGCATATTCTAAATCCCAGGCGACTCGTAAAGGCTCTATTGACGTTATCTCACCGGTGAAGCCGGCCATAAAGACGCTTCCATACGGATCAAGTCGGTGTAAATCGCGGTGCCAATTTTGATTAAACGGTCTACCTCGATTATAACCGACATTACTAAGATCCTTATCCCAGAACATATTTGTGTACAAATATGACCCTGTACGGGAATTTCTGCCTACCATGCCCCCTGCAGCCCAAGTAGTTACTTTTACGCCATCAAACGTTACTGGCAAAAAGATTCCAAATATATCAACATTATCCAAATAGCTTGCACTATCAGCACCACTGCCAGCGCCAGTCCAATTATCATTAAAAGGACGCATCCACATTCCCGTTATCGAAAAGTGCTCATTGACGTGGTAATTGGCGGTAATGCCCATAGCCGTATTGGCCAGTTGGACATTTTGCCCGGTAAAAGCGGGAAAAGTGATATATTGGAGACCCATGCGCAGGCGTAATTTACTTTGAGGAACTTGCCAATCAATGGCTGCAGAGCTTACCTGCAGATGAGTGCCATCAGCACCAAGAGCCCCTCCCTTGCCGGCATAGCCCCAGGGCATTGGGTCACGTTCGGGAATTTTAAACATGAGAACACCCTGAAGATTCTCAGATACCCGAACAAAGAGCCACGTACGAAAGCGTTGAAAGGCATTGAAGTTGTCACCTCCAGCGGCGTCTCCAAACATTCCTGTGCGGTGTTGGCCGTTATATCTTGTGACAAGATCTCCCCCTTGACCAAGATCTATGCCAAAATCCCAGGCACCGCGGATTTTAAAATCTACCGCCTGAACTGCAAGCGGCCACAAAAGCAAACAAAGGACCGTAAAAACTATCTTTTTCATAGTGCTTGCAATATTTTTGTCAATAATGCCATAATATATTATCTCAAAATTACCCAGCTTTACAATTAAGAGTAGGCAACAGTAGTTTCCATACTTACTTTAATTTCGTGATTTCTGAAATGTTGTTCTATTTGAAGAATTTCTTCTTTGGCAGAGAGAAAAGCCGAAACTATCCGCGGATCAAAGTGTCTACCGCTTTCCTCCTGAATGATGGAAAAAGCCTTTTCAGTACTAAAAGCTCGCTTATAGGCACGTTCAGACACAAGGGCATCAAACACATCAGCCACAGCCATAACACGAGCTGAAAGTGGTATGGCATCGCCTGCAAGTCCGTCTGGATAGCCGCTTCCGTTCCACTTTTCATGGTGGTATGTCGCAATATCTCGAGCGACCACGAGGTTATCAGAATCAGGCACGATTCGCTGTATTTGACCGATAACTTCGCCGCCCATTGCCGCATGCGTTTTCATAATAGAAAACTCTTCATCCGTGAGTTTGCCGGGCTTATTTAAAATAGCATCAGGAACTTTAATTTTCCCAATATCGTGGAGAGGTGCGCAACTAACAACTCTTAAAATATAATCGTCATTTATAATATCTCGAAATAGCCCTTCTCGCCTGAGCTCTTCCAATATAACACGGACGTATGATGCCGTTTTTCGAATATGCTCACCAGTATTTTGATCTCTACTTTCGACAAGATCTGCAAGTGTAATCAGCATTGAATCACGCAATGCAGCAAGATTTCTTTTTCTTTCTTCTGTTTGTGCGATATTTAATCTGACCATTTGTTTTAAAGAATCAACCATACGATGTAGAGCTAAGCCGAGATCTCCGAGTTCATCATCACGCTTTACATCGAGAGTACTATCTAAATATCCAGCTGTTATCTCTTGAGCGTACTTATTTGTCTTATGTACATCATTAGTTACAGAGCGTACAACAATAATAAGCACAAAAGACACTAAAAGTAGCGTTCCAAACATCATTAAAATAATTATATCACGGATAAACGATGATTGAGCTTCAATTTCTTCAAAATCTACACAGGAAACCGCAATCCAGGATGTTCTTGGTTCTTTATGATAGATCGCAAGCCGATGGACTCCCCTACTATCTCTGTAATCAGCCTTAACGCCACTTTCATCTGGTTTTAAATCACGCATCCACGGCTGATAGCTATACATATCCATCGTATGTACTTTTTGATAAACATTATGAGCGAGCATCAGGCCACTGTTTCCATCAACAATATATGCATAACCAGTCTTAGACATCCCTACGTCTTCAATAGTATTAGCAATAAGAATAGTGCAAGGTATAATTCCACACAATACAGCTACAGGTTGCCTTTTTGAATTAAATACTGGGCTAGCTATATAAATAACTTTATCACCAGTAGCAGGATTGATTGTCGGACTCGAAACCGCTTCGCGTCCTTTTACAGCATCTTTAAAGAACACTTTATCTTTTAAATTTTCCCTTCCAACAATATGAGGCCTGCTACTTGCTATAACTTCTCCATTTGAACTAATAAAATTTAATTGTGAATAATCAATATACCTATTGGGGAAGTCTGTTAAAAGCTCTTGTATCCTCTTCAACGCTTGTTCTTTTGGGATATCATTAATAACTATATCACCGCTTAAATGATCTGCAAAAGCATGGAATATTGGAGCATTTGACAGACTCCTAATTGCAAATCTATAATTATTCATTAAATTTCTAATATTCTTAACAAGAATATTATTGCCTTCACGCAGCAATTCGACAGTTTGAGTCTGGTTTTTTTCTATTAGAATATCAGATAAAACAAAAGCACATATAGACATAAAAAGCAGAATTGATATTATAACAGGAAACAACAATTTATTTTGTAAATTTAGCTTCATCATTGTATTTGCCCATATCATCAATCATGAAAGAAGTAATTCTGCTATTTTTGACAATTACTATATTTACAGTAATGAATAAAAGATATTATTCAATCTATTTAAAAATAATTCGCAAATTTTAATATAAACGTGTATGATAATCTCAGTAATGCTATACAGTTACTAGCAAAACATATCATTCATTGCGCACAGCCTTCATATCTTTCTTACAGGAATACATAGCTTCATCTGCTCTTTTGAATACACTTTCTATAGTTTTATCTACATCTTTATCAAATTTTGCATATCCTATGGCAGCTGAAACTTTTTCCCATGGTTCAAGTTCTGTGTTGCTCTCGAGTGACAATAAGTGCTCCTTCAAGGTAAATATAAGTTTATCAGCATTATTAAGGTCTTTATTTCTTAATATAACGATAAACTCATCTCCTCCGACGCGAAACACAGGTGAATGAGCAAACACATTACATACAATTTCACATAGTTTCTTAATGGCAATATCGCCATGCTCATGTCCATATATATCATTTGTTCTTTTAAGATAATTCATATCAACCATTACTATGCCGAATTCTGCTGATCCATTTTTTATAGATAAATCTAATTTTCCAGCTTCATTATTGTATGCAGTTCTATTTCTTACACCAGTAAGAGTATCCTTTATAGCTAATTCAGTCATCATTTGTGCGTGTTGCTGAGTATTTTTAAGACTTACATTAACACTCTTTAACTTCTCTACCATGGCATTTAGTTGCATAGCAACATCACCAACTTCGTCATTTCTAAGTATAGCTGCCTTGTGTTCAAGATTTCCCTGACCAATTACATTCATGTCGTCTCCAAGCTGTTCCATGGGACGAGTGATCGATTTTGTAAGTCTTTCTGCTATTAAAATAACAATCAATGTTATAATTGCGAGGCCAACTATAGTTGATATTATAGATATCCTCATTGTTTCTTCCATTACACTAACACTTTCTAAAACAATCTTTTTGGGCACTCTAGCACATATAGTCCAACCAACACGTTTAACTTTCGCATGAACATAATATGAATCTTCTTTTTCGAGTATGCCGTTTTTTTCTTTAACAATTGAGGATATTTCATCTTTTGAAAGACCAATTTTATTTAAATCTAATTCATTAGCGTCCGGAGAAATCAATTTACCTTCCGATGAAAAGGCAAACGATGTAGTTCCGATACCGAAGTTGATATTAATCATTTCATCATATAGGCCAGTTAGATTGAAATCAGCACAATTTACGCCTTGACGGACACCCTTTGCGTCATTAAAACCTTTTCCAATAGTTATTGTTAGGCCTCGGCCTTGTGAGTCCTTGTAAAGGCCAGTGTAGAATAAACCATCCTGCTTCATTCCCTTTTTGTACCATTCAGACTCATAGTAGTTATAATATAGATACTTATTTTGATCAGCTACTGCAGTAAGATATGAGTACTTATCATAAGATGGCAAAAATCCGTTTCTAGTGCCTAAATAAACTGTGTCTATAAGTCCGTCGTTCTCTTCAGCAATAGGCTTCCAAGCATTTTCGAGGTGACTGAAAAACATAATTTCATCATAAACATCTTTAGGTTTCATATTTTCAAAGGCAAGTATGCCACTCATCGCAAAAACACCTTTAGGCGTACTCGGCCTAGGAGCATCGATATACTTACCAGTCTTAATGAGTTCACTGGCATTTTTATACATATCTTGAATATAATCTGTAATAAATATTATATAATTTTCGTAATGTTCAAGCTTTAAATCTGTATTTAATGCCTTCTGTTCTACTAGACTCTTAATGTTTTGTTTCAAATGAAACGTCAATGTTTCTTCAGATTCTTCTTTTATTTTAACCATTGATGTAATACTAATAGCCATTACAGAGATAGCTGTAATGATTGTTGTGAGCAATACCAGAAACATTAATCGTCTTCTAATAGGAACACGTTTCATTTTACGGTACTTTTCCATGAATATTTTCCTTTACCGAAGGAGCTTCTTACATATAATTTATTTAGTATTATAGAGTGCTAGAGAACATCGATAATTTACCGGTTACCATTTGCGGGTACCCTCAGGAAGTCGAACGCAATCACAGGAAGCGTCAAAAGAGCCTTGACGTCACCGCAAACACTTGACCGTGGATTTACGACTCTGGCCTTAGGAGAGAAGTGGTACGCTCAGTTCTCATGACTACAGGGCTTTTCAGAGGCTTTATCCCCCCAAAACATCACGAGGGCACATTGACCGCTATAAAGCATACCGCACCTAAAAAAAGAGGTAGTCACGATAGAAAAACCGCAACTGCCTTTTTTCTTCCGTATCTTCTTTACTTGACATTCCCACGATGCCTGAGCATCAGGAATTGCCGCGAAGATTGCTTTCTTGTCGTCCACCCTCGTTTCTGGGGGCTCACAACAAGCCTGATACATGGTTGCGAAGTGCTTCCGCGTACTTTTTGATACTATCAGCGGCTTTGAGGATAGATGAAGCTTACCTTTTCTTGTTCCAATGTCTGTTGATGGTGAACGGGGCCCTGACAATTGAAACGCACGCCACATATCAAAAGCCGATGCCGTCGACCGCTTAGAAGATCTTGGTCAGTACCCGTACAGCCGCGAAGCTAACGCTTTATGTATTTTGCAGCCCCCGTAGAGGATACTTCGGTTTTGCCAAGGAGCCCAACACACAATTGTCGTTCCCGTGAGTGCGTGTGGTGTCGTCTGTGCAGACATCTTACGACAAGAAGGGGCATTATCATCTTTTCGCGACAGTAAAAAAGCAATAGCAACGCTTCTGACTGGAGCTGCGAGCCTTACGCCTGCTACCCACTTGTCAGAAACACTGCGCAAAATCAGTTTTACATCTTGTACTTCTTTTTCTTTTGAAGATTTCCATATTCAGCTTTTTCCGTCAATCCCTTTCCTTTCGAAAAAATTCAGATCTCGTCGTCACGCGTCATCCGCAGAATATGTTTTCGTATTTGAAAATCGATGTGTCAGTGCGTGCAAGATCTATCTCAACATGCTCTCAGACAATGTCCTGCATCGCATTGCCATACAACCATTGTCATTTGTGAAGAGTTCTCACAGCCTGCGTCTTGCACCCTGCTACTCACGTCTGTCTGCAGCCTTTTTCAGCGTTACCAGCACTATGCCCAGTTTTTGGGCCAATGCAGGCATGCAGCGTGGGCAAGCTCCACATGAGAATCGGGAGCTATTCTCCATTGGGTGCGATATCCACAAAACGCCAGTTATCAACATCAAATAGCCCACGCGTGTTCAGCTTAAGTGAAGGGATGACACACAATGAGATAAACGCAAGAGTGACTACCGGGTCCACATCTTCGCTGATGGAAAATGCTCTCGCAGCTTCTTTGACCGCCTCATTCAGTCGCGCCACTTCTGAGGCATCGGCAAGACTCATCAAGCCGCCGACAGGCAGTGCAAGACGGACAAGCACCTGGCGTTTTCGAACGAGGACAATTCCGCCCTGCATGGCAGACAATTCACGCACGGCGCAAGCCATATCACCGTCATCACTGCCAGCGACTACGATATTGTGAGAATCATGGGCTATCGTTGTCGCAATGGCTCCACCAAGCAGACTCCCCTTTTCTGCGTAGCCTGCCATAATTCCAAGACCAATACGGCCGCAGCCCTTATGTCGCGCTATGACGGCAATCTTGCACAAACCTGGGTTCAGACCTGCGAGAAATGTTCCGTCCGATTTTGTGGCAATTTCCATGATTTTTTGTCTTGTTCTCAGAGAATGCGGCTGAAGAACAATGACTCGGGCTCGTCTGGAAGGAAGGACTATGTGCAGTTTCTCTTCTGAAAAATCTGTGAGATGCACACTGGAACAAATGGATGCGGGAACAGCCTTGATTGGCAGGTCGACCAAAAGGCGTCCGCTCTGGGCAACTTTGCGACCTGCGCTCCACACCATATGCACATGAAAGTCTTTCAAATTGTCCAAAAGACAAAGATCCGCACAAAATCCGGGGGCGACTGCTCCGATATTTTTGAGGCCATAGGCCATTGCCGGGTTCAGCGTTGCCATGGCAACTGCCGTGGGCGCATCAAGCCCCAGAGCTACAGCGCGCGCCAGGGTATTATTGATGTGCCCGTTGCGAAGAATGTCACCTGCGTGCATGTCATCGGTGCACAGACAACAGTGATGGGCATTATGGACTGTTACACCAGGCAGGAGACGTTCAAGCGAACTTGCCGCAGAACCGTGCCGAATAAAAATATACATACCTGCGGCGATCTTGCGGCGCATGCCTTCAGGGGTGGTTGATTCATGGTCATTGGCAACGCCACTACCGACATAGGCCGCAAGCTGCCGCCCCTGCACCAGAGGGCAGTGTCCGTCAACGACCAGGCCAGAAGCCTTTGCCGCGCTTATTTTGGCAAGCAACTCTCTCTCACACGCGATAACCCCAGGATAATTCATGACTTCACCGATGGAACAGACCTTTGGGTTGTGCATGAACGGCCGCAAGTCATCTGCTGTCAGCTCTGCCCCAGCATCCTCAAAAGGTGTGCAGGGCACACAGGAAGGCAGCGCAAAATGGATGTGCAAAGGCAGGCCTTCGGCTGCGTCCAGCATATACTGAAGTCCTACGACTCCGGCAACATTGGCAATTTCATGGGGATCGGCTACGACACGCGTGGTTCCCAAGGGAAGCACTGCCGCAGCAAAACGCTCAGGCGTGAGCATACTCGACTCAATATGAATATGGGCGTCCATCAAACCGGGAATAAGAACCCGGCCTCGGCCTTCAACGACCTCGCGGGCGCGGATGGGACCATCGATCTCTTGTTCCTGCAGCACTGCTAGGATCACCCCATCACCGACCAAAACGGTCGCCTCAGGAATGATCTCACAGTTTTGCACATCAACCACGGCAACGTGACAGATCGCTAGGTCACACTCTTCAGATCCAAGGGTCATACGTATGCGGCGAGCCATGGCATCAACTGAGCCCATATTTTCTTCCTTGCTTAAAGAGTTGAGCTAGCAAACAAACCTTGAAAAAACACGCGCAACGTATGCTTCACCAACGATTTTACTGACAAAAAGAGTACGCTGATCATGCGTGAACAGTATCAAAACCAAAAATCCTGGATTTCAGCGAGTAGCTATTATCAAACGAGGTGGCATCAGACA
Source organism: Desulfovibrio sp. (assembly GCA_017528345.1). Taxonomy (GTDB): domain Bacteria; phylum Desulfobacterota; class Desulfovibrionia; order Desulfovibrionales; family Desulfovibrionaceae; genus Desulfovibrio. The sequence continues at coordinate 10,175 of JAFXOX010000072.1, forward strand.
GGCACGATACAAAAGGGCGCTTGGTTTATCCCAAGCGCCCAAGAGATCGAGTTATTCACCCATCAGCCAGTTCATGGGCACAAGCGAAAGTTTGGGGAAGAAAAGCAGGACAAAGAGCATACAAATTTCCATAATCAGGAACGGTATGAGTTTTTTAATCAGCTCGGCTATGCGAATATCGCCTATGCCACACACCACATAGAGAATGGTGCCCACAGGCGGCGTAATGACACCGATGCCAAGATTAAGGATAAAAAGCAGACCAAAATAATAGGGATCAATGCCCGCCTGCTGGATCAGTGGGAAAAAGACAGGGGCGAAGATCAGGATATTCGGTGTCAAATCCATGACCATGCCGATGAGGAAAAGGAAAATATTGATACAGATCAAAAGCGCAACAGGCTTGTCGATGAGCGGCCTGAAGAGCTCTGTCATCTGATTGGGAATATCTGCCACCGTGATGAAGTAGCCCACAGCTGTCGCCGATCCCACGATCATCATGACCACAGCCGTGGTTGAGGCAGCCCGAGCACTGACACGTAGAAGATCGCTAAAACTCAACTCACGGTAATACAACATACAGATGACAATAGCATAAATCGCCGCGAAGGCACCACCTTCCGTCGGTGTAAAGAAGCCGAAGCGAATACCACCCAGCAAAAGGACAGGCATAAGAAATGCCGGCAACGCATCGGCAAGGATCTTCATGCTCTCGGCAAAGGTGAAGGTCTCTGTGTCGTAATACCCATCCTTACGTACAATAAAAAACCAGACAACCATCAAAGACAGGCCAATGAAGACACCGGGGAAAAGGCCGATCATAAAAAGCTTGGTTATGGACAGGCTGCTGATGGTCGCGCCGAGAAGAATAAAGTTGGTACTCGGAGGAATGATGGGGCCAAGAATGGCACCTGAAGCGATGACAGCGCCTGCTCTGCCTGGATTATAGCCCTGTTCCTTCATCATGGGCAGTAAAAGTCCGCCCAGAGCAGCAGCTTCACCCACACTGGAGCCCATCAGGCCTGCAAAAAGCACGCTTGAGACAATAGCCGCGTAGCCAAGACCGCCGCGAATTCGGCCGATAATCAGCTGAGCAAGACGCACCACACGGGACGAAAGCCCGCCAGCGGCCATGATTTCACCGGCAAAAACGAAGAAGGGAATGGCCAGGAGGGGATAATTGTTCACACCGTCCAGCATACTGCCCGGAATGATCATGGCATCCCAGAAACCTGAATGCCACATCAGCACTGTGGCGCAAAGCACAAGCACGAGACAGACGGGTATGCCCAGGCAGAGAAACAAAAAGAGACTGCCAAGAAAAATAAAGAGCTCCATGCCTTACCCCTTGTCACCGTGTTTTTTCAGGCAGTCCCTGAGATCTCGCAGCTGCAAAACAAGTGCGGCAAAGGCCATGATGGGCAGGGTACCGTTGATCAGGGCGAGATTCACACCAGTGGCCGGAGAATAGGTGTCCATGGTCTGCAGAACATTGATCACGCCGCCGTAACACAAAAGGAACATAGCACCCATGCCGCAGACAATAGCAAGTACATCAACAATTTTGCGTGTTCCGGATCCCAGAAGGTTAGTAAACATGTCCACAGCAATGTGCCGTTTGTGGTAAAAGCCCTCGATAGCCCCAAAGAACGTGATATAGATAAAGAGAAAGCGGGCCCATTCTTCGCTGGGCGGGTAGCTGGAATTGAAGACCTTGCGCAATACGGCATTATAGAAGACAAGACCGATCATGGCGAGAAAGAGGGTGGCGCAAAAAATCTCAAAAAACAGCTGCGAGGTACTGCGAGGCTGAGCACTATCTGTTTTATTCGGCGTCTGTTCAGAAACCGAGTCCTTTTGATCTTCGTCGTGCATCTAAAAAATCCTTTGCATTAATAAAGACGTCTTCCTCAAGCGTCGCCCATGCCGATCAAACAAAAAAATGCCGAGGAGCCGGAAAAATCCGGCTCCTCAGACAATATTCTGCTTATCTCAGGGCAGCTGCGCTGTCCAGGATCTCCTGGCAATTAGGCACGGTTTCACGGAAAAGATTCCAGGTCTGCTCGGCGGCCTTGACCATATGGTCATGGAAGGCCTTGTCGGGTGTGCTGATATGACCCTTATTGGCGAGGATAACCTTTTCAGATTCCTTGTCGATCTTTTCCATTTCCTTCCAGACATAGTCGGCAGCCAAACGTGCGGCTTCGTCAAACCACTTCTTTTCGTTGGCAGGCAGCTTGTCGTAGAAGTCCTTGTTGATGTAGAGCGAGTGGATGACCAGAATATGCCCGGTCAGCGTGATCTCAGGCGTGATCTCATACATTTTCTTGCTCACGATATCGGCCAGGGGGCTATCGCCACCATCGATGATACCCTGATCAAGAGCGCCGTGCACTTCGGCAAAGGGCATGGCCTGACCGCTGATGCCACATTCCTTGGCAAAACGAATATACAGAGGAATATTGGGAACGCGCAGACGCAGGCCCTTGAGATCATTGACACTCTTCAAAGGCTTTTTGGTATAAAAATGACGGAAACCAAGAGGGAAGGCGTTCATGGTGCGCAGGTTCGATTTTTCCGGGAAGCCTTCATTGATCAGCTGGAAGGTCTTACCACCGTCCATAGCGCGACGGGCGTGGGCATAGCTGTCGAAGAGCATAGGGGTTTCCAGCATGGCCATGGCTGGATGCAGTGCACTGGTCTGGGTACCTGTAGCGCACATCTGAATGATACCCTTACGGGTCTGGGCGATGTAGGAATCTTCCTTACCGAGAATACTGTTGGGGAAAACCTTTACTTTGTATTTCCCGTTGGACAGCTTCTCAAGATGCTCGCCAAACTTATGCATACTAATGGTTTCTGGCTCACCCTCAGGTTTCATGCCGGCGATCTTGATCTCGATGGCGGCCTCAGCCTTGGGAGCACAGACAAATCCAAGACCGCAGACGAGGGCAAAAACCCCGAGCAAAGCAGTCAGACGTTTCATGAAAGTCCTCCTTCATTGGGCATTCTCCATGCCTTCCAAAAATACGGGAAAACAGGGTATCCAAAAGGAGTGTCTTCCCGTGGCATGCAATTAACTCAAGCACTTCCACTATACCTATCTCACTGGCATATAGCAAGGAAGTGACGGGGTAAAATCGCGAAATGCCTCCTCACAGCAGCATATCTTGAGCACATTTGTTTTTTGGTCTACTTTGTTGCGCGTGGTCACAATGACCACTCACAGGCCACGGCATATGCCGGTACCAGCACACCTACATAAATTCGGAGGCTGCGTTGCTTCCAGGCACGCTGAACGACTGATGAAACAGGAAAGTCTATGTCTGCATGCGGGCTATGCCCCTAAAAACGGAGAACCTCGTGTTCTGCCCATCGCCCAGAGTACAACCTTCCGCTATACCTCAACTGAAGAGGTTGCCCGCCTCTTTGACCTGGCCCAGAGCGGATTCTTCTATACACGTCTGGGCAATCCCACGGTGGATGCCGTGGAGCAAAAAATTGCCGCCCTGGAAGGTGGGGTAGGAGCCCTGTGCACCTCAAGCGGCCAGGCAGCAAGCCTGATCAGCGTGCTCAATGTTGCCAAAAGCGGCGACCACTTTGTCAGCTCAGCCAGCATCTACGGCGGCACCTTCAATCTTTTCGCCGTGACATTGAAACGCCTGGGCATTGAGGTCACTTTTATTGATCAGCACGCCTCTGACGAAGAACTCGACCAGGCCATCCGCCCCAATACCAAACTCGTTTTCGGCGAAACACTGACCAATCCCTCCATGGATATTCTGGACATTGAACGCTTTGCGGCTTTTGCCCACAGACACGGCATTCCTCTGGTTGTGGACAATACCTTTGCCACGCCCGTGCTCTGCCGGCCTTTCGACTTTGGCGCCGACATTGTCGTACATTCAACCACCAAATACCTCGACGGCCATGCCGTACAGATGGGAGGCGTTGTCGTCGACAGCGGCAACTTTGACTGGCAGGCTTCCGGCAAATTTCCCGAGCTCTGTGAACCTGACGCGTCCTATCACGGTCTTGTCTACACACAGGCCTTTGGCAAAGCGGCCTTCATCGCCAAAGCCCGGGCTCAGCTGATGCGCGACCTCGGCTGCTGCCAGACTCCACAGGGAGCCTTCTATCTCAATCTCGGTCTCGAAACACTGCCCCTACGCATGGCCAAACATTCGCAAAATGCAGCCCTTGTGGCTGAATTTCTGGCAGCGCACCCGGCTGTGAAAAGCGTCAAATATCCAACCCTTGCCAGCTATCCCGATCGCAAGCTTACGGCCAAATATCTCCCCAAAGGCTGCTGTGGCGTTATCTCCCTGGAGCTCAAGGGCGGTCGCGAGGCAGGGGCCCGCTTTATCGACAGCCTCAAGTTGATTTCTCTGGAAGTGCATGTGGCAGATATCAGAACCTGCGTTCTGCATCCAGCCAGTTCAACGCACAGACAGCTCACAGATGAGCAGCTGGCAGAATGCGGCATTGCCCCTGGAACTATCCGTCTTTCGGTCGGCCTAGAACACGGCGACGATATTCTTGAGGATCTCAGACAAGCCCTAGATCCCTTGAGCAAATGACAAAAAAGAAAGCCGCAGATTGTATCTGCGGCTTTCTTTTTTGCGTTACGAGCTAAAACGCTCGTGAAAGGCTTTTTCCGAAGCAGAATCACCAATGAGATAGAGTTCCTCATCCAGAGCAAAGACATGCTGGGGATCAGGATTGATCTTCATCTCTCCCTCTGTGGTACGCAGAGCAACCACACTGCAATGGGTTTCGCTACGGATGCCGCTTCCCTGCAGATGCTTGCCGGCAAGTGAGGCATTCACCGTGGATCTGAAAATATTCAGGCCCTCGTTGATCATCAGAACCTTGCCCGGTGAAAGCAAATTAATGACACTGTTGCTGACCATGGAGGCTAGGGAAAGCACAAGATCAGCGCCGGCTGTGTGCAGCAGAGAAATATTTCTGTCGAGATTGGCACGGCTGATAATCTGCACTTCCTTGTTCAGACGGCGACAGTACAGGGTGAGGTAGATATTGGTATCGTCGACATGGGTTGTGATAAGCACGGAAGGAGCCTTGCGAATATTGGCACTTTCAAGCACAGCAAGGTCCGAGGCATCGCCGACCACCATGCTGCCCTCGGGCAGCCCTTCCTTGCGTTCCTTATCCACAACGCAAAAAGCACGCCCACTAGCCTGCAGAAAACGCGCCGCGGCAAGCCCCACACCGCCTCCACCAAGGATAAGTACTGGCATGTCATTGCTATTTTTGCCACTTTCGCGGTTTTCTCTGGGCCCCAGGAGACTGTTCACCTGAGCAATCTGATCATTGGTGCCGGCAATAACCATGACCATAGTGGAGGTAAAAACACTGTCGGCATTGGGCAGGCGAAACTGCCCACGCTCCCAAAGACCCACGACGTTGACGCCTGTCTTGGCGCGCAGACCGCATTCTCTGAGGGTTTTCCCCACAAGAAAGGTGCGCATCACAGGCGTTTCAGCAATGACCAGTTGTTCACTGCGCAAAATAACACTGCAGCGTTCCTTATCATTGAGCACCCTTCGGGCCAAAGCTTCACCCAGAAGACGCTGAAACTGAAAGACCTGATGGCAGCCAGCAAGCTTGAGGATTTCACTGCTTTCGTCGTTCGTTGCCGAAGCCACAAGCAAAAGATTGGCTGGGCCGCTTTCCCTTGCCGTAAAAATGATATTGGTATTGCGGGTATCGCTGTCCAAGGCAACAAGCATGGCTGCCTGTGCATGCCTGAGATTTTCATAGACCTTGGGTGAGTCGTGGTCGCCTGCAACCACGTTGTAGCCGCGGTCCAGAAGATCCATGGTCTTCTGGCTGTCATGGCAGAGCAGGACATAGGAGGCACCGTAGGTTTTAAGATTGTCGGCAAGATTTAAGGCTATGGGGCTGGGATTGACGATGATGACATGGCCGTGCGTTTCTGGCGGCAGCATACGTGGGGTGCGCTCTTTTTTCTGAGCTTCAAGCCAAGGGGCATAGATATACTGCGTAAACATGAAAGGCAGCATTGTCAGAAAAAGGAGAATACCAGAGAGCAAAACGACTATGGAAAAAAGTCGGCCCGCATCAGAGTTGAAGGTAATGTCGCCAAAACCAAGAGTCGTCATCACTGTCACGGCCCAGTAAAAGCCAGTGATCCAGGAGTATTCATGTCTGCCCTCAAGCCACATAAAAAAGTGAAAGAGGCAGGCATAAAAGAGGACGAGCAGAAAGAGCAGCAGAAAAAAGCGTAAAATCATGGTCATACCCTGACGGGTATTCTGCCGCAGCAAAAACTGCACGATTTGTTGAGGAAGTACGCGCATGCTTACGCCTAGAGGCTATGCTCCTCAATGCTCTGATTGTCCTTCTGAGGTGCCGGCGGCGTGGTCACTGTCTGCTCGCCAGGGGTAAATTCCCGCACTTCTGTCATCGGTCCCGCGTCATCCTTGGTACGATCGACATGATCAGCCTTGAGCCTGATCAGCTGACAGCTCTGGCCCAGGCAGTCCCAAATGGCAATAGCCGTTCCCTTGAGCACCTGAGAGCTGTCTTCAGGCTCCGGCACAAGCAGATACCAGGTTTTCTCACGGCCACCACGTTTGGGTGTGACCCTGCAGGACACAAGCCATTCTGCTTGCCCATCTCCATCCCAGTCGCAGACAGCCAGCATAGCCACTTGCACGCGCTGGGTCATATGCTCAATGCCAAAGCCGTATTTCCTGGGCGTAAAGACACTGCGGCGCGGCTGCAGCGTCTGAGCAAAGGTCTCACCGATATAGTAGTTTGCCACCTGCCCCTGCATAAAGGCTGGCGAAAGCTGTTTAAAGAGCACAGCTCCGTAGGGGTAGGAGCTATCATGGCGGGCTAGCTGGACAGATTCACGGTTTCCCGGCAAACCATGGGACTCAAGATCTCGGGGCATCTGCCCCATGAAATCCAGATATCCTTTTTCGTCCACAATGGACATGCTTGAACAACCCGTCAGAAAAAGCACACAACAAAGAAAAAGACATTTCAGCATAATGAACCCGGCCTCCGCCGGCAGACAAAAGCACAATGGACATTCTCCCCGTACCTTACGGCTGGGGATCCCCCGCAAGACAGCCTGATGCCAGCCTGGAGTTGTCTCCCGCAAAAAGAGGGATACGCTACCTAATTAACGAGGCTCACCGCTCCAAAAGCTCCAGCAGCCTTCTTCTGGCTGTCAGGGCAGCACAAGCAAGCACGTTGTCTCAGGAAAGGCAAAAAGGCAAGAAAAATCCGGACGTTAGACACATTTTCTTTTCTCCTGCCTTCCGCCCGAAGTTTTTTGACGCACAAAACATATAAGCAAACTCACGAGAACATAAAATCGCCATGGCGACTTTGTTCTTCAAGAAAAAATCTGGCACATAATTTGCTTTAAAGCTTGTGTTTTTTGCGCAAGCCTCACGCAAACAGTCAGGGAGCGATCATGAGCGAAGAAGTTCAGTCCCTCGAAATGCCCACACCCAAGCCCAAAAACCGGCTCAGCCTCAAGCTTTCCATCATTCTGGCCCTACTTCTTGCAGGAGTATGTGCCCTTCTCTTCTGGAAACTCGGCGCGACCCTCAAAAGTCAGGCAGCCATCGTTGACGGCATGGTCTATACTGTCTCACCGGAGATCTCGGCCCCGCTTCAGAGTCTTCTCGTCCAGGAAGGCAGCCCTGTTGAAGCAGGACAACTCGTGGCCAGGATGCAGGTGACTGGCTATAACCGGGATCTTCAGGAAGCACAAGACGAAATTGCCAAACTTGCGCCACCAGACATGCCGGAAATTGCCAGCCGTATCAAGGCTGCCGAAGCTGCGGAAAGCGATGCCATAGCGCGGCTTGCCGGCGTACGCCACGAAGAAGAGGCCAAACAGCGGGAAATGGAAGCCGCTGTGCTTGCCCACGTCCAGGCGCAGCTGGCCATGCGTACATCCTACGATGCCGCCAGCAAAAGGAGGGAAGCTGAAGCCAGAAAAGCTATGGAGCATGCCAAGGAACAGTTTGAAGCGGCAAGCAGAATTCGGGCGGCAACATCCCAGGAACTTGCCCGCATCCGCTATGAAGTTGAGCAGGCAAAAATGCTTGCCTCGCGCACGCGTTATGCAAGACAAGCCCGCCCTGCCCCCAGACAGACGCCTCCCAGAGAAAGCGGAGAGATTACGGCCCCTGTCACGGGAAGAGTGTTAAAGATCAGTGCCAAAAACGGGCAAAATCTTGAACGCGGAGAGCCGCTTCTGCTTATCCTGCCCGACAACGCTGATGAGACCTTCTGGGTCAAGGCCTGGTTTGCCAAAAGCGATCAGGCGAAGCTGCGACCTGATCTTACCTGCAAAATTGTCAGGGACAGCGATGGTTCCGTCTTTTCAGGACATGTGGAAAGCGTTCTTCCGCCTGAGCCTCTGCCAGGAGCGACACCAGGGGAAGAGCTTGTGCCTGTACGCATTAGTCTTGACAAGAGCACAGGACTTCTGCCGGGCGATCCGGTCAGCTGCAGCTTGCGTCTGCCGTGGTTTTAGAGATCTTCGAGCTCTGCCAGGGCTTTTCTGGCAAAATCGATGGAACTGTCAAGGCTGAGAGCAAGACGGAGATGCTTTCTCGCCTCTGCGGTTTTCCCCTGTATCTTCTGGCAAAGGCCGAGATTGGCCAGATCCCAGGCTGAGCCCTTATCAATAGCCAACGCCCGCTGGAAATCCGCCTCAGCCTCGGCATAGGCTGCGGTCTTAAAGCGGGCCACGCCAAGCAGACTGACATAGTCGCGCACTTCCGGGGCAAGGACACTTGCCTCTTTGAGCGGCTTTTGGGCTTTTTGCCAGGCTTCCTGCCTGGTTAACACATAGCCGTAATAAAAGTACACAAGAGCCTGACTTGTCGGATCCGGCTGCAGAGCAATGGCTGAGGCAAAGGCCTGCTCGGCCTGCGCAAGCTCTCCCTCCCGCAAGGCAAGAAGTCCTCGGAAAAAGGGGAGAAAATGCGTTTTTTCCCCATAGATCTGCCCAAGCCTGGCAAGACCTGCCAAGGCCAGCTCGGGCTCTGCCTCCTCCACAAGCCGTCTCCCCACAAAAAGCCCAAGACTTTGATTTCTGTCTCTTTCTCTGAAATCCAAACCAGGGACAATGGTATAGTGAGCCGGAAGGTCAAGGCCGGGATGTCTAAGACTCAACGCGTAGGTCCTAAGCGGGGCAAGACCGGCAACAGCTTTCCGCAGTTCATCGAGGATATCAGAAGCTTCGCAGCTTGCCATCTCATCCATGCGAATCATTTGCCCCTGCAGAAGCCAGGCAATATCCTCAAGGCTGTGGTATTTATTGAGCCCAGAGGCCTCGTAGCAGGACTTTGTGCAGAAATCACCGCCAAGCTGGGCAATTTCCGTCACCGTGCGGATGGCGGCCTTGGCTGGTGAGGAGGCGGTACCTGCCGTAAAGACAATTTCCGAACTTGCGGGAAAGGTTCTCTCGTCCCAGGCCACAGCGGCAATGGTCGGCAGAGGAAAGGCGTGGGAAAAATCCTTGAGCACGAGGTGGATGTTCTCACGGGCAAAAGCGGCGAGAAGCTCGCAAAGTGTTGGATCTGTACAAGAGCTTTGGTCGATGGTCGGACAGATCAATTGCTCACGCTCGATCTGCCAGCAGACATGACGCTCCACAACTTCACAGAGCCCCTGCAACAGGGATTCCACATCGGAATTGCCGGCAGAGGAACCGTTGAATTCATTGAGCAGGCGAAACCAGTCAAGAGGCAGCCACACCTGCTTCTCACGCTGAAGATCAAGGGCCGGATAAAAGGTCCAGGGCAAAAGATTTAAAATAGCCAGGGCATCTTTCCCGTCCATGGATTCCTGCACAGAACGCAAAATCTCACTGACAGGCAGAAGATCTTCGCCATAGTGAGCCTGAGCTTCTTGCCAAGTCTCGCGATCAAGCCCATCGCAGCGTGCAAAAAAGGAAAAAAAGGAAAAGCGCTCCACAAGTTCCATAATGGCCGAGGCCTCAGCCTGAGCCGGTGAAGAGCCCTTGCCCATCTGTTTACGCGTCGGCAAAAGTTTGACGGCATCAGCTCCACACAGACTCATATAGACCGGAATGCCAAGGCGGCCCACATCAACGCGACGCGTCTCTTTCAAAATATCTAGATCCAAGGCTTGGAGACGACTGCGCACATGCCTGAGGGTCTCTTCAGGACTGACGACCTTGTCGAGATCTTTGGTATAGCCCTTGGGGCAAGGAGTAAGCGCAATGGGTGAAAAAGGAAGCGCAGGGGTCATCGGCCAAAACCTCCGTGGCTGCAATCAGTTTTTGTGCTGCAAAACAGTGATGGTATAGAGACGGCGCTCTTCCTCACCTTCCTCATTGCGTGCGCGCACACCAATATGGCCCTCGTTGCACGTAAAATCGTGTCCCGCAAGCTTGGCAAAATGCGGCTGACGTCTGGCGTAGTCGGTACAGAAAAGCGCTGTGCCATCGGCTTTGAGATGGCGTAGGAGAAATTTGACAAGAGGCCTGTGTAATTCGCTGAGATAGAGCAATTCAGAGGCCGCAATGAGATCAAAGGCAGGAAGATCAGCATGCTCGGTAACGGGAGCCGACACATCAAGACGAACGACACGAATGCGCTCTTCCAAATGATTGTGCAGGACATTGGCTTTGGCAAAACGCAGGGCTTGCTCATTGACGTCGCTGGTCACAATGGAGGCAAAGGGATAGCGACTTGCCACAAGACTGAGAATGCCGCAACCGCCACCAAGTTCAAGCAAGGTACGTCCTTCTGGATGGTATTTGCGCAAAAGTCTGCCTAAAACAAAGGAGCCTGGCCAAACTTTAGCCCAGAGCGGCAGGTCATGCAGAGGGTTTTTGATGGCCTTGGTCTGAAGCATCTTATCCAGATGCTCACGCATATTCTGGATGGAGAGGATCTCAAAATGCGTCCCCTCGATATCCAAAGGCTCAAAAGAGACCTCAAAAGACGTGCTGATGTCCTCAAGGAGCTGGGAAAGATCGTTTTCCATAGACATGTCCGGGTTTTCCGACTACTTGCCAAACCAGCATTTGGGCCAGGTGCAGTTCTGACAGCCCATGCAGTAACCGCCTTCGCCAAGACGGGCGACTTCAGACCGTCCAAGACTTCTGCCGGCAAGCAGACGCGGCAGAAGAAGATCAAAGGCCGTGGTCTTGAAATAGAGGGCACAGGCTGGAACACCCAGGACCTGCACATCACCAGCCTCCCGCTCTATGGTGCCAATCAGGCTCATGGTGCCGGGCAGCACGGGAATACCGTGAAGAATTTGTCCCAAACCGGACTCAAGCAGTGCCTGGCGGGTCATGTCATCGGGATCTACCGATAGGCCACCTGTAGTGATCAGCAGATCAATGCCCTGATCCAGCATCTTCTGCACGGCCTCTTTGATCCTTGAAAGATCATCAGGAACAATGGCCTTGGCCAAGACCTCACAGTGCAGATTGGTCACCTTAGCCGTGATGATGGGGATAAATTTATCTTCAATAAGGCCCTGAAAAACTTCTGTACCGGTGACAAGAATGCCGACTTTTGCCTTGCGCAGGGGCAGGACGGAAAAAAGCGGTGTATCACCAAGCACTGCCAGAGCCTGCTGCAAAATTCTGCGTTCAAGATAGAGGGGAATGGCCCTGGTTCCGGCAAGACGGCTCCCTTGACTGACCAAAAGGCCATCCTGACGTGTGGCACACATAACTGAAGGCACGAGATTGAATGCGTAAAGCTTTTTGTAATCCACACTGAAGAGACCGTCACAATCAGCGGTAAAATCTATCTTGCCCTCATGGGGTGGCAGCTGGTAGCTCACCCCCTTGCCCGCCATCTTGCGGGCAAAAGATTCCGCGACCTCATTTTCATGCACAAGATTGCTGTGCTCCTGCCCTTCTTGCAGCACAGCCACATGAAAACGGCCCATCTTCTGCAAGCGACAGACATCGCCCGCATTAATACGCTGACCGGCCTTAAATTCTGGGCCTTTGAACTGCCCAGGCACAATACGCGTCATATCGTGAGCACAGCTGCGGCCCACAGCTTCCTCCACAGGCACAACCACACTCTGGGCACGGCCGCTTTCCTGCGTATCCGTCTCTACCTGCACATAGGGGGCGTCACCCTGGCAGCCACGGCAGACAGGTCCGTCCTCAGCAGGATAGGCCTCACCACAGACCGGACAAAGGGCAATTGATTCCATATGTGAATGTCCAACCAAATGGGGGAGCACCGTCACTTTCTGTACCCGACACAGCGTATCACCGGCCTGCTCGATTTCCCGCTCAAGCTCAGCCGTATTCTGTTCAGACTTGGGTTTGAGCTTAAAAAACCAGCCTGTGATTTCCGGCCAGGCACGCATTTTGGCGGCATCCAAGGAGACGCGCACACCCTTGCCATGGTATTTGTCAAAGAGCGCCAGGGCATAACGACCAAGGGAACAGATTTTCAGCCGTTTATTACCAGTGGAGCAAAGGGTCAGCAACTGAACAGCATCAGGCAGGCATTTATCCGTTTCAACCACAGCCTCAAAGAGCGTGCCTTCAGGCAAGTGACGTTTGGCAAGCTCAACCATATAGGCACCGATCAAAAGCCCGGGCGCCGCATATCCGTGAAAATTCTCCGCTAACTGCCGAAATTCTGTAAAAGAGTAGCTGCCAATATTCATAAAGCCCTTCCTTGAGGTCCAGAAAACCAAAAAATCCGTTTATCTGGCCATTGCCTGACGTTACAAAAAAGACTCTGCCATGTGACGCAAGATAGTGCATGTCTCGTGGGATGTCTAGGAAGCAGAACAATGGGAACAAAACCTCACTTCATCAAAAAGTCCAGGAAAACATAAGAAAAAACCATTGCATAGTCTTCCATTCTTCTCTATACTCTTGAATTTCAGATACGTATTTGTAAGACTTTTTTTCAAAAACATCCCCACTGTGATAAAGGGGGCACTGTGACCTTTGTGCCGACGCTCCAGCGCACTTTTTGCACCGCACTGTTTGCCCTGCTCTGCTTCTGCCTGTGCCTGCCCCATGCCGTACAGGCCGCTCGCCCGCCCGTCAAAGCGGCCATTCTCTACAACTTAACAACAGGCAAGGTACTCTACCAGCTCAATGAGCGGACGCCTATTCCTCCAGCTTCCCTCACAAAAATTATGACGCTTTTTCTGACCTTTGATCAGATTCAAAAACGCAAGTTATCCCTGAAAAAAATGGTCAAGATTAGCCGACTTGCGGCCACAACCCGAGGCTCGACCATGCATCTGAGACAAGGCGAGCGTGTACCATTAAGCAAACTGATCACAGGCACGGCTGTTGCCTCGGGCAATGATGCGGCCATTGCCGTGGCCCAGACAGTGCATCCCAATCTCACAACCTTTGTCGCACGCATGAATGCCAAGGCCAAAGCCTTGAAAATGCGCCAAACGGTCTTCAAAAATCCCACGGGGCTGCCGGCGAAAGGGCAAATCACCACGGCCGCCGATATTCTCAAACTCTCCATTGCCTATGTACGCAGACATCCAGAGGCTCTTGCTTTTCACAAGCTTGCCACCTTCAGCCACGGCGGACACGTCCTCACAACCACCAATCCTCTTCTCGGCGCTGTCTGCGGTGTCAACGGGCTCAAAACCGGCTGGACCGTTTCCTCCGGCTATAATATTGTTGTGACAGCCAAGCGGGGCAAAACACACCTCATGTGCGTCATCATGGGAGGCAGAAGCCGCGTGGGCCGTGATCTCGTGGCACGCCGACTCATTGAGGCTGGTTTTGCCAGTCCTCTCTCCCCCAAAAACGTGCGAGCAACGCTTGCTGCTCAAAAACCCAGCCTCGCCCCCAAACAAAAGCCAAAAACGCCCAGGCGCCGCAGGGCCCGCGCAAGCTAGGAAGGCCTTGCTTGATATAGCCAACGCACCGCCCCTTCCTCGGAAAGGCATGCGATACCAGGCTCATCTTCGCTGAATTTCCTTGCCTTTTTGCCTTTCCAGATCTATGCTGCTCAATGGCGGCATGGCATGCCGTGCCAGCCTGTGGAGAGACAGGGCCCGGAGAAGCCTCAAACCACACGAATTATTCCTCCGGGCAGTCTAGGTTTCGCAGAAACCCGCCTAGGACAGTGGATGCTAGTCCGCCTCCGCTCGGAATCTTCCGACTTTAGGCGGGGAAGGATGTCAAATCTTTCCTGCACGCGAGAATTCCCATGCTCTTTTTTCCCTGTCGCCTGACTAACTTCTGATTAGACACAGGCGCGCGAAAAACTAGCTAATGAGCCTTTTTTATAAGGAGTGAGCAATGCTCGGTCCGATTGGTCCAACTGAACTGATCCTGATTCTGGTCGTGGTTCTGCTCCTCTTCGGTTCCAAAAAACTTCCTGAAATCGGAGCAGGTCTCGGACGCGCCATCCGCAATTTCCGTCGTGCCACAACGGAACCCACGGAAGTAGATATTACCCCCAAAGCCGAAAAAGATGCTGTGCATCAGGAAGCGAGCAAAGAGCACAAGGCTTAGGGCTGCTATGCAGGGCTTTGCCTGACTCAGCACCACGCACCATTAACCGGAACAACGTACGGAGGCAGCGTTTCCTCCACGAACACGTGGTCATGACGCTGAAGTGCCATGAAAACTGAACAAATTTCCGTTTTTCTTGAAAATAGAGCAGGACGTCTTGCCGATGTCACCCATGCTCTGGCAGAAGCTCAGGTTTCCATCAAAGCACTCTCTCTTGCAGACACTTCGGACTTCGGAATTCTGCGTCTGCTTGTGAAAGAACATGAAAAAGCCAAGACCATTCTCAAAGAAAAAGGCTTTACCTTTGGCTGCACCTCAGTTGTGCCTGTGGAAGTACAGGACAGCCCGGGAGGCCTTGACTCCGTGCTGCAGCTGGTCTCTCAGAACGGTATTAATGTAGAATACATGTATTCCCTCATCCAGCGGAATCAGCCGCAGGCTATTATGATCTTCCGTTTTGACAAAATCGATATGGCCATAGAACTGCTTGAAAAGCACAATTTCCGCATTCTCTCAACAGATCAGCTTTTTTAAGTAAAGCTTGCTATAGCCAGACAAGGTGCCCGCTTCCTGTGCAGGCACGCATCAGATTTTTTAAGGCAGCCTTTGGGCTGCCTTTTTTTTTCGCAGGCAAGCAAAAGACAGCAGAGAAATTTTTTTCCGTGGGATTCTCATGTTTATTCAATAAAATCAATATGTTATGAAATTGTATCCTTGCTTCTCCCAAAAAATTTTCGGCAGCCCCCTTTTCAAGTGCATAAAAAGCATTATCTCTTAGCCGTGAGATAACTGATTGCCAACACAGTACTCTACGCAAGCTTTCCTCCGTGAAGCGGACCTTTGCGGAGGCTCAAGTTTTTTTTGGAAATCAACTTTTGTGGAGGATTCGTATTATGAAACTGGAACCGTTGAACGACCGCGTCCTTGTCAAACGTCTTGAGTCGGAAGAAAAGACCGCAGGCGGTCTGTATATTCCTGATACAGCCAAGGAAAAACCTTCCAAGGGTCAGGTTGTGGCGGTCGGCCCCGGCAAATTGGGTGAAGACGGCAAGCGCGTTGCTCTGGCTGTCAAGCAGGGCGACGAAGTGCTCTTCAACAAATATGCCGGGACAGAAGTCAAGCTTGACGGCATCGATCATCTTGTGATGCGCGAAGAAGACATCCTCGCCATCATAAAATAATTGCACATATTCAATACGCTTAGAAGTATCCCGAGGAGGATCATACAATGTCTGCGAAAGAAATTCTGTTCGACGTCAAAGCACGTGAAAAACTGGCCCGTGGTGTCGATAAACTGGCCAATGCTGTGAAAGTCACCCTTGGCCCCAAAGGCCGCAACGTTGCTCTTGAAAAATCCTTTGGCGCCCCCGTCATCACCAAGGACGGCGTCACCGTTGCCAAAGAGATCGAACTGACCGATAAATTTGAAAATATGGGCGCCCAGCTCGTCAAGGAAGTCGCTTCCAAGACCTCTGATGCTGCCGGTGACGGTACAACCACTGCCACCATCCTCGCCCAGGCCATCTACCGCGAAGGCAGCAAACTCGTCGCCGCCGGCCGCAATCCCATGGCCATCAAGCGCGGTATCGACAAAGCCGTCGATTCTCTGGTTGGCGAGCTCGCCACTCTGGCCAAGCCAACCCGTGATCAGAAAGAAATCGCCCAGATCGGCACCATTTCCGCCAACGCTGATTCCACTATCGGTAATATCATTGCCGAGGCCATGGCCAAGGTGGGCAAAGAAGGCGTCATCACCGTGGAAGAGGCCAAAGGTCTCGAGACCACCATGGACGTGGTTGAAGGTATGCGCTTTGACCGCGGCTATCTGTCTCCCTATTTTGTGACCAATGCTGAGAAGATGCTCTGCGAGATTGAGAACCCCTACATTCTCTGCTCCGAAAAGAAAATCTCCAGCATGAAGGATATGCTTCCCATTCTTGAGCAGGTCGCCAAGGTCAACCGTCCTCTGATGATCATTGCTGAAGACGTGGAAGGCGAAGCTCTGGCCACTCTCGTTGTCAACAAGCTGCGTGGCGCTCTGCAGGTTGTGGCTGTGAAGGCTCCTGGCTTTGGTGACCGCCGCAAGGCCATGTTGCAGGATATCGCCATCCTCACCGGTGGCAATGTCGCCAGCGAAGACACCGGCACCAAGCTGGAAAACCTGACCCTTTCCGATCTCGGTACTGCCAAGCGCGTGCGCATCGACAAAGATAACAGCACCATTATCGACGGCAACGGCGACAGCGAAGCCATCAAGGCTCGTGTGAAGCAGATCCGCGCTCAGGTCGAAGACAGCACCTCTGACTACGACCGTGAAAAACTGCAGGAACGTCTGGCCAAGCTGGTCGGCGGCGTAGCCGTTGTGCGTGTGGGTGCTGCCACCGAAGTGGAAATGAAAGAAAAGAAAGACCGCGTGGAAGACGCTCTGAACGCCACCCGCGCTGCCGTGGAAGAAGGCATTGTGCCTGGCGGTGGTACCGCTTTGATTCGTGTGGCTAAAGTTCTGGCCGACATCCGTCCTGCTGACGACGACGAACTGTCCGGTGTGGAAATTGTGCGCAGAGCTATTGAAGAGCCCCTGCGTCAGATTGCTCACAATGCCGGCTTTGAAGGCTCCGTGGTCGTCGAAAAAGTGCGTGCCGGCAAAGACGGTTTCGGCTTTAACGCTGCCACAGGTGAGTACGAAGATCTGCTCAAGGCCGGTGTCATCGATCCCAAGAAAGTGACCCGTACAGCTCTGCAGAATGCAGCTTCCGTTGCTTCTCTGCTCCTCACCACCGAATGCGCCATCGCCGAAAAGCCCGAGCCCAAGAAAGACGCTCCTGCTATGCCTGGCGGCGGCATGGACGGTATGGGTGGCATGGGCGGCATGTACTAAACCGCTTTCACACAAACGTTTTTTCCAAGGGAAAGCCCACGTGGCTTTCCCTTTTTTTTTTGATACGAGGAGGCCCGCACGTCATTGAGATATCTCGCAAAAAAACGACTCTTGGTTCTGTCACAAAGCCTGCTCAAGGTCTATGCCTGGTGTCGCTAAGGGCTACGTTTACCCCACGAGTTTCCTTGTTCCTGCATCCTCTGGGCCTAACATGCGCATCAAGATCCTGGACCAGGTCTTTTGCCCGGACCGATGATACGCAGCAAGAAAAATGTTGAACGTTCCTCGTGAGGCATAAGCCAAAAAGGATGAAAAGCGTGCATGGGCATAGCAGAAGGACAGTAAAATGACTGTTGTTTGTGACCTTTTTTGGGGAAAACAGCGATTTTAACTTGCAATTTATCGCATCTGAAGATACGTTAAAAAGATATTTTTGAGCGTGAGTAACCAGACACAAGTCTGACAGTGGCTCTGCGCCAACCCAACTCGAACATTCTTGTTTTTGGAGGATAATCATGAGCAAGTGCTGCGCTTTCTGTGGAAAAACTCCGCAGGTCGGCAATCTGGTCAGCCATTCCAATATCAAGACCAAACGCCGCTTTAACCCCAATCTGCAGCGCGTGCGCCATCAGTTCCCTGACGGTCGCGTCGCTACTCTGACTGTATGCACACGCTGCCTGCGTTCGGGTCTTGTTGTGAAACCGCTGGTTCGCAAGTAGTTCTGTTTTCAAGGACTTTGCTCCTCGCAGCTTGCTCGGGGCAAAATGCAAAAAAAGGATGGCCGGGAAACCGGTCATCCTTTTTGGCGTCTTAACAGCGCAAGAAACGAGCTCCACTCGCATACGTCCTTTGTTTCGGCGCAATCCTTTTTGGCACTTATCAGCCGAGTGTAGTTTCCCATAGTGGAAAAAATACACAGATACATACCATACGGCAGATTGATTATGGTATTATTAATGGTTATCGGGATGGGGTCTTCTGAGATTCCTAAGCAGCGGTTCAGCCCCCCCATAAAGCGCTTAGAAAAGGCTTGTTGCTGGCAGGTGTTGATGCGTTTTTAGAAAAGCAAGTTGTACAGGGCGCAGCCGCTTCTCAAGAGAACAATGGCGTAAACAGATTATCCGAGGTTTGTCACCCTCAATACCACAAGAATAAGTCCGTACGACTATCTTGAGATACAGGCTATTCATAGACCCAAAAAAAACTTCGAATCAACAACAGTCCACGTTATCCAGCGCGCCGCCCCCCGCCTTCACATCATGAAGGGCACATAAGGCGCACCATGAGAATTTCCTTGCCTTTTTGCCTTTCCTGATCCATACTTTTCGATGGCGGCTGGATAAGCCGTGTTTGGCTGTGGAAAGTCAATAAAATCTGGAAAATGATAGTGTTTCGCAGCCGCAAAATCCCCCCAGGGGGAATTTGCAAGCAAAAACTAAGCAAGCATTTCCCTGGTCAGTCTCCATGAAGCGGGGACACGCCTATGGTGCAGCCCAATAGGCCGCTACCGCTATTCCCCCTCTTGGGCCGGGTAGGGCTATCAACCTGCGACAAATATCCAAAACAGCTCTCAAGCAAAATAATAGCATCTTTGCTGGTACACAAAACATATCTCTGCGCCCGTAGCTCAGTAGGATAGAGCAACTGCCTTCTAAGCAGTGGGTCGGGGGTTCGATTCCCTCCGGGCGCGCCAGTAAAATCAAGCACTTACGATTAAAAGCGTAAGTGCTTTTTTTGTTTGGGCTACCACCACAAAAAAGATTTTTTCCTGACGAGGTATAGAAAAATCAGGTACAAAGGAGATGTATGGAAAAAATCTTTCACAATGGAGAAAGATACAAGCCCTCATAAGTACCCGCTTTTAGTTGATAAGCGGTCGCATGCCTCAGGACGAAAAGAGATTTTCCCTATGTATCCACTCAATGCCGGCATTTTGGTCTGCAAAACCGTAAACGCTATTCCTCTTACGACTGCGACTTCGTAGCCAGCACCATGTCGTCCGCAACCGCCGCGGCCCGCTTAAGCGCCTCGTCGGCCAGGTGCGCGTACCACTGCGTCTTCTGAGGACAGTCATAAATCGAACATTACGCATGGGAAAGACTTCAATCGCAGCAAATGCAAAGCGCATGGCACGCATGAGCCTGCCAATGGAACTTTTATCCATAGATTCCCACATGTTCAGGATGCGGACGCTGACACTTTTGCTGTTAAGCGTATCAATCAGTTCGAGCCCTTGCCGTGCTGTTCGTACAATGCGATCCAGTTGAGTGACAGCGAGAGTATCTCCCTCTGTCTTTGCCGCAAGCAAAAGCTGCCACTTTGACCTTTCCGTAGTTGTGCCTGAATAGGCTTCACAAAAAAGAGGTCCGGCCTCTTCTTTTTCCATAATCTCTCTCGGCCTCAGGGCTGTTGCCCATATCTGCCCGCCATTGGCTGATTTTCAAGAATACCGCTTCCTATTCTGAATGAGCTGAGACTTTTTCTTCTTGCCCTATCTCCTCTTTGCTGCCCTTCCTTGACGCTCTCGTAAATTTGCGCGCGTAACTCACCTTTCAGTTCTTAGGCGTGCTAGAGTCATAAAATAATCTATAAAATTATGAAAAAATATCAACATAAATGAGTATGATTCTGCACACCAATTTCTTCAAACTTGAACATAAAAACTAATTTCAAAAAATTTTATTCCTCACGTCATTCCTGGGATATGCCCTAATATCGCAAAGAAAAGATCATTTACCCTATAGCTCAAAGCCCAAACCTACGATATAGGGGAAAGGAACTCTTTGAATCCCCCTTTTACTCACCGGAACTGTTGCCCATTTTCGCCTTTACCTGACAGTTCCGGCCTGGAGGCAAAAATGCGCCTTTCCATCATGTTCAAAAGCACAGCTGTGCTCATTTTCAGCATTCTGATTGGGTCGCTGGCCATCTTTTTTATCTCGCGCCATTTCATGCACGATGGCTTTGACCACTCCATTCACGCTCAGTTGCTGACTGTCCGCCAAGTTGTGGACGGCACGTATGCCCATGCCAAAAAAGCACTGCTGCAGGAGGCAAAAATGCTTGCCTCCGAAAAGGAGCTTACCGAGGCCATCAAAGGCAACAATAAACAAGCCATTTCCGACTTTGCCAAGACTGCCATGAAGCAGTGTGAAGCAAATTTTGTGATGATTCTGGATAGCCAAGGCATTGCCCTGGCCCGTGGTCATTCGCCAAACAGCGGCGATAGCTTTGCTGAATTTGATATCGTGCGTGTTGCCCTCAGTGGTCAGGCGCTGGCAGAAGCTGTGGATCTCAAAAAAAGCGGGCTTTCTGTGGGCGCTGCCGCTCCGATCCGCAGTGATGGCAAACAAATTGGCGTTATCCTCCTTGGGAATGCCTTCCATACGCATGCCTTTGTGGATGAGATCAAAAAAATTACCGGTATGGAAATGACCATTTTTGACGGGGATCAGCGCATTTCCACGACCATCACCAATAATGGTCAGCGCGCCGTTGGCACCAAACTCAACAATCCCGCAGTCCAAAGCGCCGTCTTACAGAACGGCACGACGTACGCAGCTCCTGCCAATATTCTCGGGAAGGCCTACCGCACCGTCTACTGGCCCATCAAGGAGAGTTCAGGCAAGATCCTTGGCATGTGGTTTATTGGCACAAGTGTCGAAGTCGTGGAAAAAACTGTCGACGATATTGCCTTTTACTGTTTTATTGCGGTTCTGGTAGTCGTTGTCGTCCTCAGCCTGCTTGGATTCCTCTTCTTCCGCAATCTCGTCACCCCGCTCAAGCATTCTGTCAACTATGCCAAAGCCGTTTCTGAAGGAGATCTTGATGCCACTCTCTTTGTAAAACCGCGTAAGGATGAAGTCGGAGATCTCGTCCAAGCCCTGCAGCACATGGTTTCCACCCTCAAGGAGGAAATCAATGAAGCAGACAAGGCTACAGCTGAAGCAAAACAGAAGGGTCAAGAAGCAGAACAGGCCATGCATCAGGCAAATGCGGCAGCACTTGAGGCTCAGAATGCCAAACGCGAGGGCATGCATGCTGCCGCAGGCCAGCTTGACAGCGTGGTGCACGGCTTATCAACGGCGGCCAATGAACTCTCAGCCCAGATTGAAGAATCCGATCACGTGGCGACAGAATCATCCAACCGTCTGTCTGAAGCAGCAACTGCTATGAACGAAATGAATGCAACAGTGCAAGAGGTTGCCCGTAATGCTTCTTCAGCGGCCTCTGTCTCAGCTGAGACCAGACGCAATGCCGAAGACGGTCAGAAGATTCTTACCGATGCCATGAACAGCATCAATCAGGTGCAGAAGGTTTCCCTGGAGTTACAGGATGACATGCAGCAACTGCACGGCCATACCCAGAGCATCAGTCAGATTATGAATGTGATCTCTGACATCGCGGATCAGACCAACCTACTGGCTCTGAACGCAGCCATTGAAGCAGCAAGAGCCGGTGAAGCTGGCCGAGGATTTGCGGTGGTGGCCGATGAAGTGCGTAAACTGGCTGAAAAGACCATGGCCTCGACCAATGATGTTTCCAAAGCCATCACTTCCATTCAAAACAGCGCTCAGAAGAGCGTGGACAAGATGAGTGAAGCCCTGGAAGCTGTCGAACAGGCAACGTCGCTGGCTCAACAATCAGGTGAAGCACTGCAGCAGATTGTGAGAAATGTTGAAGATACGGCAGATCAGGTGCGCGCCATTGCCACAGCAGCTGAAGAGCAGTCGGCGGCAAGTGAAGAGATCAATCAATCTGTCACAGCCGTCAATTCCATGTCCGGTCAGACTGCGACAGCCATGGATGAGGCTACCAAGGCCATCGCCGAGCTGGCCCAGCAGACCGAAAAACTCGCCAGCCTCGTGGAACACATGAAAAGCGAATAAATGCCATCATCATTACAAGCAAAGGAGCAGGATACTTGGTATCCTGCTCCTTTGCTTGTATGGAATTGTCCGACAGCGTTGCCTGTCAGTCTAGCCAAAATCCTTTTCCGCTTCGCCGAGATCCTGCAAAATAACCGTTGGCTTGCGTTCTTCTCCCTCCAAGTCTTCCCGTTTTGCCTCGCCACTTAATACCAGCGCAAAATCAATGCCGGCATTTTCGGCAAGTTTCTTATCGGTACTGAGCCTGTCTCCGACCATGACCATGTCTTCCCTGGCATACTTGGCAAGAAGAGGCTGCAGAATCAAAGGATCGGGCTTGCCGAAGATATATTGCGGCTGTCGCCCTGTAGCTGCGGCATAGAGTTTGAGGAAGCTGCCCACATCAGGCAGAGGTCCTTCTGGCGAGGGACAGACAAGATCAGGATGTGTCGCAAGGAAAAGAACCTCCTGCTTTTGCAGAAGAAGAGCCGACGTAGCCAGTTTTTCGTAGGTCAGCTCCGTATCATAGGCCAAAACAACGGCCTGCACATTGTCTCGGCATTCTTGAAGATCCGGCATCTTTTCATGCAGTTCACGCGCAAAATCGCGATTGCCCACAAGGTAAATCCGCTGAATCTGCCGTTCCCGCAGGAAATTGACCAGAGGAAGGACCGGAGATAACAGGATCTCGCGCTCGGCAGGAATGCCCATGCTTTTGAGCTTTGTCACATAGGTGGACAGAGATTTTGACGTGTTATTGGTTAAAAAATAAAAATCAATATCCTTCCAATGGTTTTGAATAAATCTCACAGACCCTTGAATGGGGATATTGCCAAGATATACTGTTCCATCCATATCAAGAACAACACAACGCTTGCTTGACCAACGCATCAAACATCTCCTGGAATCAAAATGGCACGAAATCACAGACCTTTCATTCACAAGGCCGCATTATCATTGCACTCCTGCAACAAAAATCAAACTGTCAGGGTCTTGCGATGAGTGGCTTCTCAGTCTATCATCATTCAGGCATGCGCGGGAATGCCCAAGAAAAGCTTTGAGAAAAAAATGACTGCGTATCAGTCTGACTAAGCCTCTGCCTCAGGCAAAGTACGCTCTTCGCAGTAACTCGTCTATGCTGGTTTTTCCAAAAAATATCCCTATCCCCGACCAGGTTTTGTCAAACGCAGATGATGGAGGCGGCAGATTCCGTAGGGTTTGCCGGAAAACAAATGGCTGAAGACAGAATTGAAACAGATGTCGTGGTCATCGGCGGTGGTGCAACAGGCATCGGGACGCTCAGAGATCTCAGTCTCAGGGGCATTGCCTGTGTTCTTGTGGAACAGGGGGGCATTGCCCACGGCACAAGTTCGCGTTTTCACGGCCTCTTGCACAGTGGTGGCCGTTATGCGGTCAACGACACCCTCTCTGCCAAAGAATGCATTGAGGAGAACACCATTCTGCGACGCATCGGCGCCCAGTGCGTAGAAGAAACTGAAGGATTCTTCGTTTTGCTGCCTGAGGACGATCCAGACTATGTGGAAAAATGGCTTCCCTGCTGTAAAGAGGCCGGTATTCAGACAGAAGAGCTCTCTGTGGAGGAGGCGCGCAGGCTTGAGCCTGAAATTTCCCCCCAAGCCGTACGTGTCTTCAGAGTTCCAGACTCCTGTGTGGACGGTTTTCGTCTCGTTCTGCACAATGCCATGAGTGCCAGGCGTCACGGTGGCCGTGTTCTCCTCTACCACAAAGTCATTGGTATCTCCCAGCAGAACGGGTGCATACAAAGCGTTGAGGTCGTCAACACCCTGACAGGCGAGAAAAAGACGCTTTTCTGTCGGGCCGTCGTCAATGCTGCTGGCTCCTGGTCCGGACAGATTGCCGCTCTTGCCGGCCTGGACGTACCTGTCTCACCGGACAAGGGTTCTCTCATCGTCTTCAACCACCGCTTCACCTCGCGCGTGGTCAACCGTCTCCATCCGGGTTCAGACGGTGATATTTTTGTGCCCCACGGTTCCATCACCATTCTCGGTACGACCTCTGTGGCCACCGACAGGCCTGACGACACGCGGCCCTCTCGCCAAGAAATCCTGCGTCTCCTCGACATTGGTGAACCGCTTTTCCCAAAGCTGAGAAGCTATCGTATTCTCAGAGCCTTTGCCGGCACACGCCCCCTCTATACCCCGGGCAATGCCCAGGGCCGCAGTGCAAGCCGCAATTTCCAGGTCTTTGATCATGCCAGGGATGGGCTTCAAGGCTTTTTCTCCATTTTTGGCGGCAAGCTCACAACCTACCGACTGATGGCTGAACGCGTCAGCGATGCTGTGGCAGCCTATCTGCATGTCTCCGCTCCCTGCACAACGCAGGACCAGCCTATGGTTACACAGGCCGATCCCCAACGCCTTGAGCAGACAAGACGCTGTTTCCCAGTGGGAGATCTCTCACTTATGGCCGACCGCGTCGGCGACGATCTAGATAAAGTCCTTGATCTTGCCAAAAAAAGGACGCAAGTCTCCCCGGCCGGCAATCCTCTCATCTGCGAATGCGAGATGGTCAGCCTTGCGGAAATTGAAAGCATTGCCCAAGATCAGGATAGCCACAGTCTTACCGATATCCGTCTGCGCACCAGGCTTGGTATGGGCACCTGTCAGGGCACCTTCTGCGCCCTGCGTGCCGTCAATACCATGTTTGAACACGACATTACCCTGTCCAAAGATCCCCTCTGTGAACTGCACGGTTTTCTGCAGGAGCGTTTCCGCGGTCTGACACCGACGCTCTGGGGAACCCAGGCTCAAGAGATGCAACTCAGCCATGCCATCTATGCCGGCGTGCTGAATGTCCGGAATGCGTATGCAAATAACAACTGATGTTCTTGTTATCGGCAGTGGAATGGCCGGACTCACAGCAGCCCTGGCGGCGGCCTCAAAGGGTTTGCGCGTGGTCGTGGCAGCAAACGGAGCCGGATCTCTGGCCATTTCCAGTGGCTGTATCGATCTTTTAGGCTGCGTAGACCAGGAAGTTACCGACCCCTGGGAGGCTATGACAAAGCTTGGTCCTGATCATCCGTATACCATTCTGGGATCAGCGCGTGTACGCCAAGCCCTTGAAGCCTTCCAGCACATACTTGACCGCCACAAGACAGGCTATCGTATCGCCAAGAAGGACGGGAAAAACGTCAATTCCCGACTGCCCACCATTCTTGGAACTCTCAAACCCAGTTATCTGATCCCGGCAGGCCATGATAGCTCCGAGCTCTTTTCGGCAAAGCAGGTGCTTGTGGCAGGCGTAGAGGGACTCAGAGATCTCAGTCCTAAACTCTGTGCCCATGAACTTGGGAAGCTCCCTGAATTCCAGGCGACGCACTTTGCGACAGAGCTTCTCCCCTCTCCGTTTAGCCAGACGCACAGAGGCATATCCTCCCTGGATCTCGCGCGCCAGGTTTCGCATCCCAAGGGTCTTGACTGGCTTGAGACCTGCCTTGGCCGCTTTGCCAGGGCCTATGATGTCATTCTTCTGCCCCCCATTCTGGGTACACGAGCCGACGACCAGCTTGTGCAGCATCTTGGCCAAAAACTTGGCTGTCACGTGCAGGAGCTTTTAACCATTCCACCTGGTGTCGGAGGTCTCCGCCTCAGAGAAGTGCTGAAAGACGAAGCAGCAGCGCATACGGTCCGTTTCCTGGAAAACGTCCATCTCACTTGCTCCTCTTGCAGCAACGGTCACTGCCATTATGTATCGACGCAGTGCGAGGAGGGAGGGGAAAATCAAGAGGAGCTGCGCATTGTGGCCAAAAGTTTTGTCCTGGCAAGCGGCGGCATACTTGGGGGAGGAATCTGGACGACACCCTACGAGATCTGCGAGGTGCTCTTTCAGCTACCTGTGCAGTTTCAGCCTGCCGTTGATCAACGCACATCTTCCGATGCTTTGGGTCGCCACCCCATTTCCCTGGCAGGTCTTGCCTGCGACAGTCAGCTCAGACCCATTGATGACAGGAAAACGTGCTGTCTTGATAATGTTTTTCTTGCTGGCCGTATTCTTGGCGGCTTTGATCCGGCTGAGGAAAAAAGCGGTTTTGGTGTGGCCATCGCCACTGGCTGGCACGCAGGCCTGATGGCGGCAGAGGCTTCCGGCATGGAGGCGCGCGCATGAGTATTCATCTCGATCCCGATAAATGTCTGGCCTGTACGACGTGTGTCGTGCATTGCCCTGTGGCTGAAGCCACACCGGCTTTTTTGGGGCCCAGGATGATCGGCCCGGCCTTTGAACGTTTCCGACTGCTGGGTATTGTGGAGGATGATTCTCTCCAGTATTGCGCCAACTGCAAGAACTGCGAAATCGCCTGTCCGCAGAATGTGCCTGTTGCCACCATTAATATGCTGGCAAGGCTGGCTCAGTGCCAGGAAACACCGCCGAGCTTCCGTGACTGGATTGTGGCCCACGGTGAAGTGCTGGCTCGCAGCCTGAAATACGTTCCCGCCTGGATGAAGAATCTGGGAACGCATCTGCCTCTGATGCGCGCACTTCTTGACGGGATCGGTATTCACAAGAACTGCCCCATGCCTCAGTTTGCCAGAAAAGCTTTTCGCGACCATCTGCCCAAGCTTTCCCAGAAGGGTTTTACAAAAAGCGTGGCTTTTTTCCCGGGCTGCTACATTAATTATTATGATCCGGGTACAGGTTTTGACCTTGTCTGGCTACTGCAGCAGGCAGGCTATCGTGTTTTTGTGCCCAAAGCCTTTGTCTGCTGCGGAATTCCTCTGATCAGCGGCGGTTTTGAAAAAGACGCCCGTGACAATGCACAGCGCAATCTCAAAGTCTTGCGCGAGCTCCAGGCCCAGAAGATTCCCGTGATCAGTGCCTGTCCTAGCTGCCGTTTGATGCTTACCCGGGAAATGGCTGAATTTTTCCCGGAACTTCTGCCGGAACAAAGCGTCGTTGTGGAAGATGCCCAAAGCTTTTTGCTCAAATGTATCCACTCAGGAGAACTGGCCATTGATGGCGCTCAAAAAACGACATCTGCCGCCATTTCTGCCATTTACCATGCGCCCTGCCATCTGCGCGCCCAGGGAAACGGTCTTCCGGCTCTTGAGCTTCTCAGCTATTTTCCTGCCATTGACATATGTGAAGCCAATGCCGGTTGCTGTGGCATCTCCGGAAGCTATGGCTTTAAAAAAGAAAAGTATGCCATTGGCCAAGCTGTTGGTGCCAAACTTTTTCAGCGCATTACCGAAAGTGGCCGGCCGCTGGTTGCCAGTGAATGCGGCACCTGCCGCCTGCAAATCACGGGTGCGACCAAAAAGCCCGCCCTGCATCCTCTGACTCTGCTGCGTGCCGCCCTCGAAGGCAGACAGCTTACGCTCTAAAGGAGGCTTTTGTGCCTATCTATGATTTTACCTGCCCGCAGTGCGGCGCAGCCTTTGAAGAACTCATAGCCAAAGAAAGCTCGGACAATCCCGTCTGCCCGCAATGTGGCAACAAAGAGACGGAACGCAAAATGAGCTGCCCAAGTCCTCTCAAAACAGGCGCGTTCCCTTATAAACTTGGACCTGTTCGCCCCCTAAGCCGTGGCGGAGCCCCCTCCTGCGGTGGTGGCAGCTGCCCCATGAGCGGACAATGAAGCAGGAACACGCCTATGGTGCAGCCCAATAGGCCGCTACCGCTATTCCCCCACTTGGACCGGGTGGGGCTATCAACCTGCGAGAAATATCCAAAACAGCTCTCAAGCAAAATAATAGCACCTTTGCTGGTACACAAAACATATCTCTGCGCCCGTAGCTCAGTAGGATAGAGCAACTGCCTTCTAAGCAGTGGGCCGGGGGTTCGATTCCCTCTGGGCGCGCCAGTAAAATAAGCCGTCTGCGTGCGGCTTTTCCCTGAAAGGCAAACGTGTCTGCTATGGAAAACGTCTCTATCATCATTCCCTGTTACAATATGGGAGCCTATGTTCAACGCGCCATTTCAAGTGCCCTTGCCCAGCAAAGCCAAGACATTGCTGTGGAAGTCATTGTGGTTGACGACGGCTCAAGCGATGGTGCTTTTGACGATGCCGCGGCTTTTTCACAAGTCAGGCTGCTCAGACAAAACAATCAGGGCAGTGCCGCTGCGCGTAATGCCGGCCTTGAGATAGCCCAAGGCGACTATCTCATCTTTCTCGACGCAGATGACATCTTACCCCGCGGCGTTGTGGCAAGCCAGCTGCAGGCGTTGACCACACATCCCGACTGGGATCTCAGCGTCTGCGTAAGCCTGCAGATCCAGGAAGACACTCTTGCCACCTATTTCTGGCCTTTGCGCGCAGCATATCTTGATCTCCATCTTTGTCACAAAAACGTTACACCACTGCATTCGGTTTTTCTGCGCAAAACGGCAGCCACAGCGGCTGGCGGTTTTAACCCTGAGCTGCGGGCCTGTAATGATCACGATTTTTTCCTGCGCTGCCTACGTGCAGGCCAGCATTTTGGCATCAATGCCGACACGCTCGTTCTCTACTGGTTGCACGCGGGAAGTATCTCCCGCCATACGCCAAATCTTGCTCGGCATGCGGCCTTCGTTTGCACGGAAATTGAGGAAATCCTCCGCAATGCCAAAGCACTTTCCCCAAACGGCCAAACCCTTGGCTTTCAGGCCCATGCCGCGGGCAGCCTGAACACAGCCCTGCGCCTGCAGGACATTGATGAAAAACTCTCCCACAAGATGCAGGATCTGAGTGTACAGGCAGCAGAGAGAGCCTACACACACGATGATCCCCCGCAAGATGCCTACCTTGCTCGCTGCCGACTTTTTTTTGCCGCAGACTTCCTTCTGCGTGCACGCAGCCTGCACCATCCTTCCCACACCTTGCACACGGCTGTCCGCCGTATACGCGCATTGATCCCGGATCTTGCAAGGCTCGACAAACAAGCCTTGCAAGCGCATTGCAAAGCCCTCGATTTCAGCCTCAACTGCCCCTTACCGCAGATGCAGGCATGCCTTGAGGGATGTCCTGAGATCACAACCTTCATCAAGAATTTGCACGCCACAAGCTAAATCTACTCTCAAGGCTGATCACGCTCATCGCAGAAGATGTCGCCTGCACGACAGGCTTCGATACCTTTTCCGGCAATGGCAAACAAGCAAATCAAAAAATCTTGTAATTCAAAAGCAAAATTTGTAATTTTTTATAGACAATAACACGTTAATCACAAAAAATCGTGTATCCTGTGAGCACTGGCTCTCCAGAAGAAAAACTTGCATTTATACTTTTCCTTCCATATACTTTGCTATTCATCTTATGTACCACATAGTATGTTTACGGGAGCCACAATGCTACGCAGTATGACCGGATTTGGCCGTTGTCTCATGGAAAATCACGATATCACCCAGCAGTGGGAAATCAAGAGCGTCAACGGCCGACATTTGGACATCAAATGGCATCTTCCTCTTTCCCTGCACGGCCTTGAACCAAGACTCGAGAAACTCGTCCGCAGCAAGGCACAGCGTGGCCGCGTCGACATCAGTCTTTTTTTGCAGTTTACGGGCAATGCCGGGCCTTCTGTGCTCTTCAGCGAGGCCCAGGCCAATGCTATGCTCGACAAGCTCAAGGCCTTTGCCCTTTCCCGCCAGGACAGCTATACCCCTGATTACAATGCTCTTCTGGGCATTCCCGTGCTCTGGAAAGACGCCAATGAAGATCTTGCTCAGGATCTGCTCGATGATCTCGAGGAAGGTCTCTCCCTGGCCCTTGAGGACTGGAATGAAGGCCGCAGTGAAGAAGGCCGGGCTCTGGCCTGTGATCTCAACTCCCGCATTCTGCAGATGGAGGAATGGACTGGTCTCATTTCCCAGCGTGCTCCCCAGATCAAGGAAGAACGAGTCAAGGCCCTGCGCGAGCGACTGTCTGAAGCTCTGGAACTTCTGGGCAGTGAATTGGAAGAAGACCGTTTTCTCCAGGAAATTGTCATTCTCTCAGATCGGCTGGATGTGACCGAAGAGCTGACACGGCTCAACACGCATCTCGACCATCTGCATGAGCTTCTCCGTCTGGGCAAGGATGCCGGTAGAAAACTTGACTTCACCCTGCAGGAATGTTTCCGCGAGATCAATACCTGTGGCAATAAGATCTGTGATGTCCAAATTTCCCACCTTGTCGTGGATTTCAAAAATGAACTGGAAAAATGCCGCGAGCAGGTACAGAATCTGGAATGAGCAGGGAAGTTGCTGGCAGTGAAGAGCTGCTGAATATCGGTTTTGGCAATTATCTGGTACGCGCGCGTATTGTGGCCATTGTTTCCCCCACCTCCCAGCCCATGCGTCGCCTGCGCGAGGATGCCAAGGAACATGGCAGACTTCTGGACGCCACGCAGGGACGCAAAACGCGTTCCTTCATTCTGCTTGATTCCCACCATCTTGTGCTTTCGGCCATTCAAAGTGAAACACTCAAGCAACGTTTCTGCCATGAGGAGGCAAACGACTGATGGCGCGCAAAGGTATTGCCCTGGTGCTCAGTGCACCCTCGGGAACGGGAAAAACGACCCTGATCCACAAACTGCTTGGTGAATTTCCCGACATCAAATATTCCATTTCCTGCACCACTCGCAAACCACGCCAGGGTGAAGTGAACGGTAAAGACTACCATTTTATGAGCGTGCGAGATTTCCTGCTGCAACGTGATGCCGGAGCATTTGCTGAATGGGCCCTTGTCCACGGAAACTACTACGCAACGCCGCTTAAACCCTTACAGGAAAATCTCAACCGTGGTGTTGATGTGCTCTTTGACATCGATGTTCAAGGTGCCTCTCAGCTTAAATTGAACGTACTCACAGCTGTCTTTATCTTTATTCTGCCGCCCAGCATGAAGGAGCTGGAGCAGCGTCTGCGGGCACGAGGCACCGAATCTGAAGAAGATATTCAGGCCAGACTGCATAATGCCCACGATGAGATCAAGGAAGCCTGCTGGTATGATGCCGTTGTGATCAACGATGATCTTGAGGTGGCCTACAGTCAGCTGCGCGCGGCCTATCTGGCCGCCACCCTGGCACCTGCCTGTCACCCGGCGCTGATTTCCTCGCTTCTGCACAGTGGAGAGAATTGATGGCTGAGCTGATTTTAGCCCTTGATCTGCCTGACAAAAACGAGGCCATGAGGCTTCTGGACAAAGTGAACGGCGAACTTACCTGGTGCAAGGTAGGTATGGAGATGTTCACGCATTACGGTCCGCAGTTGCTTGCAGAGCTTGCAAGCCGTAATCTAAAAATCTTCCTCGACCTGAAATTCTACGATATTCCCCATACTGTGGCTCAGGCTGTAGCCCAGGCGAGGACGCTCTGTGATCTGCTCACTGTGCACTGTCAGGGTGGTCGCCGCATGCTTGAGGCTTGCGTTGCTGCAAGAACGGATCCCTCCAGGAAACCTCTGCTTTTTGGCGTTACTGTTCTCACAAGCTTTGCCTATGGAGAGATTCCCGGCATCAACGAGCAACCTGAGGATTTTGCCCGTTCTCTGGCATCCCTTGCTGACACATGCGGTCTGGACGGCGTTGTCTGTTCAGCACGCGAGGTGAAACAGATCAAGCATGAGCACCCGACACTTTCCTGCCTCTGTCCGGGCATCCGTCCGGAATGGGCGGCTGCTGGCGATCAGCGTCGCGTGGCCACACCTGCCCAGGCCGTTGCCTGGGGGGCAGACTACCTGGTTGTTGGCCGCCCCATTCTTGAAGCCCTAGACCCGCGCGATGCTCTTTTGCGTATTCTTGATGAAATAGACCATCCGCTCTAAGCGGAACTTGATGTGAGGTGGCCGTAAAACCTCGAAGCTCTCTCTTCATGGGTGTAAGGCTCTCAACCAATCCTTCGTCCGTATACCTGCAGGCGACTAGCGGGTTCAGATAACGCATCTTTGCGGGAGATACGGTATCATTGCCATTGAGCGGAGAGCTACACGTCAAGCGACCTAGACAATGACGCCATCCCTGCATATAAGGCTGAATAGTCTTACACAGCGTTCTGCGGAAGACGCATCCACAGAGGGCGCTCCAAGACCAAAGACAGCACGCTGCAGATGTGAACAAGGCCGCCAACATTTCAAGAAAAGTCAGTGGATGCATTTAGCAACCGTGTATCGGGCTTTTGGCAAGTCCTCAGAGAATACAGCGTTCGTTAAGAAAGCAATATTCTCTGGAATCCCCGATGCTTGAGCACCGTGGGAATGTCAATGCGGAGTAAAAGCATGCCAAGTCCCAGTCCCCAGGCTTCTCAGAGCCGGGAAGCGATGAATCCGGAATCTGCCGCCAAGACACCGGAAATTCACGGAGTTTTCTCTTCCCAGGAAGTCCGCAAAGTCGGTACAGGCACAACCACACGCAAAAGTGTGCATAAAACGTTCTGGTTTGTGGAACAGCATGGCGACGAGATTGTCTGTCAGCCCCTGAACACCAATTATGTGCCCAGCGGCCCCAAGCGTTCCATCACCATGGATGAACTGCTTTCCAAGTTTGCGCCGGAGCCGGAATTTTACCAAAATTCTGTCTTTCCCAAGATGCAAGAGCTCTACACCACCATTAAACGCGGTGATGAGCATCTCCAAAAAGGTGAAAACTTCAGTGCCGAACACGAGTACTCCACAGCCCTCAAGGTGGACTGCGACAATGTGCGGGCCAATTTCGGCATTGGCCTGACCTATCTGGAGCGCGGTGACACCTCCAAGGCGCAGAATATTTTCGATCGTCTGGTCAAGCTGGACAGTGCTTTTGAAAATGAGCACAGGCACCTTTTCAATGAATTCGGCATCCAGCTGCGCAAAAACAAAATGACCTCACAGGCCATTGCCTACTATCAGAGGGCACTCGAGCTGACGCGCAACGATGAAAATCTCTTCATGAATATAGCCAGGGCTTATCTTGAAAATAACGATATTCCGCAATGCATTGACAATCTGCTCAAGGCGCTGGAAGTCTCTCCTCAGCATCTCCCCTCGTTGAAATTTATGGCCTGGCTTCTGCAGAAAAAACTCGTTCCCCAGGAGCGTCTGGCCGATGTCAATCAGGCCATTACCCAAGCGCAGAATCCCAAACCTCAAAGCACTGAAAACCAGACAGAGCAGGCACAGGCTGAATAACACCGACGGTATGACAGGGCAGATACCTCCCAGACAGTCCGCCTTCGGTCAAGGACAAGGTTTCCGTGACGATACAAAAACAATGGCAGTTCCGCCCCCCCAAACATACGGAGGATATTCCGTTCATTGCCAGAGAACTCGATATTTCGACCTTTCTGGCCGATATTCTTTTGCGTCGCGGTTTCAAAGATGTGCAGGAAATGGACCGCTTTCTCGCGCCAAAGCTGGCTCGCCTGACTCCGCCCAAGGACTGGCCTGAAATCCCCAAGGCGGCCAAAATTGTTGCAGACAAACTTCTGCAGCACAAAAAAATTGTCATCTGGGGAGACTACGACGTAGACGGTATCACCGCCACAACCCTCTGCCTGGATGTTCTTGAGCACCATGGTATCCGTGCTGGCTATCATCTCCCCCACCGTCACCACGAGGGCTACGGTCTGAACATTGCCAAAATCGAGGAGCTCCACGCTCAGGGCTACGAAATTCTGCTCACGGTAGACTGCGGTATTTCCAATCTCAAAGCTGTGGAGCGTGCCAAAGAACTTGGCATGACCGTCATCATCTCTGATCACCATCTTGCCCCCAAAGACTTGCCTGTCGCCGACGCCATCTGCAATCCCCGAATCATGCCCCCCGAGTCCACACCTTGCCAGGAATTGGCCGGGGTTGGCGTTGCCTTCTATCTCATGGCCCAGGTCAACAGGCTTTTAGCAGAGGGTCTTAGACATAAACCATTCTGCATGGATCTTGTGCTCGATCTCGTGGCACTGGGCACTCTTGCCGATCTCATGCCGCTCACCGGAGAAAACCGTATTCTCGTAGCAGGCGGGCTCAAACATATTGCACAGGCCAGACGCAAAGGGATAGCTGCTCTCAAAGTCATGGCCCATGTCAATGTTTCTCAGGAGATGAAGAGTACAGAAATCAGTTTCAGACTGGTTCCCCGACTCAATGCCTCAGGACGCATGCGGCATGCTGATACGGCCCTGCATCTCCTGCGCACCCGTGATCCCCAGGAGGCCATGCGTCTGGCTCAGGAACTGGACGCTTTGAATACCACAAGGCGCAGCGAAGAGGAAAAAATTCTTCAGGAAGCACGGGTACAGGCCAAGAAGGCTTTGAAGACCTATTCCTCCTCCCTTGTGCTCTACGGCTCAAACTGGCACCCAGGTGTTATCGGTATTGTCGCTTCACGCATTGTGGAGGAATTTGGCAGGCCAACCTTTATCCTCTGTGATGCAGGTGACCATCTTAAAGGCTCAGGCCGTACACTGGGAGATCTTGATCTTCACGGCATGCTCACGGAAATCTCTTCCTGTCTGATTTCTTTTGGTGGTCACAGGGCAGCTGCAGCACTCAATGTGCGCAGGGAAAATCTTGAGCAGCTCAAACAGCGCTTTGATGCCAGTGCACAGCGCCATCTCAGCTCCCAGCCTGAACGCCAGACGCTTCTCCTGGAAGGGGAAATCAATCTCTCCCAGGCCTTCTGCGCGGAAACGCTTGAGGAGATTGCCCTTCTGGAGCCCTTTGGCCAAAAAAATCCTGAACCGATCTTTGCCACGCCCCCCCTTCTGGTTGAGCGCCATGACTATCTGGGCTATGACCAGAAAAATATTCTCCTCACGGTCTGGGATGCCAAAGCACACATCAGGATGCAGGCCAAAGGCTGGCGCATGGCCCAGACATTTCCGCCACCGAGCCTTGAACGAAAAATTGTGCAGCTGGCCTTTGTACTGAGACTGAATATCTTCCGCGGCATTGCCACTCCTGAGCTTGAAATCAAGGATATCCACATTCTCCAAAAAATGCCCGACAACGAAAAAAAAGACATCTCCGTGCCAGAGATGTCTTTTGTGCCAAACTAAGCTAAAAAACTACTTGAAGTCGTGCACGATTTTCAGGATACCTTCCTTGTCTAGGCCTTTGGCCTTAGCCTTGGCATACCATTTTTCCGCTTCCTGGCTGTTGGCCTCAGTCCCAACCCCATATTCATAACAGGCACCAACAAACCGTTCAGCCTGGGCATAGCCCTGATCAGCTGACTTCTTGGCCCAGACAAAGCTCTGGGCAAAATCCTTGGGCACGCCATAGAGGCCACGGCTGGCGTAGAGGGCCAGATTGAACTGAGCCTCTGCATTTCCCTTTTCTGCTGCCTGCTGCATCAACTGCAGGGTTTTCTGCTCATCTTTGACCACGCCAAGCCCGTGTTCATAGCAATAGGCAAGCAGAACCTGAGCCTGGTCATTGTTCTGCTCGGCGGCAAGCGTGTACCATTTGGCCGCCGTTTCCAAATCCTGGGCAATGCCAAGACCACTTTCATAGCAGCGGCCGACAAGGATCTGAGCCACTGCATTGCCATTGACAGCCAATGGCTGCAGGAGAGCCAGGGTTTCCTTGTAATGGCCGACATTGAAGGCGACCCAGGCCTTTTGAAGAATAGCTTGGTCATCGTCGGCCTGCACAGTCCTAACCTGGGCAAACACCATAACAAGCAGCAGAAATGCTGCCAGTATCCACGTAATACGCTGATGCATTGGTACCTCTCAACAAAAAAATGCAGCCAAGCCTTTGCTCAGCCAGAAGATGAAGAAACTAGCGCAAACGACAAAAATTGCAAGAATACATCTCTGCACGGAATACGACTATGAGTACCCTGTGGTACGTCTACCTTCTCCAATGCGCTGACAAAAGCCTCTATTGCGGCATCACCAAGGATCTCAAGCGTCGTCTGGCCCAGCACAATGGGGAGCTTCCGGGAGGAGCCCGCTATACAAGATCGCGCAGACCATGCCTTCTTGTGGGCTACGCCTCCCAGTCCAGCCAGAGCCAGGCGCTACGTCTTGAATACAAGATCAAACACAGTCCCAAAGCCAAAAAAGCTGCCCTGCTTGCCAGGGCCGGGACAAGCGAGTAAGCCATGCAACAGCCATCTTCCCTGCTTATTGCTCTCAATGATCTCCCACCTAAAGGCAAAGACATTGTCTGCGAAGAGCAGTCCCTGTGGCAGAAAGGCCTTGACGAATTTGCCATGGACGTGCGCATCACCCATGCGCTCAAGGCTGTAGTCACCCTGACGCCGCTGCCGGAGGGCTGCTTGATACGGGGTCATCTGAGTGGGCAGGTTGCCATGCCCTGCCGGCGCTGTGCCGAAGAAATCAGCTTTCCCATTGCCTGGGACTTTGAGGATTTTGAAAACCTAGACCGAAACAGCGCAGAGCAGGAAGAGATCACCCTCGACGAGGAAAGCCTTATTTTCCTTGACCATGACCGTCCCATGCTTGACCTGGGCGCCTTGCTCTGGGAGGAACTGCTGCTGGCGCTGCCAGACAATCCCCTCTGCAAAGTCGACTGCCTGGGTATCTGCCCTGTCTGCGGCAACAACCGCAACAGCAATCCCTGCACCTGTGCTGACAAGAAGACGGATCCGCGCATGGATATTTTCCGTACGCTGAAAATCAAGAAGTAACGGTCATGTGGCTAAGACAGATTTGCAGACGGGCAAGCGGCAAGCCTCTTAGGCATTGACAAGAAGGCCGACCTGAGTAGAAGATAGTCTGTTCTGGCATCTGCCGTGTTTTTTTTCATCCAGAGCCCACAAAGCCTAGACAGCGTCTGGGCATTAGCTTATAGTCTTTTGACTTTTTTTCTCC
>JAFXOX010000073.1 GCA_017528345.1 Desulfovibrio sp.
AGCCAGTTCAGCGCATGGACATATGGAATTGACTGTAACCCTACTGCTAATCGAAGTGCTCTTTGAACACGAAAAGGCTTTCAGCTATTGAGGGAGGGGTTGTTACCCTCCCTTTTTCCGCGCACACACGTGAGCGGTTACAATTGAATTACTTATGTCTGGTGGTACTATTGAAGAAAATATTGCATATGATATGACATATGATAGTGTTTATGAAAATAAAGATAATATATGGAGTATGTTATATTTAACTGGATATCTTACAAAGGCAGCTAAACAGCCAGAAAATGACAATGTATCTCTGGTTATCCCTAATAAAGAAGTTTTAAATATTTTTATAAAGATTGTATCTAAATGGCTTCGTAATGTTATTAAAAGGTACGATCTTAAAACATTTGTAAAAAAGATTTGGTGTGGTGACTCTATATATATGCAAAAATTTATTGCAGGTATGCTTTATAATACTATAAGTTATTTTGATAATAATGAGAAATACTACCATGGATTTATAACTGGTCTTATTCAAAGTACTGGGTTAATTACTAAATCTAATTATGAATTTGGACTCGGACGTCCTGACGTTGTTATTGAAGATGGTGCAGAAAATCGCGCTATAATTATTGAAGTAAAATGTGCTAAAAATTTTGAAGATATAGAAGAGCTTGCTCAGAAATCACTTATTCAAATTGATGATCGTAAGTATGCAAGTGGCCTTGATCCACATATATCGCATATTATCAAGTATGGAATAGCATTTTGGAAAAAAGAATGTGTTGTTAAAATATGCAAAGAAGAAAGATTGTAATAAAAATATTTATACAAATATTTGATGATTATACAAAATATTTATTAATTTTTTGTAATATCACTGAAAAGTGTTATGAGTTCTTTTTATATTCTCAATTGCTAATCTTGCGCTATAACGTATGTCTGGAATACGGCTATTGATGTGCTTTTCTAAAAAGTTGATGTCTTCACGTATTCCAATCTTACTCAATGAACTATTTGCATAGATAATCTCATATTTATATTTTTTTCATCATCTTGATTTATGTAGTACAGAAGAGCCTCTCTGCTTATTTTTGATGCCGATGATCCGAGAGCAATAATTGCATTGTTACGTATTTTCCATTTGTCATGTTTTGCTAATGTTGCTATAATTCGTATGTCAATATAATATGGTATTACAATATTTGATAAGAGGCTTAGTATGTTAGAAATGATATTTTTATCTTCTTCTTTTTCAAGTTGATGTATAAGAAATTGACATACTTCATCACTAAAATTATGTTTTAAAACAGTTCCTATAGTATACAGCATTACGTATATTTTTGTTCTTTTTTTGTTGATTTTATTTGATAATTTTAATAAGTATATCAAATACGCTTATATCATTGATTTTTTCAATTAATTGACATGCATACCATTTAATACTTTTGCTGCTTTCTCGAATTACTTCTTTGGCATTAAGTTGATTGATTAGATCGTATAATTGATCTTCATTCATTTAGGTATTCTATGTCTGATAGCTAATGTGTAAGGGAAGGTTCAAAAAATATTATAAACCATACAAATGGCATGTGAGATATGGAAAAACCCGCTCAGCTTGCGGCTTTGCGGGCTTTTTTCTGAAATTTGTGTCGGCGCTGTTGGTCTTATTGTGGTAGACGGAAGCTCTGCCAAATTAAGACAGAAAATCCTTGAATAAAGCCTATATGAATTTTTCGAAGCTCTTTGTTGTACCCAATCTTGTACCCAAAATTTTTTCTTTGGGGTTTTTCAAGTTCTCTTGGCACACTTCCTGCATGTAAAATCACTCCATAGAATACCTATTTTGTCCAAAGAAGTCCACAGTATTGCAAAATGACGGTATATTTGACGGTATCCTGCACACATAAAAACCGAGAATTGCCGCCAGTAGTGATTTTCCTGTCTTACTTAGGTTCCTTGAACAGGCACAGAAGTCAAAAAAACTGATTTTTCAGCCTGCGCAGGACACCCCACAGGACTATGCCAATATGGCATGTCAGTATGCAGGCCTCAGCTCTGCATTAAAGAAGCAGCACTTGCAAGTCGCTTATCATCTTTGTGTCGCTGCAAAAGCCACTTCCAAAGTCCACCAAGTTCTGTAACAGGCTTTTCCCCAAGCAAGAGTATTGGCGCTCCTTCTGCGTACCATTGGCGGGCATGCTTGCCGTTTAAGCCAAAGGCTTCACCTATCTGCTTCCAGCCGTGGACAAACTGCATAGCTGCTTTATCTCACTCTTTACAGACTTTTTGACTTGCTATATCTTTTAATCACGCATGGGAGTATGCGCACCTGGGGCAATTGTAGCCCGTTTGTCCGCGCCCATGCTTGACTTCAAGAGGGCCTCGAAAGCGCCCATTCTGTGAAATTGGTGTCCCCGAAGAGGCCCTCTTAATACTTTGCCCCCGTTGGCGCTGTAGGATGCCTTCCGATCCAGTTGTGGCAGTCCGGTACTTGGCTGATGATTGCTCAGTCCTTTGAGATTCGAGCGGAGGCCTTGGATAAAAGGGGTTTAGCATATCGGTTGCTAACGAAGCGTGGGCGTCGCGCTTCCAAAGTAGTTTTTAAGCCTTATGACAGTATGATTCTAGCTGCCATTGGACGAAAGGCTCATACCACTTGGCAGCGTTCCGATAGCGACGGGTCTGCATTTCCGCAACGCTGGGAACGCTGCCGGAAGAACCAGAAGGCAAGCTGACGGAGCCGGTCTGCATAACCGGATTTCTAGCAGTAGCCTCTCTGGTTCTTGCAAGAAGTACCGCTTTGGCCAAGTGACGCTTTTCAGAGCGTAGCTTATCTAAAGTTACCCTTGAGCATCTATTTGGCAGCAACAAGAAAGTGCTGGTCTGGTTCCAGGAACACTAGCTTGTTGCTGCCGATTTTTTTTGCCCATTGGCATTTAATCCACTTCTCAATCAAAACTTTTACGGTAAATCTTTTACCGCAAAAGCTGTTCTTGGCTATCTTCCCGTTCCGCTTCCATTTGCTGAATTATTGACTCCATTGCTTCCTTTGGCGTAAGTGGCCGCATTATTGGCGTTGAAGCGACATTCACGACTGTGCCAACACCTTCCCTTGGAGCCAGATCTTTTGCGCCAGAAGCAAGCGTCTTCCATTGCTCAGGCGTTTCTACTTTTTTCAGCAGCTCTCTGCCCTTGGCATACAGCTCTGCGTAATAGCTTGTCCTTATTCCTTCCAAATCCAGCCTGTCTTTCACTTCCTTTTCAAAAGCCCTTCTTTCCACTCTTCCAAACTGTTCGGTTTCCAATTCTATCTCACGCATTTCTTTTACGGCAGCAATTTTTCTGGAAACAAGTTGCTCGGTTTTTCCCTGCACCCACTGCTCTTTTTTTGCTCGCTCTGACAGGGTACTTGTGGATAGTCCGTACTTCCGTGAAAGCTCTCTGTTTCCAAGGCCGTGAACCTCGTAGTCTGCTCTGATCTGTTCCCATTGCTCTTTTGTAAGTCTGGGCATAGTGATTACCTCATTGATTATTTTTCAAGTAAAAGCTTTCAACCAAAAAGTATTATATTTTCTGTGCATTATTGGTTATGCGTTAAAACTTTTCACCCACACTTTCGATATTCAGGGAGAGGGGGGGTATCCTTCACTCTGCCACTGCCGCCAACACGGCCTTTGCTTCCTGCGCCTTGCCCTTGGCAAACTGCCGAAGGAAGCACCAACACGCATACTCGCCTGCGGCGCGTGAACCAGTAAAGATCACGGGTACACCATACCTTGCCATGATTGCCGTCAGGGTAGCCAATGCCGCTTGTGGTTTCACCTGCGCCTTATAGGCATGGGAAGCAATGTCTTTCCATGAACATTCAGCGATAACAGCAAAGGCTCTGTAGCCTCTGGCGCGTTCCATTTCCGCCATGAAGCGTTTACGCTCTCGCCCCATGCAGGCCATAAGGTCAGGCAGGCTTTTGCGTTCTACTGCTACCTGCGCTTCAAGCCCTGCAAGTGAGTAGTCACCAGTAGGCAATGTACCGCGCTCAAGTGTTGTGCCGTCGTATACTGGCAGTTCAAATTTGTATGGCATCTGCTCTCTTGTGTCTGCTACGATTCGCATTTTGTCCTCTCAGCAATAACTCACACCCACAAGCCACACTTGACCATCTGGGTCTTGCATGACCTGCGCTCCCGTGGCCTGCGCCACATACCAATCAAAGTAGTTTTGCTTCAATCTTGGGCAAATTTGGGGCAAGTGGGTTCAGCTGGTTAGCTACCTGACGGCAATGTGCTATGCTTGCGGTCTCATACATCGTTAGCTGACACAGCCCACGGCAAAAGCTCAACTTCTGCCACTGCTCACATTCACAGCACTTAACACCGCTTGTTTCATATTTTTCCTTCAGCATGAAAGATTCTTGGCTTGCCCAAGCTTCTTTTTCACTTTTGATTTTCCTAACATGCTGTTTTTGACCTGTACAACCTGTAACCTGTAACAGCCCGCTCTGCTCGTGGGTTTGCTGGTTACAAGTTTTGCTTACAGGTTTTTGAGTTGTAAGCAAAACTTGTGGTCTTTCCTGCTCTGATATACCAAAAATATCATTAAGCCATCGCATCATCGCCCCCCAATGTTAGAATGTAGCATCGGGTTTGCCCCAATGTCGGAAGTACAACAGGATAGCTATAAGACCCCTTTTCCTTTTTTATCAGAATGCCTTGTTCATATAAGACTTTTTTGGCCTGTCCCAGATTGTGACCAGAGCAAATTTTCTCAAAGCCACTCGGCAAAACGTAAAAAAATGGCCTGTCATCTTCCCTCCTGCGAAAGCCTACCCGCTCTATCACCTTATCTTCTGTCGCTTCCCAAGCTTGGAAGCGCGATTGCCCATTCTGCTCGAGAAAAGCAACTACGTCATGAATAATAGCCTCTTTCTCAGCCGCGCCGACGCTTCCTCGTTCATTAAGCCAGTCTGAAAAACAACGCTTTGCCGCGTTGAAAGCGTCGCCTTGCTCCCAAGGCACAATGCCCCATTCTGTAGCACTTTCTCCGGCAAGAGCCACTAGAAGAAAGCGCGTTGCCACTCTTAGCACTTGCCCATCTGCTTCCTTGAATAGATCTTCTGAAGGAAAAAGTTTGTTTAGTTCTGCGGAAAGTGCCTTTTTGATACTCTCTACCGCATCTTCCCAATGTTCCTGGAAAGCTCGGATAAAAGCCTTTGCTGCATGCCCATAGTTCTCGCAAGCCGCCTGCTTGAGCGTTTTTGCAAAACTTCCCGCGTCTGGGGCGTCGTGCAGATCTTCAAAAGCGCCCATATCTGCGCCAGCATCTGCCGGCACGCAAACAAGCCGTACATCTTGGCCTGCTTTGGGTTTTTTCCCGGCACTTTCGATCATCTGCTTTACGCTAACCTCACCAGAACTCAGGATAAAAGAACACCAATTTTTGACTTTTCGAGCATCTCCATTGCGTTTGGCTCGACTCTTCCCCTGACCATTTGCAAGCATGTAGGTTATCGCGCCAATTTCTCGACCGTCCACTTGTCCAAGCTCATCGAGACAAAGCAGGCAATCTGAGAACTCAGAAGCCGTACCTTCAAGCCCGTTTGCCGTGGCTCGCCATGTCCGCAGGAAGCCGCCGCTTTCTGAACCTTTGCCCCATACTGAAGCCCCCACTTGAAGTCCTGTAGTTTTGCCCGTGCTACTGTCACCAACAAAAACAATGCCTCCGCTCTCCGCTTCACATGGCCTGAGCAGTATTGCCGTGAATGCCGCCGATACAGCAAAGACCAAACGGGAGTTACCCCTGCATAACCTCCCGATAGTTGATTGCCAGCCCTCAAGCGTGCCAGCTTCGGCAAACGCCGTGTTCTCTGCCCCATCAAAAAAGACTTCCTCGCCTTCAACTTGACCAATAGTGCATGAGGGGAAGATAAAAGCGTTGTTATGCCAGCCAGAGCGTTGCACTTGCCGCACAAACTTACTGGGGCTCGACTCAAGCAAGTATCTCTTCAGAAGGCCTGCGACACCTTTTGTCGTTGAGGGATACCACCCACCAGCCGCGAGTATTTCCGCAAGCCAAGTGCTTGTATCAGGTCGTGCAATCGCCGACATGGGGATAAGCCGTCGATGATCAATGCCTTTTGGGTCACGCCAGCAACAAAGCTTTGACCAGCCCTCGGATTGCCCATCTCTGCTCTGTGCAATGACCTCAAGCTTTGGGCCTAGAAAGAAGCGAGTAGGCTCTTTCGGCGTTCCGTCCTTGTTTTGCCCTTGTTCCAGATACCAAAGCTGACCTTGTAAGCCTTCCTCGACAAAGTAAAACCCGTCCGGCAAGTCCGTATTACAAGTTTCCCCATTTTTGGTTACAACTCGCTTACAAGTTGTATCTAAAACTTGTAACCCGGAAATGCCCGATTGAAGCCCCTCATTACAGGTTTCAGGTGGTACAGGTAATTTTTGCATGTTTTCAAGTTTGCGTTCAGGGATTGCCCTTGGTTCTTTCATGCCTGCCACAAGGCCACTTTGAATTGTTGCCAGAGCTTCTTGTTCAGGTAAGCCGCAAGAAAGTGCTGCTTCTTTAAGCTTTTTTCTAGCGATACCTTCAGGAATAACGCCACCAGCAACCAACTGCCCAAGCGGAAAAGCCGACCTATTTAACTGATTGTTGCGATTTCCCTCTGGCGTGCCAGCAACTTTTGCGCATTCCTCATCAAGCACTTTTGCCGCGTATGGGTGAAGAC
This sequence comes from Desulfovibrio sp., assembly GCA_017528345.1. Lineage (GTDB taxonomy): Bacteria > Desulfobacterota > Desulfovibrionia > Desulfovibrionales > Desulfovibrionaceae > Desulfovibrio. The sequence continues at coordinate 6,725 of JAFXOX010000073.1, forward strand.
CTTCAATTCTTACCTGTCCTGACAGATACTTACGGTCTGCAATCTGAGAGCGCACATACTCAAGACCTTTGGCTTGAGCAAGATCGTTGAAGTCTGCCTTTTGACCGTCAAGGTCTGGAATAGCCAAACACCCACCGATAGCCCTTGCCGCTTCTGTGGCCTTGGCAACGCCTACGCCGCCAGCTTGAGGGGATTGTTCACTTGGATTGTCATAGTCTGCACACAAAACAAGCTCGCGCTCTGGGTAGCGCCTGCGTGCCATTTGAGCCACCGCTAAAAGGTTCCCTGCGTTGAATGCTACCAGCACGGCACAGCCTGTTGCCTCATGGACAGATGCCGCCGTAGCATAACCCTCAGCAATATACAGCGTACCATCTTTGGACTTATCCTTGGCAGGTATGGAGAAGAAGCCGCCGCTCATTTTGCCGCCAGTAAGAAAACGCTTTACGCCGTCGCCTCTGATAAATTGCAGGCTTTGAAGATTGCCGTTTTCGCCGTATACAGGCACAGTCAAAGCACCATTACACGCTCTCAGGCCGTAGCTTTGTACGTCTTTCTTTTTGAGGTAGTCATGGCCTTGCCCTTCAATCGGCGTAGCATCTTTCCAGATCATCTCAGCTTTTTGCGCCGCCTCGGCATATCGCTTTTGCCTGTCCTCTTTGTCCTTGCGACGGTCTTCAGCTATGCGTTGATTCAAAGCCTCGCGCTCTTCATTGGAAAGCCGCTTGCCGTCTTTGGCGCACCATGTACCTGCCATGCCTGTCTGCCAGTTTTGCCACCAGAGAGACGCTGGTGGGTCAAGGTGAACTATGTACGCGGCGTCAAGCCCATGAGGGTCTTTCCCTGTGCCGCATCTATGAAGCTGACCATCTGTTTGCAGGCTATCAACGACAAGCCCTGCCTCTTGCAATTTCTCAAGCATTGCGCTATAAATTTCTTGTTCAGTCATAATAAATTTCCCCGGCCCGTCACCTTCGGCAAGTGACGGGCTTTTTTCGTATAAAAATTGCAATTCATTTGTTTTCAAGAATAAATTATCATTTAGAGGGTATTATTATTTTGTATTGGATTTTGAGGGTACATAAAATTTTTTTGCCGCAAACCCCATTGTACAAAGAGAGGGGTGTGGGGGGGGGGTACCTCCGTATAGTCTCGGCATATCATTTTTGCCTGTCCTTTGCCTTGCGCACATCTTCCACTATAGCACTATAAATTTCTTGAAGTTCTATAAGATTTGTTGTCCTTATCTTGTCTGATATTGGTAGTTCTGTGTTAATCAGAGAGCTAGCGTAACTTAAAGCTCCATATAGCCTATTCAAATTTCGTTTGGCATCATTCATTCTGTAACCTCTCTTTGAGCTGACTTTGCGCCAAGGTCATCTAAGAACTTATCTAAAACAGAGCGCCGCCATATGACCCCACGCTGGCAAATAATTGTTCCTTGAGGCAAAAGCCCTTGCTTGATTAAATTGTAAAAACTCGTAAGGCTCTTCAGACCAAGATACTCCGTTGCGCTTTTAGCGCGTAAGGCAGGGTCACCAAACCTAAAAGCAAAGCCTTCTTCGGACATAAAAGCTCCTTCGTTGTTAAAGTGAAAAACAATGAAGCCAGCATTGCACACCTTTGCGGAAAAAAAAGTATAAAGTATTCAGTTTGAAGGCTTTTTGTTTGATAGGCTTTTTGTTAGCAGGCTTTTCACCCGCTTGCAGAGCGAAAAAAAACAAAAAAAGCCTATCAAACAAATTTGTTTGATAGGCTTTTCGTTGTGCAGGCTTTCGGTTGTGATTTACTCTTCTGGCTCGCGGCCTCGTCGCTTATGGTTAGAGTCTACCTCTTTCCATTGTTGTTTTAGCGTATCTTGATGGGGCTTTTCCGGCATCATTAACTCGGTTACTTCCCGTATAAATTCTTTTTTTTTAATTATTCCATCAATCTTATTGGTAACTTCTTGACAGGCGGCCTCTGTTGCCGCAATTCGCTTTTTATCTTTCACGCTACCGCTATGCTTCTTATGGACTTCATCGGTTGTTTTTTTTGAATACTCTGCTTGTTTTTCAGATTTAATAAGTCTGTCAATTTCTCCATCATCTTGTTCTTTTAGAGCTTCTTTTATTATTATATAGCATTTTCTTTTTACTTTATTATCAAAATAAGAATAGTATGTTATTATATCGTCGTATAAATCTTTATTTATTTCATCAGCCTTACGTTTATAGTTATCCAAGAGATCATATGCTTCATTTATCTCCTCCTCAGCTAATGATATATCAATAGCTTCATTAAACTCTTTTTTTTCTTCTTCTTGGGGGGTTAAGCATTTTTCATCCATAGCATATATCCTATAAGCCTTGTTAAAAGTCTTGGTAGGGGGAAAAGGCTTAGATCTGCCTTTTCAGTATGGGTAGCTAATCCATACCTAGCAAGGCTTAATGTTTTCATCACAGTTATATTGTATTTTCTAATTTTTATCTTCAGTTGCTTCACCAGATTCCATCAATCTCTCAGCTTTTTGACATGCTCCAAGAAAAACTATCGTCTCAAGACAATCTCTCATTTCTCGAATAATGCGCTCTATGCCGATAATTCCTGTTTCAGATAGTTTAATACCATCTTGATCGCACTCTCGCGCTCCAAGAATCTCTTCAATAAAGCTTGTCCTATACGCAACATCATTTATATGATTAAATAGATTCTCATTGATTTTTATGACAAAATCTTGCATTGCATTAACTATCCTTTAGCCCACAGGCTACCTAATTTTTTTTAACTTGCTAGCTTACCATTTTCCAAGGTATTACCTAGCTCCCTACACACGTCTTCGACTATTAGCGCCACTCCGTTCAAAAGTTTTTCATCTTTTGGTGTTTCAAGGTGACTGCGTATACCATTCAACGCAAGAGTTAGCTTTGAACGAATATCAAAAAGCTTATCTTCAAGAGCATTTGAAAATAAAATTTCATCTGCCATTATTGTTACTCCTACGCCTGCGCCCGCAGGCTGTCTAAATAGTCGGCGTACTTCTGCATCATTTCTCGTCGCTCTTCTAGGTACTGTGCCCTGTTGTATGCCGCTCTTACGCTGTCCTTCTGTGCATGTGATAGTTGTATTTCGATAACGTCAGGACGAAAACCCATTTCATTGAGATTACTTGACGCGATTGACCTAAAACCATGAACGCACATTTTTTGCTTGCTATAACCTAGCCAACGTAATGCTCTGACAAGTGAATCTGTAATTATATGGCCTGACCTTGCATTGCTTGGAAATATAAAGTCATTACTTCCAGTGTATTTATATAGTTCGCTCAACATGCTTACCACTTGTTTTGCTAATGGTACAATATGCTCTTTTCTCTTTTTCATACGCTCTGCCGGAATAATCCATATACCTTTCTCAAGATCTACCTCTTTCCAATACGCTCCACATAGCTCTTCACTTCTTACAAAAACGTATGGCATTATGCGAAGCGCATAGCGTATATTTACAGTTCCGTCATAAGTGTCTATTTTTCTTAACAGCTCTCCAATTTCTTTTTTATCTTCTATTGCTGGCATCTGCTTCTTTTTAACGGTCTCTAAAACATCTCCAAGCCTAAATGTTAGGTCATAGTCTATGTACCCACAACTAAAAGCGTATCTCCAAATTTGCCCTATAATAACTGCTATCCTATGTGCTAAATCTACATAGCCTTTTTCTTCTACCTTCTTCACACACTCAACTAGGTTAACACGCTTAATTTCATCAATGATACAATTTCCGATTACTGGAAAAACATAGTTTAATAACTGCGAAAGTATTTGTTTGCGATACCTTGGCACACGATTTAAGGTTTTTTTGTCGTACCATTCAAGGGCAACAAGTTTAAGCGTGCGTCCTTGTCGCTCTGCCTCAGCCTTGGCCTGTGCCTTTGCATCTTTCCGCGCCTGTGACGGGTCTGTACCCTCAGAAATCATCTTGCGTACCTCTTGGCATTTCTCACGAGCCTGCGCTAAGGTAACATCTGGGTACAACCCAAAGGAAAGGCGATTTTCCTTGCCGCCAAAACGATATTTCATTCGCCAGCGCTTACTGCCCTTCGGAGTAACCTCAAGGTACATGCCGTAACCATCGCTTGTGATGTACGTTTTCTCTTTGGGTACTAGCGCTTTTATCTGCTTATCACTTAGACTACCCGCCATAAGGTACAACTCCTCTTTTCATAGGTACTCCTCATTTTTTTGGGGTACAGGTAACAGCTAACTTGTTCCCTATTTTGTACCCAAAATTTCGTTGTAGTCAATGAAATACAGTGAAGCTCAGTGAACGCTGAATACAAGAAAACCCGCTTAGCTTGCGGCTTTGCGGGTTTTTAATGGAGTGCAATGAAATGCTATAAAATCTACTGTGGTAGACGGAAGCTCATCCAGTCAGTGATCAGGGAAATGACCATATCGCTCATGCGGTCTGTGATGCCGTGGTTCAGGTACTTTGCCACAAAGTCTGCGACAAAGCTGTCAGGATTGTCCACAAATGCCGATCTTGGCTGGGGCGTGTCATTGTTGTGGGCTAACAGATAATCGGTAATGGCGTCGGTTAAGTGATCAACCGTCTGGGGGGCTGTGAGGGTTTCTCCGCTTTCAAGCACAACCCAGACCTCATTTTCTTTTTCATCGAGCATGGTGTGCAGGGTTTCCAGGGATCCGCAAAGCTTGGGAATGCGGGAAGAGACAGCATAGGTAATAAAGTTCAGGACATCGTCGCTGACGCGCTTGGCGTCAGAGAGCTTGGCAAGCCTCGTTTCGCGGTCCTTGACATCTCCCCTGGCAAGTGTTTGAGAAGCACGTGTGAGTTCCTCATCGAGTTTAGCCAGATGCTTATGCAGGTCACTGAGTTCATTGCTGAGAAGGCTCAAGGTATCGATGAATTGGGTTGTGTTGTCCATGGCGACCTCTATAACCGCGATGCCGCAAAGCGGGAAATCAGTGAAAAAACATATGTGCAGAAAAGCTGTCAGGCATGCATGAGAAATCTGTCTCTGACACCCTCTTGCCTGCAGCGCGCCTAAAATGCCACTGCCTTGTCCGTCCGTCAACGAAAAAGTGTTCTAAAAGCCATAGATATCACAGAGCTGCGGGCTTTTTGAAAGTCTTTGCCGATAGCCATGACCTTCCCTTGGCCCTGCGCCTGACTGTTACCAAATAGTGTTTACTATGAGTCATCTCTATAATCTTCGCATGCGTGCCGATCGCACAGAACATGGTCGATCCATCCATATCTCCGGAGCTGAGCGCATCTGTCAGGAGAAGATCCTGCCCGATCTTGCTCATGACCTGTGCCGGCGTGCCCTCCTCCACAGCCGAGGCAAACCAGATCATCTGCACATCACAGCCAATGTCCTCGATGCGCAGAACATTTTGCATCTGCCGGCGCTTCCCGTGACAAGCTATGAGGAAAAGGATGTGGAGTCCGGGCTTGCAAGAGTCCAAGCTCTGCTTGCCAGCCTTGGCATTGACGTCGGCTGTCAGCTCTCTTCTTTGCTTGCGCAGGCCAGAGAAAAGCGTGGTGCCCTCCTTGTGGATGCGCACAGCTTCACTTGCCTTGAAAAAGATCCTGAACGCGGGGTGCGGGCAAGCTGTATGGATTTCCAGGGAACGTACCGCAGCGTTTCCAAGAAAGAGCATTTTCTGGAAGCGCTGATTTTGGCAAGCAAGGTCGCCCATGCTCCGGGTATCTGTGCCGAGCTCTGTGTCTCGGATGACCCTGACTACGTTACCGGCTATGTGGCCTCACAGAGCCTTGGCTACTGTCGCATAAGCCCCCTGAAGCCATTGGGCAGCCCCTATGGCGGACGCCTCTTTTTCTACAATGGCGAGAAGTCTGACCTTGAAGATTGCGTGCGTTTTCTGGAAACGCAGCCAGTGCTCATTGATCTGCCTGAGGAGAAAGGCGCTCAAGATGTCCTTGGGAAAAAAGCTGAGACGTCCCTTACGCTTACCACAGAGGCGCAAACTACCTCGAAGTGGGCGCCTCTGGCACAAAAATTGGCGAGCCTGCGTGAGCAGCATCTTCTGCGTCACCTTGATCCCTTAACAAGTGGGCCAGGAGCCTATGTTGAAAAAAACGATGAGCGCTATCTGCTCATGTCCTCCAATGACTACCTTGGCCTTGCCAATGATGAGCGCGTCAAGCAACGTGCGGCAGAGGCGCTCATGTGCTATGGGACAGGGAGCGGTGGCTCTCGACTGACAAGCGGAAGTCTTTGTTTGCACACAGCTCTCGAAGAAGAACTTGCCCGCTTTAAGCATAAGGAAGCCTGTCTGCTCTTTGCCACGGGTTATCAGGCCAATGTCGGCACCATTCAGGCCTTATGCGGCAAAGACGATGTCATTTTCAGTGATGCCTTGAATCACGCCAGTATCATTGATGGCTGCCGACTGAGTGGCGCACGCATTGTGGTCTATGCCCACAACGATATGGCTGATCTGGAGCGAAAGATCAGAGAAAATCCTGCGGCACACGGTCTTGTGGTCAGTGATGCGGTCTTCAGTATGGATGGGGATATCCTGGATTTCCCAGCTTTTCTTGAGATTTGCCGGCGCCACAACCTGCTTTCCATGGTCGATGAGGCCCATGCCACAGGCGTACTCGGGGCGACAGGGCGAGGCATTGAGGAGCACTTTGGCCTTGAAGACGGCGCTGATGTGACGATCGGCACCTTGAGCAAGGCTTTGGGCAGCGAGGGGGGCTTTGTTGTGGGAAGTGCGCAACTTGTGGACTATCTGAGAAACAGTGCCAGAAGCTTTATTTTTTCCACATCGCTCTCCCCTGCTCCGGTTGCAGCCGCCCTTGAGGCCTTGCATATTCTGGCATGCGAGAGCACGCGCGTCACACGCTTACGTGACAATACGAGGTATTTCTGTGAAACATTAGCGTGCGGCAAGGTCTCACCAAGTGCCATTGTGCCAGTCATGGTCTATGATGAGCGTAAAGCCTTGCGTTGTGCCGCTTGGCTGAGAGAACACGGCATTTTTGTTCAGGCCATTCGCTATCCGTCAGTGCCCAGGGGACAGGCTCGTCTGCGCTTTGCTATACGCAGTGATCATACGCGGGAAGACCTCCAAAGAACCTGTGCACTGATAGCTTGCGCACTTGGGCGCTAGAAGCGTGTGGCGTTTTCCGCATGCGGATAGCCACACACACGAAAAACGCCTGTAACGCCACGTAGCCGCTTGCTTGCCTAGACCATGCGACGTCTGCCAAGCACTTCATCCATGCAAGCAAGAGCAGAACGGACAAGGGAAAGTTGCGCCTGTGAGCCCATATGTCCCAAACGGAAGACCTTCCCCTGCATGACCCCAAAGCTTCCGGCTACCACAAGGCCGCGCTTGCGCAAGGCCTGTTGCCATTCCGGCCAGGTGTAGGGAGCCGGAATGCGAGCGGCCGTAACGGTTGGTGAAAGCAGCGCGTCTTGCTGTGGCCAAAGCGCAATATCGAGAGCCTTAAGACCCGTTCTGCAGACCTTTGCCACTTCCTCGTGTCTGCGAAAAACCGCTTCAAAGCCTTCATCATCGAGATCCCTGAGGGAGGCATAAAGGGCGGCAAGACCATGCCAGCTTGGCGTATAGGGACAGCGTCCGTCTTCATAGATGGTGGCAAAGGGCAAAAGTGCATCATAGCCTTGGTAGTTGACCTCACGGATGCGTTCCCAGGCACGCTGGCTTACGGAGACGAAGGAAAGCGTTGGGGGTAGCGATAAACATTTCTGACTGCCACCAAGGGCCAGATCGATATGCCAGTCGTCAACGGCAACGCGGGTTCCGCCAAGGCTTGAGACGACATCGGCATAAAACAGAGGAATATGACAGTCTTCTTTGATACGCCCAAGCAGTTCAAGGGGATTAAGCGTACCGGAAGGTGTTTCGCAGTGCACGGCACAGAGAAGATGCGGTTGATGTCGCTTGGCCATCTCAACAAGTGCCTCGAGATCCTTTTCGCCGATAGTCCTGTCGCAGCCAAGGGCGTAGGTCTCAACGCTGCAGCCCAGGCCTCTTGCCATGTCGGCAATACCGTCACCAAAGACGCCGGTACTGACGACCATGACCCTGTTTGCCGGAGTCAGAACGCTTTTGAGCCCTGCCCAGAGAGCCAGCATACCTTCACCGGTCATGAGCACAATCTGATTGCTGGTGCCCATGAGGCTTGCAAGAAGCCGTTCTGTGCTTCGAAGCAGAGCAAAATAGTCGCCATCAATCTGTCCTGACGGATAATCACGGGCAAGTGCCTCACGGATTGATGCGGGAACTGTGACAGGGCCTGGAACCATAGGAATAGGTGCGTACATACGTTTTCCTTACAAGGCTATTCGCCTACAGGCGACAGTGGAGAAAGGCTGAAAAAGCTTGTTATGACACATCATGCGCTTTGCTCAACAGCAACGCTGATTGCGCCAAGGCAAGGGGAATCGACCAGATCGATTTTTCAATGGATGGATGACGCGGGCAAATGCGGAGAATCTTTTGGGGATGAAACTGTTCTTGAAACTTGTCTAAGCTTACACTGTGAAAATGTTTTTGTGATTTCACCTCAACAGGTAAGCTTTCCAAACCATCTGCGAGCATAAAATCAATTTCGTAAAACTTTCCGTGATATTGCCATGAATAATAGGCAGGATCAGCTATCTTCAAGTTTCTTGATTCCACAAAAAGCTGTTGATGTACATAGTGTTCAATAATTTTCCCGTACAAGACCTTTGCTGCATCATTCATTTCTGAAAAAAATGTTTCGATGGGAATGGCATTTTGAGCAAGGCAAAGACCAACGTCAAGCGGATATATTTTACAGGCATTATTACGCTTTATGTCGATGTTTCCCGCCAGAATACCGCTTGGGTTAAGGCTCCGATAGCATATATGAATAAGACCACAGTCTTCAAGCCATTGTCTAGCTGCATAAAAATCTGCGGCACGTCGACTTGGTATTTTCTGAAAAAAAATACTTTTTTCGTTGCGTTCTCCGGATAGTCTGCAGGCAGTATGCCATGCAAAACGAATTTTTTCCGTGAGTTCTGGGTCTTTGAGGTGAACATTGAAGTCTTGTTCATAGGTAGAAAGAATGGCAGATTGCTCTTCTCGCACGAATGTGAGATTACCTGTTTCTAAAAAAATCGATACAGGACCAGGCATGCCGCCAATAGCTAAGTATTCATGAAGTCTATTTTCAAATATTGTCGAAAAATGCTTATAGTTTTTCCAGTCACATTCATATATAATTGATAAAGCATCATGCTCTCCCATGGCTTCAAGAAATTCGTAAAACGTCATGGGAAACATGCGTAGGATATTCACAGCCCCAACAGGCGCTCGTGCTCCGGTCTTTAAGGCAAGACCCATCAAAGATCCAGATGCGACAACATAGGCGTCTGGCCTTTTTTCTTTGATATACTTTAAGGCTGTAAAGAGACGTGGATTTCTTTGCACCTCATCAAAGATAACAAGCGTATTATCTGTACGTTTGATTGTCCCATCAAGACCTGCTGCCTCAAGGATCTTATCGGCATCAAGTCCATATTCAGCTATGATTTGAGAGATTTTTTGTGTTCTTGGTGTTTCTTCTTCAAAATCGCAAAGGACATAATGGTCAAAAGCTTTTTCACCAAATTCCCTGAGGATCCAGCTTTTCCCTGTTTGTCGTGCGCCAATGAGGAACATTGGCTTTCTCCATGGAGATTTTTTCCATGCTTCTAGGGCTGAAAAGATCTTTCTTTTCATAGGTTTTCTCTGAATGATGCGTTTTTAAGACAAAAGCTCTATGGATGGCATGAGCTGGACAAGCTTGTGATTCACAGCCAACCGGAAAAGCGTCTTGCACATTGACAAAGACTAGGGACAAGATCCTGGTCCTGTGCAACGTATACGGGCAGTGTCACAAGGAGTATTCATCTGTCTGAAGTGGTACAACGTGTTTGCTGTGTATTGTCAAGGGCAATCTTACAGATATGCACAGGATACGCGCTCTTAGGCCTTTGCGAGTCTAGGACAGTGCTAGGGCTCTCCTTGGTTTTGAGGACGTCTTGAGGATATGTGTGTGTGATGAAGGAGAAAACGTGATTGATGCCATAGAGATTAGAGGTGCAAGGGTTCACAATCTGAAAAACCTTGATGTGGATATTCCTCTTCAGCAAATTGTCGCCATCTGCGGAGTCTCTGGCTCCGGCAAATCGTCTCTGGCTTTGGGTGTGCTCTATGCCGAGGGGTCCAGGCGTTATCTTGAGTCGCTTTCAACCTATACCCGACGTCGCATGACACAGGCAAGCCAGGCTGATGTTGAGAGCGTTCTGCATCTACCCGCGGCTTTGGCCCTGCACCAAAGGCCAGCTGTGCCGGGCATCCGCAGCACCTTTGGCACGCAGACGGAGCTTTTGAACAGTCTGCGTCTTCTTTTCTCGCGTCTTGGCGAGCATGTCTGTCCCAATGGACACAGGCAGCCTCCCACCATGGCCGTAGCCCGGGAGCAGGAACTTGTCTGTCCCACGTGTGCGGCACACTTTTTTGCCCCGGGGGCCGAGGAATTGGCCTTTAACAGTCAGGGTGCCTGCCCTGCCTGTCAGGGAACCGGCGTCATCCGTATTGTGGATGAATCAACGCTTGTGCCTGATCCAACGCTTTCCATTGACGAGGGAGCCGTGCTTCCCTGGCAGACACTGATGTGGTCGCTGATGAAGGATATTGCCAGAGATCTCGGTGTGCGCACTGATGTGCCCTTTTGTGAACTCACAGAGCAGGAGCGGGAAATCGTCTTTCGGGGACCTGCCGTCAAACGCCATATGGTCTATCAGAATAAGACTAGCGGCGCAGCAGGAGAAATGGATTTTACCTATTTCAACGCCATCTACACCGTTGAAAACGCCCTTGCCAAGGTCAAGGACGAAAAAGGTATGAAGCGGGTGGAAAAATTTCTCAAGGAAGAGGTCTGCACGAGTTGCCATGGCAGCCGTCTTTCTGAGAAAGCCCGTGCCCCGCAGATTCGAGGTCTATCCCTGGATCAGGTCTGCTGCATGACCCTGGAAATCTTGGATGTGTGGGTCAAAGAGGTGCCAGCCACTCTTCCCGCTCCTCTCAGGCCCATGGCCCAGAATATCTGTGCGTCATTTCACACGGTGGCCAGAAGGCTTCTCGATCTTGGGCTTGGCTACCTCACCCTTGACCGCGCAGGGGCAACGCTTTCCACCGGTGAGCGCCAGCGCATGCAGCTTGCGAGATCTGTGCGCAACCGTACAAGTGGTGTGCTCTATGTGCTTGATGAGCCATCCATCGGTCTGCATCCGTCCAATATGCAGGGTCTTGTCGATGTTCTCCACGATCTTGTCGAGGACGGCAATAGTGTCGTGCTTGTGGATCATGATCCGGCCATTTTACGGGAAGCTGACTGGTTTGTGGAGCTTGGGCCTGGAGCAGGCACGCTTGGGGGAGAGATTGTGACCCAGGGAAAGATGTCTGAGCTTTTTGCAAGTGGCAGCTCACACATCGCGCCCTTCCTGAAACAACGTGTGCCTGACAGACAGAGACCAAGGCTTTCCAAAGAAGAACTTTTTGCCAAGGGTGACATTGTGCTCTCCACAGACAGCCTGCACACTGTCCATCCCCTTACCCTGCGTATTCCCAAAGGACGCCTGACGGTTGTGACCGGAGTCTCGGGTTCCGGCAAAACAACCCTTGTGCTTGAGAGCCTTTTGCCCGCCGTCTCCCATCTTGTCTCCAAGACACCGTTACCGGCGCATATCAAGGAGATCCGCGCACCGGGCTTTCAGAACGTCAAGCTCATTGACGCCACCCCCATTGGCATCAATATCCGTTCAACCCTTGCCACCTATGCCAATGTCCACGATGAGCTGCGCAAGGCCTATGCCAGGACAAAGCAGGCCAAATCTCTTGGCTATAAGGCGAGCGACTTTTCGTACAATACGGGTCGGCTGCGCTGTGCCACCTGTGATGGCACAGGCTCCATCAATCTTGATGTGCAGTTTCTGCCCGATGTCCACATCCCCTGCCCGAGCTGCCATGGCACGCGCTATGCCAAGGAGGCGTCATTGATCCGCTATGAGGGTGTGGGTGGGCAGTATGCACTGCCTGAGCTTATGGCCATGGATGTGCGCACGGCACGAGAGGTCACAGGCAAGCTCAAAAGCGTTGATGAGCGGCTGGCTGTGCTTGAAGCGCTTGGCCTTGGGTATCTGACACTTGGGGAAGGCACCCCCGGCCTTTCCGGAGGTGAGGCCCAGAGACTCAAACTTGCCCTGGAAATGGGCAAACGCCAGGATGAGAGCCTTTTTGCCTTTGATGAGCCAACGATTGGTCTGCATCCCCTGGATGTGCAGCGATTGATCGCTGTCTTTCAGACACTTTTGGATTGCGGGGCAACGCTTGTGGTCATTGAGCATGATCTGCAGATGATCGTCAACGCCGACTATATCGTGGATATGGGGCCAGGAGGTGGAACGGCGGGAGGAAGGATTGTGGCGCAGGGAAGTGTTGAGGAGATTCGAACGTGTTCCCAGAGTGTGACAGGCAGGTATCTTTGAGGAGGAGTGATCTGTCTTGTGGCTATCAGAAGGAAACTCCCATTTCTCGAGGCTGGAGTACATTCACTCGGTGCTAGCCTCAGCGGAGGCGGGGTTGATGATACTCTGGATGGGCTTGCCAACAGCCGCAGCATAGCGCGACAGGCTTCTTAGGGAAACATATTTCCCCGATTCCATTGGCGCCACAGCGGGCTGTGTTACGCCAAGCCGTTTTGCCACCTCTGCCTGCGACACACCTGCTTCGGAACATGCCTGAATAAGAGCTCTTGCAATGGCAAATTCCGGCTCTAGGGCTTCATACGCGGCTTTATAGCCTGGATCAGCAGCCATTCTTTTATGATGCAAATATGCTCTTGCCCATGTTCTTGAACCTCTCTCGCCCTTTCTCACGCAAGCGCAATCTCCGATTTTGAATGCGCCTGAGATGTTTGGTTGTGTGTATCCATGCAGCCGCAGTGCTGGCAATCGGGCTTGTCTTTCTGGGTGAAACAGGGACGAGAGGTTCCGATGACTTTTCAAAGAAGCACACCGACAGGCTGAGTCTGAGGAATTGCCCGCCAGAAATGCACTCAGACATTACCTTCTTGCTTCTGCTTGACATCCCTGTGGGGTGGTGCCCCAAAAAGACGCTTGTAGTCGCGGTTAAACTGCGAAACGCTCTCATAGCCCACAGCCCAGGCTGCGTTTGCAGCCCGCTCATGCTCAGCCAACATGAGGCGCTGGGCTTCACAGAGTCTGAGCTGCTTGACATATTGCATGGGGCTGAGTCCTGAAAAACGCTTGAAATAGCGGTGGAGAGTGGCTTCAGATACGCCGGCGCGCCTGGCGATAGCATGAACACTCAAGTCTGTGGCTAAATTGTCGTGCAGCCAGTCCATGACCTGGGCTACGGCCTGGCTCTGCCCTTTTTGCGCTATCAGCTGCCGCAGGAGCCTTCCGTACGGGCCTGTCAGGAGATAGTAATGCAGTTCCCGCATGAGCATGGGGGCAAGCACGGGAAGGTGTTCGGGTTCATCTAAGAGACGAAGCAAGCGCAGCATGGCCTCAAGCAATCTTGGCGGGGTCTCAGAGATTGTTACGCCACAATACTCCTCTGTCTGTATACTGCTTTTAGGCATGGACAGGGACAGTTCTTTGATCAGGTCTGTATCAAGGTAGAAAAAAAGCGAGAGAAAGGGTTTTTGCTGTGTGGCCGGCAAGGTTTGGTAGGAGGCGGGCATACCAATACCCGCCACCAGACATTGACCTTCACAGTAGTCATAGCTGTGGGCCCCAAAAAAAGACTTTTTGCTGCCCTGAAGAATAAAGGCCGCAAGGGGCTGCTCATAGCAGCGTGTGGAATAGCTTGCCGCTTCCCTGCGCAGCAGCGTTACTCCTCCAATGCCTGTGGGGTAGTCCCCAGGCTCTGGCAGCTTCTGGATCACTAGTTCCTTGAGCCTGGCATTGAGGTTTGCCGCTTCTTGGCGTTGACTCTCTGTGAGCATATGCTTTTAGCCATCCACCCGAATGAGCTCATAGGCACCGTTGCCCATGCCGAAAATCTCCATGAAGGCAAGCTGCCGCAGGCCCTTGCGGGACTCAATGCGCTCCACAAGCGCCTTTTTCTGCTGCTCGGGCATGGCATAGACCATGTCCACAGAAGCGCGTTCGATGGCGGCAAGATCGGTTGAGGCCAGAATACCCAGATCCGGGCATTGGGGCTTGGCAGCGCTCATGCCTGCGCAGTCGCAGTCAACAGACATATTCATGAGAAGATTGAGGTAGCAGATGCGTGGCGCAAAATGGCCGACTATGGCTTTGGCTGCCTCAACCATATGCTCCTGAAAGAGTTCCCCCTTGATCCAACCGTCGCCGTGCTGTTCTCGTTTTCCTCTCGGTGAGGCACAGCCAATGGCGATATTTTTGAGGGAGCCCCCGTAGCCCCCGCTGGGATGCCCTTTGAAGTGAGTGAAGACCACCAGCGAATCGTAATTGAGCAAATGTTTGCCCACATGCACTTCCCGCAGATGATTGCCTGGCGTAAACGGGCCCGTGACCCCGGGTTTTCCCCAGGTTTCCTCAAAAAAGGCGTGAGCGCCTGGTACAGGAATCGCCACATCGCCTTCCTCGTCCATAATGTCCACCGGGCTGAAGGTCCAGCCATTTTCCACAAGCAGTTTACGATGGCTCGCTGTCTGCGCGCGCCTGCTGGGATAGAGCACATTGCATTCCACAATGCTTGCGAGCGGGATGTGTTTCACAAGCGCCCGGGCAAGCTCTCTGGGTGGAAGATTGGGCGCTCCAGGTTCTCCTGTATGGAGCTTGATGGCTACCTTGCCGGATATGGAACCACAGACCTTGTCGTAGAGTGAAAGAAGTGTTTGGGGCGTGATCTTCGGGCAATACCAGACTTTGGCCGGAGCTGAACCTGGGGTAGAGGCCTGAGCCTGGGATGGAAGATGGCCTTCAAGAGCCGCAAGACCTAAAACGGCAGCACCTGCCTTGATGAATCCTCGCCGTGACATATTGTGGAAATCTGCCATAGCAACCTCCATGGTTTTTCCCAAGTATACCCCCGTTTATGGGCATACATAAAGCCCAAATCCTTGCCTGATTCTTGCAGAGGAAGCACAAAATGCAAGAAATGAGCAAGTTTCTTTGCTTGCCTACCCCTTGCTTGCGGCGTATTGGCAAGATGGAAACGAAGCCTGCCATGGCAAAAGCGCCAAAAAGCGAGCATTAGGCCACAGAGCAAGACTTTCAGATCCACGGATATGTTTTCGTTCCCATTGTGCCTTGAAAAATCCCATGAAAACACGAGGCTGCAAACCCACAAAGACTGCGAGGAATCTATGCCTGTTGTCACCTTTGAAGCCGCACAGCTTACGCGTGCGCAGAAACAAGAGCTTGTTCGCGATTTTACCGAAAGCGCCGCACGTATCACAGGGCTTCCCAAGGAAAGCATCTTCGTCTTCCTCAAGGAAAACTGTCCGGAAAATGTTGGTGTGGGCGGAGTCCTCCTTGATGATCGCAAAAAAAGAGCTGCAGGCTAACTGCTTGGGAGTCTTCGCATGCCCTTTTCACGACGAAATTTTCTGCAGGGCGTAACATGTCTTGGTGCGACCTTGGCTCTGCGTGATGCCCAGGCTTCAGGGGACCATTTGCCCATTGTCTGCGTTGAAGAACACGTCGCTCACCAGGAGCTTTTACAGGCGCTTATGCCGCATCTATTGCCTTCGGCGACGTATCTGACCGACTGGGGAAAAGATGTCACAGACTTAGGCGGAGCTTCTGAGACGCGTCCACGCGTGCTTGCGGCCAAAGAATCAGGTCGCAAGCTTCTCGATATGGGAAATGGCCGTCTTGCGGATATGGAGCGCCACGCCATTGACATGCAGGTTGTCTCCTCTACCGCTTCACCGCAGTTTTTGCCCGGAAAAACTGGCATACGCCTTTGTGCCGAGGCCAATGATGCCCTTGCGCGTGCTGTATCGAAGCATCCGACGCGTTTTGCCGCCTTTGCCACACTTCCCTGGCAGGAGCCTAAGGCTGCGGTGGACGAGCTGAAACGCTGCACAAGCGAGCTTGGGTTTCGGGGCGTTATCCTCAACGGTCGGCCTGGCAGCACCTTTCTTGATGATAGAGGCTACCTGCCTGTGCTTGAGGGTATAGCCGCCCAAAAGGTGCCGCTTTTTCTGCATCCGGGCCTGCCCCTGGAAGACGTGCGCTCGCACTATTATACCGGCTTTAGCCGTGAGGTGAGTGCGAGGCTTTCCATGTTCGGCTGGGGCTGGCACAACGAGGAAGGCGTGCAGATTGTGCGTCTTTTGCTTTCAGGGATTTTTGATGCGCTGCCCAATCTCACCATTATCTGTGGACACTGGGGAGAATTTGTGCCCTTTTTCCTGCAGAGACTGGACGACAGTATTCCCAGGAAGGCCACAGGCTTGCGCCGCACACTCTCCGAGACCTTCAAATCGCACTTCTATGTTACGCCAAGCGGTATGACAAGCCTCCCCCATTTTCTGTTTCTGCGGGAAATGCTTGGCATGGAGCGATTGCTGTTTTCTGTGGACTATCCCTATCTGTCCCTGAACGGAGCGCGCGCCTGGCTGGAAAGTCTCCCGGTGAGCCGCCAAGAAAAGGAGCTCTTTGCCTGGCGCAATGCAAGCAAGCTTTTGCACCTTGAGGAAAGTCTTTTCACACAGCGTGTGTGATGAGGGTCGTTTGGCCTTGCGCTTTTGTTTTGCAGCCATAGAGAGAACCATCGCTATCGAAAATTATGAGGTGATTGTATGAATCGTCGACAGTTTATGGCCGCCTCACTTGCCACAACAGTTCTGGCAGGTCTTGGAGAAACAGCCACTCTCTGTGAGACGGCACAGGCAAGGGAGGGAAAAGCCATGCATATACTTGTTCTCACCGGAAGTCCGAGAAAACACGGCAATTCTGCCACACTTGCGTCTGCATTCATTCGCGGGGCCAAAGAGGCTGGACATACGGTTGCTCGCTTTGATGCGGCACTGAAAAATGTCCATCCCTGTACGGCCTGCAATTCCTGCGGCATGGATGGCCCCTGTGTCTTTCAGGATGATTTTGCCTTTGTCAGGGAGGAAATTGGCAAAGCTGATCTTGTGGCCTTTGCCACTCCCATGTACTATTTTGGCTTCTCCTCGCAGCTGAAGGCTGTTATTGACCGCTTCTATGCCATCAACGGCAGCATCCATGTCGCCAAAAAGGCTGTGCTGATGGTGACCTACGCCGATAACGCCGCCAAAAAGGAGCGGCCCATACTCACCCATTATGAGATGCTGCTCGATTACCTTGGCTGGCAGGATGCCGGCCGCATTATCGCTCCTGGCGTTTGGCCGACTGGGGCTATTCAAAGCACAGCGTATCCCCAAAAGGCCTATGAGCTTGGAAAGCATCTCTAAGTGAGCTTAGCGTGGGCTAGCCAAAAAAGCCTGTGTGGAAAGCGCGTATTTGGCAGAAAGAGTTGAGGCAAACGTGGGCCTCAGGCTTTGGCCTTAGTTTGGCGTTGTTTTCTGCGACACTTGCCATGAGCCTGGAAGCGCATGCTACACAACGGGAGGCTTTTGGAGTCTTTCTCGGGGATTGTGAAAATAATCATTGCCTGGGAGGTAGAAATGTGGAAAAAGAGTTTCGCAGTCGGTCTTGTCGCTGTACTGCTTATGGCAGTCAACGTCTCTGCCAAGGAGGCAAACGGTATGACTCAGGATGGAGAAAAACGCCAGGCGCAGAAAATCGTGCAGACAGCCGGTCGTGACCGTCTGGGAGATTTTGCGCCTGATTTTGCACGTTACAACGATGATATTCTCTTTGGAGAAGTTTGGTCACGCAATGACAAGCTTTCTCTGCACGACAGAAGCATTGTCACCGTCTCAGCCCTTGTGGCAAGCGGGATTTTGGACAGCTCTCTCAAATTTCATCTTGCCTCAGCCAAGAAAAACGGCGTGACAAAAGAAGAAATGGTGGAAATCATCACCCAGCTTGGTTTTTATGCCGGCTGGCCCAAGGCCTGGGCCGCTTTTGGCATGGCCAAAGAGGTCTATGGAGAGGAGAAATAAGACTATGCGACACGCGTCAACGCAAAGCCGCCGGGCTTTTGTCAAAGGCCTTGGCTGCACAGCACTGGCTTTGACCCTGCTTCCCGCAGACATCGCCTCCTGCGCAGGCAGCAAGGTCCTTGTGCTGTATTTTTCACATACCGGCAATACCAAAAAACTCGCCACGATGATTCATGAAAGGGCCGGCGGCGAGATCCTTGAGCTGAAAACCGTTCACCCCTATCCGCAGAAGCACGATACCGTGGTTGATCTGGCCAAGAAAGAGCAGGAAAGAGGTGATCGCCCTGCCCTGGCGACGGTTTTGCCGAATCTGAAGGACTTTGACACCATTTTCCTTGGTTTTCCCAACTGGTGGGGAACCATGCCCATGGCACTGTTTACCATGCTTGAGAACAATGATTTTAGCGGCAAAACGATTATCCCCTTCTGCACCCATGGCGGCAGCCGCTTGGGTCGCAGTGTGGAAGATATCAAAAAGCTCTGCCCCAAGGCACGGGTGCTCAAAGGTTTTGCCGCCTTCGGCACACGCGTGGATGCGGCCAAAGAGGAAGTGGAAGCCTGGCTGTACGGCCTTGGCATCGAAAAAGGGAAGTAACGGCAAGGCGTTTTCGGACGTGCTGCACGCTTGTGTGAAATGCTGGGAAGGTTTTGATAACACGCGACATTTCCGAGCACGCCTATACTATCTGAAAAAAAGACCCCTTCGGGGTCTTTTTTTGGGGGCTGAACTTTCGTTGCGAGGAAAAGCTTTGGCACAGTCTGAAATAATCGGAAGCTGAAAAACGGCTCACGCAAAAAGAAACTGTCAGCATATGAGTCAGTTCTTTTTTCTGCCCTCTCCATATCTATTCATTCATAAGTTATAATGATTTGTCATAACGCTCACCTGCGCGCGCCCTTCGCCATATTTACGACACCCGCCATGTAGTTTTCTATGTCCCGGCAGATAAGCTGTACTCCCAGGTCCACCCATATCCTCCAGAGGCACATGCTTGCCATCCTGAACCCAGCGACGAATGATATGCAGCGAGCCTCCTCGAAGAAAGGCAATGACGAGTTCGCGAACGTACGGGTCAATGTTGTCAGAAGGATCTAGGTTGTCAACGATCTGTTATGTGAAAAAGGCTGCATTGGAGACAAATCTTGATTGGCGAGAGCCCACCTTAAGTTGACGGACCATCGTTTTCCAGATCAAGACTCTCCTTTTGCTTGGCTTCTTTTTGCTCCCAAAATCTTGCCCAAAACAGACACCCCCCTTGAAACCTCCCGAGAGAATGGGCGCGCGAAGAACTGGTTTAAAGCCCCGTCAGCGGGCGTGAATAGTAACAGCCCTCACCGCGTCAGCTCTTGCAGTCTCTTGACGAAGCTAGCAACAGCCGATACAAGGGGCTATGCTTTCCTTCGTGTTCCCTTCCTTTTTTGCCCAAAAGGCTGCCTTTCAGGGCATCCGTTTCACCTGAGCCTTAGCGCAGGTGGGCTGGATGTCTGCGCTCAATGACTTCTAACAAGTCTTTTTCTGCCACATTTCTCCCCACACTGCGCCGTGCTCTGAGGTCAGAGTTTTTCACAGCATGTTTGTGTGGGAGTCTTCATGGCAATACGTGTTGTTACGCACATGTCGCTTTGGCAAGGCACCCTGCTTCTGGCAGGCTGGCTTGTTTTGTGGCATGCGTTCGCAGCGTCTTTCCTCGTCCCATCTGAAGGACCCTTCCTGCATTCTGTCTTCCAAAAGGCTGGCTTTCCCTGAACGGGCATTGAGCATGGCTTTCTGCGTTCCATAGGTCCTTTGCCATATGCCTGCCCGTTTTTTGGGCCAAGCTTACGCCATGCCTCCGTGTTCTTGTCCTTTTGTTGTCAGAGCTCTTTTCCCTTTGCCTAAAGCCCCAAGGACTGTGTATGTCCCAACACTACGCCATCGGCATTGATGCCGGCTCGGCACAGACCAAGGCCATCCTGCTCGATACCGCGTCGCTGACCCTCCTTGCCAAGGTTGCGCTTCCCACAGGCTGGAATCCCAAGGCAAGTGCTGAGACAGCCTGTGCCAAGCTTCAGGAACACTGTGCCAAGCCAGGCACCTCCACCATTGTGGCCACAGGCTATGGACGCGTGGCCATCCCCTTTGCCGACAAAAATATCACGGAAATTGCCTGTCATGCCAAAGGTGCCGCCCACTGTTTTCCCCAAGCCGACCTTGTCATTGATATTGGCGGCCAAGACAGCAAGGTGATCAGCCTGCAGAAGGGGGGACGCGTCCGGGACTTTCTGATGAACGATAAATGTGCTGCCGGCACAGGACGTTTTCTGGAAAGTGTGGCACGGCTGCTTGGGCTTTCCATCGCTGAATTGTGTGCCCTGGCTGTCTGCGACAAAGCCTGTACCATCACAAGTATGTGTGCTGTCTTTGCCGAAACCGAAATCATTGGCCTTTTGGCCAAGGGCGCAACGCCTGGAGCCATTGCCGCCGGTGTCCTTACCTCCATTGCCAAGCGTATGCATGGTCTTGCCGCCCGCATGCCAAGGCAGGGCGACTGTGTCTTTACCGGCGGACTTGCGCAAAGCCCTGTCTGTGCCGAGGTACTTTCCCGGGAACTCGGCTATCCTGTTTGTGTGCCTGATAATCCTCAGTTTACCGGAGCCCTAGGCGCAGCCCTTGAAGCGGCCAGGCTCGCGAAGGAGCAAAAGCAATGACCTGGTCTAGTTTTGAACAATTTCGTGCCATCACCGATCGCAATGTGCTGCGTCTGCAGGAAGAAAAACAGGCTGGCCGCAAGGTCGTCGGTCAGTACTGCATCTATACGCCCATGGAACTTGTGCTTGCCTGTGAAGCCATTCCTGTTTCCTTATGCGGCACCAAAAACGACTCCATTGCCACGGCGGAAACGGTGCTCCCGCGTACGCTCTGCCCCCTCATCAAGAGCAGCTTTGGTTTTGCCCTGGAAGACAGCTGTCCCTATCTCGCCGCTTCAGATCTTGTGGTCTGTGACACCACCTGTGACGGAAAGAAAAAGATGTTTGAGCTTCTGGCGCAACGCAAGCCTGTCTATGTGCTTGAGCTGCCCCAGCGACAGGATGAGGAGGGTTTGGCCTATTGGCAAAAGCAGCTTGAGCTTTTTAAGGCAAAGCTTGAGGAGCACCTGCAGACAACGATCACCGAGCAATCGCTCTGGCAGGCCATCGATCTTTCACGGCGTTTTCGTGCGGCCTTACAAAAGGTCCTTGATCTTGGCAAACGTAAGCCAAGTCCTCTGACAGGCCTTGAGCTCCTTGAAATTGCCTTTCGCGCATCCTTTATGCCGGTCTATGAGGAGTGCGTTGAGGAGCTTGAGAATATGGCACGTGAGATCGCAGCTTCGGTCATTGCCGAGGATACCCACAAGCCGCGTATTTTGCTGACCGGTGTACCCACAGGTCTTGGCTCCCACAAGGTGATCAGCCTGCTTGAGGAGTGTGGCGCAAGTGTCGTCTGTATCGATAACTGCTCCTGCTACAAAAAAGTGCGACCTTTGCCTGAGAGGCAAGGTGATCCCCTTGCGCTGTTAGCCAAGCATTCCCTGCCCATTCCCTGTGCTGTGATGTCACCCAACCCGGGGCGTTATGAAACCGTGGCCGAGCTTGCCCGCGAGTTTTCCGTGGATGCGGTCTGCGATCTCACCTGGCAGGGCTGCCAGACCTATGATGTGGAAAGTGTGTCCCTGCGACATTTTGTACAGGACACGCTTTCCCTGCCCTTTTTACAGATTGTCACCGATTACGCGACCTCCGACAGCGAACAGCTTCGTATCCGTATTCAGGCTTTTCTTGAAATGCTGGCCTGATGGCCATTTTGACAAGGAGAAGAACGATGACTCAGACCCTTGATTGCCGTGGACTTACCTGCCCGCAACCTGTGATCAAAACCAAAGAACTGATCAGTGGCGATCATCCCAAGGATTTTGCCGTCCTGGTCGACAATCAGGCCTCATTGGAAAACGTCTCGCGTTTTCTGAAAAAGAACGGCTATACGGTTGCCAGCGTCCAGGAAGGCAATGCCTGGAAAATTACCGCGCAAGGCAGCGGAACGCCTGTGACAGAGCCTGAGGAGGTCGCCATTGCCTGCCCAAGCACATCGGAAAACGCCAAAACACTTGTTCTGATCACCACAGAAACTCTGGGTCGCGGCGACGAGAGCCTTGGTACGGCTCTTATGGGCAATTTTCTCGCAACCCTGCCGGAACTTGGCCCGCAGCTCTGGCGCATTGTCCTGCTCAATGGCGGCGTCAAGCTCGCCGTCAAGGAAGGCAAGGCCCTCTCTTCCCTGCAGGCGCTGGCTGAAAAAGGTGTGTCCATTCTGGTCTGCGGCACATGCCTTGGTCACTATGGGCTGCTTGAACAAAAACAGGTGGGCGAAACTACCAATATGCTCGATATCGTGACAAGTCTGGCGCTCGCCGACAAGGTCATCCGTCCCTAACGTCGCTCGCAGGTCCAGGGTACCCCTGGGCCTGCAGGCAGATACTAGTACGTCGTTCGTTAATAGACTAGACATTTTGATCTTTGTTCTGCTAATGTGTTGCCACCCTTAGTTAGGAGGCAACAGCACATGAGAACACCAATTCATCTTGAAATCTCACCTGACCACCTAAAAAAGCTTGA
>JAFXOX010000074.1 GCA_017528345.1 Desulfovibrio sp.
CCAAAATTATAAGATTTCGAAAAAGCTGGAAGTCGGGTGAAAAAAACGGTCGGAAGGACCCGGCGAAAAAAGTCAATGATTAACAATATTTACGAGATTCCGATTATACTTTCGTTGATTATTAGCTCACGGACTAAGGTGTGTAGCCTTAGCGTACGTTTCTCTTTGTGTGCCTGAGTCCATCACCTATCCCTCAAGGGCAAAACCTATGAAGCTCCCTGTCTTTGGCAGTTCCAAGGACAAGGGGCAAGGCTCACAGCTCGTAGCTGCGATATGTTCACCGTCTCTAACAGGCAAAGAACAAGTTTTTCTTTGTCCAAGCTCTGCCCTCTTACGCCGGAGATCACCTTGGTTCAAACACAAAAACAAGCTTTAGGAAAAACCGCGAGTTTGGAGCGTTTTCTCGCGGCACAGAGAGAAGGCTATGCCATTGCCCTTGCTGAAATCAAGGCCGGCTGTAAGCAAAGCCACTGGATGTGGTTTATATTTCCGCAGTTACGCGGTTTGGGGAGAAGTGATATTGCCCATTTTTATGGCATAGAAGACCTTGAAGAGGCTATCGACTTTCTTGCACATCCGCTCCTCGGAGCAAGACTTCGAGCCATATGTCGAGAGCTGCTTCGACTTACGGGACACAGTGCCTGTGAGATTTTTGGCTCTCTCGACGCCATCAAATTGCGTTCAAGCATGACGCTTTTTGCCTTGGCAGACAGCGAGCACCCGTCGCTTTTTCAGGAAATGTTAGACGCGTTTTTTGGCGGAGAAAGCGACCCTGCAACCCTCAAGCTCCTTGGCATCAAACGACAATAGGAGCCCCCATAGCTATCGCAAGTCTGGATATGTCCAGGACCTATGAGCCAAAAAGCTCAGCAGCTTGCGCCATATTCTCGTACACAGCCACCTCAAAGGGACAACGATCCTCACAGGAGCCACAGTTCAGGCATTCTCCGGCCTTGTGCTCAAGAGCTGCATAGTGCTCGCGTACCGTTTCAGGCACACTGTTCTGGGCGAGACCCAATTTCAGCAGTTTGGTCACACTTGCCACGTTAATGCCCACAGGACATGGCGCACAATGACCACAGTACATACACTGTCCCTTCCAGCTGATACGCGGAAACGTGGCAAGAACGCGGGCATAGTCTTTTTCTTCATCCGGGGCTTCGCTATACCCAAGATTTTCCGTAAGCTCATCAAGCGTGTGCGCCCCGGTTAAGACCGAGGCCACAGCCGGGCGATCAAGGGCATAGGCCAGGCACTGGTAGGGAGTAAGCGCAACGCCTGCCAGTGACCGCTCGGCGTTGAGCAGGTCGCCGCCACCAAAGGCTTTCATGACCGTGATCCCCACTCCTAAGCGCTGACAGGTTTCATAGAGTTCCTGTCGCTTTGGCTCCATGTTGACAAGCTTTCCCTTATATTTGTCACGGTTCCAGAGCTGCTCCACATCTTCTGAGGCTGGCTGAAGATCATAACAGGGATTGATGGAAAAAAGCAAAACGTCGCAGACACCACTTTGTATGGCGGGCAAGGCGACTTCGGGGTTATGACTGGACAAACCGATGGCTCGGATTGTGCCGGATTTCTTAAGTTCTTGGGCATAGCTGAGGATTTCGCCGTCAACAATGGACTGCCAGTCCTGCAGGGAATCAACATAGTGAATCATGCCGATTTCCAGATGATCTGTACCAAGTCGTGTGAGCTGATCGTCAAAGCCAGTCTTGACCTCATCCATGTTCCGCGTGCGTTTATACTGACCATCTTGCCAAATAGTGCAGAGGTGGCCCTCAAGGACAAACTTCTCTCGACGCCCGGCCATGGCTTTACCTAATGCCGATCGCATCTGCGGATTGGGGGAATAGAGATCGATACCATTTGCCCCGCAATCCTCCATCAGGTCAAGTACGTCCTGGACGTAGGATTCAGGCTTGCCAAGCAAGCCTTCGCAGCCAAGGCCAATTTCACTGACGGTCAGGCCCGAGCGGCCAAGTGAACGATAGCGCATACATCCTCCAAGTAATGATAGACTCTGAAGCCTTGCGAACTGTTGGGAGATTGGCATACATGTGCTGCACGTGGCCAATCCCTTGGAAGCGCAAATCCGTTGTGGAAATACCTGCCAAGCACTGAACGCGTGTACGTATCTTTCGCTGTTATGAGATCAAAATAGGATATTTTCGGAAAAAACACCCATACTGTCAACGTATGTCCACAGCCAAAGCATGGCGCCTTCTCTATCTTCGTTTCATGATTCACGGACGATAGCCAAGCTGATATACTTTTTGCTCATAAGATGGTTGCTCGAAAACGTTGTGAGACAGCATATGGAGAAGATGAAAGCTTGCAGAAACATGCCTTGATGAGATAGTCATTGTTGAAGCTTAGGTGACCGCAAAAAGCGTTTTGCCTCAATCCAAGCAAGCCTCGCAAACAAGCCAAAGCATGCTCGACAAAGCTTTGAGCCTTTGGAGAAACACTATGCCGAAAAGCACTGTACTCGCCGTATTTCTCGCGTTTTTGGGCACCCTCTCACTCAGCGTCCCTGCCCTTGCCGATCTTGCTCTGCCTCCAGGCCTTCTTGTCCCCTATGACAAAAGCGATCTAGAGGTCAGCTGCGGACGCCATGAGGATACGCTCACCATTTATCTTTCGACCCCCGGCCCCTGCGACTACTCAGTCGGCCTTTTTGACCAGAATGGCAAAGCCCTTGTTGGACCAAACGAGGGATCGCATGAGCATTTTGGTCGCCGCAACCTTTACCTTACCGCAAAACTTCCCACGCTTTCTCCCGGTGAGACCCGCACACTGCGCTATACCGCCAAGGGCCGACTCTATCGCTACAAAAAGGTTCCTACACGCGATGAAGAGAGCAGCAAGCTTGAAAAGCTCGGCAAAAATCTCCTCATACGCTCTGGCCTGGCTGACCCCATGGACTTCCGCTACGAGCTACAGGACAAAAAGGGCAAAAGCTTTACTTTTGACGTTCCCATTGTTGTGCACGAAGACAAGGGGTCTCTTTCCGTGCAGTGCAACGGCAAAGCTGTAGAGTAACATGCTCTGGTTGCTCACCCTGATGCATGGGGCTGTTGATGGATTGTGCGGAGCAGTTCTCATCACGCACGAACAGCCTGGCACAAGCTATACAGACATCTTATGCCTCTACGCGCTCTATAATCTCATAGCCTTTGGCGGCCAATGGATCACAGGCCTTGTGCTTGATCTGAAACCTGCGTGGATCACAAGATCACTACTCGTAGCGCTCACGCTTCTGGCCCTTGGGGCATTGCCAGCCACAGACGTGTACAGACAGGCTGTTCTTCTCGGTCTTGGTAATTGCCTCTTTCACGCAGCAGGCGGAAGTCTTGTGCTGCGCAGCACGCAACGTTTTACGGAACCGGGTCTTTTTGTTGCAAGCGGAGCCATTGGGCTTGCGCTTGGGCTCTTTGGCTATCTTCCCCCGACTTGCTTTCTTCTCACAGCAGCACTCTGCACAGGAGGCGTCCTTTGGTTTGCCAAGCCCGTCATGGTTTGCGCGGAGCCTGAAAAGCCCGCCCCGCACAGCCAGGCCCCCCTTCTGCTCTGTGTGGCGCTCCTTTTGGCCTGCGTGATCTTACGAGGCTTTGGAGGAGGTGGCCACAGCTCAGCCTCTGTTCTGCTTTTTCCGGCTGTCTTTACCCTTGGCAAGGCATTGGGTGGCGTCTGCTGTGACTTTTTGGGCTATAACCGAACCCTTCTTCTCATCTTCCTGGTAAGTTTCCTGGCCTTACAGGTGGAAGGCCTGGCAGGAAGCGTGGTTTTTGCGCTTGCCATGAACATGACCATGCCTTTGACACTCAGGCTTGCGCACTTCTCATTTCCCGCGTATCCGGGCCTGATCTTCGGGCTTGCGGCAGGTTGTCTTTTGCCGGGCGTCTGCTTTGGCTATCTTCTGCTTCAGCCGCAGCCTGTCATGGTTGCCGTTTTTCTCTGTCTCTATGCGGCAGGATGCCTCTATCAAACCTACGGGGACAACAACGCAAACGCTCGCACTCATCACAGGTACGCCGCTTAATGCGCTCCTCCTTGGCGCAGCGCTGTTTACAGCAGCCATTGAAAGTACGGTGTTCTTTCTCTGCGGCTATCGCAAGCCAAGGCAATGGCTAACCTTTGCCCTCATCAATATCGTAAGCAATCTACTCTTAAACGAATTTTTGCGCACACAGACAGAGCAGCCCCATTTCCGTGAGCTTGTGGCCATCTGCGAGATCGCCGTCTATCTCTTAGAATTGGCCCTGGCACACATGCTTCTTTCTCAAAATATCCGGCATCTTGCAAAAACCCTGCTCCTCACGAATGCCACAAGTTTTGGCTTGGGCCTTGTGCTTACCCGTCTTTTCTGGTGAAATCACAGCCACAGGCACAAATGGAACATGAAGTTCTGCTTGACCCTGAAGCCCAAGAAAACACACAAGAAGATCTCCACCGTAAGCGGCGTAGGATCCGGAAATGCGCAGATCTTTCCCGTGCCTTTGCCGAGAAAACAAAAAACATCAAGTAACACTTTAAGGTAAGGCTTTTTTACAATCAGCATCGCCCTCAAAAATAAGCATCAATAGCCACTTTTCACCTTAACAACAAAGACCTTAATGTACTACATAAACTTTTTTTGCTGTTCCAAGCTTCATTGGCTTCGCGACCTTTCTGCCGGCTGTTCTTCCAGCCATTGTGAAAAAATGTTACCCTCTTTGTCTTGCAGCTTGTGCGTCAGCATAAAACACAGCATCAACGAACAGATTCCCTTTTGGGGGCTCAGCTTTTGCCTTACCCCCTTACCTCTTTTGCCTTGCACCTGGCATTGAGTCACTAGGAGGAGGAAATGATAAAACACCTTACAGCTCTGCTTTTCAGCTGTCTTTTCTTCGCCACACAGGCATTTGCTGCCATGGCACCCATTGATGAGGTGCGCAAGGCCAATATCTTTTTGACGGATTTTGAAAAGGAAGTGGCACGAGCCGACGGAGCCTCCACGCGCTTTTTTAACAAGCAGGAAACCCTGACCCGCGTCCATCGCCTTGCCACCCAGTATCCTGATGACCCTGCTGTGCAGGATCTTGTCCGTCGCACAAAGCAAGCCTTAATGCGCAGCAAGGGCAACTATATAGAAATCACGCCTGAGATGCTGGCCTATAAACATAACGAAGCCAACCTTCGCAACATGCTCAAAGCCAAAAACCAAAAGGCCTGGCAGGAGCTTATCACAAAAACGAGTCCCATCACCCAGATCTTTCCGGCCCCTGTCCCGGAAAAAGCCGATCTTGAACAGTACTACGGCAAATACATTCTTTTGCCTGATGTGCGCTATCCCGAAAATCAGTTTCTCGGCGCAACCGGTGAGTTTATCCATGTGGGGAAACCTTCAAGCGGCTACTATTTCATTGCCTTAGATGGCCGCAACTGGCTTGGCCCCTATGAGGCTATCAAGCGCTACCGCAGCCTTGTGGACGCAAGCCTCGGCGAAAATCTCCACTTTTCCGTGCTTGGCAAAATCACAGGTCTGGTCATGGAGTCGCCGGAAGCCGGACGTGATAAACGCAGCCCCTTCGTCTGGGGCTGGATTGTCCAGCCTGAAGCTTTGTATGCCGGAGAGAGAGTGCTCGCCTGCTATGACGCAAGCAAGGAGCAATCAGGCTTCTTCATAGGCGAAGATCAGGTGGAGAGCATCAAGGACTCCTGGTATACGGTCAAATCCATTCCTGACAATGTCGGTCCCAAAGAGCTCATGGAAATTTTCTGCACAGCCATCAAGGAAAAAAATTTCAAGCTCTATCAGGAGTGCATCTACCCGGATCGCAGTGCCTCCGAGACCGGCTCTTCCCTGCTGCGCTATCACTGGGATCTCCATCAGGCGCGATTCAGGGAAGAATATGTCCATGTTGTTTTTGATAAGCCGCAGATTACGGTCCTCAAGGGTCGGGACACCAGCAATGATCTCGAGAATTTTTTCCTCGACGAGAGTCAAAAAGCAACGCTCGACAAGATCAGCGGTGAACGCGAAGAAATGGCCATTGTCATGAGTCGGGCCTTTGACCAGAACGGCAAGCAGCGCGGCTCCAAGAACAGTCACGAATTGCGCAGAAAGGGCAATGGACGCTGGTACGTCAATACCTATGACGTGCGCTTTTAGGAAACGCTTCCTCTTCCGAACCATCTGCACATCGAGGTGAACAATGTCTTTGCACAGATATCTCTCTCTGTTTGTTCTTGGAATCTGCCTTACCATCCAGCCAAACTTCGCATGCGCCGCACCGAGCGTACCCAATGAGCCAGCGCCAGCCCCAATACAACCGGCAGCGCAACCTGCAGAAAAATTTACCCCTGAAGGCTATATCAAACAACGAGGTGCCGTCGTCTATATCAAATACGCATTACTTTTGAAATGTTTTGCGGCGCATTTGGGTATGGAAGGTGATAAAGGAGGAATATTTCTCTGGAGACCTGAGAAAATGTATGAATGCCGACACCGTCTTCAAGATCTCAAAGAATTCAATCTCAATTTCGAGTCAGATATGCTCCTCCACGATTTTGCCAAAACCCAATCTGGTAAGGAAACTCTTGCGCAAGCGGCATTTCTTGAAAAGATGCGGCAACAGATCTGTGGTATTTCTGATTGGATTATCAATCTTAAAAGCATTCAACCAAAATCATTTGCCGATTTAGCAGCTGTTGGTCATTTCAATAATTGGTTTGAAAGTAAAGCTCGAAACTACATGAATTTTCTGAAAACAATAGATAGTTTGTTGAAACAATATGAAAATGCTAAAAATGCAGGCAAGATGGTCTCAACACCATTTCTCCATTTTGAAATTTCTAAGCACAAAAATAAAGAGATGACTTCAGCGCTGAGAGAGCTTTCAAAGTATATTTCCTACAATGTCGATAGCGGTATGCTTTTCCCAGTGAATAATGGTATATTTTTGGCAGACCTTGACTACCACAGTTCACAATTTGTCAAGAATATCAAAGGATGCATCCGTCGTATGGAAGCATTATCCGCAAAATTTAAGCGTGATTGGCAAAGACTGCTCGATATGAAGATTATGGATATGGAGCAAATGGCAAATAATCCCTATTTCAGCGACTATCAGCGTATTCCCCTTGATGTAAAAATTGTCTTGCACAGATTTTCCGTGGCCTGCGACGACGTGGTTCAAGCCATGAAGCAAATGGCAGAAGGTGCAAACCCCGTAGGTGCCCTTCTCACGCAGAAAAATCTTGCCTCTGAGACAGGCTTTACCCGTAATGCTCGTTGTAGCTATGTGGAGTCGGTCAGAGCGCGCCTGGCGCACCTCCTGCTCAATACCCGAGATAAGCAAAACAGAGAGGTCAAGCACAATATCCGCGGTCAGCTTACCTATCCAGACCTTGACTAAAAGCAGACTTTACAGACTCGTCAAGACTCAGCTTCTTTCTGGCAGGACTCGCAAAAGAGCAGACAGACAAACCTTAGTCCTCTTGGGTTGATACCGTATGACGCATGCAACAATGTGTGACCCAAAGCGCCTTCCCCTTGGGCGTTCTGGCTTTTCTGACATTCGCCAGAACCACATGATCTATGTGGACAAGACAGACTTTGTGGCAAAGCTGGCAGACTTGCGCCAGCCTATCTTCTTTTCTCGCCCAAGACGTTTTGGCAAATCCCTGCTCGTCAATACCCTTCACAGTCTCTTTGCCCATGGCCTCAACGATTTTCACGGACTTGCCCTTGAGAAAATCTGGAATGATACAACCTATCACGTTGCCCATTTTGATTTTTCACGTTTCACCGGAAAAAATGCGAGCGACTTCAAATATGCTTTAAGCTACAAAATACTCCAGGAATTGGCGACATCGGATACGAGCAGCCAATTTCATGAACAGCATTTCCAGTATCCTGACCTCATTTTAGACAAACTCTTAGCAAGTGCAACCTCCAATGCATTTGTTCTCCTTATCGATGAGTATGACGCGCCCATAACACATCGTCTCGATAAGCCTCACGAATTGGATGATATCATAGCCATACTCAATGATTTCTACGCGACAATAAAACAATATTCAGACAAATTTAGATTTATTTTTATTACTGGTATTACGAGAATAAGTCACATATCTCTTTTTTCTACGTTTAATAATCTTTTAGATTTGAGCTTATCAAAAGAGTTTAATACAATACTTGGTTTTACAAAAAATGATTTACAAAAGTATTTTAAAATTTATAGTAAAAATGCGGCTACATATTTACAGATGACTTATGAAGAAGTTGATAGTCGACTAGAACAATATTATGATGGATTTCAGTTTTCTTTAGAAACTGAGGAAACAGTCTATAATCCATGGTCGATTCTTAATTTTTATGCCCATCCAAGTGATGGTTTTTATAATTACTGGTTTGCCTCTGGTGGTTTTTCTACTCTTCTTATGCAATATCTCAAAGTTAACAAATCTTTTAATTTACTTAACTATCATGATAGAGAAATATTTATTGAAAAATATAAAATTTTTGATAGATATGATATAGCTAATATACCAAGCAATATTTTACTTCTTCAAACAGGATATTTTACCTTACGCAAAGAAACAGAATCAATAGTACGTTTAGTCTTTCCCAATACTGAAGTTGAAGATAGTATGCTGAGAGTTTTTCTTACAGCAAATAATCTTGAACCGAGTATAAATTCTTACCACAAATTGCAAAATCTTGAAAAATTTATAGATGATAAAAATTTACAGGAAATCGTTAATTCGTTTAATGCTATATTGAATGATTGTGTCTCAAATAATGCAAATATATTTGAAGACGAACGCTCTATCCGTGACATTATATATGCTGCCATACCTCAAAATATTTCTCTGCAAAAAATCAAAGAGCGAGAAACAGCCAAAGGAAGATCTGATCTTGAGCTCGTTACAAGAAAGACAAATATGGTTATCGAATTTAAACGAATAAAACAAAACAGAGATGCTCGAGCCTCACTATCTGAAGCTATACGTCAAATAGAATCTAAAAGATATGGTATCAAACCTTTTAATCACCGCAGTTTATATCGTGTTGCCATGGTTGTTTCAACACAAGACAAACTTATTTTACAAGAATTTTGTCAAGAGGTTTTTTAATTTACACTCGATATATTAACAGTATTTTTATTTAGTATTTGCATGGTAACATAACAAAATATTAGGAAATAATATTTTGACATGAACACTACGACAAAGTTACCAATTTCGTGTAAAGTTTTTCTAGCGCAATCCGCACTCATTTTCGAAGATATCCATCTAGATCTTGAAGATACGTTATACTTCATTAGCAAAGAAAATATTAATAATTTTACCGACAGCAAAGATGATGCTATAATATTACACAATGTTACCAAGACCTTAGATTATATAGACAAAATTGACTACAGCAATTTACAGATTAATTTAAATTTATATATAAAATTAAACAGCATACTAGCTGAAAATCAAGCATTATTTGTAGGAAAATTGCGTGATATACCAACAGCTATAGACTGTATCAAAGAAGAAATTGGAGTTTCTAAAAAAGAAGATATTATATCAGAAATCGATAAACTCAATACTCTCAATACTGATAATTCTAAAAAAAATTATTCCTGAAGTTTTTTGTCGTTTATCAAAAATGCAACTTTTTTTTGATGGTAATAAACGATCAACTCTTTTTTTGTGCAACCTTGCCTTAATAAAAAATAACCTAGGATTATTCTTTGTAAATCATGAAAATATAATAATTTTTAATGAAAATTTAATGTATTATTACCAAAATATAAATATTAATATCGTAAATTTTATAGAGAATAATCTTATTAAATCTTTTTCTGAGACTGAAGATTTGTATTTAAAAATAAAAAGATAAATTAACTTCCAAGAAATTTAATATATAATTAAATATACTTAGTTGATATCTTTTAGATATTATTATTCATATACCTACTAAAAATATCAAAAAAATGGATACTAAAACCCTTCGACATAAAAATACACATTATTTTTATCTCGAAAATCTTAAATTTTGATTATCATATTTCTATTTCACCACAGTATCTCCACAGCCCTCTAAAGCTTGTGCGAGTTTGTCTCCTTGCTTATCGAAGCCTTCCCATATTCTTCTCTCAACCGCTTCCTGTGTTGCCAGATGGCTTCTGTTGTAGGTACGTGCTTTCTACCTCTGACTTTCTTTATTTTTGTCGTCAGAGCCCTTAATTTCTGGCAGGATTATGGCAACCAGTCTTACACATGGTCGACCGGCACGGCTCATCATCGCGTTTGCCCTGCCCATGATGCTGGGAAATCTCTTTCAGCTCATCTACTCTACCGTAGATATGATCATCGTTGGGCGGACGCTTGGAGTTGAAGCCTTGGCCGGTGTCGGGCTCACTGGCCCTATTGGCTTCATGTTCATGGGGCTTGTGATAGGTCTTTCCCAGGGTTTTGCCATTTTCTGTGCCCAGCTCTTTGGCGCCCGTAACCGGGCAGGGCTGCGGAGGGCCTTTTGTGCAAGCCTCATCCTTGGTGCCATTATCTCCGTTATTCTTGCCTTTTCTTCGCTCTTGGCTGAGCCTGCTCTGCGCTGGACCAATGCGCCTGCCAATGCCTTTGCCCCGGCCCTCGACTACCTTGAAGTCACGCTTCTTGGCGGCGGAACGTTAGCTTTTTACAATATTCTCTCATCCAATATCACAGCTCTTGGCGATAGCCGCACCCCTCTGGTCTTTCTGATCCTGACCTGTATTCTGAATATTGCCCTGGATTTTCTCCTTATCCTGGCCTTCGGTATGGGCACAGCTGGTGCTGCCTGGGCGACCGTCATTTCCCTTGGTATCTCTGCTATCCTCTGCGCCATCCACATCTGGCGGGGCATTCCGGAGCTTCGGCCGCACGCCAATGACTGGCGGCGTCTTGGCTGGCCAATCTTTCGCACACATCTCGCTCTTGGGCTCCCCATGGGCGTGCAAGGAGCCCTGATCAATGTCGGTTTCCTTGCTCTGCAAACCGCCTTAAACGGCCTTGGGGCCAGTGCTGTCGCCGCCTGCACAAGTGTAGCACGCGTGGATGCCATTGCCGTCATGCCCCTTGTGAGCATTGGCCGGGCCATGTCCACCTATGCCGGGCAAAACATTGGTGCGGGTCTTCCTTTACGCGTGCATCAAGGACTCAAGGACGGCTGTCTTGTGGCTGTGGTCTATGCCTGGCTTGCTGCCGCTTTTTGTATTGCTCTTGGCGCCCCCCTGATACGGCTTTTTGTGGGGGATGGTGAAAGCACTGTTGTCGCCCTTGGCGTACATCTGCTCAAGATTCAATGTGGCCTCTACTGGTTGCTCGCTGTCATGTTTGTTCTGCGCAATACGCTTCAGGGTCTTGGCAAGAGCATGATTGCCACAGTCTCGGGTGTGCTGGAACTTATCATGCGCTGTGCGGCTGCCATTTTTCTTGTGGCGCCGCTTGGCTTTGACGGCATCTGTGTGGCTTCACCTCTTGCCTGGATAGCAGCCATTCTCGTTTTGCTTCCGGCCTATCGGCTCTGGCTGCGTCGTCTTGCCCCCGAATCCTGCAACACACCTTAAGGTCTCGTTATTGACAAGTTCCCAAGGAAACCTGCATGAAGCAACGTCTCTTCTTTTACGGTGACTCCAATACCTGGGGCTATACCCCCTTTGGCCCGCGCATCGACGCTCAGGATCGCTTTCCGCAGCAGGCAGCCACGCATCTTCCAGGCTGGGAAATTGTCGAGTGTGGCCTCAACGGGCGCTGCACAGCCC
Source organism: Desulfovibrio sp. (assembly GCA_017528345.1). Taxonomy (GTDB): domain Bacteria; phylum Desulfobacterota; class Desulfovibrionia; order Desulfovibrionales; family Desulfovibrionaceae; genus Desulfovibrio. The sequence goes on from JAFXOX010000074.1 coordinate 11,787, forward strand.
GAAGTCACGACCTCTTTCCCTCGGAGCTTCTGGGTGGGGCCACCTTCCTTGCGGCTTTCAAAGAGGCGCTGCCCATCCATGCCCTTGTCATTATGCTTGGCACCAATGACGTCATGGACCCTCTCAATTTTTCGGCAAACACCATTGCTGAAAATATTCGCAGTATGCTTCATGAAGCTCGCACGCTTTCACCCACACTTTCTCTCCTTGTCATCTCGCCGCCTGCCATTGCCCAACGCAGCGTTTGGGAACTTGTGGGACTTTACCACTGTGAAAAGGAATTGCTAGAGCAGGACTTGGCGGGCCCCCTTGCCCACATGGCCAGGGAGGAAGGTGCGGATTTTTGGGATGCCAGGGAAAGCGTACCTGAATTTGGCGCTGAAGATGGCATGCATCTCACTATTGAAGACCATCATCGCCTTGGCAAAGCCTGTGGGGCCTTCCTCAAAAAACGCCTTTTTTCCTGACCGTTCCCGGAAAAAAGAGGCCGTTTCAGGCCCAACTATTACTCTTGGAGCACATGCTGCCCCTCAACGAAAGGACACAATTATGACAAAAGCCTTTTTGCTCACGCTGGCCATGATCGTTATGCTCAGCCTCCCGCAGCTCTGTTTTGCCGATCTCCTAAGAATGGGACAGCTCAACTGCACCCAGTTCCGCCAGACCAATCCTCATTACAGGAGCGAGATGATCGCCTGGCTCTACGGTTACTGGAGTCACGAAAACGCAAGCGATATCATGGGGGATGGCTTACGGGAGCGTTTTGCCCAAGACCTTCTCAATACCTGCGACAAAAATCCCGATACACCTCTTCTTGACGCCCTCAAGCTCATTCCCAAGCGCTAACCCGTTCATGGAAGACGTTTTTAACGACGATCTATTTTGGGGGTGACCTGTGAACATACGCGTTCTGATACTTGCCCTGCCCCTCTTTCTCCTGTTGGGACTCAGGGCTCCTGTGGCAGAAGCATCTGGAACAATCGACGATACGACGACGCTTGCCAGGGCTTTTGCCAGTCAAGAGCAAAGCAAGTTTCCCAAAAACACGCAGCTCAACACTGTCTTACGCCAGAAAAACATGCCTGAAGTCACATTCAAGAGCCTTGCCGAACGTGTGAACACGGTCAGCAATACGGGAGACATCAAGATGACCAGCACTCCGCAAAGAGATATGCAGCAGGATATTGTCGACGATATCCGCAAAAGCGCTCTCGAACTTGGCAATGGAGGCCCCTTTGGGGCCGTTGTCTACAAAAACGGTATTCTTGTGGCCAAAGGGGTGAACTCAGTTCTTGTCCAGCATGACCCCACAGCGCACGCGGAAATTGTCGCCATACGCAATGCCTGTCAGGTTTTGGGCACACATGACCTCTCTGGCTGTGAACTGTACGCCACAGGCTACCCTTGCCCCATGTGTATGTCAGCCATCATTTGGGCAAATATTCGAAAGGTCTACTACAGCTGTGACTATCAAGATGCTGAACGCCTTGGCTTTCGTGATGCGCACATCTCTCGCTTTCTCCAAGGCAATTGCCAAGATGCTGGCTTACTCCAGCTGCAGCCCGTCGATAAATCGGCCATTCTTAAGATCTATGACGAATACCTGCAAAAGCATGGTACCATTTATTAAGCATGGCCTTTCGGCATGCCTTCACGTATGAGCCTTCCATGATCTCACCTAGAGGGCCAAGGAATAGCCTGGCCGCCAAAGAGCGTCTGAAGCAGAACAGGCAAACATGCTTCTTTGGATGAGCGGGTCTATCAATCAGGTGTGAGCACGGCGTTCACCATCTTCGCGAAGAAGCTGGGGCGTGAGCGGAGTCTTCATCTGGGACTTGATTGAGAACGCATGCACATGAGGGGGCGACAAACCGTTTTGCTTCCTCGCCACTCAAGACAAGGATACGGGGCATGCCCCCCCTAAGACGCTCTGCCGTCGGCCTTACGGCGTGGCTGGACTTCGATCATCTGTTGCAAGTGAAAGCATGCCGAATATTCTTGTCCTTGGCGATGTCCATGGCGAATGGGCCTATCTCGCGTCGCTGCTCTTATACTTGCGGCCTGACATCTGCATTGTGGCCGGAGATTTTGGCTGGTGGCCGGGCTGGGGAGATTTGCCGCATGAAGCCATGCCGCGCGAGGTGCTGGAACGCACGGAGCTTCACTTTGCAGACGGCAATCACGAGAACCATCGGGAGCTTCTGGCTGCAGCCCCGCGCGGCTGTTTTGAGGCCGTGGAAATCGCTCCGCGCATCATCTATCATCCTAGGGGCTCTATCTGGGAACTGCCTGACGGCAGGCGTATTTTTTTCGCCGGTGGGGCAAAATCCGTTGACTGGCGTTGGCGGCACGAGAGGACAATGTGGTTTCGTGAGGAATTGCTTTTGCGGCATCACCTGCCGGAGAGCCTGCCTCGTGCGGACATCGTTATCTCGCACACGGTTTCGACAGCATTGACCCGGACCTGGACACGTCGCCCGACATAAGCCAGGACACCCTCGACGCCGTGCTGGAGAGTTGCGGGTGTGGCCGATGGAAAGTTGCAAGTACACCGTTTACTCCACTCAGATGCGGGAGCCGCCTCCTTCGCTGATTTCAGTGCCACAAGCAAGCATCAGGCTTTCTATGTACGCCCACAATATTGAGGACAAAACCGGGTCTACAAAGATGGCGTTTAGCATTTTTTGATGTTTGCTGTTCACATTCTTTTGATGCCATATACTAGTACGTCGTTCGTTAATAGACTAGACATTTTGATCTTTGTTCTGCTAATGTGTTGCCACCCTTAGTTAGGAGGCAACAGCACATGAGAACACCAATTCATCTTGAAATCTCACCTGACCACCTAAAAAAGCTTGA
>JAFXOX010000075.1 GCA_017528345.1 Desulfovibrio sp.
AATTAGGATCAGAATTTATAAAGAAAAAGAAGTATCAGCATCGTATGTGTAAAAAAATGTTTTTCAAAAGATCGAAAGTTAGACGGATGTGCGAGAAAAAATTAACCATGAGTATAGTCGTAATAGCCAAAATTATAAGATTTCGAAAAAGCTGGAAGTCGGGTAAAAAAAACGGTCGGAAGGACCCGGCGAAAAAAGTCAATGATTAACAATATTTACGAGATTCCGATTATACTTTCGTTGATTATTAGCTCACGGACTAAGGTCATTGTTTTATGTTACCCACAAAGAGTCCCGTATACCCGATTACTTTGCTCATTGTGGCCTCCAAATTGTATTGCGGTACCTGACGATGGGCCCTAGGTTTACCCGTCTGGGTAAGGGTAAATCCGCGAAGATGCAATCTTGCTGGCCACTCGTATTGTCTTATCCTCTGAACGATTTTTTCGGGAAATGAGCTATGTCACAAAAATCACGCTCCATACAAAAAAAATACTTTCTCGCCCTCCTGCTTAGCGCAGGTATGCTCTTTGGCGCTCCTACGAATTCCAAGGCCATTGATTTTAAGGCGAAAGGCCAATGGCTGATCGGCTTTGGTCTTGGAAATGCCAACCTTGGGAGCGGTGAAGTTGTTCACAAAGATGATCTCTTCTCGGCAGCGCAACGTTTTCGCTTGCAGTTGGATGCCATTGCTTCTGAACAACTCTCCGGCACAATTTTCTTTGAAATTGGGACACAAGACTGGGGAGATAACAGAAGAGGAGGCGCTCTCGGAGCTGACGGCGACAATGCCGTCAAGATAAAGAACGCCTATATCGACTGGATCGTACCTGAAACCGATCTCACATTACGCATGGGCCTGCAACACCTGACTTTGCCCAATGCCGCCGGTGGAACTGCCATTATGGATGGTGATGTCGCCGCAATCGTAGGTAGCTACAAGATTAACGACAATGCGGCTCTGACAGCATTTTGGATGCGACCGGCAAATGACAACTATCAGGGATCTTTGAAAAGAAATTATTCGGATTTTCACTATTTAGACAATATTGATTTCTTTGGACTCACGCTCCCACTGACCTTTGGTGGCGTGCAGATTACGCCGTGGGCCATGTATGGCATGATTGGTCGTAACGCCTTGGACGGCTTTAATGGCTGGTCTGTTAATTTCAATGCCAGTGATGGCGACCTCCGGAACACGCTCTTCGCATCTCTTCCAGGTGGCATACAAAACGGAGACAATCTTAACTTGCATCGGGGTTTTGGCAGTCAAAGCCGCGCCTATGCTGATGCGTGGTTCTTCGGTCTCCCCATTACGGTGACGATGTTTGAACCACTGCGTATCGAATTTGATGCCAATTACGGGTACGTTTCAGGTGTCGGTCGAACACGTGTTGAAGACAATAAAGACAACGAACGCGGTCTTCGTGCTGATACACAGCGCCAAGGCTGGTTGCTGAAAGCACTCGTCGAATACAAGATGGACTGGGGCATACCCGGTATCTTCGGATGGTACGCCTCAGGAGATGATGGCGACGTCAAAAACGGTTCCGAGCGTATGCCCTCTGTCGCAGGTGCGGGCTCCTTCACCTCCTTCATGGGTAAAGCAGGTACCGACTGGTGGGCCGACAATACCAAAGGCAGGTTCTACGAAAAGAACATGACATACGCCGGCACGTGGGGTATTGGCGTTCACCTCCGCAACATGTCATTCCTTGATTCACTCTATCACACATTTCGCGTCGCCTACTGGGGTGGCACGAACAGCACGAACATGATCAGATATGTCGAGTATTCCGCGGCTGGCATGTTGGGTGAAAACTTTGACGGCCTCTATCTGACGACCAATGACGGATTGCTTGAGTTCAATCTCGACAATATCTACAAAATTTACGACAATCTCTCAGTTAGACTCGATCTTGGCTACATCGTCAATATGATGGACAGAGGCACTTGGGCACGCTGGTGGATACAGGGAGACGATGGTCCTGGATTTAGTAAACATGATGCTTGGAAAGCTCAGTTGACTTTTTGTTACACATTCTAATGCATACGTTTTGTTTTCTTAGCTTCTCTTTGTCGGTATCAGAGAGTTTTTTTCTTTACATTTGTGAGCAACTTGTCAATCTACCCTAACAATTTTCTATAAATATTGCATATACCATTGATACTCAAAAACTTACTGTAGCAATCACACACCATTCTTCATCTTTATAACCACATTACCTTGAATAAATCTGCAACTTTGCCGGGTACGCTACGCTTTCACGATAGCGGCTATCAGTGCCCTTCCATCGTTGTGATCTTTTGGGAACCATTATCCACACGTCTCACCAAGAGTGCTAAACCCTTTTAGCATGCGACAAAAATCCTTTTGTGTTTCTAATTCCATACGCGCGAGTAAATAAACAAAGTCTTTATCATTTATATGAGCTTTTTCTAGGGAATTAATGTAATCATTTCGCATAATTGGTGCAATAGAAATGGGTAAATATCCTCTTTGAATAAGAAGAGCATTCATTGCTAATCTAGCAATACGGCCATTTCCATCGCCAAAAGGATGGATAAAAACAAATTGCTTATGAAATTTTGCAGCTGCTACAACCGTATGAAATGCTGAAAATATTTTTTCTTGCTGTTCTATCAGTTCTTTTATAAGTGAAGGAACCTGATCAGGCTGAGCTGTACTGTATTTAGATCCGGTTATAAAAGCGGCATTTTTTCGATATTCGCCACCAACTGCATCATTTTCAAGAGATCCTGAAAGCAGTGAATGCATAACAATAATGTCATTTTCTGTTAAATATGTATTCGACAATAATGCAAACATATAGTCAAATGCTTTAGCATGGTGCGTCACCTCAAGCGCATCTTTTAACGTCTTGCCACCTACTGTTATTCCATCTTCCAATAAAACCTTTGTTTCTGATAAGGTATATGTATTTCCTTCAAGAGCATTAGAAGACCATGTACATTCTATGCGATAAAAATTTTGAATTTGTTTGAGGAGATTTTTATCAGTAAATGGTCTATATTGAGATATTTCTTCTTGATAAGCATCAATTCTTTGAAGAAGAGTATTCATCACATTTCCTTAGCATACCATTAACAAAATACCTATATTGATGGTATGAGAATCGATAACCAACATATTCAATAATCGGATCCAGCTACGATGTGCTTATTCTTCCACTCGCAAGCCCGTGGTCTTACGGCGCGTTGCAATGTACGAACAGGGCTTTTTCACCATTCCTCGTAAGCTGCATCTGATGGCAACGTGTCGTCTTCAGGTTGTCAACACAGGCAACCTATAGCTTTCGACAGTGCCACTTACCTTTCCAGCTTTTCTTGGGGACAAAAAGCCCCAAGCTTCTCCTGCAAGCATTTTCTGCTTAACCCTCTGTGCACACTGCTTGCCGCAACCCAGACTCCCTTCTTCTTGGCAACAAAAACAAGATCTCCGCTACGCTTTTTGACCACAAGTCCCCACTTCTCAGCAACCTTATGCACATCAGGCCAGGATTTTGCCGAAAGCAGGCTATTGATGCAGTGATCGCGGATATAGCTGAGCAGTTTCAGGGTATCTTCGGTCTTTTCCTTGTCGCCTGCCTGCGCGTTTTTTTTCGCAGGATGAATGCCAAGAAAGGCAAAGAGTGCAAGCTTGACCTCTGGGTCTCCATGAGCAAGACGTCGTACCAGCATGCCGACCAGATCTTCCAAGGACTGCCCAAGCTCTTCGGCTTTTGCCCTTGCTAAAGCAAGATCGCTCTCATCAAGTCCCAAAATCTCCCAGTCAAAGGCAACGTGTTCTTTGACTTCGGGTTTTTTGAGCTCCTCAGGGCAGAAGGTTGCCAGATCAATAGTCTTGCAGCCAATATCGAAATCGCGCACACGTTCCGAGGTGCGCAGATCAGTATGGCGCAAAGGTTCACGCAGATAGAGTCCATTGATGCTCGAGAGCCTTGATAGGGCTGTGTAGAGCTGGCCGCTTGTAAACATACCCGAATGCACAACAGCCTTTTGAAATGTCTGCCCCTGACTTTTGTGGATGGTGATGGCATAGGCAAGCTTGAGCGGGAGCTGCTGAAAAGAGCCGATTTCCTTGAGTTTCAGACTTTTGACGGAAGCGGTTTCCTGTCTTTTCACGCGCCTGGGCACAAGCTTGCCGTCGATGGTCTCAAAGACCTCCCGTTCCACTTCCCGCTCAATTTCCTCATCGGCCACGACATACTCGTTATTGGACCATTTAAACCTGAGGATCGGGTCTTCTTCGTGTTCCCGGAAAAGGACCTTGTTACCATTGTCAAAATCAACCCAGATTTTTCCGGTATCTGTACCTCCCTCGCCCGTGAAATACACATAGCCAAGATCGCCGTTCATAAAGCGGGATTCAGGGTCATTGGCAACTGTCATCACCCTTGCGCCGCTGCGCAGATGCATACGCTGCTCTGCTGGCATATCCTGCTCAGGGAAATCTCCCTGTACCTCACCTTCAATCTCGTATTCTGGCCCATTGAGCCTGGCAAGCTTTGCGTCATTAATCTTGTTGACAGTGACATTCCTTGGACAGATTTCAAGCACATTCTCACATATTTCTCTCTGGGCATGGCCATTAATCCAGTTCAGCGCCCGATAGTCACAGCCGCGCACACCGTTCAAACAGGCAACAAACTGTGCCTGACTGGCATCCTGACGAAGGATTCTCTCCAGTTTGATAACCAAAAAATCAAGCTTCTTCCAAGCCTGAGTGTCAAATGCGTACTCTGATTTCCAAAGGGGTCCCCAGGTCTTTTCCAGGGCCTTACGGTCATTGGCGGTGACAACAGGTGGCAGCTGAAAAAAGTCCCCCACAACCACAATTTGTTTGCTTTTGGGCAGACCTTGCAGCGTATTGAAAAAATACTGAAAATAGTCAGCCCGGCACATGGAAATCTCATCGATGATGACGATCTCGGCGCGAGAGAAGGCTGACGAATCCCGCAAAGCGGATTTGTTCAGGCGGTATGGCTCAACGGGCTGTCTGGGAAGACCGGCAAAGCGGTGTAAGGTCACGCCTTCGACATTGCGCGCGGCAAAACCGGTCGGAGCACAGACAGCCACAAGTTTATGTTTTGACCGCGCCCAGGCCCGGAAAAACGCAATGAGTACAGACTTGCCTGTGCCGGCTTTCCCTGTCAAAAAAATATTCCGCCCGGATGTCAGGAGCGCAAAGGCTTTGGCCTGTTCTTCCGTAAGCCGCAAATTGGCAATATCCTGTAGCATATTCTCCCACATCCCCAGCTTTTCCCAAACCACATAAAGGCCTGACAGTTTTCCCAGACACTCTGCCCATCTTCGAACCAGAATTTTCCCATTTCCTCTGCAAGGCTTGGGGATCCCAACTCTCAAAAGAAGCACCAAAAGCAGCTGATGCTAGCATGCAAGAGAGCTGCGGCACAAGCGTTTACCTACGCAGGACCTCTTGAAACCGGGCTTTTGCCTCTGCAGGAACAATTTTTGCTATACAAATCCCCAGGAGCGTATGTAGCCTGCAAACACAGTTCAAACCTTGCACGCACAAAAAAGCCTTATGATCTGAATCGCCGTATGTCAAAAGCCATCGCAACACTTTTGCTTTTTGTGGGGATAAGCCTCTGTCAGACAGTTGTCGCCTCCCCCAAAGACGAGATCACAGCCAAGCACTTTGCGCTGCTTGTGGGGGCAGCCCATGCGACCCTTTTGCCCAAAGCGCAGCAGGCACAGAAGATGAGCCCTGGACAAATCTGGCTTGACGATTGCCCGCAGTGCCTGACACCCCCTGCAACCAGTGTCTGTGACGTGCCACTTACGAGCTTGCAGGCAGACAGTATAACATTCCCTACAAAGCGCTTTGCCCTTCATCTTGAGCTTGGGCTTTGCTATATCTATGGGCATGTGGACAGATCTGAAATGGCTGCCATTCGCAAACAGCTGCGCGGAAGCCTGGCCACAAGTTTCTGTCCGGCACAAAGCGCCAATGGCGCTTTATGTCACCCAAAGCTTCTGGCAGATGATGGAAGCCCGCTTCCGCTTCCGCAAGGTCTGGACCAGGACAGTGTTATTCATGTATTTCGCCTGGCAAAATAGCTGACATTCACAAACGCCATGAAAAGACAGATCCCATCTTCACCCAGAATGCCCAGGTCCCAGGAGGCCGGCTTTTTGAGCCTTCAGGCTTTTGCTGCCATTGCCCTTTTTGCCATTCTGGCTGCGGCCTTGGCTCAAAGCTTTCAGCTCGTCATGGACTATCTGCAAAAACGCGTGGTTGCCGAGCAATTAGTGCAGGTGGCCAATGCCGCTAAAAACTACGCCATCTCCGAGGGACTTCTGGAGGATTTGACAGCTGGCGCCCAGGCCCGTCGCGTTGAGCTTGCAACGCTTGTCAGCAGTGGTCTGCTTCCCAAGGACCAATCTTTGACCAATCCCTGGGGACAACGCTATGCCGTCTACTACTATGCCCCCATTGTCACAGACAATCATCCCAAGCTTGTGACGGTTGTGCTCACTGAAGGCGGCAAAGCGGTATCTGAGGCAAAGACGCTTGCCGTCACCCATGCCGGGGCCGCTGCCGGTATCGTCACGCAAAACAACAACGAAAAGAGCCTGCGCGGCGTTGGCGGAGGCTATAGTATTCCACTGGACACGGCCCCCATGCAGATACCCTCACCAGGCCCGGGACATATCGGCTACTACGTGCAGCTTGACGATGCCGCCCTGCTTTCCGACACGCTCTACCGAGTGGAAGTTCCTGGGCGCCACGAACTCAATCAGATGCAGGTGGACCTTGATTTGAGTGACCACAGTCTGACCAATGTCCAAAGTGTTCAATTCAATGCCACAACGGTGAGCCAGGTGGATCTGGCAAGCATCTGTGGCACAAGTAGCGAAGAAAAAGCGCGTGCGGAAGGCAAAGTCTTCTACTTTGCCAACGCCGAAGCAGGAAGCGACCCGGCAGGTCTCTATACCTGCCGCAACGGCAGCCCCTGGATGGTCGCCGATGCCGGCAATTCCCCGCTGCTCAAAAAAACCTATACGGTTGCCCCTGAGGCGAGCATTCCGGTACCAGAATGCCCTTCCGGACAGGTCCCCTTTATCTCGGTTTCGCCGGCAACTATTCCCCAGGGTCTGAGTTCCGGATCAAGCCTGCATTCCTACTATACAGGGGCAGGCACAAGTCAGGATCCCTGGATTGTCCATCTTGATGTCAATGGCAGCGCAAGCAGCGATGGCACGCTCTCTGTGATCACCTCCTGCAGTGGCGCCAACTGAAAGAAACGCTATCTCGGCAAATACCCCAAGCAATCCTATGCAAACGCGACAATGTACCCATACTTTTGCCCAAAGTCTGCTTCTGCTCGGTCTGGCCCTGGCACTCCTTGCCCTTTCCGCCAAAATCAGTTTCTCTGAGCCGCTCAAAGCGACGGAGCGCACCTATGCGTGGCTGCCCTGGTTCATTCAACCCTGTGAGGACTACCATGTTCCCCTGGCTCTGGCACTGGCCATTGCCCGTCAGGAAAGTGGCACCAGGCCCTGGGTGATCAATGTGCAAGGCCAGGATTTTTCGCCCAAAAGTGCCGAAGAAGCGCTGGATATCGCCGACCAGGCACAGCGAGCCGGCAAAAGCTTTGATGTGGGCATCATGCAGGTCAACAGCTACTGGCTCAAAAAATACCACATTGACCTGCGAGAAATCCTCGATCCCCAGAAAAACATCGCCATGGGCATTTGGATTCTTGCGCGGGAAATCAGGCGCTATGGCCTGACCTGGAAAGCCATTGGTGCCTATCACACGCCTCTGGCGCGCAATCCAGACCGCGCCAGACGCTATGCGCAAACCGTACTCGCCCATATGCGCAGCATCTGTGACCGGGATGCCGCCCGCCGTGCCCAAGAAGCACAAAACTTCTAAACCATGAGCTGTAACACAGCCTGCGTACCCATCTGAGGCCAGCATGTCCAAGAAGTCTGTGCTTTTCATGCTCGTGCTCTGCCTGCTCTGGCTTGTCCTTATAGCCATCCTGCGCACACCTGCATCTGACAGCTATGCCCTGCTCAACTTTGGGCTCATCTCCCTGCTCGGCATCATTATCATCTGTGCTGCCTATATTGACCTTCACACAGAAATCCTCCCTGATCTTCTGACCCTCTACGCAACCCTGCCCTGTCTGGCCTGCCTCATCCTTGTCAATGCGCTGAAAGCTCAGAGCCTGGGCTATACGCTCTCAGTCCCCCATATGCTTGCCATCTGCAAGCCCCTTTTGGGAAGCCTCCTTGGCTTTGCCGTACTCAAAGGCCTGCAATTACTCCTTCGCCACAAAAGCGGCAGGGAAGAACTGGGGTCCGGCGACTGCAAGCTCATGCTCGCCATAGGTGCCCTCACAGGCCCTGAAAATATCCTGCCAACCCTCTTCTTAGCCGTGCTGCTCCTTTTTCCCTTCTTCTTTCTCGTCAAAAAACGCCGACTGCCCTTTGGTCCCGCACTTGTGAGCGCAACGCTCATCACTGTCCTCGGCAATTTCTCTTTCAAGCTTTTCTCCTAAATAGAGTCTTCGAGCCAAGCACTTGCAGGCGCTGGGCATCATACCACGCCATACAAAAAGGCTGCCATTTGGCAGCCTTTTCGTCGATCTTTCTTCTTCAGTCTTTTGTCAGCAACACAACCCATCAACGCTTCTCAACGGGTGCAACCTTGATGGAACCGCGGGCCATGTCATCGGGCTCGGCCCCCATCAGCCAGCGACTGAGCTGCAGCGTACGGTCAGCGGCCAAACGCTCAAGCCAGACATTGCGGGCTTTTTTCAGATCAGGATAATCGGCACGGGGAAATAAGGCTTTGAGCTCTGCATCGCGAAATTTCAGCCAGGCTCTTTGGGCTTCTCGCAAGCGAGCCAGAAAAACCGGATCATCCGCATAGGCTTTGAAAATTCTGCGGTAGGTATCATTGAGCGCAGCCTCCTGGTACTCCAGACGCTCAAGGCTTCCCCCTTCCATGGCCTTGGGCTCAGCAAAAGCATGGCTTGCCAGGCTCAACATACCCATCATCAGACAAAGACAACACATTCTGACCATGCTAACTCCTTCATTGAGATCTGCAAAAAAGCCGAGACAGCACAACGATCAACGTGTAAGACCTGTGGCATCTTTAGCGCATTGCTCTTCAGACAAGATCCGCCCAAAATCTCGCAGGCCTGCTCTCATATCCATTTCCTGGCTTCCGGCAAAAGCCGTCGCCTCTCTCGCAAAAAAGGGGCTTAGCGCAGCCTTTCCCGTGCCTTTTCAAGGATGGACTGGCCAAGCCGATGACCAAGGGATTGCCCATTTGAGAGCACCTGGTTGACATCTTTGAGACCAAGCACAAACCACTCAAAGGCTGACTTGAGATTTGTCTGACTCAGCCCACCCTCAAGGGTCAGGAAATAGTCAAAGACGAGATATTGATTGTTATCTGAGAGATAGAGCTTGCCACACTTGGTGGTGTCATTGTGCTCATTGATTTTCGGAAGCTGGGCGCCTTCAACTTCATAGACAGCCCGAAGCGTCAGCGTTGTACAGGCGCTGTGCTCGTCATTGCAGTCGCGAAAAAGCCCTGAGTACAGGATATCATTGATCTTGCCCTCAAAATACGGCTCATTGCCTTTTTCCGTAACAAGTTTGGCCTCGCCAAACTGCTGGGCAACGCTCACAACCTCGGCAAAGGACGATTCACCGATGAGATCAGCCGCCCAAAGTGTCGAGCCGGAAAAAAGTCCTCCGAAAAAAAACCAAAGCGCGCAGAACACTGAAGAATACCGCATGTTCACAATCCTTCTCCAAGAGCTCGGAAAACAGCAAGCCAGACAATCGCCAATACCGCACAGCCCATTACGACAAAACGTCAAGCTCACAAGTACCATGCAGCCCCTGAAAAGAAAAGCGCAACACCATGGCAGATCGCTTTCCCACACGCCAGGACTGCGTCCCAAACGCGTGCGCAGCTTGCGTGGGCTTTGGGATAGACAGCCTCTTTCAAGCCTTTTCTAGACCGCCGCGCACTTGTCTGCTATAAGTGTTCGGCGGCAATCCCTTCAGGACTGCCGCCAACGTTTTTGCCAAACACAAAACATCCCAGGTCTCAAAGACTTTGTGTGCTTCGGGGATCCTCGGTATAAGGAAATAGCATGAAACAGATTATTCTGACTGGTGACCGCCCCACAGGCCGTCTGCATGTGGGCCACTATGTGGGCTCTCTCAAAGAACGTGTTGCCCTGCAGAATTCAGGACGCTTTGAAGAAATCTACATCATGATCGCCGATGCCCAGGCGCTCACAGACAATGCCGAGCATCCTGAACGTGTCAGACAGAATATCCGCCAGGTCGCCCTTGACTATCTGGGCTGTGGTCTTGATCCCGAAAAGGCGGTGATCTTCATTCAGTCGACCATTCCCGAACTTCCCGAGCTCACGGCCTATTACATGAATCTCGTCACGGTATCGCGCGTACAACGCAATCCCACGGTCAAAGCCGAGATTCAGCAGAAGAATTTTGAATCCCATGTGCCCGTGGGCTTTTTCTGCTATCCCATCAGCCAGGCTGCCGATATCACCGCCTTCCGCGCCACAGCCGTGCCTGTGGGCGAAGATCAGATGCCCATGCTTGAACAGTGCCGGGAAATCGTCCATAAATTCAATACCACCTATGGCGAAACCCTGGTCATGCCGGAAATCGTTCTGGCCTCCAATAAGGCCTGCCTGCGCTTGCCCGGTCTGGACGGCAAAGCCAAAATGAGCAAGTCTCTGGGAAACTGCATCTACCTCTCCGATGATCCCGACAGTGTGCAGGAAAAAATCATGTCCATGTACACCGATCCCAATCACATCAAGGCCAGCGATCCCGGCAATCTGGAAGGCAATACGGTTTTTATCTACCTTGATGCGTTCTGCCAGGACGCCCACTTTGTGGAATTTCTTCCTGATTACGCCAACCTTGATGAACTTAAAGCCCATTATCAGCGCGGCGGTCTGGGCGACGTCAAGGTCAAGAAGTTCTTAAATCAGGTCATTCAGGAAGAACTGACACCCATCAGAAAACGCCGCAAACACTGGGAAGAGCACTGGGATGATGTGGTGGAGATTTTGCGCGGAGGCTGCGCGAAAGCCCATGCCAAGGCGGCAGAGACCTTGGCTGACGTTCGCCGAGCCATGCAGATCAACTATTTTGAAACGAACTAAACGGCAAAACACTTAGGTGTTGATCGCTGAAATCCTCCCACTTTGGGAGGATTTCTAGTCCGGGACCTTGTCGGTTTGCCCAGGGCTCCCAGGACACAAGGCTCTGCGCACAGGCAGGAGCTTGCCGCTTTGCTTGCCTGCCACTGTGCCTCCAGAAGACGTGATCTCACAAGCATCAAAACCTGTGTGCCTCTGTCCACGCCTAGCGCACGTTTCCGACAACTCCAGCCCTGGCCAGACGCATCTCAAAGGAAAGGCCAGGAAATGTTCACGCAAGCAGACGCGAGCTCATCATGTCACCTTCTCTCTCTCAAGCCCCCGGTTATGATATTATCGGGGATATTCACGGTCACCTGGAACTCCTCACAGAGCTTCTCCCCAAACTTGGCTATAGGCACAACGGCCACAGCTGGCGGCATCCTGAAGGACGACAGGCCGTCTTTGTGGGTGATCTCATTGACCGGGGGCCATGTCAGGTGGAAACCGTGCGCTGTGTCCAGGCTATGGTTGAAGCAGGCGATGCCCTCTGCTGCCTTGGCAATCACGAATTCAACGCTATCTGCCACGCCCTTGGCCTGCGCACACTTTCGGCCACAGATCCCCATCACACGTTTCTTAAAGAGGCTCCCAGAGGAAGCGCAGACTACCACGACTGCCTCCACTGGTTTCTCACGCTGCCTGTCTGGCTTGACCTGCCAGGGGCTACGGTTGTCCACGCCTGTTATGATACCGACTCCATGCAGCAGCTGACAGGAGCAGGTGTCAACCAGGATCATTCCCTAGATAAAGACTTCTACTCGTTCGCCATCCAGGGCAAGAATGCCCCGCAGGGCAGCCCGGAAAACAAGGCCTACCACGCTTTGGACACGCTGCTCAAAGGTCGTGAACTGCAACTGCCGCAGCCGTATACCTTCACAGACAACGATGGCCGCAAACGCTCGCGCATTCGCATCCGCTGGTGGGATACGCAGGCGCAAACCTATGCGACCATCGCCCTCCAGCCAGGCGTTCGCGATCTGCCAAATCTGCCACTGGCAACGCAAGTTTCCACCTGTCTTCCCAGGCATCCCGTGCTCGTCGGCCACTATTGGCTGCCCAAGGATGCTCTTCCTGCCCCTCTTGCCCCAACGGTTGCCTGTGTGGACTACAGTGCAGGTCACGGAGGCCCCCTTGCCTGCTACCGCTATTGCCCACAAGCACCAATGCCCATGCTTGCGGAACATTTTATCACGACACAGACAACCCAGCATTGGTGCCTGTAATCGCGTGCGCACATGTTGTTCCTGAAGGGTCCTCTTTTCCCGTCCCCGCACGCTTCCCCGTACATTTTTCGAGATGGGAAAAAATGCAGAGTATTCGCGCCCTGGAAGACATGTCATATGTTTTTTAAGCCAGTGACATGCTTGCAAGAGTAATTGACGGGCCTGCGAGGCAATTTGCGGGCCACTGGCGGAAAGAGCGGAGCGTCGGGATGATTTCGTGTTTCGGTCTGGTAGGAAAGAGTGAACAAGGCTCTGCAAAGGCCTGACACCGCCAGTGAGCCAGATGTGGAAGCGCGGGGGGCGGGAGGGTGTGCTGGCGCTTGGTTGCAAATGAGCTGCTGGAGTATGCATCGGCGGCTGTTGAGTTTCGGGGGGCTGCGCCCCCCATGCACCAAGGGTGTGGAGCATAGAAAAATTTAGGGCGTGGAGCTCGTGGATCTCCTGAATATCCGCTCTACTAGCTGATCTTCAGACTTCTGCAAGTCCTTTGGGTTGCCTCCTGGTCTTCATCCACCGGCTTCCCTACTGCCTCATGAACTCGAGTCCGTGACATGCTATCCGTCGACCACCTTGCCTCTACAATATCTCTATTGTTGCTCAAGGAGCTTGGCAAGGTCGTTCCTTCCCATTGGGCTCCAGGAGAATAGTAGGCAACCGACTTCGTTCTGCTGTCCTCTTTCCCTGCTCATCGGACAGAGACTGGCAGGACTCCCAGGTATGCAGTGGATCCTAACGTGTGCTCGCCATGCTCTCTGACCCCGACGGACCAAGTTTGCTCTCGCAATAACGAACAAACCTTACTGCCTGCGTCCATACAAAGAGAATCGGCTTCCGCTCATTAAACTAACGAGGCTCAATCACTTCACGCTTGCGCGTCACGGCTCTCACATTCATGCCTCAACGTTTCTTTGAAGGATTTAATGAATCCCTCCTTAAATCCTTTCTTGTACTTCTCTTCCACATCAATCCTTATTTGTTCTTCTAACTCTCTAAATTCTTCACAAAAAAGATTTCTAATAAATTCAGACATACAAAGTCACCATCTTCTATCTCTATAGCAGGTATAATCTGTCTCATCAAGACTCATCGGCAAGCTCTTCAACTACTGATAGTTGCAAACCAGTAGCCTCTGCGATTTGTTCGTGGGACATATTCATTTTAAGAAGATTACGAGCAATCTTAATAGTCATTTCTTCTCTTATACTTTTCTCGAATGTTTCTTTGAACGTCTCCTTAAATCCTTCAATAAACCCCTCCTGCCAACCATCTATTCTAGCTCGATCAATCTTATCCTTAAAAAATCTTCTGATAAATTCAGACATACTAAGCTACCATAATAAGTATATGCTTGTCACTGCATTAACGTGCAGCAGCAAGAGCCTCAACTTCAGATAGTTGCAATCCAGTCGCCTTTGCGATCTTATCGTGAGGGATATCCATATCCAAAAGATTGCGTACAGTTGTGGACTTGTCTTCTCGGTGCGCTTCTTTTGCTAATCTCGCTTTATTCTCTGCCAATCTCAAGTTATTTTCTGCTAATCTTAATCTCTCTTCTATATCTCTAAAATCTTCACTAAAAAGATTTCTGATAAAATCAGACATAACTCTAACCACTTCTTCTGTTTTTTATAATGTTTCTTCAAATAACTCGTTTCATGGAACCTTTCTTCGTCATAAGCGTCATCTTCAGTAAAAATTTTCATGAGTTGAGCAATAGGAGAACCATCATCTACAGTGGCGTTTATAAAAATTTTAGAAGTAAAAACTCCCGGAAGTGGACCATAATCCTTGACATAATCTTCAACAATATATTTTGAACGACCTAGTTTAAGAAAATCTTTTCTGGTAATATAAACTACTATAACTTTATGTATATCATCAAACTCTGTACCAGGATCAGTCATATTTGTGGTAATTATCGAAAAGTTGTAAATAACCCTATTCCAATGATTGAGGCTGTTCTTCTCCACTTCGACATTCACAACCTGACCAGAATCAATGTCGCAAACCAAGTCCACACGGATCGACCTACCCTGCAAGTTTTCGTAGCTTTTCTGAGGAGTGTTCGTGAGCACAATAAGGTCTGGCTCCTCAAGAAACGTTCGCAGAATCTCCTGGCAGAATGGCTTACTCTCTGCCATTTTCTCGAACAGAGGATCGTCGATCGGGTTGAGCTGCTTTGCTGCTTCTCGGATTTTTTTGCTTGATGTTTTGGTCGGGGTAATGGCTTGGCTCATACGTAGTGAGTAACCTTTTGCTGAGTATTGTTGGTTGGTGCTGATCGTGTCTTGTGGGGAGGAAAGGTTGATCAGGGGATGAGTACGAGCAGCACCAGGTTCAGGTGTATTAACAACAATGTATGGTATAACCTTAAAGTTGTATTATACTAACTCAAAACGGCACTTTAGGCGGAGGCAAACAACAAAAATTCGTTTTTTTCTAGAGTTATAGACACTAACTTCTTGACACATTTTTTAGTTTTTATTACAATTTCATCTCCAATAGTCACTAAAATTAGATGGGGATGCCTATGCCAGCCAAGCCATCTGGAGAAATAAAAACCAGCAAAGTTTCCGTACGGCAAAAAAACGGCGACATTTATGTGTATCAGAGGTCAACGAAGTACGATCCTGT
>JAFXOX010000006.1 GCA_017528345.1 Desulfovibrio sp.
GGTTACCCTCTGAGTCACATAGCAGAGCGATGTGGTGTCTCAACCGCTACGATCTCACGAGAACTATCCCGCCAATTTCCTAAAACGGACACGTTAGCAGAGCGGCGTCAAAAGTACTCAGCAAAGTCAGCAGAAGCCCGTTATGTGAGAATGAGAAAGCATTGTGGACCTGAGAGCAAGCTGACAGGTGAACTTCAAAAAAGGATCGGAAGAGCGCTTCAAAAAGGGTATTCACCAGAGCAAGCAGCCAATACTGAGGTCAAGGAAGTAAGCCATGTCAGTATATACCGCTGGCTGTACATGGGGCTCATTCTGCAAGAAAGACGTTAAAATTGAAAAAGCTCATCTAGTGTGGACTCAAGGAGGCCCCTCATCGAGGGGCCTCCTTGCATATCGTGGGGATGGGATATCCGTCTTCTACTTGATGCGCTTATTGCCGTCCCACACTGGGTCGGCCTTGGGCAGCAGGGGCAGGTAGGTCAGCCACTTGTGGCTTTTCAGATGTTCCGGATCCTGCTGAAGCTTGCGGCTATGCTCCTTAATGGGGGGCACGAGCTTGATGATATCACCGGTGACGCCTGCCGTGATGCCGCCGTTTGTGGCCTCAAGGCAGAGGGCAACGGCCCGCTGGCTGTAATCCATCGAGCTCATGAGGGCGTCCAGAGTCCTGGCCGGGTTGTGGAAGCCTATGCTGTTCTCGGCTGAAACCATATCCCAGAAGAACTGTCCCTTGCGCACCATCTTGCGAGCTTCGGCCATGAGCGCGTCGTAGTTGGCGTTCTTTTCGCCGGTGTACTCGTTTGCGAGACGCACGGCCTCATGCGAACGCACGCTCTCTTCTTGGGCGCGCAGATGCTCTGGCGTCTTGTCGGAGTGGCAGGTGCGGCAGGCGTGCAGTTCGGGGTCCTTCAAAGGAGAGGTCCACCAGTGGCTGGAGACCTTCTTGCCATTCTGCTTCTGGTAGGGCATGTGGCAGTCGGCGCAGGAGACGCCAGCCGTGCCGTGAGGGCCGGTCAGCCACGTCTCGTAGTCGGGGTGCTGAGCCTTGAGGATCTTTGTCAGGAGGAATTGGCAACAGCGCATGCAGACAATTAATGCACAATGCTGTCAATGCGCTGGTGCAGCATCTGTAACATTTCAGCAGGCACTTCAGAGACCCAATGACCTGTTACCTCGGCCAAGGCCCATGCCAATACGAAAGCAGCCAGCATGGAGATTCCGACCAAAGGCCACGGCACTCGACAAGTGCGCTGAGCCGTGTAGCCAAGGCGCATTGAAAGGCAATCTTTTTCCGGACAGGCTGCCAGGCATTCCTGGCAGCCGTTGCATTCAGCGCTGGACACTCTGCGTAATTGATGCACGGCAATACCCTGCGGACAGGCTCTTGCACAGCGGCGGCATCCCGTACAGGCAGCGGGCGAGCGACGCATGGCAAGGGGTGAAAACAATGAGAAGAGACCCAGCAACGCCCCATAGGGGCAAAGAAAACGGCACCAGAAGGAGGGAATGAAAATGCTCCCCATCACCAGCAAGGCAATAATCACAGAAGTCGTTGAGCTGGGCGGCATGAAGAACAGCAGCATCTTAGTGTCGGCAACCATGTTGTATGGGGAATGCAGGAACGCATCGATATCGGTCACGCTCATGCCTCCAGGCAGCACCAAGCGCAGGAAAAAGGCCAGGAGCAGGTACTTTGGAATACTCAGAAGCCATGCCAGCCAGCGGGGAGGCGTCACTGTCAATCCCAACCGCCGTCCCAGTCGAAACAGCCAGAAGGAGACCGTGCCAACCGGGCAAACATACCCGCAAAATCCCTTGCGTAGAATCAGCGCTGTGACCAGTGCCGTCACAAGGATGGCTAGGCCTGCTGGATGCACATCGTCCCACTGTCCCGTTAGCAGCAGACGCTTGAGGGCCAGAAGAGCGCTGATAGGCAAAAAGCCTTCTACTGCTGGCGGCCGAGGCGAAAAAGCTTCACGCCATCCTAAGAGCCATGCGGCATAAGCGATAAAGCAAGCCCCAATCCAAAGAACAACAAGGAAAAAGACGAGCTGTATGCCCCGGTGCGCCAGAGCAACCCAATGCGAGGGCGAGCGTTTGTCGGCGGGGTTTTCCCGTGTTTCGGTAAACATCATAGGTCTAACTCAAGGCGAACTTGTTTTTTTCAGCTAAGAGCAGGCCGTCTTTCCGCATGCGCGAAAGCTCGGCACTCATGGCACTTCTGTCCACGCAAAGATAGTCGGCGAGCTCCTGCCGGTTGAAAGGTATAGAAAACTCCGTGCTGCCTTGGCGGCGCGATTCTGCCCAAAGGTAGGAGAGCAGCTTTTCCCTCGTGGAGCGCCGGCTCACGTGTGTCAGCTTTTCGTTGAGCAGAAGGTTTGCTCTGGCGATGTCAGCGAAGAGATTGCGTATCATCCGCGTGTGATGCTGGCAGGCGTTCGTGCAGGTCGTGAGGATGCGGCCCACGTCGAGCCACATGATCTCGCTTTCCACGTCTGCGATGACGCTGACGTCCATCTCCGCATTGCCCGCGCAGGCGAAGTTCTCGGCGAAGATACCGCACGGAGGGATATGCGCACGCAGCTCGCGATTACCCAAATGATCCACGTGCATGATGAAGAGGCTGCCGGAGAGCACGAGCCCTAGCCCTTCCGGACGTGAGCCTGCGTGCAGGACGAAGGCATCCTTTCGATAGGTCTTCGTCCTGGCTCCAAGGCAGTTAAGCATGGGGGGTATGGCGTCCTCTTCAATGCCAGTGAAAAGCCGAACCAGCCGAAGTATGGGAAGATGTTTTTCCATAGTATCGCAATTTTGTTGTATTTATAACATAAATGTTGTACTTAATTTAATACATTCGTTTTGGCAGGTCAACGTATTACAGAGTTGTTTTGGGAGAAAATCATGCATTCACATGCCGCAGCCGTCATTTATTCCTCATGCACGGGCAACACCCGTTATCTTGCTGAAAACCTCGCCGCCCGCTTTGGGCTGCCACTTTTCGCTGTGAAGAACGCCGGCGATGCTCCCCAGGACGTGCCGCTCGTGCTCGGCGCATGGACGCGTCAAGGCGGCCCCGATGGCAGAATGGCACGCTTCATGAGTGGCCTGGAGGGGCGCGACGTCTTTTTCTTCTGCACAATGGCTTCTTATACCGATTCACCGCATGCTTCGCGTTGCCTCGCAAAGGCTCAGGCCCTTCTTGCGGAAGGGGATAACCGCCTGCTCGGGCATTTCTTCTGCCAGGGCCGCCTATCGCCAACGATGCTCGCCCACAGCCGTCACCCTATGACGCCAGAGCGGGCTGAGCGTCTGAACGAAGCCGATGTTGACGCGCTGACAGAGGCCGTGCGGAAAGCATTCGCCGTGTTTCCCGGCTGGATTTGAGAATATAAAAATTCCTATTCGTTGTTTTTACAACTTACACGCTGTGTTTAAAAACATAAGAATTGTGAGCAGGCCAAGCATTTCATGCCTGGCCCATGCAATGAAGTGATGAATTGGCGCAAAATTTAGAGCTGGAAAAGCCAGCAAGAGCGCTATTAATGATGGGGGATGAAAGAGATGGAAAAGGAAATGTTCTGTTTTCAGTGTGAACAGACCGCGGCTTGCAAGGGCTGCACGGGTAAGGCTGGCGTGTGCGGCAAAAAGTCCGACACGGCGAATCTTCAGGACGCACTGACGGGCGCCTTGGTCGACCTTGCCAGTGCGGAAGCAGGCAATGCTTTTGCTAACGATGAAACCTATCGCATCATCATCGAGGGGCTTTTCACGACGCTGACCAACGTCAGCTTCGACGATGTGGCCATCTCCGCTCTTATGGAGAGGGCGAAGCGCGAGACTAAGCGCCTTTCTTCAGCGGATAGAGCGGATTGCGACATTGCCCAGTTGTGGACGGGAGATGAGGACATACGTTCTCTGAAATCCCTGTTGCTTTTCGGCCTGCGCGGCATGGCGGCCTATGCCTACCACGCCCTTGTCCTGGGATATTCTGATGAGGCGGTGAACCGCTTCCTCTGCGAAGGGCTGCGCGCCGTGGGCGCTGACATGACGGTGGACGAGCTTCTTCCTCTCGTACTCAAAGTGGGCGAGGTCAATCTGTCGTGCATGGCCATGCTGGACAAGGCGAACACGACGACCTATGGCACGCCTTCGCCCGCGACGGTTTCTCTGAAGGTGGAGAAAGGGCCTTTCATAGTGGTGACGGGCCATGACTTGCGCGACCTACGCCTGCTTCTGGAACAGACCGAGGGCCGTGGCGTGAACGTCTACACTCATGGCGAGATGCTGCCTGCCCATGCTTACCCTGAACTCAGGAAGTTCGCACACCTCAAGGGCAATTTCGGTACGGCTTGGCAGAACCAGCAGAAGGAATTCGACGGCATCCCCGCTGCCGTGCTCTATACCACAAACTGCCTGATGCCCCTGCGCGCAAGCTACGCTGACCGCGTGTTCACCACCGAAGTTGTTGGCTATCCCGGTGCCGTGCACATCGGTCCTGACAAAGATTTCACCCCCGTCATTGAGAAAGCCCTCTCCCTCGGCGGCTATTCCGAAGACCGTGACTTCACTGGAATCAACGGCGGAACTCAGGTGACGACGGGTTTCGGCCATGCTTTCGTGCTCTCAGTCGCGGACAAGGTTGTCGAGGCGGTCAAGAGCGGGGCCATACGTCATTTCTTCTTGGTCGCGGGCTGCGACGGTGCCAAGCCCGGCCGCAATTACTACACTGAATTCGTCAAGCGGACACCGAAGGATTCCGTCGTCCTGACGCTTGCCTGTGGTAAGTACCGATTCAACGATATAGATCTTGGCCGTATAGGAGAGTTGCCCCGCCTCATGGACATGGGCCAGTGCAACGACGCCTACGGGGCGATTCAG
Organism: Desulfovibrio sp.; assembly: GCA_017528345.1. Taxonomy (GTDB): domain Bacteria; phylum Desulfobacterota; class Desulfovibrionia; order Desulfovibrionales; family Desulfovibrionaceae; genus Desulfovibrio. The sequence continues at coordinate 4,879 of JAFXOX010000006.1, forward strand.
GTCGCCGTGGCTCTGGCCGGGGCCTTTGGTTGCGGCGTGAACGAGCTGCCGCTTTCCTTCGTTCTCTCTTGGTACGAGCAAAAGGCTGTTTGCATCCTGCTGACCCTTCTGCATCTAGGCATCAAAAATATACGCCTCGGGCCAACGCTGCCGGCTTTCGTCTCGCCGAACGTTCTCAAGGTGCTGGTCGAAAAATATGCCATCGCGCCGATAAGCACGCCGGCAGAAGACATGGCGGCGCTCACCGCCAACGCGAAATAGCGGCAGTCGCGTTATCCTACGTGAGGCGGCCCCAAAGGCCGCCTTACTCAAAGCCAAACAGAGAGGCAATCAACCCATGGACAGGAAAATCCATCTTGCTCCTGAACGTTTCCTCAACCTGGAGGAAAACGATGTCATTTCGGCCATGCGCGACTTCGGCTCTTATCTGGACATCACGCCAGAAGATTTTCGCGTCGTTTATGCCAAGGCCTACGACATAGCACGCCGACGCTTTCTCGGAGATATCACCGCCGCCGATATCATGTCCAATCCCGTTCTGACCGTGCCGGTAGACATGCCCTTGCGAGACGCCGTGGAATTTCTGGACGAGCGCAATATTTCCGGCGCTCCGGTGGTCAACCACGACGGCGCAATGGCTGGCATACTCTCGGAAACGGACATTGCCCGCATTGCGGGGGGCACTCGCCGTCCCTCGCCCATGCACTTGCTGCGCGCCGTTATGCGCCGTGAGTTTGACCTTGGCTGTCTTGATGCGCCTGTGTCCCAGGTCATGACTAGGGAAGTCGTGTCAGCAACGCCGGCAACGCCTTTGTCCACCATGATTGAGACGATGGGAAAACGAAACATCAACCGTTTGCCCGTGCTGGAATCTGGCAGTCTTGCGGGGATTGTCTCACGTACGGACTTGCTGAACACACTGGGAGCGTTGCAATGAATCTGCTGCGTAAAATGGCTGGCGGTGGACAGACGCCGCCCCGTGCCGGTCTGGGAGAAATCGCCATTGCATGGATGGGCAGCCTGGTTGCCATAGCGGGCATCGGCCTGCTGGAACGCTATGCCGTGGGCGCGGGGGGGCCTCCTTTGCTCATAGGCTCATTCGGCGCTTCCGCCGTTTTGGCTTTTGGCGCCATACGCAGTCCTCTGGCCCAGCCGCGCAATCTTGTAGGGGGGCATGCGCTCTCCGCCTTTGTTGGCGTTAGCACGGGCATGCTTCTGCCCGAACCACTCTGGCTGAGTGCCGCCATTGCTGTGGCAACAGCCATCGCCCTAATGCACGCCACGCAGACCCTGCACCCACCCGGCGGGGCCACGGCTCTCATTGCCGTCATCGGAGGTGAGGGCATTCGTCAGCTTGGCTACTGGTATGTGCTCGTCCCATGCCTGCTGGGAGCCGTGTTCATGCTTGTCATCGCCCTAATAGTGAACAATATTCCTCGAAGCCGCCGCTATCCCATATTCTGGTGGTAAACATCCTGACATCTGCTACGCTGAGGATAATGGCGAGTGAAAGGGCGCAAGAATGTATCAAAGCCGTCAGCAGGAGGATCAGCATGAGCGACAATGCAACACAATCTTTTGAAGAAGTGAGCTCTGGCTACAGCATGCACGAGGCTATTGCTGAAGCCAAGCGTTGCTTGCATTGCAAGACGCCCCAGTGCAGAACGGGCTGTCCCATTGGCAATGAGATTCCTGACTGGATACACGAGCTTTCCATGGGCAACCTTGGCAACGCTATGCGCATCATTAATGGTCGCAGCAATTTGCCAGCGGTGTGCGGTCTCGTATGCGCCCATGAACGGCAGTGCGAGGGACATTGCATTCTAGGGAAGAAAGACCGCCCCGTGCGCATCGGCAAACTGGAGCGTTTCATTGCCGATTTTGACGGCGAAATGGGATTGATTCACGAGCCGTTGGCGCAGAAAACGCGCGGCAAAGTGGCAGTCATTGGTTCCGGCCCGGCAGGGTTGACCATAGCCGGCGACCTCGCGCGCCTTGGTTTCATGGTGGAAATCTTTGAAATGGAACCGGAAGCCGGTGGTGTGCTTATGTTCGGAATTCCCGAATACCGCCTGCCCAAGGATGTTGTGCGCCGCGAAATACGAAAGATTGAAGAACTTGGTGTCGTGGTGCGCTGCAATGCCACAATCGGTAGTGATTATACCATTGACGACCTGTTCGACCGTGGCTTTGACGCAATTTTTATTGGCACGGGGACGGGCAAACCCCGCAAGCTAGACATCCCCGGCAACAGCCTCAAGGGTGTGCATCAGGCGATTTATCTGTTGCGGCTTGTCAGCCTACACCAGGCGGGCAGCATCAGTCGCGACGAAATCCCGGTGAAGTCCGGGCAACGGGTGTTTGTCATCGGCTGCGGAAATACTGCCATGGACGCAGCCCGCACTGCCTTGCGCATGGGCGCAACCGATGTGCAGGTAATCTACCACCGCACCATCAATGAAATGAGCGCGTTGCGTGCGGAATACGATGACGCCGTTAAAGAGGGCGTTGTTTTCAACTGGCAGTCGAGCATTACGGAAATTATAGGAGAAGAAGGCTCTGTTCGCTCCGTGACTGTCGAATGCCAAGGGGAACGGCGCAAGGAAAGGGCCGACCTCGTCATCATGGCAGTGGGCAGGTTCCCGCAAGTCGCATTGTTTCCACAGCCAAAGGCATAGAGGTTGATGAGCGCGGCTATGTGCTGATTCGAGAAATGCCATACGGCATGACAACGCGAAATGGTGTTTTTGCCGGAGGAGACGTGGCCAACCATCCCGCCACTGTTGTGAACGCCATGCAGCAGGCTAAAAAGGTCGTCGAGGGCATTGTGCGCTACGTTGACGCCATCAAACTGCTGGAGGCGATCAATTAGCATGAGTTCGAAGGAACCGGGAAGTATTTTCTATGAAAACTGTTGGTTGCATTCGTTTTCACGCGAATGTGGGGATGATTTTGGACATATTCCACCTCGAAGCAATCAACTTTTCTATCGAATTGGATGATCGCTTATCAAATACAAGGAGATCAGCTTATGCCTTCCCCACGCCATGCACAGGTCGAACGTGAAAGGTGCGTATCCTGCGGAAGCTGCGCAAACGAATGCCCCCGCGATGCAATCTCGGTATGGCGCGGCTGCTTTGCCATCGTGGATAGAACTAAATGCATCGGATGTGGGAAATGCGTACGTGTTTGTCCTGCAGACTGTATATCCATAGTCAAGCGGGAGGCTGCGCAATGAAGAAAAAAAACTGGTACGAATGGCTATGGATATGGCCCGTGGTCTATTTTTCCCTAGGCTTCTTCAACATTCTTTTCGCATGGCTGGGCATGATCGATTTCCTGCTCCCGCTCTTCATAGCCATCTTTTTCGGCAATAAATGGTTCTGCAACAATATCTGCGGCAGGGCTCAGCTTTTTGTGTTTTTGCCCAGGGTTTTTAAATGCTCAAGGCAAAAGGCTGCTCCCAGATGGATGTCTTCAGCATTGTTTCGTTATGGCTTCCTGGCATTTTTCCTGGCCATGTTTGGCAGCATCATCCATCAGTCCATCATGGTCTTTAATGGATCTTCATCTCTCAGGCAGGCTGTGACGCTTCTATGGACCTTTCAAATCCCTTGGCGATGGGCATATGTCCAGGGTAGCGGCACCGACTGGTCGGCGCAGTTCAGCTATGGCTTTTACAGCCTGATGCTCACATCCGCCATCATTGGTCTGATAGTCATGGTCCTTTACCGCCCACGCGCATGGTGTTCCTTTTGCCCGATGGGTAGCATGACCCAGCTGATATGCAAGGCAAAGCAAAAGGGGAAAAATCCGCCGGAAGACTGAATCAGAGCGCAGTGCTATTTTCTCTCTCCTTTGGATGGATTGTCTGCGCTCTCTTCTTTTGGATATGCACCTGTTCCTCCTCAAATAGCAAACGATTCCATGATGATTAAGACTTTAACTTTTTTTCGCTAAAATTGGCACATACGCGGGGAAAGCTGCCGTCTAGGCACGTCTATGTATAGACAGGACACCTTGGAGCAAGATGAGAGAGGTGGATTGAAATGATACGTAAAATCATCCGTATTGATGAGGAAAAGTGCGATGGCTGCGGGCTATGCGCTGAAGTATGTCATGAAGGCGCCATCGATATCGTGGGGGGGGAAGGCAATGCTTGCGCGCGAGAGCTTCTGCGACGGCCTTGGAGATTGCCTGCCGAACTGCCCGGCTGGGGCGATAACGTTTGAAGAGCGGGAGGCCCAGGAATACGATGAGGATGCCGTGCGGCGGGCAAAGGAAAAGAAGGAGGCTGCAGAGAATCATGCCATCCAGAAAAGCGCCTGTCCCGGCACAAGCCTCATGCGTATCAGGCATGGCGAGCATGCGGCACCCGCATTCAATGCGAACCCGGTATCCAGGCTTGCACAGTGGCCGTGCCAGATCAAGCTCATGCCTTCGCAGGCCCCTTTCTTCAACGGAGCCAAGCTACTCATCGCCGCTGACTGCACCGCTTTCGCCTGCGCCAGCATGCATGAAGGCTTCATGAAGGGCAAGGTCACCGTCATCGGGTGCCCGAAGCTAGACGCCGTGGATTACAGCGAGAAGCTTACCGCGATTATCAGGGACAACGGCATAAAGAGCGTCACAATCGTCCGGATGGACGTTCCCTGCTGCGGAGGCCTGCAGCGCGCCGCAGAGAACGCTCTCAGGAACAGCGGCAAATTCATTCCGTGGCAGGTCGTGACAATCTCGAAGGATGGCAATATTCTGGACTAGGGCGTAGACAGCGGCGGCCAGGCCCCTTCCGCCGCCGGAGGAAACCTGCTATACAATTCCCATGCCAGGCGTTTGGAGAAAGGTGGTAGCGGAAAATTTTGTTGGTATTATTGTTGGTATGAAAAGCTTATTGCGCAGCAATATCCTTTATTTTCAATATGAATCCTTTAGAATCAGGTGCGCGCCGGGAGCTTGTTAACTGGTACATCGTTCGTTAATAGACTAGACATTTTCATCAAGCAAGGTAGTGGTGTTCACATCACCAGAAACATCGATTTCTTCGAGCTTCCAATTCCAGTGATAGACAACGAGGTCAGCATTAATCTCCTCAAAATACTTGTATAGTCGTTTTTGAAGCTCTTCTTGAGACGCTAC
>JAFXOX010000076.1 GCA_017528345.1 Desulfovibrio sp.
ACCGCACGATGGGAAGCATTGTTATTTTGCCGGTTGTAACCGGAGGAGACCATATGGCACTTTTGCTGGTGACAGCCACGGCAGAAGAACTTCTTGCCCTTTTTCCTGAAAAATATCGGCCGTCTGCGGACAACATGCAGGAATACTTTCCTCATCCTGTACCAGACGGTTTTTTTCCGCACAAAGAGCAGGTCTTTTACTGCCTGACAGGAACCGGCCCGGTCAATGCGGCCTTAGCGACAGGAATCTGCCTTGGCATTCTTTCGCGAAGTGGTCTTGAAGTTGATCGAGTGCTGGTGACGGGACTTGCTGGAGCCTATGATTTAGCTCGTATACCTCTTTGCTCTCTCTGTCTTGTGCGTGAGGAAATCTGGCCTGAGTACGGTCTTAATGATGGCAACGCTGTCATTGCTCAGGCCTTTAAATGGCCGCAATGGCAAAAGGGACCTGCCGGTCCTGTTTACGACAGGATCCCTCTGGACAGTGCAGATGTCTTTCACGTGACGCAGCGAGAGATTGACAAGAGTTTTTTGTTGTGTTCTTCCCTCACTGTGGCTGGGGTCAGTGCCAGCTTTGAACGGGCCAGAACCCTCTGGGACAGGTATCATGCCGATCTGGAAAATATGGAAGGCTTTTCCGTAGCCTATGCCTGTGCCCGTCTTGCTGTGCCGTGCACAGAAATTCGTGTTGTCTCCAATAAGACAGGTCCTCGCCGTCCCGATGAAAAGGACTTTCCAGGAGCACTGCAACGCCTTGAGGAACTGTTTTCGCTATTGCATCTCGTCTAGTTTTGATAAAATTTACGGAGAGGAGGAAAGCACGGTTTCCGGGCCATTTTGGAAGCTGTGCTGCTAGCCTATGGCCTATCTACTTCTTAAGACCAGACTGGCACTAGAATTGCCGCGTATCAACGCAGCCCTGGAAGAGGCGGAACACACCTTGCCTGCCCCGGTTCAGCCTGTAGCCCACCACATCTTCAACTCTGGAGGCAAAAGAATTCGCCCGCTGCTTTTGGTCCTTGTGGCCCGCCTTCTGGGATGTCAGGGAGACAATGTCTATCGTCTTGCCGTTACACTCGAGATGCTGCATGCGGCAACACTTTTGCACGATGACGTCATTGACGATGCTGCAACCAGACGGGGCAGACCAGCCGCCCATACTCTCTTTGACCAGACACAGACCATTCTTGCCGGAGATGCTCTGCTTGCTTGCGGCAATGCCTTGGTCGCTGATTTTCAAAATACGGCCCTTTCTCGCAGCTTTTCCCAAGCTACGAGTGAAACCTGTGCTGGTGAAATTCTGGAAATTGCTGCCCAACGTGACCCTGAGCTTAGTCTTGAGCAGTATCTTGCCATTATTTCCGGAAAAACGGCCAAGCTGATCAGCTGCGCCTGTGAGATGGGCGCACTCCTTGCGGAAGCTTCCGCTCAGCAAGTGGCCGCAGCCGCAGCCTTTGGCGAACATATTGGCATTGCTTTTCAACTTGTGGACGATGCCATTGACTTTGCCGAGGAGGGGGTAACAGGTAAACCAAGTTTTGGGGATCTCAGGGAAGGCAAGATGACCTATCCATTGCGCTGCTACAGACAGAACTTGGACAGTGATGCACGAGCGCATTTTGACGAGCAGTTTCGCAGTGCAGCCTTTTCGCCTGAGGCGTGTCGGGCCATAGCTGAAAGCGTGCGCAGACTGGGCTACGATCGCAGCACTCGTGATTTTGCCGACAGCTATCTGCAACAGGCGGAAGATAATCTTATGGATCTGCCAGATGGCAAGGAACGCACGCTTCTGCGGGAAATGGCGGCATTTGTGCGTGAAAGAACAAAGTGAGGATCTCATGCTCTATAGAATAGTCACAGGTCTGCATGCTGCCATGGAAGACATGCAGGGAGCCAGAATTGCAACGCAGATGTCCAAGGCTCTCGGCATAGAGGTTTCTGCGATTCGTCTGTTTAAGGTCTTCACTGTTGACGGTCTGACGCTTGAACAGTGCCAGATGCTTGTCAGAGAGGGCATTTGGCATGATCCCATTTTGCAGCGTGCGGAATTAGGGGAACTTGCCGAGGCTTCTGGTGTTGACTGGTTCATTGAAGTCGGTTTCCGTCCCGGGGTAACCGATAATGAGGGCCGTACGGCACGCGAGGCTGCGGCTCTTGCTCTGGGCATTCCTCGCCAGGCTCTCTCTGTTTATACATCCGTGCAGTACCGTGTGAGCTGTGCCTCCCATGCCCCCCTGGATAAGGCGCAGGTTGAGAAGATGGTCCGTGATCTGCTTTGCAATACCTTGATCCAGCGCTATCGGGTCAAAGACGCACAAGCCTGGCAGGCAGAACCTGGTTTTGCCGCCCAGGCAGCCAGAGTTACGGGTGAGGCCAATGAGCGGGTGGATACCATTGCCCTGTCAGCGATGGACGACGAGACCCTGAAAAAAACAAGCCGTGAAAATACCTGGGCGTTAACTGTTCATGAATTGCATTGCATCAGAGACGCTTTTGGTGGGCAGGCCGAACAGGCAAGGCGGGCAAAGCTTGGTCTTCCCCAGGATCCCACTGATGTGGAAATGGAGATTTTGGCGCAGACCTGGTCTGAACACTGCAAACACAAGATTTTTGCTTCGGCCATTGCTTACAAGGATGCAGAGAGTGGACGGCATGAAGCCGTGAACAATCTATATAAAAGCTGCATCCGTGATACCACAGCCACCCTGCGTGCCCAGCGCGGGGAGCACGATTACTGCAAGTCTGTTTTCAGTGACAATGCCGGTGTGATTGCCTTTATCAATGGCTATGATGCCTGCATCAAAGTTGAGACCCATAACAGTCCTTCGGCGCTTGATCCCTATGGTGGCGCGCTGACAGGTATTGTGGGTGTCAACCGTGATCCCATGGGTACGGGTATGGGGGCAGAGCTCGTCTGCAATACCGATGTCTTTTGTTTTGCCTCACCTTTTTACAGTAAAGAGATGCCACCTCGTCTCCTGCACCCCAGACGAGTGCTTGAAGGCGTGCGTGAAGGCGTGGAGCATGGAGGCAATAAGAGTGGCATTCCCACAGTCAATGGCTCTGTTGTCTTTGACGAGCGCTATCTCGGTAAACCCCTGGTCTATTGTGGTACTGTGGGTATTCTGCCTACAGAGGTGAATGGGCAGCCAGGCTGGCAGAAAAAAGCGCGTAAGGGTGATGTCATTGTTATGGTCGGCGGGCGCATCGGCAAAGATGGCATTCACGGGGCAACGTTTTCTTCCGAGGAACTGCATGAGGGATCTCCAGCCACAGCTGTGCAGATCGGGGATCCCATAACGCAGCGTAAGATGTATGATTTTATTATTCGCGCTCGCGATGCCGGCCTCTATACGGCCATTACCGATAACGGGGCTGGAGGGCTTTCTTCCTCCGTGGGGGAAATGGCCGAAGACACAGGCGGTTGTGATCTCGATATCTCGCGGGCGCCGCTCAAGTACGACGGCTTGCGCCCCTGGGAAATTGTGCTTTCTGAAGCCCAGGAACGCATGACACTGGCTGTACCCCAGGAAAAACTTGCGTCATTCTTGGCTCTTGCCAAACACATGGATGTGGAGGCAACCGAGCTTGGAACCTATACCGATTCTGGGTATTTCACCGTGCGCTATCATGAGCGTGTCATAGCCTCCCTGCCCATGGAATTTATGCATCACGGCGTTCCGCAGCTCTCTTTGGAAGCGGTCTGGGAAAAACCACAGCACAGACAGGATCGCCTTGAGGTGCAGGGCGTGGATGAAGGCGCTTTTCTGAAGAAGATGCTTGGTCGCCTGAATATCTGCTCTAAAGAATATATTGTGCGTCAGTATGACCATGAAGTGCGTGGTGGCAGCGTCATTAAACCTCTTGTGGGCGTTTTACAGGACGGGCCCTCCGATGCCGGGGTCTTCAGACCGATTGTTGAATCTGACGCCGGACTTGTCGTTAGCCATGGTATCTGCCCCAAGTATAGTGACTATGATACGTACTGGATGATGGCCAATGCCATGGATGAAGCTGTCCGCAATGCTGTAGCTGTGGGTGGAGATCCCGATGCCCTGGCTGGCGTGGACAATTTCTGCTGGTGCGATCCTGTCTATGCGCCCAATAATCCTGATGGTCGCTATAAACTGGCCCAGCTTGTGCGCGCCTGTCGGGCTCTCAGACATTTCTCTCTGGCCTTTGATGTGCCCTGCATTTCGGGCAAGGATTCCATGAAGAACGACTATACAAGCGGCAATGAGCGTATTTCCATTCCGCCCACGGTCCTTTTTAGTGTGCTGGGCGTTGTGCCCAATGTGCTTTTGACGCAAAGCTCTGATTTCAAGAGAGCCGGTGATAAAATCTATCTGCTCGGCGGTACCTGGCGGGAGCTTGCAGGCAGCGAGGCCATGGCGGAACTTGGCCTGGATAATGATCGTGTGCCCTTTGTGGATGCCTCATCTGCCAAGGAACGTTACCGCATGGTCTATGCGCTGATGCGTAAGCGAGTGCTCACAGCCTGCCACGACTGCTCAGATGGTGGCCTGGCTGTGGCTTTGGCAGAAATGGCCATTGGCGGTCGTCTTGGCTGTGATATTGATCTTGAGCAGGTGCCGGCCATGGAACCCATGAACCGTTCAGAACTTTTGTACAGTGAGTCAGCTAGTCGTCTTCTGGTCAGTGTGCGACCTGAAACAGCCAATGTACTGGAGGCCCTTGGCATGTGGCAGACCTGCCGCTGTCTTGGGACAGTCACGGAGGATGGCTGTCTGACCCTGCGTAGCGGGACAAGTGTGGTGGTCAGAGAAGAGGTTTCAGAGCTTGCTCAGGCCTTTAAAAAGACCCTTGATTTTTAGCAACAAGCTTTGCCTCTTTCCCAAAGAAAAGAGCCTCTCTCAGAGAGGCTCTTTTCGCGCTGAACTATTTGATCTGACGCGGTTTGGACTTGCAGTCTTTTCCGCAGCCACAACCGCAGTCACATTGTCCTCGTCGTACATTGACATAGATGCGACGGACAAAAAAAAGCACTGCACTGAGGACAATGATACAAACAAGCAGACTGTCAAGCGACATGGCCAAAATCCTTTTTCATTGACAAACAATAGTTCCAGAGCTAGGTGCAGGTGCCCCGCGAGAAGCGAGGTCTTTCTTGTTCTGTGAAAACAGAACGACAATGCCTAGAACTGCCATAGCTGCAGGAGACGTCTTGCCAATGTGGTTAGAGTTTGCTTTTCAGTTCTTCCCGGCATTTGTCACAGATGCCATAGAGATTGTGCACATGGCCTGTGAGGGAAAAACCGCGTTCAGCTGCGATGTCTTTTTGCCATTTTTCAATGTTGGGATCGTAGATTTCTTCAATTTTTCCGCACTGCAGGCAAATGAGATGGTCATGGTGGCTGGTGGGATTGGCCACTTCGTAGCGGGTGATGTCATCGCTGAAATGGATTTCAGTGGCAAAACCGGCTTCACAGAGGAGCTTAAGCGTCCGGTAGACTGTGGTCTGACCGATGCAGGGATCCTGCTTGGAAATAATTTGGTAGAATTCCTCAAGAGAATGATGCCCTGGAAGATTGAAAAATGTCTCAGCAATGACACGTCGCTGCATTGTTGTATTCATGCCTTTGCGCTTCATAAAGGCCAAAAAATTTTCAACAGTCGCCGTTTTTTCATTGGACATAGCGTACTCCGTACAGCACACCTTTACCTGCAGGTGCTGTCAAAAAAGTTACAGGGGCACATCTGCTGAGAGCTTCTGCCTGTATGGGTAAACAAAGTATCTCACATCAGTATAGGGATTTTTGAAAGACTCGTCTATCTTCGGAAGGCAATTGTTTTGCAAACGGCGTTTGTGGGGAAGGCTTGCGCCCTGGCGTCGGATGTTGTGCAAGCCTGTGTTTACAAACTCCGTGTCGTCTATGTCATCACATTTTTCCCTGAAACTGCAGGTCTTCCTACATCTTTTTTTGGTCTATATTTCGTGGGGAACCACGTATCTTGGTTTCAGTCTGACATTGCAGGTTATGGGCCCCTTTTTCGCCTGTGGCTCCCGCATGGCCTTAGGAGGGCTTTTGCTCTGTTGTGTCTTCTTTTTTACAGGTAAATGGCAGAAAGTAACGTTGCGAGATATTGGCTACGCTGCTTTTTTTGGCCTCTTTCTCGTTGTGGCGGCCAGTGGTTTTTTAAGTTACGGCCAGCAGTTTGTCTCAAGCGGCACAGCTTCTGTGATCACAGGTTCTACGCCAATCAGCATGATCCTGGCGGGCTGGCTTTTTGCCGGCGAAGAGAGGCCAAATGCCGTGCAGATTCTGGGGCTTCTGGGGGGAAGTTGCGGGCTTGTCCTGCTGGCAATGGAACAGTCAGCCCTGCAGCCAGAGGCAGCTACGCCTCTTTTTGGTGTTTTCTGGATCCTTGCTGCAACCTTTGGCTGGGTCGCAGGTTCACTTTTGATGCGTAAGTTCCCGCATACGAGCGGGCTTCCAGAATTACAGGACTGCGGATTGCTTTTGCTGATGGGAGGCCTTGAATGTCTGGCCTTAGGCCTGCTGCTTGGCGAGCACGAAACGTCACTGCATTTTGATCGTCTTCATACAGGCATTGTCCTGGCCTTTACCTGGATGGTTATTGGCGGAGCCATCATCGCCTATTCGAGCTACTTCTGGCTTTTGCGCCATGTCTCCATTACCGTTGCCGTCTCCTACGAATATGTGGTTCCGATTATTGCGCTTTCTCTGGGAGCCTGGCTGCTCCATGAAGAAGTGACTCGGGGGATGATCCTTGCCTCGTGCCTGGCTGTTGGCTCCGTGTTTCTGGTGCTTATGCATAGCCATAATCGCTAACAGGTTCACAGTATCCTGTGCAGGAATACGCTCACTGCATACACTTTTCAGGCTGTCTACGGGGATTCTACGTTGTGGAAAAAAAGCAAATCTTGTTTTAAGAGAGGCAGAAATCGCGGTAGAACTTGATAAATATGCAGATCTCTGCGATCGTATTTTATTTTGATGGTTAAAAATATCGTGCAGATTCAAAAAAGTGGATAGATCTATCTTGTCATTGCCCAAAAAAGTGCTATAGCAGAGGTATTCGCCGCCAAGAGGTCTCCATTGCGGCAAAATGACCCGGCAGGAGATTTGCCATGGAGGGGCAGTTGCGGTATTTTACCTGATCACTTTTTGCTTGGAGTTGTCTATGCCCAAAAAAGGAAACACAACAGCAGATAATGCGCGTATGGAAGCCCTGAATACAGCGCTGATGACCATTCAGCGTAAGTACGGCAAAGGCAGCGTCATGAAGCTGTCGGATGAAGCGCGCGAGGATATTGAAGTTATTCCCACAGGCTCTCTGGGGCTGGATCTGGCTCTGGGAGTTGGTGGTATTCCGCGTGGACGGGTTACGGAAATCTTTGGCCCCGAATCGTCAGGCAAGACGACTCTGACCCTGCATATTATCGCCGAATGCCAGAAGCGGGGTGGAACCTGCGCCTTTGTCGACGCTGAACATGCCCTTGATGTGTCCTATGCCGAAAAACTGGGCGTGAAAACAGCAGATCTGTTGATTTCGCAGCCGGATTACGGGGAGCAGGCCCTGGATATTGCCGATATGCTCGTGCGTTCCGGGGCTGTGGATCTTGTTGTTATTGACTCTGTGGCAGCCCTTATCCCCCAGGCTGAGTTGGAAGGTGATATGGGGGAAACCCAAGTAGGTGGTCATGCTCGACTGATGAGTCACGCTTTGCGCCGCCTGACCGGAACCATTCACCGTTCCAAAACATCTGTGGTCTTCATCAACCAAATTCGTATGAAGATTGGGATGACAGGCTATGGCAGCCCAGAGACCACGACAGGCGGCAATGCGTTGAAATTCTACTCGTCGGTGCGCTTGGATATCCGCAGGATTCAGACCCTCAAGGACAAAGAGGAGTACTTTGGCTCGCGCACCAAGGTGAAGGTTGTCAAAAACAAGGTCTCTCCGCCTTTCCGCAGCGCAACCTTTGATATTTTGTATGGAAAGGGCATTTCCCGGGCAGGGGAGCTTATCGACTACGGCGTTGAGGGCAAGATCATTGAACAGAGCGGCGCCTGGTTTGCTTTTGGCTCGGAAAAACTTGGCCAGGGCCGCGAAAAAGTCCGGGCTCTGCTTGAGGAAAACGAGGAATTGCGCAACGCTATTGAGGCGCGCGTCAAGGAATTTTTGGGTATGCATCCCCATGAATTTATCCCAACCGGTGAAGAAAGTGACGAGGGTATTGACCCCGAGTCGTATGAATAGTTTGGGTGAGAGGAGCCAGAGACATGCTCAGTGCCAGTGAAATCCGTCAGCGCTATCTGCAGTTTTTTCAGCGTCAGAGCCACGCCATCGTTTCGTCAGGACCGCTTATTCCCCCTGACGATAAGACTCTGCTCTTTACCAATGCAGGTATGGTACAGTTTAAAAAGCTCTTTTTAGGGGCAGAAAAGCGCTCGTACAGTCGAGCAACGACCTGTCAGAAATGTCTGCGTGTCTCTGGCAAACACAATGATCTCGAAAATGTGGGCCGCACAGCCCGTCACCATACCTTTTTTGAGATGCTCGGCAATTTTTCCTTCGGTGATTATTTCAAGAAGGAAGCCATTACCTGGGCCTGGCAGTTTGTCACAGAGGAACTCGAGCTTCCGGCTGAGAAATTGTGGGTAACTATTTACCGTGAAGATGAAGAGGCGGCAGCCCTTTGGCAGGAGATTGCCCATCTGCCCGCAGAGCGCATTGTGCGCATGGGCGAGAAGGATAATTTCTGGACCATGGGTGATACCGGCCCCTGTGGACCCTGCTCCGAGATCTATATTGATCAGGGCAGCGACATGGCCTGCGGTCCCAATTGCGGCATTGGCCAATGTGATTGTGACCGTTTTCTTGAGATCTGGAATCTCGTTTTCACGCAGTTCGACCAGGCCAGTGACGGTTCACGCACGCTTTTGGCCGCCCCTAACATTGATACGGGTATGGGCCTTGAGCGCATTGCCGCCGTCTGTCAGGGTAAACGCTCCAATTTTGACTGTGATCTTTTCCAGGATCTCATCCAGTATGCGGCGCATCTCGCCTCTGTTACCTATAGTTTCAGTGCCCCCGACACCAATGATGTGGATACAGCGCTTCGCGTTATTGCCGATCACAGTCGCGCAGCGGCTTTTCTCATAGCCGAGGGGGTGCTTCCCTCCAACGAGAGCCGCGGCTATGTTCTACGCCGCCTGATTCGCAGAGCCCTGCGTTTTGCCCATCTTCTCGGTGTGCGCGATCCCTTCCTCTACAAAGTCGTTGGCCGAGTGGTTGAGGTTATGGGGGACAGTTATCCGGAGCTCTGCTCGCAGGCTGATTTTATCGCGAAAGTCGTGCATGAGGAGGAACTGCGTTTTTCCCAGACTCTTGAAAACGGCCTGCGACTGCTTGAGACGGAAATGGCCAAGCTTGAGGAAAAGGGAGAAAAATGCATACCGGGAGATCTCTCCTTCCTTCTGCACGATACGCATGGCTTTCCCCTTGATATTGTCAATGATGTGGCCGCAAAGCGTGGCTTTACGGTAGATGCCGCAGGCTTTGAGGCCAATATGGCTAAGCAGCGTGAACGTGCCCGTGCTAGTCAGAAACAGGCCGGTTTCTTTGGGCAGAGCGGCGACGTTGTGGAGATCTTCAAGCGTCTTGCCGCCAAAGGGCTTGCCTCGCGTTTCACAGGCTATACCCAGCTTTCGGAAAAAGCGCATGTGCTCATGCTTTTGGATGCGCAGGGCCAGGAGTGCTCACGTCTTGAAGAGGGCTGGTGCGGCTATCTGATCAGCGATGTGACTCCCTGTTATGGTGAATCCGGTGGACAGGCCGGTGATAAGGGGCAGGTTCGTTCTTTTTCTGCTCAGGCCAAGATCCTTACTTGTTCCAAGCCTGTGCCGACGCTCATTGTGCACTCGGTCAAAGTTGAGCAGGGTGAACTGCACGTGGGTGACGAGATAAGCCTTGAAGTGGCCAGAGATGAGCGTCTGGCCTGTGCACGCAACCACTCCTGCACGCATCTTTTGCATGCTGCTTTGCGCAAGGTTTTGGGCAGCCACGTGCATCAGATGGGCTCTCTTGTGAATGATGAGCACCTGCGTTTTGACTTCTCGCATTTTTCGGCCATGACCGAGGAAGAGCTTGCACGCGTGGAAGACTGTGTCAATGCAGCCATTCTCGCAGATCTTCCTGTTGTCACCGAGGAAATGGACCGCGAAAAAGCCAAGGCTACTGGTGCCATGGCGCTTTTTGACGAGAAATACGGAGACACGGTCCGGGTTGTGACCATCGGAACAGATGATGAGGTGACATCACGGGAATTGTGTGGTGGTACCCACCTTGCCCGTACCGGTCAGGCAGGTCTTTTCCTGATTGTCTCGGAGTCGGCTGTGGCCAGCGGCACACGGCGTATTGAGGCGTTAACGGGTACAAAGGCCTATGCCTACTGTGTCAGACAGAGAGCCCTGCTGCGTGAAGCGCAGGGTCTGCTTAAAGCCGACAGCAGTGAGAAAATCTGCGAGCGTATCGAAACCCTGAAAAGTGATGTTAAAAAACTGCGTAAAGCCTCAGAAGAGGGTAAATCCAAGGCTATTGATCTGGATAGCCTGCTGAAGACAAGCAAAAAGATCTCCGAGATCAATTGCCTTGGCGTCAAGGTTCCGGCTATGCCAGTGCCTGCCTTGCGCAAGCTGATGGATGAGCTGCGTTCGCGCCTTGATCAGAAGGCCTGTATTAGTCTGGCCAGTGTTGATGGGGAAAAAGTCAGCCTTTTGATCTATGTATCGCGGGATCTGCATGACCGCTTCACGGCACCGGCTCTTATGGCTGAGGCAGCGCCATTGATCGGCGGTAAAGGCGGAGGTCGACCAGACCTGGCTCAGGCAGGCGGCAATCAGCCCTCTGGCATTGAGGCCTGTTTTGCCAAGGTTGAACATATTCTTGCCAGTTAAGGCCGGGTGACAGCAATGATCGGAATATCCAAACTCTACTGCGGACAGGTGGAAACGTCAGACTTTTTGCGTTACGGACGTCATTCTGGCTCTCTGCCTTCACATCTACTGCAGTTTTCAGAGGACAAGAAACCTGTGGTTGTCTGGAATATGACCAGACGCTGCAATTTGAAATGTGTGCATTGTTACGCCCACGCCGAAAAGCTTGAAGGGGAAGATCCCATTTCCACAGAACAGGCCAAGACGATGATTGATGATCTTGCGGCCTATGGGGCGCCTGTCATGCTCTTTTCTGGCGGAGAGCCTTTGGTGCGCAAGGATTTGGTTGAACTCGCCTGTCATGCGACGCAAAAGGGGATGCGTGCCGTCATCTCCACCAATGGGACTTTGATCACCAAGGAAAAGGCCAAGGAACTGAAGCAGGTTGGTCTTTCCTATGTGGGAATTTCTCTCGATGGTCTGGAAGAGGTGCACGATCATTTTCGTGGTGTGCAGGGGGCTTTTGCCAAGGCTTTGCAGGGCATCGCCAACTGTCAGGCGGAAGGGCTCAAGGTCGGACTGCGCTTTACCATGAACAAGCGCAATGTGGCTGAAATTCCCGGGATTTTCCGCCTTTTGCGCGATCTTGAGGTGCCGCGCGCCTGTTTTTACCATCTCGTCTATTCAGGCCGTGGCTCTGCCATGATTGAGGAAGATCTCTCCCATAGCGAGACACGGGCCGTGCTTGATTTGATCATGGACGAGACACGTAAGCTTTTTGAGGCCGGGCATCCCAAGGAAATTTTGACAGTCGATAACCATGCCGACGGTCCCTATGTCTGGTTGCGGCTTGCGCGCGAAGATCCCAAGCGGGCCGAAGAGGTCTTGCAGCTGCTCCAGTACAATGAGGGGAACAATTCAGGCCGCGGTTTTGCCTGTATTTCCTGGGATGGCAAGGTCCACGCCGATCAGTTTTGGCGGGAGCACGTTTTTGGTAATGTGCTCGAGCGTCCCTTTTCTCAGATCTGGGATGATCCCAATATTGAACTGCTGCATAAGCTGAAGAACAAGAAAGCCTATGTCGGAGGCCGTTGCGCCAAGTGTCAATACCTGAAGATCTGTGGCGGCAATTTCAGAGCCAGGGCAGAGGCTGTCTATGGCGATGTCTGGGCAGAGGATCCAGCCTGTTATCTGACGGATGCTGAAATTGGGCTTTGATGGCAGCAGATTGCCGGAATTGGCAACTTCTCATGCAAAGAGCACAAGCTGTTTGCATGAGTAACCCCGCTTTGCGGGTTGCAAAGGAACTGTGAGCATGAGTATGTCTTTTTACCGTGGCCGGCGTCTGCGTAAAACGCCGCAGCTGCGTGCCCTGCTGCGTGAGACAGCGCCCCTGTGTGTGGAAGATCTGATTATGCCGTATTTTGTGGTTGAGACTAAGGACAATCAGTTCGCCAAGCCTGTTCCCTCCATGCCCGGACAGTGCCAGCTGTCTCTGGCCATGCTCGAAAAGCGGGTTGCCAAGGCCTGTGATCTTGGACTGACAAGTATTCTGCTCTTTGGAATTCCTGCCCACAAGGACGAACGTGCTTCAGGGGCCTATGATAAAAACGGCATTGTGCAGCAGGCCGTTAGGCGTTTGAAAAAACGCTGTCCCCAGCTCTGCGTGATCACTGATGTGTGTCTCTGTGAATATATGAGTCATGGTCACTGCGGCATTTTGGACAGCGAAGGGTATGTGCAGAATGACCCAACCCTGCCCCTGCTCACCCAGACAGCCGTAAGTCATGCCTTGGCCGGGGCTGACATGGTTGCCCCCTCAGACATGATGGATGGACGGGTGGCAGCAATACGCAAGGGCTTGGATGAGCAGGGACTGACGGATATTCCCGTTCTCTCCTATGCGGTCAAATATGCCTCTGCCTTTTATGGTCCTTTCCGTGATGCCGCTGAATCTGCTCCTGCCCACGGTGATCGCAAATCCTATCAGATGGATGCCGGTAATGGCCGTGAGGCTCTGATGGAGGCTCGTGCCGATGTGGCTGAAGGAGCTGATGCCCTGATTGTCAAACCGGCCGGACCCTATAGTGATATTCTCTGGCGCGTGCAGGAAGCTGTGGATGTGCCGGTGATGGCCTACCAGGTGAGCGGTGAATACGCCATGATCTGCGCTGCCGCTCAGAACGGCTGGATCGATGAGGAGCGTATCATCCTTGAAAGTCTCCTTGGCCTCAAACGTGCAGGCGCGCGCAGCATTATCACCTATTTTGCCGAATATCTTCTTGAAAAAAGGCTGGTGCGATGAGTGCGGGAAGCCATGTGCCAAGGACGCTTGAGGATGGCAGCCCTGTCTGCCGGCTGATTGCCTGGGAGGTCACCCGTTCCTGCAATCTTGCCTGTAGGCATTGTCGGGCCGAGGCCCATCCTGAGCCCTATCCAGGAGAATTGTCCACAGAAGAAGCGCTCAAGCTCATTGCAAGCTTCCCCAAGGTTGGGCGTCCCATTGTCATTTTTACCGGTGGCGAGCCAACCCTGCGCGCGGATCTTTTTGAGCTGATCAGTGCTACGCATAAGCTTGGACTGACATGCGCCTGTGCGCCTAATGGTACACGTTTGACGCCTGAAATGGCTCACGGCTTAAAGGATGCCGGCGTTGAACGCTGCTCCATTTCCATTGACGGCGCTGATGCCTCCTCGCATGATGCCTTTCGCGGGGTGCCCGGCGCATTTGCTGGCGCCATGCGCGGTATCAGCTATCTCAAGGAGGCTGGTCTTCCTTTTCAGATCAATACTACAGTCACACGCAATAATCTTTCCCATTTTCACGAAATTTTTAGCCTCTGCGAGCGTCTTGGCGCCGAGGCCTGGCATATTTTTCTGCTTGTCCCCATGGGCAGAGCTGCAGGACTCAGGGATCAGGTGATCACTGCCCAGGAATACGAGGATGTTTTGCACTGGCTCTACGATTTTCGCAAGACAACGAGCATGCATCTCAAGGCTACCTGTGCTCCGCATTACTACCGTATCATGCGCCAGCGGGCGCATGAGGAAGGGGTTGAGGTTTCTCTGGACAATTTTGGCATGGATGCCATGACCAGAGGCTGTCTTGGCGGTACAGGCTTTTGCTTCATTAGCCACACAGGACAGGTGCAGCCCTGTGGCTATCTTGAGCTTGACTGCGGGCAGGTGCGCGAGACACCCTTCCCTGAGATTTGGCGTAAGAGTGCTTATTTTCAGGATTTTCGCAATCAGAGCCGTTATCAGGGCAAATGTGGTGTCTGTGAATATCACCGCTTCTGCGGTGGCTGCAGAGCCCGCGCCTACAGTATGAGCGGCAATCACCTGGCACCAGAGCCCCTCTGTACCTATCTTCCCAAAAAACTCAGGCCTGGAGAGGCTCATGGACGATCTTGACCGTGCCATACTTGACATTATCCAGACCGATTTCCCGTTGGTGTCTAGGCCGTATGCCGAATTGGGCGCCCGTCTTGGTGTGAGCGAGGAAGAGGTTTTTGAACACGTGCGGGAACTGCGCAGACAGGGTGTCATCAGACAACTCAGTGCCAATTTTTGGGCAGGCCGTCTTGGCTATGTGTCAACACTCTGTGCGGCACGTGTGCCAGAAGAGCAACTTGCCGCCTTTGTGGAGGCGGTGAATGCCACAAGCGGCGTAACTCACAATTACCTCCGGGCCAATGCCTATAATGTCTGGTTTACGCTCATTGCTCCGTCAGCAGATGCCTGTCAGAGCATTCTGGATGGTCTCTCCGAAAAAACAGGTATACCCATTCTCAACCTGCCAGCTGCCAAAATTTTTAAAATAGCGGTCAACTTTCAAATGCAATAATTGTGGATTGTGAAGTGAGCAGCGCTTGGCTGCCTATTTTGTCGAGAATATGTGCATGCTCAAACAGAAAAGCCTCTCTAGAACGGAGAGGCTTTTCTGTTTGGCGTTTTTGCCACGCGCGTTCTGCTTGGGCAAGTGCCTAAGGGATGGGCGCCATTTCGAAGCGTAAGATCCCTTTGCTTGGGCCCTACTGTGCTCGCTACGCTGAGGAAAGGCAGGTCCTTTGAGCTTTTTGAGAGCAGATGTGGTATGCTTTTCGTTGTTAGGCTTCGTTCATCTCACGCTCATCGGACTCGATTGCTTTTTTGGTGCGATGCGGTACAAGCCTTGATCTTGGCCGTCTGCCTTTTGGCAGAGCGGGTTTGCCGTGGGTAGTCTTCAGGTGCACATCAAGCTGCGGGAAAGCGATTTCGATGTGCTGTCTGGCGAACTCCTTGTCTATGGCCAAACGGATTTCCGCGCAGATACGCAGGCGGTCATCGAATTTGTTAACCCAGAAATAGACGGTAAAATCAAGGGTATTGTCGCCGAAGTTCTGGAAGAGCACAGAAGGCTCTGGGTAGCGCAAAATGCCGGCATGTTTGGCGACAATGCTTTTCAGGGTGTGGACCACAAGATCGGTGTCCGAACCATAGGCTACGCCTACGGAAACACTGGTTCGCACGGTGGAATCGTTATGGGTCCAGTTGATGAGGTGGCCTGAGATAAATTCGGAATTGGGCACATAGATCAGGGCATTATCATAGGTCTGAATCATGGTGTCGCGTACACTGATGCGGGCAACGCGGCCTGCAATACCGCCCACTTCAATGACATCACCCACCTGCAGCATGCGGCCGAAAATGAGAATGAGACCTGAGAAGAAATTATTGACAATGCCCTGCAGACCCATACCAATACCGACAGACAGACCGGTCATGACCATGGCAGCGTTTTTCAGGTCAATGTCCAGAATATGCATGACAAAGAGCGCAAAGATGATCCAGACAGTGTAGGTATAGGCGGTCTGGGCTGGCGTGACCAGAGAGGCGTCGACACTGCTTTTATTGTTTATGATGATCTTTGAGAGGTAGCGTGAGCCTGTGACCACAATGGCCTTGGTCAGGAAGAAGGCGCTGATGATGACCAGAATGTGCAGCAGATTGAATTCTGTGGAACCGATGCTAAAATTTTTGAAGAGATACTGCTCCATGATCACAGGGCCGCCGGGCAGGGTGGCAATCCAGAGCAGGACGCTTGTGATGGTGATCATCATGATGATGGGTACAGCCAGAGACACAGCTATATTGGAGACAATGGCGCGCAGCCCCTCCTGCGGTTGATTCTCGTTGAGGTAGTTGAACTGCGCAATGCCGCCGAGGCAAAGCTCCAGGGCCAGAGAAAGAGAGACACAGAACAGATAGACGATTATACTGTAGATGTGCAGGCCGCAGAGGGTGAGAATGAGGCTTAGCCAAAGCACAACACCGTCAAAAATTCTGATATTGTTTTCCAGTCGCAGCTCGCCGATAGATAATTCTGGCCAGAAGCGCCGCCAGATGAGTACGCTCACCAGGAAACCCAGCCAGAGCATCAGAATAACGCCGCGTAAAAGGGGCAGGTAGAGGAGAATATAGGCCACGCAGGTCAGCGGAAAGAGGCGAAGGAGGGGGGCCGGCTGACGTGGCACATCAGGGGCTGAGAGCAGCCTGAGGTCCCAGGCCAGGTGCATCTGTCCTAAAATGATGATAAGATTGCCGATGGCCATGAACAACCTGAAATTATCGCCCTGAGGGGTGACAGAGCCCACAAAGAAGCAAATGCCGAGGCAGATCAGGGGCAGACTGACCTTGAACATGTGGTTAATCACAGGATTGGTGTCGGTGGGCAGCCACTTCTGTCGCCGCAAAAACATGATGGCAAAGACGCTGAGCACGGCACTGATCAGAAAACGTAATCCTGCTTTGCGCCAGTCGTCATTGTCACTGGGTAACTCGAGAGCTCGGCGCATATCAAAGCCATTGGCGAGAATCTCCAACTGCCTGGGCAGGTAGGTCCACGTGTTTGCATCAAGCCAGGGCAGGGGCTTTTGTAGATAGTATTCTTTCCAGAGATTGGGAAGCTTCTGGGAGATTTCGCCCTGAATTTTTTGAATTTCCTCTTTCAGGGCATTAGCCGGGGCAAGCTCATTGTTCTGATCGCGCAGAAGGTTTTCTAGGAAAAGGCGAGTGTCTTTGAGATCCTTCTGATAGGCGATAAGCTCAGCATCGTCGCCCTGCAGATTGACAGAAAACGAAGAGAACGATTTGATGGTTTCGAGCAGTTTTTCTGTGGTGTTTTTTATGGCCAAAAGCGGATTGAGCTCACGGTCGAGGTCCCGCTCGATGAGGTAGAGCCGGCTTTGAACCGCTTCCATAAGACTTGCCCATTTATTAAAGCGGTTGACGCTGGGCATGAGCTGATTGAGATTGCGCTCGGCATGGCCGATGTAAAAGATGAGCTCATGCTTATCGGCAAATTCCTTTTCCAGCTCCTGACCTTTTTCGTAGATGCTTTTGATGCGGGTATGCGCTTCGTGCCATTTTTGCCGCCAGGGCTCGGCCAGCTTATGGCGTTCCACAAGCTCGATAATGAGTGCTTGCAGGTCCTGATGACAATCCAAAATGATCGCGGCTATATCGCTTTTTTCCGGTTTGTGCCCGTCCTGATCCTGCGTTTTATCATCCGCTTCGGTCATTGACTCTTTTTTGGCGGGATCTTGTTGTTGCTCTTGAGGCTGCTTTTTCTTGTCTTTCTGAGCAGCTGCGGCATTTTTGGGCGGCGCACTTGTCGCACTCTGACTTTTGGCCTCCTGCTGTGGAGCGGCTTGTGCGGTTGGTGTGAGTTCTGTCCAGAAAATGATGGCCACAATGAGGGCGAGAGTGGGAAAGATAGTGCGCATAGGCTTCTCTTCAAACGTCAAAGGTGCTTGCCAGAAATGTCAGCTTTGGAACATGTACTTTGACGCGTGAAAAAACAAGAGGGCAAGCGAAAATTTTTTGACTTTGTTTTTGAGAGCCTTGAAATTGAGGGAAAAAATGGCGGCATTTTTTGAACTTGAGCAGGGGGGCCAGAGTATTCCTGTGGCCTTGGCACACTGCCATGCAAGCCGGGAACCTGGCTTTCAGGCAAGCATGGAGAGCCTCCTGCAGGCTTCGGACTTTGCGGCGTTAGCTGGCAAAACGGTGCTTGTCAAACCCAATCTTTTGAAAGCGGAAGCGCTTGCCTGCACGGATCCCTGGCTTGTGGCAAGCCTCTGCCGCTGCCTTCTGGATCTCGGCTGCAAGGTCACGGTTGCTGATTCACCGGGTTTTGGAACGTTAGCCGGTGTTGCCGCAAAAATCGGTCTTGAGCAAGCATTGGCGCCACTTGGGCTTCGTCCTGTGCCAATGGGGTCGGCGCTCTGGAAAGACGTTGAGATACAGGGTGCACGTGTGAAGATCCCTATTTCGCGTACGGCGTTCGACTGTGAGACCATTGTTTCCGTGCCTAAAGTCAAGGCGCATAGTCAGATGCGCCTTACTTTGGCTGTCAAAAACTGCTACGGCTGTGTCCCGGGCCTGCATAAGGCGTTTTTGCACGCACGCTTTGGGAAGCACCGTGCGTGCTTTGCCGAACTTATTGTGGCGCTCTATCAGCTTCTGCCGCCAGTTGTTGCTGTTGTCGACGGTATTGTGGCCATGCATGTCACAGGTCCAGGCAGTGGCCAACCCTATCCCCTGGGGCTTGTGGCAGCCTGCAGCAATGCCCCCCTGCTCGATGAAGAACTTCTGTGCCTTTTGGGCTGTACTGTCGAAGAGATTCCCCTGGCTTTGGCCTTGCGCAGGGCAGGCGTCTATGGCTCAGGCAAAAGCTGCGTGCAGGCGTCTTATCCACTTGCGCAACCTACGGAGTGGCGTGTGGAGGATTTTCAGGTGCCAGAGATCTTGCTCACAACGTCGTTTGCTCCACACAGGCTTTTACGCAGCCTTTGGCGCCGACTTTGGGCACAAAGACCCTTTTTCTGCAAGTGATGCTATCGCCTTAGGAGGTAATGATGCCAAGAATTCTTCCAGGACAAACGGACCTCTATGCCTTAACCGATGCCCGTCTTTCCCGGGGCCGGTCACTCCGGGATGTTGTGCAGGCCTTGCTCGGCGCAGGTATCAAAATTTTACAGTACCGGGAAAAACACCTGCCTATGGGAAAAATGCTCGAAGAATGTCGTATGCTCAGAGCCATGACCCTGGAGGCCAACGCCTGTCTCATTATTGACGATCACGTGGATCTTGCCCTGCTTTGTAAGGCCGACGGCGTACATATCGGTCAGGATGATCTCCCTCTCGCCGATGTTCGCAGCTTGTGCGGCAAAGACATGATCATCGGCGTTTCCACGCACAGCCCCGAGCAGGCGGTGCAGGCCATGAATAGAGGTGCCGACTATATTGGCGTAGGCCCCATTTATGCGACCAAAACCAAGGAGGATGTGGTAGCGCCTGTGGGCTTAAGCTATCTTAGGTGGGTGGCAGAAAATATTCATATTCCCTTTGTGGCCATCGGCGGTATTAAGGAACACAATGTGGCTGAAGTCTGCGCCAATGGTGCTCGCTGTGCAGCTCTTGTCTCAGAATTTGTGGGTGCCGCGGATATTGGCGCCAAAGTGCGTGCTGTGCGTAGTGTGATGCAGAAGACGCTCAGTCAGGCGTAACAGACTGGCAATGTGCAAGCCGAAAGACGTAGCAGCTGCCCAGCCTTGTGTGATGCGTTCTTGCCTTGTGCCAAAGGCAAGAACGCAGCGCAAAGACCGCACAAAAAGCCCCCGTTTCCGGGGGCTTTTTTGCTACTGTAAAGCGTGTGTCACACATGATTGGTAACCGCGCATCCTGCGGCGTTCCTGTTTTGACTGCTGCAGTGATGCTTCGACTTTGTCGTGGGCTTCTGTGGCGATTTTTTTCAGGAGCTGATGAATGTTTTTCAGCTCAAGCAGGCGTGAGCGGTATTCATCACGCACGTCACTGGAGAAGAAGTTCCACGCCTGATTGGTCATTTCTCCGCGTTCTCTGGAGAGCTCAATGGCGTCTTCGTAAGCCTCGTTCTGCACAGCTGCCATTTCCTGTTCTGCGAGCTCAAGAGCGCGGTCAAGCATGAGCAGACCCTGGTTTTCCATGGCAGACCTCCCGTGGCTACTGAGCGAAACGCTCCACCAATTCCTTGCGCATGTCCACGCTGATCTTCTGCCAGTCTTCGCATTGCGGGGCAAATTCATATTCCAGCAGATCAGCCAGGAGAATCCAATCCTCGCTTTCCAGAATATCGCTCATTTCGCTCAAGAGATCCGAGAGCTCAACGGTCTTGGTCTGAAATTCCTCATTGCTTCCACCGAGATAGCGTTCCCGCAGATCGCCGACCATGGCCAGAAAATCGCGCACCACATCCAGAAGATCCTGCAAAAGCTCAAGAGCGTCGCTTTCTTTGCCCTCGCGGAAGAGGCGGGCCACATTTTTGCCGCCGCTTTCCATCATGCTTGTCACCTTGGTCATTTCACCGGCAATGTCCAGAGCCATCTGCGTGGCCGGCACGGAACGGATTTCCACTTTCTCAATGCTGTCGCTTGCCAGGTCTTCGGCCTGATGCGGGTAGATCTCTGAGAAAATTTCATTGTTCACAAAGACATCTGTGACAATGCGGTTGCGCATGGATGAATCGTTCATCAGCGTCGTGAGGAGTTCCTCAAGATTGGCAAAAGTGGCAATGGACTTGTCGCTCTTCTGTCCGTCAACAATAATCATAATTTTTCCCTCCTTACCCACAGGAAATTGTTACCGCAAAAGTTGCGTACTCCGTACTAAGCATAATCTGTGCCATAAACCAGATTATCGCGTAAGGTCTGGAGATGAAGGGAAAAGATTCGGGTAGCGCAGAGGAGGCGTTCAAGATTTTGTCCATAGTCACTGCGCAGTTCACGCCAGAAATAGCCGAGGCTTTTTACGGCGGGGCTTGTCATAAGCTGTGTTTGCAGTCTGTCGCAGTTGCGTAGAAAAAGCGTTCCCGCCTGAGGACTCTTGCCGAGGAGCTTACCCTGTTCATTAAGGGCTGCGAGAATATGCAGGGCAGGCTCAAGGGCTGCGTTGAGAAGCTTTGTCGCGTGCGAGGAGAAGGAAAAATGTGAGGAATAGCTGGGCGCTGCCAGTGTTTCATGGCTGAGCGCGTCAAGAAATTGGCGCCAGAAAAGACGCTGCGCGTTGATCCAGTGAGTACGATCGCTGCGGGCGCTTGCCGACAGTGGCGTAAGCGTTGCCAGACCATCGTCATCACGTGTGCTTTCCCAGACTCGAGCCTTGAGCTCTCCGGTCCTGGCGAGGGCTTGCTGCCAGCTCTCTCCCTGAAGTTTTGCAAGCACAAGCGTCGCCACCTGCTCTGGATTGATGGCTGTCAGGCAGCTCTGCTGATGTGAACAGTCTTCCCCAAAGCCACAGGGGTGACAGGGGAGGTCAGGCTCGAGTGCCAGACAGTTGCTAAGCATGGGCCCGGTATCCCAGGGTTGGGCTGTCGCCAGGAAAAAGCTCAGACTGGGCGTGCGCATGCCGCTTGCAAGGTGCAGCGTGCCGGTATCATTGGTGATAAGCAGCTGCACACATGTCATCAGGGCAGCAAGTTCCGTCCAGCTGGTTTTGCCTATGGCCGAGACATAGGGTGTCTGTGTTTGAGAAGCGTAGTCAGCTTCCAGCGCTGATTCTGCGGGAGATCCTGTCAGCACTGGACAGATGCGGGCTTTTTCCCAGAGCTTTTGCCCGAGGGCGGCAAAAGAGGCCACGGGCCATTGTCTTTTGGGAGAGCTAGCACCTAACTGGAAGGCCACAAAACCTTGCGGGGGAGTTCCCGGATTGTGAATAGCTGTAAGAAGGTCGCGCGCTTTGGCAAGATCGGCCTCCTTGGGAGCGCGAAGGTCAGCACCGTGAAAGGCCGGGTTGGCTTCTTGAAAAAGAGGACTTGCCATCAGGCGGAACATGTCGGCAACGTTGAAAACGGCATTTTCACGCCTAGCGCTGGTCGCTGCCAGAAAGGTTGACCAGAAACCGTGATTGTGACCAAAACCCTCGTCATCCAGCCCAAAACCCACGATTTTGCGACTATCAGAGGCCAAAAGCTGCGCCAGAAGGCGCGCTGACGTGGTTGAGGTGAGATTCAGGACCATGCGGGCCTTGCCCTGACTTTGCACGTCCTGGGCCCAGCTGGTTACATGGTTCAGGGCAAGATGCCAGTTTTCATCGAGTTCCCTGAGCAGTGAGGGCCCTGGAAAAGGCCATACCTGCTCCACATGGCAGAGCAGGGGCACAGCCTTGACGAAATTTTCCTGGCAGATCAGTCCTGCCCGAAGATTGTGGGCTGCAAGATCGTGGAAAAGAGCCTGGCTCTGGATAAGGTCGCCAAAGCGTGTGAGATTGATGACAAGGCAGTCAAGCGGTGCAGACGCTGACATGGCACATCCTAAGGAAAGAGTGATGGGGAGGAAGATGGCAAGACTTTGGAGTAGCTGACAGAGGCGTGTGAGGAGATAGGGCGGCTGATAGGGTAAAATGCGTCAGTCACATAGCTTGCCCTGAGAAGCCAAATCATCCAGCACCTTTTGATGCTACAGGTAGAGCCAGCAAAGTGCAAGACGCAGATTGCTGGCTCTACCTGTGATACTTTTTTCCCATCGATTTAGGCGAGTGTTCCGCTTGCCGGGGTCCCCAGCATATTCAGGGCGAGGAGCTTTTCCTTCTTGAAACGGTTCTGCACCGCCGCACGAACGGCTTCGGTGGATGATCCGAATTGGCCTGCACGGATCTTATAGACGTTGGAGATCATATTGCGTTCGTAGTTGGGATCAGTTGGGTCTCCGCTCATGGCATCGGCTCTGACGAAGATGCGGGAGGCACCTGCTGGTCCGTGCTGAATGGCAGTACTCCAGATGACTTCGCGCATGGCAGGAGAAAGCGTATTCTCTTCAAGCCCAGTCTTCTTGACAATGGCGTTGAGAGCAGGTGTGTAATGGCTCTCGGTGGCAAAGGCTTCCTGCAATGCTTCAAAACGTTCCGGTTCTTCCTTGGCAATGGCCTTCCAGGTGTCAGGCATGGCACCGCGGCGGCTGCCGGTATTGGCAGGACCAGCATTGCGCAGACGACTGGCCAGATCAGGGGCCTGATTGTCGAGGAACTTAAGAAAATCGGTCATGGTGCCGACCTTGGAGGCAATCTGGTACTTTCCGTAACTTGTGCCGCCTGTGCCGTCATAGCCAATGGCCGCAATGCCGTCGCTACCGGACTCAAATTGTGCCGAAAGTACGCCGAGTCCAGTGGTTTTGGGCTGTGGCGTCGCTTGCGCCTGCTGCTTCTTTGAGCTTTTTCTGCGGTTTGGACAGGCATTGACGAAATCGCCAAGGCCCGCCTGACCAAGGGTTGAACCCATGAAGGAGTCTCCGCCACGGATGGCGCGAAGGTGTCTGGCAGCTCCCATGCTGCGAGCCAGATCAAGGGTTGAACTGTGATTTGGCTGCATCATGCTTGCCAGAGACTGGGTTTGGGAAAGATCATTTTGCGCCTTATTGAAGATCTGCATGCGCATCATATCTGACGGGGTGCGGCCGGCAAGCACAAGGTTGCGGCCGGGGGCAGCTGCTTGGGCACTTTGTTCATGCAAAGCCATGCCGCGATTTTGTTCGGCCATCAAACGTGCAAACTGCCCGGACGGCGCAGACGCTCGTCTTGCGGGCTGCGCCTGACTTTGCCCTTCGCTCGCTGGCGGACGGATCAACCAAGAAGTGTCGGACATCTCAACCTCCTCAGAAAACAGGAACGGTTTTTGTGCTGGAGGTTGCATAAAAAGTGCCATACTGAGTATGCCCGCTTCCTGTAAGGGTTTGTCGAGGAAATATCGACGTTTCGTCAGACTTTTGACAGCAAGCAGCCCGGAATCCCAACGATTCCGGGCCGGCGCATGGTGGCGTTCACGGACATGCGTCCGTAGGCATCAGGAGGATGCACTTTGCTTTAGAGCGCTTTGAGCACCTCATCGACATACGCTTGGATTTCGTCATCGTCAGAGGAGCCATCGCCTTCAAGTTTCAGGCTGTCGGCAATGATCTCTGCCCCAAGTTCGCGGGCCCTATCTACGATGAGGTCACAAGCCCCGCAGAAATGCGGATACTCCTTGTCACCTGAGGCAAAACTCGTGACCTTGGCCCCGTTGAGGTCCATTTTGTCAAAGCTTTCAAAGAAATCGGCGAAATCGTCCTGCATTTCCACATCTTCTTCGCCCCAGGCAGAGCATCCCATGAGGACGGCATCATAGCCTTTGGCCAGATGCTCGGGATTGGCGTCAGCGCAGTTGAGCACAGTGACCGTATGTCCGGCCTGGGTGATTTTTTTCTCCACAAGATGAGCGATGCTTTCGGTATTGCCAGTGGTTGAACCAAAAACCATGAGAACGTTTGCCATGGGAAGCTCCTGATATGAGGTAATGATAAAAATGAATTTGAAATTCAAAAACAATTTTTAGCCACACTAAAGCCTTTCGTCAAGAGCTCTTGGCCTTTTTTTACGAAATTTCTTTGGGTTCCTTGTTTGTCAAAGCCGTCTCAGGTTTTTGCCAGGTGCCTGGTTCCGGAGCCGTGAGCTTGGCCGTCTCTCCAAGCCAGGGGTTGAAATAGCCATAGACGAGCCAGGGGCAGAGGCGCTTAAGACGCTTCATAAAGGTTGTTAGTCCCATGCCTGAGGTGGCGGGTAAACCGGGGCCCTGGGCAAGGCAGTCGAGATACCACTCAGGATCAATGTTGAGATTGCGCCATTGGATCATGCTCACGCCGTTTTCTCCCACAAGGTCTGAGAGCGCGGAAAGCTCCTCTTCGGTATCGCTGATACCGGGAAAGAAGAGCAAATTGAGGGAGATAAACAGGCCAAGACGGCGAGCGATGCCAAGGCTTTGTTGAACATGGTCAAAGGTATAGCCCTGTGGTCTGTAATAGCAGGTGTAGAGGTCTTTTCTCGCGCTATTCAGGCTGACGCGGATACTTGTCAGTCCCGTTTTGGCGAGAGCCTCCAGAACCTCAGGGCGAGAGCCGTTGGTATTGACATTAATGGTGCCAGAGCCGTTGCTTTGCCGGTAGAGAGCAATACTTTCTGCCAAAAGTTCCGCATTTTGCAGAGGATCCCCCTCACAGCCCTGGCCAAAGGAAAAAATGGGCCTGGCTTTTTCTCGTGCGGCATGGATCTCCATGACCTGGGCAATTTCTGTGGCCTTGGGGGTAAATGTCAGTCGGCACTGCGGGGTGACGGCAATGGGAGATGTTTCCTCCTGTTTGGAGATACAGGCAAGACACCTGGCATTGCAGGTGCGCGAGGAGGGAAGCGGTGCCTCAAAACGGCCAAGAGCAAAATTGCGTGCTGCCGGGCAATCATAGCGAGCTACGCAATTGTTGATGATGTGTTGGACCAGGCGATTGGCAGGATAGCGTTTGGTGAGTTCGGCGGCATGGTGCTCAATGCGGCTGCGTGGAATGTGTGCAAACTGCTGGCGCGGGTCATTGTCGACCTTTTTGGCGCAGACATAGAAGCGGCCATGGGCAAAGCCGACAGCTGCATAGGCAAAGAGGGGGAGAAGCGGGGCCTTGTCATCGCTTTCGTAGCAGGGATGGGCGGAAATGGTGTGGGCAGGAGCGAGAAAAGCTGCGACAGCCAAATGCTCTGTCACTTGGGTGTTTCCATGTTCGTCAAGACCAACTGCGTGACGGCCTGGCAGAAGAAAAAGCTCACTTTCTTTGGGCAGGGGGATCACTTCATCGGGTCGTGGTAAACACCATTGCCTGCCATGTCGGCAGAGCATTAAAAGCTCGGGGTGGTCGAAGATCTGACCGTTGGCATCGGCCATGACCATACGGATAGCCAGTTCTTTTCCAGACATCTCAGAATCCTTTGTCTATGAGGCGAGGAGATCTTCGCTTGCTTGGCTCTGCTCAAGCGTATATCATGCAGCTCTGTTGCCCTCTTTCTGTGTTTGAAAGAGTTGGCCAGTGGGGTCTGCCATGTTTATGTTTATGCTTTTTATTTTTTTAGGCTTTTTAGCACTTCTGGCTATCAACCTGTATCTGCTTTGGTCACATGAAAAAGTCAGCCGTCAGCTGCGTGATGATCATGCCAAGCTGCGAGTGCTTTTGCAGGCCATGGATTCACGACTAAAAGGGGGAGCGGAACCTCGCTCGGATGATACACTGGCGCTCGAGACAGAGCAGCTTCTGCGTCTTGATTTTCCAAAGACTGTGGCACCTGAGCAAAAGGTCTGTGATCCGGCTCTTGATCTCCATTTTGACGAAAACGACAGCAAATAGGCTTAACGGGCCGCGGCCAGATAGGACGCTTTCATGGCTGGATCGGCCATTTCATTGGCCCAGAGCAGATAGGGAAGCTTGAGATAGGTCTGACGTATTTTGCTGGCCTCAGCCTGGCGTTGGGCAATGATTTCTGCGGCCTGTGGCGCAAGGCTTTGGAGTTTTTCTGTGAACGTTTTGGCCCTGTGCGAGGCCCTATGGGCCCGGTCAATGGCTTCAAGGCCTTTTTCTTCAAGATGCCGGCAGAGCGCCGTATCGTTGAGCAGCCGTTGAATGCCGGCAAAGGCTTCTTCCGGTTTTTCCGGATCAAAGCAGAGCATTTCTTCCCCGTCCTGAAAGAGGTCTGACTGACCATTGGCAATCCTGGGCGTCACCAGCGCGCAGCCCAGACCCAGGGCTTCAAAGACACGGAAATTGAGATCGCCGTGCTCACAGTAGTTGAGCACAACCCGCGCCTTGGGAAAGAGTTGGACAAAATCGCCGAAGACAACGTGCAAGCCAGGGAGAAGCTTCCCCAGAGTCTCAAGGAAAACACGGCGTTTAGGCGTTGTCTGATTGACTCGACCCACAAAGAGACAGTCCCAGCATTTTGTTTCCGCTTTGTCTTTGGGCCTGAAGGCGTCCTGGGCAAAAGGCGGCGACCAGAGAATATCGCAGGCCTTGAGTCTGCCCTGAAAAAGGGACTGATGATCTTTGAGCGAGAGCAGGCAGAGATCAAAGCCTTGGGCATAATACGGATACCAGCTTTGCAGATGGGAATCTACAGCGTAAAAGACTGTGAGACAGGGAAAGTCTTCTACCCCCAGCACAAAAGGTGGCATACTCTTGTCTGCCACAACGACAACATCCGGCGTGAAGCCTGCCAGACGCACGAGGTCCTCATAGGTAAACAAGGTAAAGTTTTGAAAATTGTGTGTGAAGACCTTTTTCCAGCCGCAGTCTGCGAGCTTGTTGACAAAAAAAGGATTCCCTATCCAGATAATATTTTGCATGGCGCGTCCATCGTTGAGTCAAAAAATGGAATTGTTTTCGATTACCTGTGCCGCCCGAGGCTGTCAAGCGAGCAGAAGCGCCCCTCATGCATTTGCCTATGCCACATCTCTCTCTCATCCAACGACGCCTTGTGCAAGCTCTGCTTGCGCTCTTTGCCCTTTTGACCCTTGCTTTGTGTGCGAGCACAGCTTGGCTTGCCACGCATGAGGATTTTCTGCAACAAAAGGTCATTGAGGGGCTTGAGGCCGGTCTCGGGCAACCGGCCCATGTGGAGAGTGTGCGTTTGGCCTTGACGCCTCGCCCGCTTGTCATCATTGAAAATGTGGCAAGCTCAGGCCCAGTGGGTGATTTTTTACTGCCGAAAGTCGTTTTTGCCCCAAGTCTGACGTCGCTCCTGCTTGCTCAAATTACTCCTGCACATCTGCAACTCACCGCACCCCACATTACACTGAAGCAACTGCCTTCTTCTCAAGACTCTCGCTCTTCTTCTCCTACCCTCCCCAAAGGCTGTCGCCTGGTCATTGAAAATGGGAATTTTGCTCTGCAGGATGCAAGGCTTGCTTTGTCAGCCGCCGGCATTGACTGCTATCTGAAGATTCGTGCAAACAACGAATTGCAGGGCGATCTCTTTATGCGTAAGGCCGAGTTCGCCATGGCGAATATTTCCTGGAGTCTGGAAGATTTCCTTTTCCTTGGACATATTTCGCCATTTGACATCGCAGATAGCAACTCGCGTTTTGACCTTAAGGCTATGTTGCGCGGTCCAAGCTGGCTGCACAGCATGGGCGTGCAGCTCACTATTGGCAAAGAAAAGGGCCTGTGGCAATGCGCAACAGATATTCGCGGAGTCTTCTTACAGAACGACTTTCCTCTGCCTTTTTCTCTGAAAGGCATGGCCGGGCTTTCGCGCGATTACCGGCAGCTGAGCCTTGAGCAGGCAGCCATTTCCCTAGGCAACAGAGATTCCGGTCTTTTGAACGCCACCTTTGATAGCGCGAAAGAGCGTCTTGACGGCAAGCTCCATCTGAACCATGTGAGTTTAACGGAATGGCTTGGTTTTGCGAGAAATTTACCTCCAGGGCTCATGCGTTCCCTCGACCATGTGACCAATGCCGATCTTGATTTTCACCTGGATAGGCAGGGGCTTGAGGTCCCAAAGATCGTTGCCTCCTGCTCGGGCGCTGATTTTACAGGACATGGCGGGGTTAAGGATTGGTCGAAGCCTGTCGTCTTTCTCGACATGCATGCTCCCCACGTTGATTTGATCCGTGCCATTCCCGAGGCCGGAGCCATCCTGCCCAAGAGCCCGGTTTACGGTCATGGACCGCTGACCCCTGAAGGCGACCCCACAGACATCAGTCCAAGCAGTGTGGGCTATGATATCCGTCTCGGGGCGGCGCGCGTGGACTATGGGCCTCTGCGCATTGACGGAGCTAAGGTCAATATTCACCCCGAGGGCACAAGAGCCTGCTTTCAGGCGATTTCCCCATCGCCAAGCACGTACCCTGCAGGTAAAAAAAATGTGTCACGGGACATCCTGGTGGACGCAAGTGCCAGATTTTATGATGGCCAGTTTCTGGGAAGCCTCGCCTTAGGCGGAGAAGAGGATACCCGTTATGCCATAAAAGCACTTTTTATCGACGTTAATGGCCAGAAAGTCGGTCAGGCCATGCCTGTAATCCCTGTGCGCAGGGGAAAATGGCAAGCGCAGGCCTCTGTCACAAGCCAGGGCATTGAGCTGGATACCTTTCTGCAGGACCTGCGTGGTCAGGTAAAAGTTGATTGTCGCCATGGCGAACTGCATACCCCTGGCTCAGCCAAAAATCTTGCGTTTTCTGCTGTGCATCTGAAACTTGAGCCATTGCGTCAAGGACAGTGGAAAAATGAGAAGCTTTTTTTGGATGGCTTGTGGAAAGTCTCTCTTGAGCGCAGTTCAATGGCTGCCACGCTGCAGCTTGCCGGCAAAATTGGCTTTGGCGTGACCAGGGATGGCAGTGGAGTGGATTTTCAGAACCTTGAAACCACATTTTCCGTCAACAGGGATGCCGATACAGAACCTGAGTTTTGGGGCGACGGACGTCTTTTCTGGCTTTCTGACAAATCGCTCTTACGTGCACAAAATGCCCAACTGCAGAGCAAGGGGGGGCGTTTTTCAGGCACAGCCGAGCTGGGTTTTGCCAAAGAGGCCCAGATAACTGCCAAGGGGGATTTTGCGGTATCTGACCTTGCGCTTTTCATCGCAAGTGTCAGTCAAGTTAAGGTGCATGTCCCTGATTTTTTGCGGAAGCTGAAAGGGCAGTCGAAGATTGAGGTGAAGACCGATTCTCTCAAACTCAGCGATATGGTCTGTCAGACAGATCTCGGTACTGTGCGTGGGGCTTTTGGCCTTGACTGGAGCCGGAAATTGACTCTGCTGCCTGAGCTTGTCCTTGACAGTCTGAACACAGAGAGATTCTTGGGTGGGCAGGGCAAGCGTTCGGGGCAGCGTGGCAAAATTAAGTATCAGGGTATTGAAAATGTGCGTGCACGGGGGAGCCTTGGCATACAGGAGCTCACCCATAAAGGCTTCCATTTTGCCAATATTCGTCTGCCCATAGATCTCAGCGACGGGGTCTGCTCCATGCAGGGCATAACGGGCAAACTCTATGGAGGCAAGCTCGAGGGGCAGGCGACCCTTGTCTTTTCGCACAAGTCCATAGAATTGCAGAGCAACGGTGCGCTCAAAGATGTCAGTCTTGCGGCTTTTGCCAGCGAGACCATGAAAAATGCCCAGATGACAGGCTCAGCTTCGTTGTCGGGCAAGATGCGGGCAGCCTTTACGTCCTTGGCTGAGTGGCCCGGCTGTCTTTGGGGGGAATGGGGCTTTCGGGCTAAAAACGGCAGTTATCAGGCCTTTAAGGCCAATGGCCAACCCAATAGCAAGCCAACGGTCTTTTCCCAGCTTTCGGCTCAGGGCAATATCGCTCAGGGGGTGCTCACAAGTAAGAATGTCCAGCTTCTGGGGGATGGTCTGAAACTGACGGGAAAAGGCGAGTTAAACCTTAATAAGCTGACCATTGACTGCACCTTTGAGGTGGATAAGAAGGGTATGCCCTATTTTCCCATCTATATCGAGGGAACACTGGACAAGACCAAAACCTCCATTGGGGCCGGTCAGCTTATTTTAAATGCCATTGGCGGTATGTTCGGGGGACTGATCGGGATTTTTCGCTAGCAGTGGATCATTATCGTAGACAATGCGGGCAAGGGTCAGCCCCCTGGCAGGGGCAGTTCTTGCAGGATTGGCTTCACGTTTGTGTTGGTCGAGAATACCTGCAAGATCCTTGGGCGCAATGTGCCCTGTGCCGACAAGGGCTAGCAGTCCTGCGAGATTGCGGACCATCTGTTTTAAAAAACCGTCGGCTGTGACACTCAGGATCAGTTCAGGCGCATGCTTGGGGAGATAGGGATTGGCTGGAGCTCTTTCAAGCTTGGCTGCGAAAATGGTGCGCACGTGGGTTTTGATGTCGCTGCCGCTATTTTCAAGACTTCTGAAATCGTGCGTACCCGTGACAGATGGCAGCGCTTCCTGCATGGCTTCGAGGTTCATGGGGCCTGTCTGCCAGACAAAGGGGGCAAGTTGCGGCGGTAAGAAAGCACGCTCTGTCCAGAAACGGTAGACATAGGTCTTGGTTTTGGACTGAAAACGGGCATGGAAAGAAGTGTCCACCGGAATGGCCGCAAGCACGCGGATATCCCAGGGCAGGAGCGCGTTCAGACTGTGGGCAAGATTGTGGCTTGGAAGCGTTGTGAGATCACAGTGGGCATTCTGCCCAAGCGCATGGACACCGGCATCGGTGCGACCGGCACCGGTGACACGGATTTTTTCGCGCGCAATAATGGCCAGTTTTTCCTCAAGAACCCCCTGAATGGTGAGAGGCCCTCCCTCCGCCTGTAGCTGCCAGCCGTGGTAGTTGGTTCCAAGATAGCTGAGCAGAAGGCGTAGGCGCACTATTGCCCCCTCAGCCGTGTGAGCATTTCTGTGAGCTTGGCGGTCACGGCAGGATTCGTGTAGCTGAGGATATCGCCTGACTGCTTGGGTGTCATGCGCTGCAGAATCTGGCAGGCTGTGCGTTCATCCATGCTTTCCAGAGCCTTGGCTGCGGTCTTGGGTTTCATATTGGCATACATCTGGATGAGCGTGCGCATGCGCTGATCTTCAACGCCCTTAGCCTGCTCAAGCATTCTCTTGACTTTGGCCTCGCTGTCCTGCAATTCCCTGAGTCGTTCATCCATCTGCTTCTTGAGCATAAGAATATCCTGCTGCTGACGGGCAAGCTCCTGAGCCTCAGTATTGCTGCTAAGATTGCCCGTCTTGCCCGGCACGGGAATCTGGGGCTGAGGTCTGGCATTGGGGGCAAGGGAGGCGGCTGGCATGGAGCGCTGCTGCGGCTTTGCTGGGATATCTGGGACACCGGGTCGTGTCAGAGGCGCATTTTGCTCAACGGGAGCAAAGGGTGAGTTGGAAGGGCCTGCCTGGGGAACAGGCATGCTCGCAGCCGCATGGGCCGCAGTCACGCTGCCAAGGGTCGGCACAGGGAGAGGTGCAGGCTGCTTTGACTCATCAGGAGGTAGCTTCCCTGGCTCAGCAATGGGAGCCGGAAGCGGCTTTGGCAGGGGAAGATCCTCCTGGCTAAAGAGCGGCACATCCTCTGGAGAGGCTTCTTTGTGCGGCGTAGCATCTGCTTTTTCCTCTGGCAGAAACGCTGGTACATACGAGCTCTCCTGTGTTGCCTTTTGGACTAGAGGCGCAGAAGCAGAAGCGGGTTCAGCCGCTTTTTGAGGAGCTGTGTCCTTGGCTGCGTGCAGGTCTTCCTTGGGGGGATCCACAGGCTTTTGAGCAACGGCTTCAACCTTCTTCTCTTCCACCTGGCTTTCTTTGTCAAAAAGTGCCGGAAAGGGAAAGTCCAGGAGAATCATGGCGAAAATGCTCAGCTTGATAAAGCAGAGCACTGCCAGCCAGCGGAAAAGGTTAGCCAATGGATGTTTTTTGGTGGCGGATCGTGGCGATTTCGTCATTGAAATGCTGCTCCTTGAGCTTTTCCGCGTGGTCCCAGCTCTGTTTCTGCCGTTCTTTGAGTTTGACGAGCATATTTTTGTCAATAGCCCGCAGTGTGAGGACTTTTTGGGCTTCATCACGCAGGCTGTAGGCCATTTTCAACTGCGTCTCGCTGCTTGCGAGGTCTTCTGAGAGGCCACGCATGTATTGCTGACCGATCCAGAATTCCGCGGCATTGAGCACGGGGTTTTCTCTTGCTTTGCGTTCTGCCTCGTCAATGAGCTCCCGCAGCTCCGTCACCCGTGTTTCCGCGTCTCGCACACGCGTCTGGGCCTGTGAGAGTTTGATTTTGGCTTCCTCTTCCAGCTGCTGCCGGTAATCGAGGACTTTTTGCATGGCAAAATGAAAGGACATGACAGAACGCCTGTTTTTTGACAGAGTTGTGTGTAGATGACCTTTCCTTGCAAGAGGTGCGCCAAAGGACATACTGAGAGCGTTCTCAAGGTGTCAATGGCCATCGCGTTTTGGAGGTTGGCATTGCCGACAATTGCTTGCGTTGGGTGTGGCAGCCACGTTCCTGAAGAAGGCGTGAATCGCTATTGTTGGAAACGACAGGCGTGGTTGACTGGTCCTGCGCCAAGACCAGGATTGTAGCTCTCACGAAGGGCCTGGTTGAGGAATTGCTGGGCGCGGCTAACCGCAGCTGACAGAGGTAGCCCCTTGGCGAGAGCTGTGGCAATGGCCGCCGAAAGCGTGCAGCCTGTGCCATGATTGTTGGTTGTCTGCACATGGGCCTGGGTGAACGCTTTGGGCTCCTCACCGCGCACAAAAAGATAATCGGTGACAGTGATGGTTTCTGGGAGATGTCCGCCCTTGATGAGAACGGCTCCCGGCACCATGGTCAACAGAAGTTCGCCAGCCTTGAAAATATCTTCGCGCGAGCTGATCTTGCTCTGTGTGAGCATTTCCGCTTCAGGGATATTGGGCGTCAGCAGATCACTTAAGGGCAGCATTTCGTCGATGAGGGCCCGGATGGACTGATCTTCCATGAGCTGACAGCCGCTCTGACTCATGCAGACAGGATCCACAACCAAGGGAAAGTTTTTTCGGGCAAGTGTTTTGGCCACAGCCTGGATGATCTCCCGGGAAAACAGCATGCCTGTTTTGGCGCTGGCGATGACAAAGCCTTCCTGAACCGTTGTGATCTGCTGGACGACAAATGCAGGGGCTACGGGAAAAATACCTGAGACCTTGAGTCCGTTTTGCGCCGTAAGCGCCGTAATGGCACAGGTGCCGTAACCGCCCATGGCCTGAATGGTTTTCAAATCGGCCTGAATGCCTGCGCCTGCGCCAGAATCGGAACCGGCCACAGTCAGGACATTGGGTATGGACATTGTGACCTCCTTGTCATGTCTTCAGACCACCTTAGGTTGTCCGGAAAAATTGTCAAGGATCTTTTTCCCCTTGAATGTTATCGAATTTTTATAGATTGTGCCGTGTCTTTTTATCTCTTTTTTTACCAAACTCTTTTCTCATAACTCTCGTTGTCAATGTGGAGACACGAGAAATCATACATACTATACGTTGCTACTCGTATACATGATTTTTTTGTCACAGTATCACTTTCCAGAGCAAGGAGGAAATATGCGAATTGTGGCCGTGTCCAAAAGCGAAAAGAAGGGAGAGAAAAAAGTCAATCAAAACTCAGCTGTTCTGCGGGAAAATTATGGCATGGAAGGCGATGTGCATGCCGATGGAACCCACAGGCAGTTGAGCCTGCTGGCTGTGGAATCTATTCGCTCCATGCGTGCTTTGGGCTGTGATGTGCGTCCGGGCGACTTTGCCGAAAACATCACAACCGAGGGCGTTATGTTACATACATTGCCTGTGGGGACACGTTTTCGCATAGGTCATGACATTGAGCTTGAACTCACCCAGATTGGCAAGGAATGTCATTCCGGC
This sequence comes from Desulfovibrio sp., assembly GCA_017528345.1. GTDB lineage: Bacteria > Desulfobacterota > Desulfovibrionia > Desulfovibrionales > Desulfovibrionaceae > Desulfovibrio. The sequence goes on from JAFXOX010000076.1 coordinate 34,127, forward strand.
TGTGCCATTGCCAAACAGGTAGGGAGCTGTGTTATGCCCAAGGAGGGCATTTTCTGTCGCATTCTCAAAGGCGGCGTTGTCAGACCCGGGGACAGCTTTACGGTGATCACAAAGGGAAACGAGCCTAATGCCTAGAGAACCTCGTAGATGCGGGCAAAGACATTGTCATAGACGAGTTTGAAATACGGTGAGAGCTTGGGATCGTGACCATTGCTGAGCAGAAGCCGGACCATCAGTGAATTGGCGAGCCGTTCGTCGATGGCGAGTTTTTCATCCGTCACGGTATTGAAGAGAAAATGCACATTGCGGCGTTTGGCCAGGAAGAGACGCTTTTCCTCCTCAGTGGCATTGGGGTGGGAATTGACCCATTCCTGCACATAGTCGCGGTGTGTGATACCGGTTTCCTGAAAAACACTGATGGATGCCGCATCAATGGCTTTGTCGTTTTCTGAAAGCCGTACTTCTCCGGTGTCCAGGCGGTAACTGAGTTCGTGGGGAATAATGGATAAGGCCCCGCCTTCACCTTTATGCGTCACAAAGTTCCAGCTGCCAAAATTACTGATCCAGAAGCCTAGTCGCAGCATTTCAAAGCTGACGATAATGAAGATGCGGCCTTTCCCGGCAATCAAAGCTGTTTCTGGAGAGCGCAGTCGGTCCATGAGGGATTGGGCCGCGTTCTCATCGAGTTCCGTGAAAACATTGCCAGCCACATTGCCGCGGCTTTCGGTATAGCGCATCAGCTGACGGGCAAAGCGCGGGTTGTCTGTGGCAAAGACCGCAGCTGGCAAATAGAGGGAAGGTCCTGCGTGTTGGGCTCCGTCGGCAATGGTTGCACGCCGGGCAAAGTGGTGGGCCGCATAGCCCCAGTCCCACCACAGCCAGAGCATGGACTTTTCAGGCGTCATGGCCTGGGCCTGCGTCAGACAGTCGGCATGGCGACGATTGATCATGGGACCCTGGCTCAGAGCTTGAATGATTTCGGTAAACGGGACAATCAGGGTCGCGATGAGGAGGGCAGAGGCCATCAGCCCGGCCCATATGCCGCGCAGCCGCTTTTTAAGAATATATTGCAAAAGCCAGAAAAGGGGCAGGCTTAAGCCCAGGCCAATGATAGGCGCGCCAAACATGACCATACGTCCGCCAAGGCGCAGGCTGGCTAGCGCCAGAAGGGCAAGGGGCAGAAGAAAAAGGGCACCGGGACGCCTGAAAAGGACAACAACAAAGCCTATGAGTCCGAGAATGGCTGCTTCCGGCCAGGGATGAAAATAGGAGAGCAGGGAGGCCGCATTTAAGTCCTGCACCTCCACAATGGACTGGGCAACAGAGGGATAGAGAAGAGCCTGCGTCGCGCCGGACTGCCTGGCATCTGCGGCATGCTTGAGATAACTGTTGATATGATTGATCACCGTTTGGGCGATGTCGCCGTCAATGAGCAGATAGAGTGTCCCAAGCCAGAAGACGATGAGGACGCTTTTCGAAGAGAGAAGGTGCAGAAGCTTGCGCCCCAACTGCCCGTGGGCTGCTATCAGCAGCAGAGAAAAAGCCAGCGCCCAGGGACCTGTCAGGGATGGCAGAGCGTAGGCCAGAGCACCAAGAAGAACAAGCGGCCTGCGTCGTTTGGGTGCCATAAAGAGCGCAAGAAAGGCCAAAAGAACCACATTGTAGCGGATGAGGTAGGGAAAGACCGAGTGCCAGGACTGGGTCCACCAGGAGATAACGCCTGACAGACCAAGGAGCAAAATCCAGGTCGGGTGCAGAGGATTGCCCTGGGGAAGAGGTTCTGTTGACGGATCTGGGTGGAGTTGTTGCTGCCTGAGAAGAATGCGCAGAACGGTCCTTGGCAAAAGCAGGTAGCGCATGGCCCAGCTTGCGGGCACAAGGGTCATGAGCAGGGGAAAAAAGATCGTAATGAGGTCGGTATCGTAGAAGCCAAGGAGGGTCCGGGCGAGAAAGCCCGGTGAAAAGCAGGTTAACAGCCCTGCGGCAATGCCGGCTTCAAGACTGCCCAGAGCCCAGGCCCAGACAAAAACGATGACCGCCACAAGGCTTGCCAGAAACATGGGAAACCAGAAGGCCACATTGGCAGGGGGAAGATGGAGAAGGTCGGCGAGGCCTTTGAGCATGACAGCCATGGGATGGCCTGTGGCCAGACCGAAACCTTCGGCGCCGGCCAGCCAGTGGTAGGCGTCGTGGGTGGCCAGAAGCCACTGTGAGCCAAGACGGAATTCCGCATCCTGCCAGCACGGCCACTCCAGCAGACGCAGTCCCAAGGCCAGAAAGAAGGTCAAAAGCGCAAGGTAGATGCCGCGTCGACCAAAATACGGCAGTGAGCTTGAGACGTCCTTCATGAGTTCCTCTATCCTTCCTGTTTGCAGCTGTCGGCCCGATCTTGGGGGCTTTGACGGCCTTGAGCATCTGTGTTGCAAAGTACCCAGAACCAGCGATCCTTGGCTTCCACCGTGTAGTGGACAATGGTTTTGGCTGTCCAGCCGCAAGCCTTGTCTGCCACAAAGGGTGCAGAACTTAAGACCAGAAGATAGCCCTGATCTTTGAGAAAGGGACGGGCAGCCTCAGCAAGTTTGGGAAAGGGGAGAAAGGCCCGGCTGAGCACAAGATCCGCACAACCGGGATTATCCTTGGCAAAATCTCTGATATCTGTCTCCATGACCTGTGTTGCTGGCAAATCCATGCGGGCAAGCATATTGCGCAGAAAAACAGCACGTTTGGCCATTTTTTCAAGCATCAGATAGCTGCCCCCGGTATAGAGCAGGCGCAGAGGAATGCCTGGCAGACCAGCTCCGGCTCCAAGGTCGCAGATACAGGGATCCTTGGGCAGGGGAAGCTCTGAGAGCAATTTTGCGAGATACAAACTGTCCACGATGAGTTTGCGGACAATGAGCTGCCAGTCCTTGATGCCTGTGAGATTGATAGCCCGGTTCCAGTGGAGAAGGTCTTTGAGATAGGCAGTCAGCTGGCAGACCACGGTCTCCTGGACGGGAAAACCCAGATCGTTCAGGACGCTTTTGAGACTTTGGGGCGTGAGTGCTTCTGACATATTTTGGCTCGAAAAAAGTGGTTTTTGGAGGGTATAGCCTGCTTGCTTCGGGCTTGCAAGGGCGCAAGGGATAACGTACAAAGAAGGCACTTAAAAAGGCATGGTTACAACGTTGCCGTACACTTTTTGGAAAGATCAACGAAGGTATTATGATGAATAAGCCGGTTCTGCTTTTTCCCGGTCAGGGCTCACAATTGCCTGGCATGGGGCGCGATCTCGCCGAAGCCGAGACTTCTGCCATGGACATTTGGAAACTGGCCGAGCGTATCAGCCACAAACCATTGCGTGAGATTTTCTGGGAAGGTGATGAAGCGGCCATGAGCGATACGGCCGTCCTGCAGCCGGCGCTGACCGTGGTCAATCTTGCGCTTTACAACTGCCTGCGGGGAAAGGTCGACTTTGCCGCCAGCGCCGGGCACAGTCTTGGCGAATTCAGTGCTCTGGCAGCTGCGGGAGTCCTTTCTCTGGAAGATACCTTGAAGCTCACCAGCCTGCGCGGCGAGCTTATGGCACAGGCTGATCCGGATCATACAGGTGGTATGATGGCTGTGGTCAAGCTCGATTGTGAAGAGGTTGAAAGGCTTGTGGCCGAGGCAGCTCAGGAATGCGGCGAGCTTTTGCTCTGTGCCAATTTCAATGCGCCCAAGCAGACTGTGGTGAGTGGGCAAAATGCCGCCCTTGCTCTTCTGCAGAGCAAGGTCAAAGCCGCCAAGGGGCGGGCTCTGCCCCTCAAGGTATCCGCAGCCTTTCACAGTCCCATGATGGAGGAGGCCAATCGGGAGTTCCAGCCTCTTTTGCGCAAGGTCAGCTGGCATGATGCCCGTTTCCCCGTCTACAGCAATGTTCTGGCCTGTGCCGAACAACAGAGCCAACGTCTGCAGGAAGCCATGCTTGTGCAGATGGTTTCTCCGGTACGCTGGCTGGAAAGTGTACGGGCTCAGTATCAGGACGGGCTGCGCGCTTGGCTTGAAGTAGGCCCCAAATCCCTGTTAATCCGTCTTGTCACCTCGTGTCTGGAAGATGTTACCGACGAGGATCTCCAATGTGAGGCTGTGACTGATCTTGCCACAGCCAATGCATGCCCGTTTCTGGAGTAGTGTATGCAGGCAATAGACTCTTTGCGTGGTGAACTACAGACTATTGTGACGCAATGGGGCTGTGCATGGCCTGAAAAATGCGTTGTGGAAGCCCCTAAAGATCCTCGTCACGGAGATCTTTCCACCAACCTGGCCCTGCTTCTGGCCAAGCCCCTTGGCAAAAAACCGCGTGAGCTTGCCGAGGAATTAGCCCGTCTTTTGCAGGAAAAGGTTGCTATCATTGCTTCTGCGCAAGCCGCAGGCCCAGGATTCTGTAATGTTGTCTTCAGTGCTGCCTTTTGGCAGCAGGTGATTGGGGATGTGCAGCAAGGTGGGTGCAACTATGGGCACTTCACCGACGGAGCCGGCAAGAAGGTGCTTGTGGAATTTGTTTCAGCCAATCCCACAGGTCCCTTGCATGTCGGTCATGGCCGTGGTGCTGCGGTAGGTGATAGTTTGGCAAGACTGTTGCGCTGCGCAGGCTATACGGTAGATACCGAGTACTATATCAATGATGCCGGGCGCCAGATGCGTATTCTGGGGCTTTCGGTCTGGCTTAGGGCACGGGAACTCCGCAATCTGCCTGTGGAGTGGCCTGAAGACTATTATCACGGTTCCTATATTATTGATCTTGCCCGAGAGCTCCTGGAGCGCGAGCCAGACTTGCTTGAACGTGAGCGAGAGGAAGCTATTGACCGCTGCTATGCCTATGCCATGCAGAGCATTCTCGACGGTATCAAGCATGATCTCGCCGAATTTCGTGTGCAGCAGGACACGTTTTTTTCCGAGAAAAGTCTTGTCAAAGATCACGCCGTGGATCGGGCTTTTGAGGCCCTGGATAAATGTGGCCGCACCTATCATCAGGACAATGCCTACTGGTTTGCCACGTCAGCCCTTGGCGATGATCGCGACCGCGTTTTGCGGAAGTCCGACGGCTCATTGACCTATTTTGCCTCCGATATTGCCTATCATCACAATAAATACGAACGCGGCTACGACTGGCTGGTCGATGTCTGGGGTGCCGATCATCACGGCTATATTCCCCGCATGCGCGCGGCCATTGAGTCCATGGGCAGAAGTCAGGAAAGCTTTGACGTGATTTTGATTCAGCTCGTCAATCTCATGAAGGACGGTCACCCCCTCGGCATGTCAACACGCGCCGGTACCTTTGAGACGCTGCATGATGTGGTCAAGGAAGTGGGTGTTGACGCGGCACGCTTCATGTTTTTGTCGCGCAAAAGTGATAGCCCGCTGGATTTTGATCTTGATCTCGTACGTCAGCGCAATATGGAAAACCCGGTCTACTACGTCCAATATGCCCATGCACGCATTTCAGCCCTGCTCAGACGTGCCGAGGAGCGTGGCATAGATTGCACAGATGCCGATATTACATGTCTCACTGAGCCCTGCGATCTGACGCTTCTGCGCAAAATGGCCGCCTATGAGGATGCCTTACGGGGTGCCGCACGGACCCTTGGCGTACATCACGTCAGCCGCTATCTCACAGAACTGGCCGGGCTTGTGCATAGCTACTATGCCAGTCAGCAGATTCTGGGCAGCGAGGATCAGGAACTCATCAAGGCCCGCCTTGTGCTGTTTCAGGCTCTGGCCCAGGTTTTGCGCAATGGCCTTGATGTGCTTGGCGTGGATGCGCCCTCCCAGATGTAGGAGAGACCATGGCTTTTGTCCGACGTCGCCAGTCACACAGACGCAATCCGGAAAAAACGCAGGTGGCACCTGAGCGATTTTCTCTGCGTGTCACAGCGCCCCTGCTGGTCTTTGGCTGTGTGATTCTGGCGCTGACTCTCGGCTGGGCCTTTTTTACAGGCTTTCTTGTGGGACGCGGTGAAAACCCTGGTGAGCGTCTGGCAAGTCTGGCGCCTTTTGGACAGAAAAGTGAACCTGAAGTCAAGGCAACGCCCAAGGAAGAACCCAGCATGCAGCCTGAGGAGACCGTGGAAGCGAAGCCTGCAGAGCAAGTAAAGCCTATAGCGCAAGCTATCGCTGCCCCTTCCGACTCTGCCAAGCCTGTTGCCCCGGCTCACCCCTTTACCCGTCCGGATACCCGTTCCATGGCGGCCTGGGGTGTGCGCGGCGAGCCTTCCGCAAGCGAGGCAAAGCCTCCTGAGCCGGAAACCGAGCTCTTTGAGTATCAGCTGCGCCTTGCCACCTTTGCCAAACGGGAAGAGGCGGTAGCCTTGATGGGCAAAATCACAGGGAAACATGTGCGCTGCAAGGTTGTGCCGCGCGGCAAGCACTTTGTGGTGCAATGTGTGCTTCGCGGCACAGAACAGCATTTTGCGGATTTTCAGGACCTGCTTGGGCGGCTCAAGGTCAAAGATCCGTTCCTCGCCGCCAAGAAAGAGCTTAAAGGTCGTTGATATGCTGTCACCGACGCAACTGCTTGCCAAGCTTGGCTCGCGCCTGACATATCTTACGCAGCAGGTCGGAGCCCTTACCATGTTTATGGTACAGGCTGTGTGGCATATCTTTGATACCAGGCGCATCATTGGCCGAAGTATTCGTCAGATCTATGTCATTGGCGTGCAGTCGCTTTTTGTCATCCTCCTGATCGGTATTTTCTGCGGCATGGTCCTCGGACTTCAGGGCTACTATACCCTTGTGAAATTCGGCTCTGTGGGACTGCTTGGCAGTGCCGTCTCCCTGACCTTGATCCGTGAGCTGGGTCCTGTGCTCACAGCCATTATGCTCACAGGCCGGGCTGGCTCCTCCATGACAGCGGAAATCGGCGTCATGCGTATCACCGATCAAATTGATGCCCTTGATGTCATGGATATCAATTCCATGGCCTATCTTGTCAGTCCGAGAGTTGTGGCAGCCTTGATCTCTTTTCCGCTGCTTACAGCTATTTTTGATGTTATTGGCATTATCGGCGGCTATCTTACCGGTGTTTTGATGCTCGGGATCAATGAGGGGGCCTATTTTTACCGTATCCAGGCCTCAGTGACGATGACAGATGTGCAAGGAGGTTTCCACAAGGCTGTGGTCTTTGCCCTGCTTGTGACTATCGTCTGCTGCTTTGAAGGCTATTATACCCATAAGCGTCGGGACAGCGTCGGGCCAGAGGCTGTGGGCAATGCCACGACGCAGGCTGTGGTTATCAGCTGTGTGCTGATTCTGGCGGCAGATTATGTGCTGACGTCAGTTCTGCTTTAGGGGTAGCTATGGAGACCTGGTCAGATACGGCAAGCTGGGATATCACCTTTAACAGCCTGAGTGTCGGCTACGGCGAGCATGTGGTGCTTGAGGATATCACAGCCACGTTGCCGGGCGGAAAAATCTCCGTGATCCTCGGTGGCAGCGGTTGCGGCAAGTCTACGCTGTTGCGCCATATCATAGGTCTCTCCCGACCTCTTGCCGGGAGTCTGTGCATTGCCGGGCTTGATCCTGCCACACTTGTCACACGGGATTTCAGGCGCCTGCGTCGACAGATCGGTGTGCTTTTTCAGGACGGGGCATTGCTTGGCGCCATGACCCTTGCCCAGAATGTGGCGCTGCCCTTAAGTGAGCATCTCTCCTTGCCGCGCACCCTGGTGCGCGGTGAGGCCCTGCGCGTGCTCAAAATGGTTGAGCTTGAGGATTTTGCCGATTTTTATCCGCATCAGCTATCGGGAGGCATGCGCAAACGTGCCGGTCTTGCCCGGGCCATCATCGCCAATCCCAGAATCCTTTTATGCGATGAACCGACCTCAGGCCTTGATCCGGTTACCGCGGCACGTATGGATGACCTGCTTCTCAGTCTGCACGCGCAGTTTCCGTCCATGACCATTGTCAGTGTCAGCCATGATCTCATGAGTCTTGAACGCATTGCTGACTATGTTCTGGTCCTCAAGGACGGACATCTTCATTTTGCCGGCGATCTTGCTAGCCTGAAAGCTTCTCGTGATCCCTATCTTACCATGTTTCTTTCCCGTGATGCCGGCACCGGCATGCGTGATTTTTCAGAGAGCATGGATGCTGAGGTGGCTGCAGCGCTCGAGAGATCTTTTCGAGCCTGAGAAGTCGTTTTTTGCCCTTCAATGTTGGAGCAGGTATGCGTGAAACCTTGGTCGGTGTTTTTGTCCTCATAGGTCTTCTCTGTGTCTGTTATTTGACGGTCAAGCTTGGACGCATGGAAGTCTTCAATAGTTCAGGTTTCCCTCTGACAGCCCGTTTTGATTCTGCCTCGGGATTGCGTGTGGGCGCAGATGTGGAATTGTGCGGCGTGCCTGTGGGGCGGGTGACGGCTATTGAACTGGATACGGATCCCGCGCGTACTCAGGCTGTGGTCCATCTGCTTTTTCAGCAGGATTTTAAATTATCCGATGACAGTATTGCCTCCATCAAGACCGCAGGTCTGATTGGTGACAAGTACGTGAGTATTTCGCGCGGTGGCTCAGAGACTATTCTGACGGCCGGAGAGGAAATTCACGATACCGAATCCCCCGTTGATCTCGAAACTCTGATTGGAAAATACGCCTTTGGAGGTGTCTAGTGCGTTCTGCCATAGCTTTGCTTTGTTCCGTGCTTGTCTGTAGTGTCCTTCTTGCTGCCCACCCGGCCTCTGCCGCAAGTGCCAGAGAAAGCCTCGAGCTTTCCCTGACGAAGATTCTCGATCTCATCAAAAGCCCGGATTATGCGGATAACGCCAAACGAGAGGGGCAGCGTCAGAAGATCGACAAGATTGTGCGAGCCCATTTTGATTTTCAGGAATTTTCCTCACGCACCGTGGGCGCAGGCTGGCGCAATTTTTCAGCCAAGCAGAAGGCTGATTTTGCCGATGCCTTTGCCGATCTGCTCATCAATACCTATCTTCGCAAGATCGATGGCTATAACGGGGAGCAGATTGCCTATACGGGAGAAAAGCTTTCTCCCAAGGGTGACCGCAGTGAAATTCAGACTGTGATCAGTCTGAAAAGTGGCAAGAAGATTCCCGTCAGTTATCGCATGCTGCCCAAGGATGATGACTGGAAGGTCTACGATGTGCTCATTGAAAATATCAGCCTCGTGAAGAACTACCGTACCCAATTTCAGGATCTTCTGCGTACGACAGATCCCGATCAGCTGATTGCCCGCATCCGTGAAAAGTCACGCGAGGTGCAGCAAAGTGAAGCCAAAAAGTAACACGCTGCTCTGTTTATTTTTCGCCATGCTTGGCGCAAGTCTTCTCTGCGCAGGCATCAGCGTTGCTGAACCTCTGTCATCGGCTGTGCGTGAGCGCATCACCTATGCCTGTGTGCTCTCTCTGCACGAGGCACTGCCTGGGAGTTTTCATCAGGTCAAGGTCGAGGACCTGCCATCGGCTGGCTATCTTTCAGGTTCTGTCGCCTACGCACCCGGCGCCATCAGCGTACAGCCCAAAGAAGCTCGTCGCTCCCTTGCCTCGGGCGATGAGGTCGATGAGCTTGATGATTACGGCGACCATGAAAGCGCAAGCGTGTACGATCCTTTTGAGGGCTGGAACCGCTTCTGGTTTCGCTTCAACGACAAGTTTTATCTCTATGTGGCAGATCCCGTCTATCGTGGCTGGCAGGCCATCACCCCCCATCAGCTGCGTACGGGGCTGAAGAACTTTTTCCATAATATTCTCTTCCCTGTACGCTTTTTGAACAATCTCCTGCAGTTCAAGTTTAAGGCTGCCGGTGTGGAGTTCGGACGCTTCATGATGAATACCATGTGTTCAGCAGGCTTTGCCGATCCTGCGAGCACCAAGAAGACTATTGTGCCTGTGGACAGTGCCGGTGAAGATTTCGGGCAGACACTGGGCGTCTGGGGGCTTGGCCACGGTCCCTATCTTGTCTGGCCCTTTATCGGACCTTCTTCCTTCAGGGAAACTCTGGGCCGTATCGGCGATCTTTTTGCTGAGCCTTTTTTCTATGTGCAGCCCTGGTGGGCGGCTTCCGCCGGTTCCATGTCTTTGCGTTTTAATGCCCTCGACGAGGTCCTGCCCCTCTATCACGATCTGACAGGGGCTGCTCTCGATCCCTACATTGCCATGCGCGAAGCCTATATCAACTATCGCAATCTCCATGTGCGCCAGTGATCTTTTGCGCGTGGAGGCGCTTTCTGTCTCCTTTGCCGGCCTTGGCAGAAGTCTGCCTGCTGTGCAGTCGCTTTCTTTCAGCCTTGGGTCAGGGGAAATTGTGGCTCTTGTGGGCGAGAGCGGCTGTGGCAAGAGTTTAACGGCCAGGGCTATTTTGGGACTTCCTCCGGAAAACGCCGTGCTTTCCGGGAAGATCTTCTTTGAGGGGCGAGATCTTTTGGCTCTGCCTGAAGATGCGATGCGCAGCCTGCGCGGTAGCCGCATCAGCATGATTTTTCAGGAGCCCATGACGGCGTTAAATCCCGTGTTACGCTGCGGTCATCAGGCGCTCGAGATCCTCACTGCGCATGGACTGCCACCTTCGCGTGAGCGTGTCCTGGAGATGTTCACCCAGGTCGGCATTGCTGACGCGCAAAGCCGCTATGACAGTTATCCGCATCAGCTCTCAGGTGGCATGCGCCAGCGCGTGCTCATTGCCATGAGCCTGCTTTGCGATCCCCTGCTTTTGCTTGCCGATGAGCCGACGACAGCTCTTGATGTGACCATCAGCCGTCAGATTTTAGCCCTTCTCGCCCACGAAAGCCGCGAGCGGCATATGGCTGTCCTCTTTATTTCCCATGACCTGCGCACGGTTGAAAGCTTTGCCGAGAAAGTGGGGGTGATGTATGCGGGCAGGCTTGTGGAAATGGCTGCGGTTGGCGAGCTTTTTAGCCATCCTCTTCACCCCTATACGAGAGGCTTGCTCAATGCCTCACGCATTTCCTCTTCCCACAAACGTCTTTTGACCATCCCAGGCCAGGTGCCGAGTCTTGCCGCCATGCCCAAGGGTTGTCCCTTTGCGCCGCGCTGTCCAGACGTCCTTGACATCTGTCACGAAGTCTTTCCTCAAGCCACCCATCTTGCTGATCACACGGTTCATTGCTTTGCCCAGGCCAGAAATTAAAACAGGTTGGCGCGCTCTTTGCATATACGTTCCTGTCTATGTCAAGCCTTTGATGGTAAGGCGAGCGACAGAGCAAGGAGCTTTTATGAATGACGCCCAGTTTAGCGCTCTTTTTGGAGCCCTGACCACCGAGCATCGCATGAATTTCATCGCCAATAATTTGGCCAATGTGAACACCCATGGCTACAAGCGCGATACGTTAGCCTTCAGTGATACCATGGCCTATTATGCCCATGATGAGATCCGTGAACCGTTGATGACCGTGCGCTCCAAACCCCTTTTTCCCGAGCCCAAGAATATGGCCCGTTCGCGCATAGCCGTCTCCAATGTCGATTTTGGACAGGGATCCATGAAGGTGACAGGAGATCCCCTGGATCTGGCCATAGCCGGGGAAAACGCCTTTTTCAAGGTGGATACACCCAATGGCCAGTTTTTGACACGCAACGGCCATTTTGTGCTCTCCAGTGATGGCACCATCATGACGCCTCAGGGCTATGCTCTACAGGGTGAAGGCGGTCCCATCCAGATCCCCCAGGGTACGCGCAATATTACTATCAGTGGGGATGGGCAGGTGCATGCCGACGGCGTCATGATTGCACGCATTCAGCTTTTCAGCGTGGACAATCTGAAGAATATGGAAAAAATGGGGCACAATTTTTTTAAGCCCCGGTACAATGTGCAGGTGACTGAAGGTGACGGCTATGCCGGCGGTGCCAGAGTGGAACAGGGTTTTGTGGAAGCGGCCAATGTGGAGGTCGTGACCGAAATGGTCAATATGATCGAAACCAACCGCCAGTTTGAAGCTTATCAGAAGGTTATGCAGACCGCGGACACCCTTGACCGTGCTGCCAATGACCGCGTCGGCAAGAGAACCTAGTTGCTGCTTTGAGGTCGCAATGCAAAGGGGGCTATCATTATGATGCGTTCACTGTATACCGGAGCCACGGGCATGATTGCCCAGCAGCTCAATATAGACGTCATTTCTCACAACCTGGCCAACGTCAATACCACAGGCTTTAAGAAGAGTCGTGCAGAATTTGAGGACCTGATGTATCAGACCCACAAGATTGCCGGTGCTATTACCGAAGGCGACAATCGTCTGCCTGTGGGTATTCAGGTGGGCATGGGCGTGCGTCCCACAGCTGTGCATAAATTCTTCACGCAGGGTGATTTTCAGAATACGGGCAATTCCCTGGATGTGGCCATTGAAGGCGATGGCTTCTTTCAGGTGGATGTCAACGGCGAGCTCATGTATACGCGTGCCGGTTCCTTCAAGCTCAATCAGGACGGCACCGTGGTTACGGCCAATGGCTATATTCTGCAGCCGGAATTTGCCGTGCCGGCCGAGACTAAGACCATTTCCATCTCAGCCAGCGGTCACATTGCAGCCCTTGACAGTGGCGGCGAGGAACTGGCCGGAGCCGACATCCCGCTCTATACCTTTATTAATCCCGCGGGTCTTGATTCGCGCGGCCGCAATCTCTACACCCCCACGCAGGCCTCGGGTGATGCCACAGAAGGTCAGCCAGGTCAGGAAAATGTCGGGACCCTGGCACAAGGCTTCCTGGAAATGAGTAATGTGGAGGTCGTTGACGAAATGGTGAATATGATTGTTGGCCAGCGCGCCTATGAGGTCAATTCCAAGTCCATTCAGACCTCCGACGCCATGCTCGGCATTGCCGTCCAGCTTAAGCGCAGTTAAGCCTTCTAAGGTTTTGCGGCCATGAGCGGTCATCTCTTTCACCAAAAGCCTGCCTTGTGCGGGCCTTTGGTGTTTTTTTGTCTTCTTCTGCTTTTGCCGGCCATGACGGCAATGGCCCAGGAATTGGTTTCTCCGCGCGGGGTGCATCAGCAGATCCCCCAAGCAGGCGTGCCTTCCCGGCCACCATCAGGACAGCGAGAGCTTTTTCTGCCACCCTCAGCTCACGATGCCAGGGCCTATCATACACAGTCGCAGCTCTCCAGAGGGCAGGGGCCATTGCCTGATCAGGACGGAAATCCCTCCCTCTCCCTGGAATCCAGCTGGCGTATGAAAATTTATAATGCCGCGGTCTGTCGGGGAAATACTGTTCTTTTGGGAGAGATCGCTCAGCCGCTGGGGCCCATACCGAACTGGGAGAGCTTAAAAACGCGAGAGCTTTGGCCGGCTCCGCCTGAGGAGGGCAAACCTCTGCAGATCAGCCGCAGCAATCTTGCTCAGGCTCTCAACGAGCGTCTTGGGCGGGACCTTGCCTCACGCTGTATTTTGCCCACATCCCTTGTTATCCAGAAGGGTGGCCTGCTTGTCCGGGAAAATGACCTGAGATCCTATGTTGTCAAAAGTCTGACGCCCATGCTGCAGGCCATGCCGGGAGAAGTGGAGTTCACAGATTTTCATCTGCCGGAATATATCTTTCTTGCCCATGCCGGGCAGCAGATTCAACTGGAACAGCCCAGAATGAATGCCGGCCGCGTTGGCCTGCGCTTTGCGGTGCTCGAAGCCGATGGCAAAATTCTCAGACGTGTCAGCGGCAGCATCACCCTGACCCAGTGGGTCACCGTTCCTACAGCTGCCCGCAGTCTGAGCAAGGGTGAAGCTCTCCTGCCTGATGCCGTGACTTTTTCGCGCATCAATGCGCGTCGTCTCAAGGATCAGGTCTGGGACGGCAAGGGCGGCCCCTGGCAGATGCTGCGCTCGCTTTCAGCTGGAGAACCTATTTTACAGGGAGATCTGGCAACACAGATGATGATCAGAAGAGGCGATATTGTGACTCTTGTCTTTATGAGAGGGAATCTTCGTTTAGAGACGCAGGCTGAGGCTTTGGCTGACGGGGAGCCGGGCGCGACGATTTCGGTACGCAATTTGCAAACCAAAAAACAAATCTTTGCCACTGTCCAGGACAACCGTACTGTGGTCATCCACTAGAGTTCTCGACACGGCAAATGGGCAATTGCGAAAAACCGTGAGGAGGCGCGTATGCACCGCTATGTTCTGATATTCAGTCTTGGTCTGGTCTATCTTTTTTGTACAGCCTGTGGCGCAGGCGGAACGCACAGAAAACCCGCCCTGCATTCGCCAGTCAATCAGTCGCAGTCCTACAACCGTGAGGAATTAAGTCACAATAATCCCGGTTCGATCTTTGCCTTGAGTGATCAGGATACGCTCTTTGACGACGCCCGGGCCCGCCGTGTGGGTGATATTGTGGTGGTCAAGCTTGTGGAAAATACCAAGGCCCAGAACAAGGCTGAGACCTCAGCCAAGAAGGACAGCAGCAACAACTACGAGGTCAGTTCCTTCTTTACCATGGGGCAGGCGGGCTTTCTGCCCTTCCTGAACATCGGTCCTCAGGGAACAGTCACCGCCAATGCCCCCATTCTGAAGAATAGCTCTCAGGGCGATCTGAGCGCGACCGGTAAGACCAAGCGCGAGAACTATGTGACAACATCTTTGGCCGCACGGGTGCTGAGAGTCTTGCCTGGCGGTATGCTTGAGATTGAAGGCGCTCGCGAGATTCGCGTCAATGAGGAAACCGAATACCTTGTGGTGCGAGGACTTGCCAGAGCCAAGGATGTGGATGCGGACAATACCATTCTCTCCACACAGCTCGCCGATGCCACCATCGAATACTATGGCAAGGGCGTCCTTGCCGACAAGCAGAAGCCTGGCTGGTTCACACGACTCATGGATAATCTCTGGCCCTTCTAAAAGAGGCCGAAACGCAAAGAGGGGGAGGAAGCCTGGCTTCCCCCCTTCTTTTTTTTTGTCAGATTTGCGCCTTTGCCAGGAGCAAATCGTCAATCTTCGCCTGCGGCAAAGAGCAAGGCAGAAGGCTTTGTGAGAGGTAGCTTGCTTGCAAAGCCCCTGAGGGCGCCAGGACATAAGGCTTTTGGATGAGCGCTTCTGGCAGAAATCGGCGCTCTAGTCTCTTCGTTGCGCCATAGTCTTTGTGCTCAAAGATGGGTGTGTAGACTGGGGCTTCTCTGTAACTCTACGATTTAGGGAAAAGAGCCAAGTGGGGGCTCGACTAAATTTTTGGTTCGCTGGTTGATAGCTCGCCTTCTGGAAAGCTCGGTGTGCGACCCCATTGGATTATTCCGTCAAATATTGATAAATCTCCAGC
>JAFXOX010000077.1 GCA_017528345.1 Desulfovibrio sp.
AACACCACTACCTTGCTGAATGAAAATGTCTAGTCTATTAACGAACGATGTACTAGCGCCTACGAACAGGGAATCTCTATGCCAGGTATGGAAACGCCACTTTTGGAACTGCGCGCTGTGGAAAAACGGTTCGTCACAAGCCAGGGCGAAGAGCTGAGGGCACTTGTGAGCATCAATTTGAGCGTTCAGGCCAATGAATTTGTCTGTATTGTGGGACCGAGCGGCTGCGGCAAATCAACGCTTTTGCGCATGATTGCCGGGCTGGAATCGTGCCCGAGCGGCTCTATTACGTTTCGGGGGCAGAAGAAGAACGAGAACTTGGTTTCAGCGCAGTCCAGGCTGCGTCAGAATTGAACGTTGACGAATTTGATTTCTATCAGGTACAATAATTCTACTGTCTATAATCAATTCAAGATCAAAAAGGTATTGTTTAATCTTAGCTACGATATCTGATGTTATAGCAACAGAACAGTCATATACAGATCGTATCTGTAATTTTTGCATGTATGTTTCACGAATTCGAGAGGTATTAAG
Organism: Desulfovibrio sp.; assembly: GCA_017528345.1. Classification (GTDB taxonomy): domain Bacteria; phylum Desulfobacterota; class Desulfovibrionia; order Desulfovibrionales; family Desulfovibrionaceae; genus Desulfovibrio. The sequence continues at coordinate 535 of JAFXOX010000077.1, forward strand.
AAGTTCACTTAATGATTTCCATTCAGGATTCTGTTTTTGAAGATTATATAGAATAGGTTTAAGATCTTTGTTTTTGAAAAGTTCTGTTAATAATTGTATAGTAAATAGATAATTTTCATCGGCAATGGCACGTTGAATAGCATTTGCTAATTCTCTCTTTTCGCACAAGGACAGAAGACAGCCATATTCACCATTTCTTTGATCATCTAAGGAATGCTGAATGTTTTCACAGATGGCTGAAAGAACATAATCGCGCGATTCGCCACAAGACGCATAGGGGCTTGCTTCTTCAATGCTTGAAAAAAGAATACCGCCATTGGCAATGTACTCATCAATGGGTAAGGCTGTGAGTTTATTCCATTGCTTACTGTGCGGACAAGCGCAAAAATGATCAGAAAAAGCGTGATCTGGGCATAGCTTTACGGGAGCTTTCTGGCACTCAGATTGTGCGTTGGCGGAAATCCTTTGCGGCATTTTTCCGAGGACTGCGTTGGGTAGTGTCGAAGTCGTCTCTGGAAGGCAGGCCATTGATCCCCGGGCAAGCCATCTCCTCAAGATCTGGCAATGACAGTTGGCGACGAAAGCGTTAAGTTCTTGGCGGCTCGAACATCCAGCCACAGGCTTTCTGGAACATGCGACGCAGATTCTGAGCCTGCTTGCCTCGTCGCCTCTGTCCCTATTTCCTCATTTTCCAACCTGCAGCTTGAGACTTGAATGTCCGGCCAAAGGCAAAACAAGGTTTTTTTCGCCGTCCCAATACACCTTCTCCTGGAGGAGACATGAACTGGAAACATCTTGCTCTTGCTCTGCCCTTGTCCTGCTGCCTTGGCATCTCTGTGCCCCTTGCCGCGCCCTCCGTCAAAATCAACAGTACTGCTGTCATCGTGAATGAAGCCATTGATGCGGATATTGAGAGCAAATTGAAGGCGGGGGTCACCGCTTCACAGTTCACCCTGTCAAAAGCCTCTGACGCTGACCTTGCCAAGCTCTGCGAACTTTTTCCCGGCATGACGTCCCTGCGGGTTCAGAATGGTAAGCGCATTACCAATCTTGCTCCCCTTGCAGCCCTTGGCAAACTGAAACGTCTCGAACTGGATTGCCAGGCGAAAGATCTGACCCCTCTGTCAGGCCTGATCGGCCTTGAAACACTGGCCGTGACTGCCCCCATGGCCAATACGGCCTGGATGGAAAAGCTCACCAGTCTGAAAGCCATCAAGCTTAATTCCGGCGAGCTCACCTCCCTCAAGGGACTGCCGAACCTGCCCACACTTCGCTATCTCACCATTTATTCGGCCCGCCCCGACGACCTGACCCCCATTGTGGAGGCCATGCCCAACCTGCAGTCTCTGACCTTGAATTCTGTGCTCCTCCCCGACCTGACCCCCCTGACGCGCCTTGCTAAATTGGAAGACCTGAGCTTCTATGGCTCCCAGGTGAAGGATTTTTCGATCCTGGCTGGCTGCCCCAAGCTGAAAAAGTTCGACTACTATGCGACCAAGGGGGCGGATTATTCGACGCTTGCCAAACTGACGAAGCTTGAAGAGCTGCAGGGCGGTCTCACAAAGCTCAACGACATTTCCTGGATCACCAGCCTGCCCAATCTGAAAAAATTCACCTTGTTTTCCGAGTACGTCAAAGACTATACGCCTCTGGCCAAGACCAAGCTGGAATATCTGAAAATCTGGTCCATGCATGAACCTGTGGACCTCGTGCCTGTGGGTCAGATAAGCACTCTCAAGGAACTGGTGTTCTGGTCTGTGGAGCATGTGTCCGGCAGCAAGGCCTTGTCCGGCCTCACTTCCTTGGAGAAGCTGACCATCAATGACTACAACGTCAAGCAGGGCGGAGAACACTTTGACCTTGCCGCGGCTTCCGGTTGGAAAAATCTGAAGGAATTTACGACGAAGAATACGACCTTTGACAATTTCGCAAACATGGCCGCCTGCACCGCGCTGCAAAGTGTTACCCTCACCAAGACACAGGGTATCACAAGTCTTGCCCCGCTCAAGCAGCTGCCTGCCCTGAAGTATGTCCGTCTCACCAAGGGCCTTTTCCCCGATGCTGAATTGCAGGGATTTGGCCCGAAGGTTCGCATTAGTCAGCAATAGTTGACACTGTGCAGGTGGCTCCACGTGGGGCCACCTGCACAAGCTCCCGCCTGTACGCGCATCAATCTTTGTTCATGCCCCTTGGTCGGCAAAGATCCCAAAAGCGCAGCTTGCCCGATCCCCCCGTCCTCTCCCGCAAAATCCCTGCCTTGCTTCCTACAAGCTTTCCCTTCTATCTATGAGAGCATAGCTTTCCGCACTCCACAGGTTTTCTGGCACGCACCGTAAAAGCCCGCCTTTTCTTCGAAAGCAGCCAAAAAGCCTCTTTGCGTGAAAAACGCGGTTTTGGCAGCTATTTGTGTTCAATCGATGCGACCTAGATTACCCAGCCTTTTTTGCCGGTCTCTGTAAGCCAGATGGCTCCTGCCCTGTCGAGACAGGCACAAGGGCTGGCACTCCATTTTCGGCATTGCCTCAGCTCTCCCCTTAGGGTACTTTGGCTTCACAAACAAGCCCCCAACGTGAGAGGAAGGAATGTCTGAATTTGTCCATCTGCACTGCCACACCGAATACAGCCTTCTTGATGGTGCCATCCGTTTGAAGGACCTTTGCGCCAGATCCAAAGACTTTGGCATGAATGCCTGTGCCATCACCGATCATGGCAACATGTACGGTGCGGCCTATTTCTTTAAGGCCTGCAAGGAATATGGCGTCAAACCCATTTTTGGCTGTGAAGTCTATGTCTGCCAGGATCATACCGACAAAGAATCGGACATGGCTAAGCACCGCAATCACCTGATTTTGCTTTCGGAAACCATTGCCGGCTATCACAATCTCGTCAAACTCGTTTCCCACAGCTATACGGACGGCTTTTACGTCAAACCGCGTGTGGACAAGGGGATGCTCAGAAAATACCGGGAAGGCTTAATCTGCCTGTCTGCCTGTATTGTGGGAGAAATTCCCGAAGCCATCCTCGCCAAGAACATGGACCGAGCCAAAAAGCTTGTCGAAGAATACCGCGATATTTACCCGGACCGTTTTTATCTTGAGCTGCAATCCAACGGCTTGCCTGAACAGACTGTTGTCAATAACGGCTTACTGGACCTTGCCGAAACGCTCTCTCTGCCCATTGTGGCGACCAATGACTGCCATTACCTCAATAAAAGTGATTACGACGCCCATGAGGTGCTTCTGTGCATCGGCACCAAAAAGCTCATGAAGGATAGTGATCGGCTTTCGTTCACAACCAATGAGTTTTACTACAAGTCGCCCGAAGAAATGGAGCAGGCCTTTGCCGCGCATCCTGAGGCCATAGAAAATACCGTGCGCATTGCCGAGCTCTGCAATGTGGAACTGGACATGGGGCACCACTATTTTCCGGTCTACCCGCTGCCTGAAGGCGCCAGTATTGAAAGTGAGTTCCGCAGACTGGCTGAGGAGGGGCTAGAGCTGCGTCTTGCTAAACATCCGCAGCGAGAGAGTCTCGATTGCGAGAAGTATCGCCAGCGTCTGCAGCACGAAATCAAGGTTATCCTCGACATGGGCTTTCCAGGCTACTTCCTCATCGTGCAGGAATTTATCAACTGGGCCAAGAATCATGGCATTCCCGTCGGCCCTGGCCGCGGCTCAGCTGCAGGTTCCCTGGTTGCCTGGGCCATGCGCATTACCAATCTTGATCCCCTCCCCTACAATCTCCTCTTTGAACGCTTCCTGAATATCGAGCGCGTCTCTCTGCCTGATATTGACGTGGACTTCTGCGAACGCAGGCGCCTGGAAGTCATTCAGCATATGCGTGACACCTATGGCGTGAACTGTGTGGCCCAAATTATTACCTTTGGGACCATGAAAGCCCGGGCTGTTGTGCGCGATGTGGGGCGCGTGCTTGATTTTCCCCTGGCAGAAGTGGACAAGCTTGCCAAAATGATTCCGGCAGATCCCAAAATGACCATTGCCAAGGCCCTGAGCCAGGAAGCGGATCTCAAAAAACGCTATGACCAGGAAGCTGAAGTCAAACAGCTCTTTGATACTGCCTCCTGCCTTGAGGGGCTAACGCGCCATGCTTCCATTCATGCGGCAGGCCTGGTTGTCTCAGATAAGCCCATGGAAGAATATCTGCCGCTCTGTGTGCAGAAGGATGCTGTGGTCTCGCAGTTTGACGGGCCCATGACCGAACAGACCGGCCTTGTGAAATTCGACTTTCTCGGGCTTAAGACCATGACGGTGATTTTCGATACCCTTGAAAATATCCGCCGTGAAGGCAAGGAGCCTCCCAATCTCGACGATCTCTCCCTGGAGGACAAAGCCACCTACCAGCTTTTCAGCCAGGGAGACACGGACGGCGTCTTTCAGGTGGAAAGCTCTGGCATGCGCCAGTATCTGCGCATGCTCCAGCCCTCCTGCTTTGAAGACATCATCGCCATGCTTGCCCTCTATCGGCCGGGACCTCTCGGCAGCGGCATGGTTGATGAATTCATCAAGCGTAAGCACGGGGAAATTCCCGTGGTCTATCCTCATGAGTCTCTGGCCAGCTGTCTCAAGGATACCTATGGGGTCATTGTCTATCAGGAGCAGGTCATGCAGATTGCCCAGATCATCGCCAATTATACCCTGGGCGGTGCCGATCTGCTCAGACGCGCCATGGGCAAGAAAAAGGCCGAAGCCATGGCTCAGCAGCGCTCAACCTTCCTCAAAGGCGCAAGCGCCAACAATATCAGCGAAGACAAAGCCAATGAGATCTTTGACCTGATGGAGAAATTTGCGGCCTATGGCTTCAATAAGTCGCATTCAGCCGCCTATGCGCTGGTCTCCTACTATACGGCCTATCTCAAAGTCCATTACAAAGTGGAATTCATGGCCGCCCTGATGAGCTCGGAAATGGGCGATCAGGATAAGTTGCTCAAATACATCTCCTGCTGCAAGGAACTGGGCATTGAGGTTTTGCCGCCGCTGGTGAATACGAGCTTTTCCTTTTTTACGGCCCATCGCGGCAAAGTGGTCTTTGGTCTTGGCGGTATCAAAAATGTGGGCCAGACGGCCATTGAGAGCATCGTCAAGGCACGTAAGAAAGATGGACCTTTCACCTCCCTGCTTGATCTGTGTGAACGCGTCAATCTTCGTCTTGTGAACAAACGAGCCCTTGAGGCACTCATCAAGGCAGGCGCCTGTGACTGTTTCGGTGTCAGCCGCAAGGCCATGCTCTCAGCGCTAGACAAGGTCGTCGCCAAGGCCCAGCGTTCGGGCAAAAATATGGAGGAAGAGAACTCGCTCTTCACCTTCATGAACATCGATACCAAGAAGCTCAAGAAAAAGGGTCTGGGCATAGACTGCCCGGAATCGAATCTGCCTGAAATGGAAGATGAGGAAAAACTGCTTGCCGAAAAAGACGTCCTGGGCTTTTTTCTCACAAGCCATCCCCTGCAGGTCTGGGTTGAAGAAATTCACCGACAGCATTTGAACCGACTTGAGGACGTGAAGAGTTTGGGCGGCAGCGATGTTCGCTGTGGCGTGCTTGTGGTGGGGGTCAAGGAGAAGCTGACCAAGACCAAGGGGCAAAAAATGGCCTTTGTGCAGGTGGAGGACCTGACAGGTCATGCCGAACTTGTGATTTTTCCCAAGGATTGGGGACGTGTGCGCGAGACCTTTCTGAACGCCGGTCAGAAGCCATTGGTTATTCATGCTCAGGTGGAGCAGAACCAGAAAAATGACAATGCCCAGGACAATAACGACGACGAACAGGCAGCTGTCGCTCAGGATAGTAAGCTGATTTTTCGAGATGTCAGAAGTCTTGAAGAAGCCTGTGCACGCTGTGATGATCCTGTCACTATTTGTGTCCCGAACAGCTGTCTCTCTGAAGAGCACATTACGCGTCTGAAAGCCCTTTTTGGCAAATATAAGGGACCATGTCTGGTCAAGCTCTATGTGCGCCTCAATGACTGTGAATGCCTGCTTGGCGTTCGTTCGGACAGCGTGACCCCCTCTGTCAAGTTCTATAAGGAGCTGCACGCCTGGCAAAAAGCCCAACCTCTGGCTTCGTAGCAGGCTTTGTGAGCATACCACTCAGCTGTTACCGTTCACAGCCACCTGAGCACAAGGCGCAGCAAAAGACCTAGGCGCCTCACTGTGTCTGCGTTCATGCTCTTCAGCTACCTGGTGACATTGCTCTACGCGTGTAACCGTCCTCCATCTGTCCCAATCGCAGAATATTGAGCGGTAAAATCAAAAGTCGCAAGTCGAAAAGTCGCGAAAAGTTTGACAAAACTCTGCTTTTCTGGTTTACTAACTCTACTTTCAAAATACATCTTTTGTCTCTGCCAATAGCTTGGCTTTGGCCAAGCGTGCCGAGTGTTCTTAGAACGTCGGATCCGCAAGAGACCATCATTGACACGCCCCTTGTGGAACTTCTGCTTTCTGTAGCAGAAGAACTTCCCTTTTCTCTGCGCCGCTAGGCTTGACCTGCCGGCGCTTCTCTTTTTTCTTTTAAAAGTTCGTTACAAGCAACAAAGTCCCACGGCAACCCCTTCCTTGCTAAGGCGAGGTTGTCGTGTGTCGTACTTTCGTTCCAATGATACGTAAGTGCTGCTTGTTATGCGGATTTTTCGGTAAGCTTTGTCAGGCTTTGAGAACTTACTCTTCGGTATAGACATGACCATGTTTTCTACAACTATGGCTTGTTTTTGCTGAAGCAGAGTCTTTTCAGTGCTCAATGTCTATAAACGCAAAGTGATTTATCTCAACATACAGTCACTAATTTAAATTAATTTTTATTTTTACTAGGAGGATTTTTTTATGATTATTCAGAAGAATAATATATTGCTTGGTTCTGTATTATTTGTTATCCTGTCAGTTCTGACTATTCTGACGATGTGGTTATTGCCAAAATATCTTGTGTACCAACAGGCGCTAAAAGGGGAGGCAGAGCTGGCACGCGCTCAACAGAACCGACAGATAAAAATCCAGGAAGCGATGGCACTCAAAGAATCTGCCAAGATGTTGGCCGAAGCCGAAATTGAGCGTGCAAAAGGTGTTGCTGAAGCCAATAAGATTATCGGGGATAGTCTAAAGGGCAACGAGGCATATTTGCGCTATCTTTGGGTTCAAGGCTTGCAAGGAGATGGAAAAAATCCACAAGTTGTCTATGTTCCAACGGAAGCTGGATTGCCTATCATGGAAGCTGGAAGGACCAATGGTAAATAACGTCAACAACCTCGCCCTAAAGAGCGAGGCTTGTAAGCCAAACACATTAGGGATTGTTGACCAGCCTAAGTCTTAGGAAGACTACGTTTATGCAAGGTTAAAGACACACTTCAGAATGCTTCGGAAGCAAAGAACTCCGTAAGATATATCAGAAGACAACTGAGAGGTACGGACGAAACGGGATATATCGTAATGCCGTGTATAAATGTTGGCGAGAAGAAAAACAATGTCTATTGTTCGTAACATTGCCCTTTACAGGGAATTGACAGATGTGTGTATTTGTTTTGGATACACGAAAAAAACCGTTAATGCCTTGCTCAGAAAAACGAGCACGGCAGCTACTTGAGCGCGGTCGTGCCCGCGTTCATAAGATCTATCCGTTTACCATTCGGTTAACGGACAGATTCAGAGAAAACAGTATTGTCGCTCCAATAACTGTCAAATTAGATCCTGGACAGAAACAACAGGACATCGCAAGCGGTATTCAAATGCACTGCTTGCGGTTTTGAAGCAAATGCTGACTACAATGCGGCATTGAATATTCTGGCGGCAGGGCATGCCGTGTCAGGCTGTGGAGCGGAAAGGGCTCGAGCGTCCGCGTTGAAGCAGGAACCCACCTGTGGAACCTGGTAGAAATACCGTGTTTTAGCAGGAATCCCCTCCCGTAAGGCGAGAGGTGGATGTCAAAAGTGTGTCACCGGAAGACGCAAGGTTGCCTGAGATTGACAATATAACCTTAAGGTAATATCATGGTGTGGCAGATCATTCATTGCGACGAATTTGCTGCAGAGTTTTTGAAGTACCCTGAGGAGCTCCAGGACGAACTGCTTGCGTATCAGGTAATGCTTTCTGAGCTCGGTCCCGGCTTAGGAAGGCCTACGGTTGATACACTAAAGGGCAGCAAACTTTCAAATCTCAAGGAACTTCGCTTCGAGTGGCAGCGAGAACCGTATCGATTTCTGTTTGCATTCGATTCGAAACGCCGGGCCATCATCCTGGTCGGCGGAAGCAAGGCGGGCGACAAAAACTTCTATGTGCGCATGATCAGGATGGCTGAACGCCGTTACGAAAAATTCATTCATAAGGAAGAAGAAAATGAGCGTGACCCACGATGCAATAATGGCTTCTGTCTCGCCGGAACGCCGTCGGAGGATCGAAGCTCGGGCCTCCCAACTTATTGCACTAGAACGGCTGCGGAATTTGCGGAAGATGCTAGGTCTTTCGCAAAAGGATCTGGCCGAACTCTTGGATGTCACCCAGCCAGCCATTTCTAAAATGGAACGACAGCAGGACATGCAGATAAGCACGCTGGTAAGCATCATCACCGCCATGGGGGGAAAGCTGGAGATCACCGCTAGGTTCCCGGGCAGGGAAGCCGTGCGGCTCGCCTGACCGCAACTTCCCTACAAAAGGAAGCAACCATGCCTGATAACGAAAAGCAGTTTGAATCCGATATCGAAGCGTTTCTGGTTTCAAAACAGGGCGGCTGTACAAAGGCGTCTGATGCAGGCTACCGCTCTCATGCGGCAAAGGCTGGATATTCTGCAAGAGCAAACCGGACAAAACTGGGGCAGGATGTACGAGTTTTCTGAATACCTGCAACTTGTTTCTGGCTCGTCTGCCTGAAAAAGCAATGGAGAATCTTAAGCTAGCTTAAAATGCGTTCTGAGCTTTTTAAAAAAAGACATTTTTCTTTAAAACTCAGAATACCCCATAGAGCCTCCTGTGTTTGCGGAGGCAGCCGATTTCCCGCTCAGCACGTACACAAAATGGGGATTCAAAACCAAAAGAGCTTATCATCGGTGGAAGAAGATGCTGAGCGTAACAGGTAAGCTCGACGATTTACGGCCTTGTGTTGAGCGCCCGACTCCTGCCAACAAGCTGAGTCCAGAGGAAGAGCAGACGATCCTGGAACAGGTCAATTCCCCTGAATTCGCCGATTCCTCACCCAAGCAGATCGTGCCCCAATTGGCCGATAGAGGCGTAGATATCGCATCTGAATCAACCTTTTACCGTACGCTGCACAAGCATAACATGTGCCATCATCGAAGAAGTGGAAAGGTTCATACAAGCGCGAAATACCAACGCATGTTGCCTCTCATCTTAACCAGGTGTGGATGTGGGATATCACCTTCCTCCCAGGGGATAGCAAAGGCTCGTACTCCTATCTGTAGCTCATCTCCGACCTGTTCAGCCGCTTTATTGTAGGCTGGGGAATCTGGCCCGAGCAGACAGCTGAGCACGCAAGCACACTGATACGTAGACGACACTTGTCTGGCACATCAAATCTGATGTGCTTCCGTGATTGGACAGCGCCCGACATCGCTTATCTCAACTCAGTCAATGCCAACGCAACGACCTCTACTGCGAGTACTGCGAGCTGAGCGCTGATAGAAAGCCTTCATCAAAAGCTCTTTACAGAACCCCTCTACATGTCCTACAAAATCACAGAAGTACGTTTTAGCCTAGTCTTCAAAAAAAAAACGTTTACGGGCAAATATGCGTCTCCCAGAGTCGTCTACGAGTGTGTTGAGCTAGAGCTCGTATCTGGCTTTGCTGTCTTTCAGCTACCAAAATCTTGCCCTCAAACAGACAGCTACCTTGAAATCTACCGATTTCACATGTGTCTTTGAGCCGTGCTCTGCATCGCGGAAGACACGGTTTCTTGCGCTGATTTCTAGAGAATAATGGTCGGTTTATGCGCTGGATAGTATTGATTTTTTGTTGCTACTTTTGCTGCATGTTATCTATATAGCGCTAAGGATTCTATCCTATTGCAAGGCAAGAAACGCTCTTGAGGCTTTTATTAGATCTGAGCAGCTATTAACGGCAAACGAAGATAGTACAACAATTGATATGCATACACTAGATATCTTAAAAAATTATTTTTTTCCTGAAGATTTGGATGAGGAAAAATATAAAAAACTTTATATAATATAGAGACTACTTCATAAAAATACCATGCTTAACCAAGAAGTATTGGAAGACTTTAAAAATTTTTATCATGAATATCGAAAATTGCGTGGTTGGTATTGACTTTGCTTTCAATAGAAAAAGACGAGAGGAGACAGATGAGGGAGCTTTCAGAAGAACAGAGGAAAGATGTAAAAGATTCGAAGCTTGTCGGAGAAGGTGTGAAATTCGAGCACTACCAACGAGCGTGTTGTCGAGTTGTGGGAAATCCAGAGACGTTTCCTACCGCCCTTCGAGAAGAAGTGCGTGATCGGGTGAAGCATTCGTAGCTTGTTCAGGAGCAGAAGGAAGTACTATAACTGCGAACTCTTGGGTACATATAGAGTATTGAGCTCATGCTACGATACAAGCACGCTTACCTTGTTTCCTACCTTTCTTCGTGTTCAATCACAAAAAGCCACACCGCATAACGTCGTGTGGCTTTTTCTATGGTGTGCCTTATCGAAAGGATTGAAGAGGCAGTGTTTGTAGCGCATCTCTGGCAAAGGCTTCTAATTCCTTACACATGGCTAACACCTGATCAATTTCCGTGCGTGTGATATGATCGTAGTGAATTCCGCAGACAACACAGACTGTGCGAGCGCTTGCTTGGGCAAGGGTTAACGCCATGTCCCTGGCAATCTCACCCTCTCTATGGCCTTCACACTGACGTAGAAAAACGTGCCCCTGTTCTGCGACAGCCACAGCGCCGATGTGCTGACTTCCGCCAAGCACTGTGACCAGAAGGTCGTGGCCTATGGCTGAGATAGCAAGGTGTACATGGATTCTGCCACGCGTGCAGTCTTTGCAAAAACATGGTTTGAGTGGGGTTTTGTCTGACATGGAAAGCGATATGTTGGCGAAGCCTTGCGTGGTATGCAGTGCACAAGTTTGGCCTGGGCCTGAGTATCCCAGGCTTATTGACTTTGGGCTTGCTTTTGTGGCTGGAGGCTTTGCAGATCCCGGGAGATCTGGAAGGTTTCCAGTTCTGAACGGGCAGCCTGGGCATAGGGGGAGTCCGGAAAATGCCGGATAATTTCTTCAAGGAGTGCCTGGCTGCGGTTGGTGTCACCGAGCTTACGGTACAGACGAGATTCCCGGTAGCGCAGAGCGGGATAATCCACGGAGTTTTCCGGCGCATAGGGACGGAAGCGGTTGACCCATTGTAGGGCTTCGGGAATATGATTGGCCACTTCGCAGATATCCATGAGGGAAAGCATGGCGGTCTTGATGCGCTCAGGGTCAGCCTTGTCCGAACGTTCTTCGGCAAGCTGGGAGAAAAGCTCCACGACCTTGAGATTGGCCGCATAGGCTTCGCGGATATCCTTTCGGCGTTCAGCGTCCTGGGCTATGAAAACCATGGCCCAGGCCTTCTGATAGGTTTGGGCGGCAGGATCCTGGGCAATTTTCCGCCAGATGGCCAAAGCGGTACCTGCCAGATCAAGATTCTGGGCTGAGAGGGCCATGGCGTAATTGAGGTCCTGGCGCACTTCAGGCTTAAGGTTCCAGCCTTGCACTGTCTTGCCAAGATCCAGGATAGCTGCCCAATTGCCCTCGGAGAGATATCTGTTGAAAAATTCCAAAAAGGCGATCTCGCCATAGTCGGGATCCATGGGAGATTTGAGGAAGGTGCGCATCAGATTGAGGGCGCCCTCCTCGTCGCCACGTTCACGCTGTCCCTGGGCCAGGGCAAAGCGCAACTTTGAATCAGGCGCGCCGTAGCGTGCACGCACCAGGGGAAAACCGTTCCAGAGAGTCAGGATGCGGGCATAGTTTTGCTCGGAAAGCGCGAGAGCCAGTTCCTGCTGAAAGGCCTTCCAGATAATCTCCTGGGCAAGGGGCTTATCCGGGTGCTCAGGATATTCATCAATAAAATCGGCAGCCTTGCCCATGGCCTGTGGGTAGTCTTTATCCCAGAGCAGCCACATGGCAAGCTTGAGGCGTGCGAGAATGGCATCGGGATTGGTGCGTGAGCGTGCGGCCAGATCCTGATAGAGCTCCCGGAACGGTGGCTTGGAACCCCGGCCAAAAAGGGCAAACATGGTCTCAAAGTTAAGCGGGGATTCATAAAAGCCTTTTTCGGCAAGACGCAGTGCTGCCGTCAGCCCCTCGGAACTCTCAGGCGCACGCTTGAGGATCTCCTGATAGAGAAATTCCGCTGTGGCAAAATTGCGGGCCTTGAGGTAGATATCGGCCATTTCCATAAACATCGGGACCGTCTGTTCATGGGAGGGTTGCAGATTGTAGAGCTGCCAGAGGGTGGCTACCTGACGCTCCGTCTGCTTGAACTCTTTTTCAATGGAGGCCTGCAAAAGCAAAAAGGCAGGATTATCCAGATAGTGCCTGGGCCAGCGCTTATTGACAAAGTCGAGGATGAGGCGGGCGCGGTCATATTTCTTCTCATGGTAGAAGACATCGATGAGACCGACGGACGCGTCCTTGAGCTGCGAGGATTCGGGAAATTTATCGAGCACCAGGGAGTAGAACTTTTCAGCCTGCGCGTATTTCTTCTTCTTGAGAAAGGCGTTGGCAAGCTGCGTGAGCCCCACAGGCGTGCCTGGATAGACCGGATAGCGGCGTAAAATAGCCGAGATATAGCCTTCGGCATCAAGGGTATTGTCCACGCTGAGATTGATCTGACACAGACGCAGCAGTGCATCCGGCACTCTTGCCGAGCGCAGATTGTAATTGAGGGCCTCACTTGTGGTGGAAACAATGACATCAAAGCCAGCTATGGGATCTTTTTCATAGCGGTACCAATAACAGTCGCTGATGGCATAGAGCACCTGCTCAAGCGTTTCGGCATCCAGTCGCTCTGAAGCCTTGAGCTTATCAAGAATGATCAGGGCATCATCGTACTTTTTCTGCTCCATAAGCGTTGAGACTTCGCTCATCAGAGCCTTGATGTCGAGCGGCTTTTCCACGGGATTGCCGTTCTCATCGACGTAGATGACTTCGCGCTCCTCAGGCTTTTCGGGCTCCTTGGGCGCTTCCTGGACAACACCGGGCTGCTCGGTATTGACCCGACCATGCACCTGGGATTCACTGGTGTGTGCGGGTTGCTGCGGCTGGGGCTCCTGTGGCTTTGCCTGCTCAGCAGAAGCTGGTGTCTCATTTTTGGGGAAGGGCTTGGGATCGCCTACCGCAGCTGGTGTCTCATTTTTAGGAAAAGGCTTGGGATCGCCTACCGCAGCTGGTGTCTCATTTTTAGGAAAAGGCCTATCAGAAGACTCTACCGCAGCCGGCGCTTCATGCTTGGGAAAGGGGTGGTCCTCTGCAGGATTGACCGCAGCAGGCGCCTCATTTTTCGGGAAAGGACGGTTCTCTGCAGGGTTTATGGCTGTCGGTGTTTCATGTTTCGGGAAAGGTCGGGAGGGATCCTGGGCTTTTTCTTTACCTCCCTGGTCTCCCGGGGAAAGAGGCTCAGAGATGAAGCTGCTTCCGGTAGCTTCCCTGCGCTCATTGGGATCAAGGAAGCTCTCTTCAGGGGAAAGCGGTCTTGGCTTGGGCGGCTCTGGCTTGGCATCCGGATCAGGCATGTCTGTGCGTGTGGAGAGACTTTTATCCTCAGGCCAGGCCTCAGGGCCCTGGGTATTGATCTGGGCGCGGATATCCTGCGGAGCTATGCGTACAATACGGGGATCAGCCGCTTCGGCAGCCTGGGCTTCAGCCACAAAAAATCTTCCCAAGAAGGAGAAAAGGTCCCACTTTTTGGCTCTTGTGGACTTATGAGGGGGAAAGGTTTCCGGCGCAAGTTTGAGAAGCTCGGAATAGGGAATGGTGCGCATGCCCTGCAGGCTTTGGGAAAGCCCGGCCTTTGGCTGCCCATTCTGGTTGCTTGCGGCCGTAGCGTTCAGAGGCCTGTCACCATCAGCCACAGAAAGGCGCACATTGCTGTGCTTAGGCTTTGCAATATGCAGCTTGTGGGATTCCGCTCTCTCTTCTTGCGCTTTTTTGGCTTCCGTAAAGGTCAGTGTCAGAAGACCATCTTTGTTGTGCACAGAGCTCAGGCGACACCCCTCACGTAAGGTAAGTCGCAGGCAACCCTCTTTGCGGGTGATAGCAAGGACCTCGGAAGGTACACTTGGAGAAATGCTTACGCGATAAACGTGGGGAAGCTCGCAGAGAAGTAGTGATCCTTTCTGGCTGATACGAATTTCAGCTTCCGGCTTTGCAAGCTGAAGAAGAAGGCGGGAGGTGTCGTGAGCTACGGCTAGCGTTGGATGATTGAGCACACAAAGAGCCAGAAGCACGCTTTGCGCCAGACGGCGCAGACGAACTCTGGATGTATGCTGTGAGGGTGTGCTGTTGGCAAGCCTATTCATGTGCGAACACTGCGTGTGAAAAGGGGCGGCAGAAGTAAGGAACCTGCAAAGTTATGCACACATTGTGCCAATGGGCCCCAGACGCCCTGCGCTCGTAGCATGAGAAATGATTACTGCTGGCGCTTTTTGAGCTTTTCAATGAAGGTTGTGCGCTTCAGGCCCAGAAGTTCAGCCGCCTGATTCTTGGCGCCAGAGGCTTTTTGGAGCGCCTGGTCGATAATTCTTGTTTCGACCGTATCCAGGAAATCCTTAAGACTGAGACCAAGCTTTTCAAGGTCTGTAAGATCTGGCCAGCGAAATTCCGTGCTTTGCGGGGCAGAAGCTTGGCTGACAATAGCTGTCTCCACGACCTCTTCAGCGGGAGCTTGGGCAAGATCTTCAGTGAGGTCCTGATCGGCAACCTGATTGAGGATTTTGTCCGGCAGATCATCCGGGGTGACGACATTGCCGTCGGTCAGGATGCTCAGGCGCTCCATGAAATTTTCCAGCTCACGGACATTGCCTGGCCAGCTGTAGGCCTGAAGAATGCGCACGGTTTTGGGCGCAAGATCAAGGGGCGTGCGCCCTTTTTTTTCGCAGAATTTGGTCAGAAAATGCCTGGCCAGCAAAATGACATCCCCGCCCCGCTCACGCAGGGGAGGAAGATGGAGGGGAATGACATTGAGGCGGTAGTAGAGATCTTCACGGAAATGGCCGGCTTTGACTTCGTTTTCCAGATCCCGGTTGGTGGCGGCCACAATGCGGACATCGACTTTTTTGATCCCTGAGCCGCCCACACGTTCGATTTCTTTTTCCTGCAAGACACGCAGAATTTTCACCTGCAGGCTCAGATCCATTTCGCCGATTTCATCAAGAAAGATGGTGCCGCCGTCGGCAAGTTCAAAACGACCGGCACGGGAGCGGATGGCATGGGTAAATGCGCCTTTTTCATGACCAAAAAGTTCGCTTTCGAGCAGCTCTTTGGGAATGGCACCACAGTTGATGGGCACAAAAGGCTTGTTGGCCCGGTTGCTGTTGGCGTGCAGGGCCCGCACAAGCAGTTCTTTACCGGTGCCGGACTCCCCCGTCACGAGAACCGTGCTGTCAGTAGGCGCAACTTTGCTCAGCGTTTTAAACACACCGGCCAATGTCGTACTTTGACCGATGATGCCGCTCGTATTTAATTCCATGGCAATCTTCGCTCCGCTGGCAATGTGAATACACTCTGAGAGCGAAAAGATCTAGCAAAATCTCGGCTTTTTCAGTATTTTTGACAGAAAATATTGGGTTTGTGCGCGCAGACTCGGCAGATACAAAAAAAGCGGATCCCAAAGGATCCGCAGAGGTGGCAAGATAGTTGTTGGCCTTATGAGGCAAGACTGTTCCAAAGCAGTGACATCTGGGCCCGCTGTGTCAGGTCCGCATACTCGCTGCTGACGCTTATGGCATCGTCTGTCGCATAAGAGACTGTATCTTCTCTTTCTTCTGCACTTTCCATGCTTTCAGAGGCGACATCTGTCTGCTCCGCAAGCTTTTCAAGGCCATTGGCGCTTGCCTCAAGGCCGAACTTGGCTGTCCACTCCTGATAGCTTGGGAACTGCTCGGCTAGGCGTGTGAGATCAAGGTTTTCGAAGGTAGCAGTGGCATCTCCTGTGGCCTTTTGGGCAAATTGATCGAGAGCAACGCGGCCGATGTGGAAGCCATCGGTATGGGAGACAATGGTTTCTCTGTCGGTGAGGGAGGAGGTTGTCTTTTCTGTCCCCTGGGCGTCATAGAAGGCAAGACCTGCCACCTTGCCGCTTTCTTCCTGAAAGAGCGGCAAAACCTGACCTGGATTTTCCACAACGGGCGGATCGGGCTTGACATAGTCCTTGCGTGCCCCGTAGCTGCCATCAACCATGCTGCGTTCCCCGCTTTCGCGCTCAGCCTGCAGCTGCTGCTGCGCTGTGGAAAGATCGGGAATGCTGCTATTGTCCTTCGTAAGATAGTCCTGCCAGTTTTCATACTGATAGAGGGCGCGTGAGGCGGTTGTGAAATCACAGCCGGTCATGACCATAAACTGGGCAATGCAGGGCTTCTCAAGCGTTTCACCGGACTTTTCAGCCGTATCAGATGCGCTCTGCGTTTCAGAGACTGTTTCCTGCTCTGCAAGATTTGCCAGTGTTTCTGTGGAAGCCGAAGCATAGCTTGCGCCTGCTTCATTGGCTGTTTCCTCGCTTGCCAGGCCTGCAAGGGAGGTCGTCGCCTTTTCACCGGCTTCAGCAAGAATATCGGCAAACGCGGTTTCTGTAGACTGCGTAAGTGTTGTTGACTGCTGTTCTTCGAGTGGGTTTTGGCTGCTTAGGGCAATGGCTTCAATGGGCATTTTTTTCCCCCCTTGTGGTTTGCCAAGCTATAAAGCATATTCCATGCCACAGACTAAGCCTTACAAGCACAAGCAGTCCCCAATAAAGCCTTTTTGTATGCATACATCCCCTACTCTTCCCCAAGCCCCCTTAGATCAGCTACGCACAGCCTTTCTCTCGCAGGTGACCCCTGGCAGCCGACTTGTGCTCACAGCGCAGGCAGGAAGCGGCAAAAGCAGTCGCGTGCCGCTTTGGCTGCGCGAGATGGGGCTGACAAAGCACGGCCGCATTCTTTTGCTTGAGCCACGAAGACTTGCCGCCCAAACCCTTGCCACCTATTTAGCCACTCTTCTTGGCGAGGAGCTTGGGCAGCATATTGGTCTGCGCATGCGAGGGGTGACCAGGACCTCACAGGACTGTGACATTGAAATTGTGACCGAAGGGGTTTTGACCCGCATGCTTTTGGCGGACCCTGAGCTAAGGGGGGTTAGCTGTGTCATCTTCGATGAGTTTCATGAGCGCTCGCTAGCCAGCGATCTTGGTCTGACACTTGTGTGCGATATTCAGAAGGCCTTGCGTGAGGATTTACTTCTCCTGCTCATGAGTGCCACCATTGACTGGGAGGATCTCCAAAGCAAGCTTCACGACTTTCAGCTACTCACCTTTGATGCCCAGGGCTATCCCGTTGATGTGCACTGGCTTGAGCCCCCCAAAGGCACAATCCCTGGCTCTTCGGACTTTTTGCGCTATGTGGCACGGGTAACAGGTCAGGCCACAAAAACACAGCAGGGAACTATCCTTGTATTTTTGCCGGGGGCCTATGAAATTGCGCGTGTGGGGGACTATTTGCGGGAGCTTCTGCCGGACACAATCCCTCTCCAAAGCTTAACGCGCCACAGCTCTCATGAGACGTGTGCGGCAATCTTTCACAAGGACCCGCAGCATGGCTGCCAGGTCGTGCTGGCAAGCTCTGTTGCCGAAAGTGCCGTCACGATCCCCCATGTTACCTGTGTCATTGATTGCGGCCTTGCCCGCAGACAGGTCCACGATCCAGGCCAGGGCCTTGATCGACTGGTCACCATGCGCGAATCGCTTGCAAGCATGCTGCAGCGCACAGGCCGAGCCGGGAGAACCTCCCAGGGAACCTGCCTGCGCCTTTTTTCCGAGGCACAGGCTGCCGATTTTCCCAAACACGTGCGTCCTGAAATTTTGCGCGCTGATCTCTCAGGTCTTGTCCTTGTCTTGGCTGCCATGGGGATTGTCAACTACGAAGCAGCCCTTGCCCTTCCCTGGCTTGATGCACCGCCCAAAGGCAGCTTTATAAAGGCACGCGAGCTTTTGCAAAAGCTTGGCGCCCTTGATAAGAGAGGTCATATCACCTCTCTTGGCAAAAAGATGAGTGCCCTCCCCCTTTCGCCGCGGGCAGCGCTTCTGCTTGTCAAGGGCAAAGAGATGGAATTGGGCGCACTTGCCTGCGTGCTTGCAGCCCTCATTGAACACTTTTGGCGTTTAGGTGCCAAAAGCGCTGATATCCGGGCTCTTGTGGAAGATACCCTGCACAGCCCAGCAAGCTCTGTCATGCGGGAAGCTCTGCGTTTGGCAAGACTTTGCGGTATTTCTTGCAAGCATCTTGCATCCATTGCCCAGGCAGATCTTGCCATGTGTGGCAGGCTTCTCCTCTGTGCCTGGCCTGATTTTTTGGCCATGCGTATGACAGAGAGCACCTCTTTGCAGGCGAATCACGCTTCCTACAAGCTTTGCTCAGGCCATATGCTGAGCCTTGATGGGGGAGATCCCTGTGCTCAAAGCCTTTTTCTTGTGGCCCCCTGTGTGCTTGGAAGTCCCCCCAGAGAGCGCATCCGCCTCTGTGCGCCTCTGGCAAAGGAGGATCTCTCTGAGCGCATGCAGGATCGTTGTGAAGAGGTAGTAACACACGTTACCAAAGACGGGCTTGTACAAAGCTTTCGCCTGACAAGCATTGAGGCCTTGGAGATTGCCCGCTCACCCATTGCGCCGCAGCCAACGGCCTGCCGCAAAGCCTTATGCGCCTATCTTGCGCAAAAAGGGACCCTCCCCCTTGGCAAAGCCTCTCGCCTTTGGCAGGAGCGGGTTCTCTTCCTGCATGCGCATCTGGGGGAACCCTGGCCGGATATCAGCGACGCAAGACTTCTTGCCTGCCTTGATGACTGGCTTGGGCCGCTTCTGGAAAGCCCCGATGCCCTTGCCAAGTTGTCCGATACCAAGCTTTGCCAGCACCTTTCAGTCCTTCTCCCGCCCAAGCTCCATCAGGAGCTCGAAAGATTGGCCCCGACCTTTTGGCTTTCACCGGCCAAGGTCAGGCATCCTATCCACTATGAACGTCAGGGGAAGGATATATCCCCCTGGGTTGAGGTGAAATTGCAGGAATGCTTTGGCCTTCTGCAAAGCCCACAGATTGCCGGAGACGTCCCCCTCACCCTGCATCTCACCTCTCCTGCCGGCCGTCCTCTGCAGATCACGCGCGATTTGGCAAGCTTCTGGCGTGATGGCTACCTAGCCGTTCGCGGGGAAATGCTTGGCCGCTACCCCAAGCACCCCTGGCCAAGTGATCCCATCAATGCCCCTGCAAGCTTTCGCACCAAAAAAGCAGAAGCTGCGCGCACAAAAACGTCAAAGCGCGCTTGTCAAAAGCCTTGAGCTGCCAGGAGAGGCATTTCTCGCCTCCTGTCTTTGAGTCAGATGCTTGCCTAGCGTGTGGCTTTGTGCGCTCAGAGATCCTTGCAGACATCGCTTTTTGATAAAAGGATACTCAAGCTGCTTTTACGCTCTTGGTCACATTGAAGTCACAATAGGGGAGTACAAGGCAAAGACGATCAACACCTCATACTGTGTCTTGCTTGTGAGCGTGAGGCAAGCGGCACATTGTGGCAGAAATGAAGTAAGGAGAAACTATGAAAAGTCTGTATGCACAAGCCAAGGGCACAAATCTGGAGAAGCTTTCGCAAACGATGGCCCAGGGTGAGGCCTGTGGTGTGATGATGTACTATGCCATGGCGCGTCTGGCCAAAGAGCAGGGATATGATGATGTCGCAAGGGAACTCATTGAAGCCGGCAATCAGGAAGCTGAGCACGCAGGTTTCTATGCGACCCTGGCTGGCAAATATCCCAAAGATTTCTGGGGCATGCTGCGCGGTCTTTATGCGGCAGAAAGCAGTGGCGAAGGGAAGGTCATGGAGTTTGCCGAAAAGTTTCGCAATGCCGGACTTTCTGAGGCAGCCGATGAGTTGGTCATTTTTGCCAAGCAGGAAGGCCATCACGGCGTTCTCCTCAAAAAACTTCTGGAAAAATATCATCCGGAGCTTTTGGACGACGGGGATAAGAAGGTCTATGTTTGCGCCTGCTGTGGCTATGAATACGTCGGCGATCTCGACGCAGAAGGTGAAGAATATATCTGCCCTGTCTGTGGTCAGCCCAAGCGTGTCTTTCGTCTCAAGGACAACAAATAGCATGTGCAGAGCGTGAAAAAGCTCTTCACAAGAAGACATTTTGCGCTTTTTTTGCTAACAGGGGAAAGGTCCCTGGAAAAAATCAGGGACAAGGGATGTATGAGCCCTGCTTGCCAAAGTGGGCAAGAGGCTCGTTTACCAGAAACACTGTGTTTCAATTCTTGTGAGGGGAAAACCATGACAGAGCAAGAAATTATCAGCGCCTTTCACGCCATGTGGGGAAATTTTCCGGAACCTGTGACCATTACCCAAAAAAGCCGGGAAATCATTGCGGTCAATGAAGAGGCGGCAAAAGTCGGCCTGAAACCTGGTATGAAGTGCTCAAGCATTGGCAAACCGGAAGATCACAAGGGGTGTCTGTGCAATAAATCCATTGAAAGCAAACAGCCCATTGGCGTCTCCTATGACGGGCCCTTTGGCAAAGCCTACGGATTCTGGATTCCCATTCAAGACCATCCTGAATGGGTTTTGCACTTTAGCGTCGGCAGAATGGTCAACTACGATAAGCTGATGCGCTAGTCTCCCCGTCTTCTTGCTCACCCAAAACACGTCGCAAGGCAAAGCGTTCTCTGGCAAGCCACAGTCCCGGGGCTGATGGTTTTGGCGCAGAAGCTTTGAGGATATGCAAGGCCTTCCGTTGTTACGGAGGGCCTTTCTTCATGGTCCCTGGCTAAGCTTTGCACAGAAAACCTTTTGCTCACAATCGGGTTTTGGCCATTTTCAGCACCTTTTGCAGGGCTCCAAGTCTTTTCAAGGTCACATTCAGGTCATAGTTTTTGGGTAGATTGTCCGTCAGTCCTCGTCAGGAGGTGACTGCTTCGTGTTTTCCATTCTGGTTGCTGAAGATGATGTCTCATTGAACCGCATGATCTGCGTCAAACTCACACAGGCAAAGTACCGTGCCATTCCCGTCTTTGACGGGCTTGAGGCGCTTGCCCTGCTTGAGCAGGAGCATATTGACCTGATTATCAGCGACGTCATGATGCCGCATATGGACGGTTGTGAACTGACCAAATCGCTGCGTGAGGCCAATATCCATGTACCCATTTTGATCATCACAGCCAAGGGACAGATGGAGGATATGGAACGCGCCTTTCGGGCAGGCACCGACGATTACATGATCAAGCCCATTCATTTGCGCGAGCTTCTTTTGCGTGTGGAAGCGCTCTTGCGCCGGGCTGAGCTTGTGAACCAAAAACGCCTGAATATCCGGGGAACCCTCCTCGACTATACGGAGCTTTCCGTGCAGACAGGTTCCCAAAAAATCTATTTGCCCCCCAAGGAATTCTATCTCCTTTTTAAGCTTTTAAATCAGCCCAATCACATCTTTACGCGCCAGGAACTCATCGACGAAATCTGGGGCATGGCCACAGACGTTGACAGTCGCAATGTGGATGCCCACATCAAAAAGCTGCGCCGCAAATTTATGGATAATCCCGACTTTTCGCTGCAGACCGTTCGTGGTCTGGGCTACAAAGCCGTTTTCAATGAGGATGAGAAAGCATGAGTTGCCATCGTCACGCCCTTATCCTGCCACTGCGTCTCTACTATAGCCTCTCGACGCTTTTGACACTTGGGGGAAGCTGTCTTCTCTCAAGTCTGCTTGTCTGTTTCCTTGATCACTTTACAGGCCTTGCCCAGAATCTTGCCCTTGCCCTTACCGTCTGCAGTGCCTTTACGCTTCTTTTGGGAGGCATCGCCCTTGCCTGGGATGCCAGACGCTATATTCGTCCGGCAGAAGATGTGTCGCGCGCAGCAGCCAGAGTTGCCAACGGGGATTTTTCCGTCCGGGTGCCTGTACCCGACCGGGGCATTGCCATCGCCGAAGCTGTTTCGCTCATTGAGCATTTCAATGGCATGAGCCGTGAACTGGAAGGCATGGCGCGCATGCAAAAGGCGTTTATCGCCAATGTGTCCCATGAGTTCAAAACCCCGCTCTCCTCGATTCAGGGCTTTACCGAAATTCTCCTGGATGGCGGGCTCGATGCCCGGGATGAACAAAGCTATCTTGCCCTGATACACAAGGAAGTGCAGCGTCTGGCAAGACTTTCTGAAAATATTCTGCGGCTCTCCAGACTCGATGCCCAGAATATTGTCTGCCGCCATGAACGCATTTGTGTCGACGAACAAATTCGCCGCTGCCTTATTCTGTTATCGGAAAAATGCGCCGACAAGGAGCTTTTGCTCGATATTGATCTTGAGCCCATGAGTATTATCAGTGACCCGGATCTTCTGGAGCAGATCTGGTTGAACCTCATCGACAATGCCCAAAAGTATGCCAAGCCACACACAAGCCTCCACATCACGGGGAAAATGCGAGATGCGGCTATCTATGTCAGCATTCGCGACGAAGGCCCGGGGATTTCTGAGGAGAAAATCCCGCACATCTGGGAGCGCTTTTACCAGTGTGAGGAATCCCACAAGGAACAGGGCCACGGCCTTGGCTTATCCATTGTGCATAGCGTCGTGACCTTTTTGGGCGGAACTATTGTCTGCAAAAGTACGGTTGGTTGTGGAACAGAGATGATCGTGGAGATTCCGGCAGTCAATGAAAGCTGCAAAGGTCACATTGACGTCACAAAAGGCGTGTAGAAAACGAGCATGCCCCAGGAAAAATGGGCGAAAAATGCGATGTTCCCAGGGGAAACGCCTTGCGCAAAGGCTTGGGAACATGCTGAGATCATGCAATGTGAGGCGTATGGACCATATGCCCGATTGTGTGTTTCAACGAAGACTGCCAAAGGAAATGTTATGAAGCGAAGAACCTTTTTGACAACAGCTGCCACAGCTGCGCTTTCTTTTGCCGTTCATCCAACGGGATCTGTGTATGCGGGAGAAGGCACGCCCTCTTCAAAAAAAGGCCCAAGCCTGACCGTGAAAGCTGTCAAACTCTATGAAAATGGCTTTATGCGCCAGCCCTTCCTCATGGGCGGTGAAGACGGTGAGGACAAGTTCGATGCCAACATGCTCTACCGTTCTTCACTGCAAAACTTTCTCATCGACACAGGCAGCGAAGTCATTCTTGTGGATACGGGCATGCCCAAGGAAACGCCTGAAGCTGCCCCGACAGAAGGCGCAACCATTTACTTTGGCAAGCGTATCAACGATTACGTTTCAGCCCTCAAAAAGCTTGGCTACAAGCCTGAGCAGGTGACAAAAATTCTTGTCACCCACAAGCATCAGGATCACACAGGAGAGCTGCGCAGCTTCCCGCACGCCAAAATCTACATTGGCCCGGAGGATGCTGATGCCATGGGGCTCAAAGGGGACAATATCGTCCGCGTGACCTACAAGGATGGCCCCTTCCACAATTTTGCCGCCCACGAAAAAATCTGTGAGGGCGTCTCTCTGATCAAGGCCAGGGGACATACCAAGGGCACAAGCATCATCATTGCCGAAAGCGACGGGCTTTTCTACATGATGCACGGGGATGTGACCTATTCCAATGAGGCGCTCTACGCCAATAAGCTCTCTGTGGTTTATGAAGATAAGGATGCTGCCCGCGATACCTTAAATCAGGTGCGCACCTTTATCCGGAACAATCCCACAGTCTACTGCTCAACCCATACCCCACTTGGCTATGAAAATCTCGAAGCCAAGCGCGTCGTCAATCTCGATGAGCCGCCCAAAGTTATTCCGCCGGCTCCCATAGCCTTTAGCAAGCCAACCGGCAAATATGTCTGCTCTGTCTGCGGCTATACCTATGATCCGGAAAAGGGAGATCCCGCACATGGTATCCCCGCAGGCACCCGCTTTGAAGATCTCCCGAGCGACTGGAAATGTCCGCGCTGCCGAAGGCCAAAATCTTCGTTTCATCCGGCCTAATGCTCGCACACTTGTCATTTCTGGCCTGTGTCGCGCAAGACGAATGTCATACTGCCCACACGCCATTAATACCCATAACACAAAGAGAGTCTCTCATGAAAATTACCGTTTTGAATGGAAGTCCGCGTAAGGAAAATACGTCAGCCATGGTCGAAGCTTTTGCCACAGCTGCCAAAGAAGCCGGTCACACCGTTGAAGTGCTGCAGGTGGGGAAAATGAAGATTGCCGGCTGTCTAGCCTGTGAATACTGTCACGGCAAGGGGAATGGCTCCTGTGCGCAGCACGACGATATGGATAAGGTGCTCCCAGCCTATCAGGATTGCGATATGGTGGTCTTTGCCTCACCCATCTATTATTTTACCATGACCGCGCAAATGCATGCTGCAATCCAGCGTGTGTACTGTATCGGCAAGCCCCCCAAGGCCAAAAAAGCCGCGCTTCTGCTCAGCTCAGCCTCACCGACTCCCTATGCCGGAGCCATTGCCACCTACAATGATATGACGGCCTACATGGGTATTGAAAATGTCGGCATCATCACAGCTGCAGGCGATGAGAATAAGTCTGAGGCCAAGCTTAACGAGATCCGTAAACTTGCCCAAAGTCTGTAGGGGTTATGGCGCCTTCTCGCAGGCGCTGAGAGAAGGCGCTTTTTGCACAAGATTGTTCCACGCTTTGCCATAAGGAGACACGATGATCATCAAAGCTGTCAAACTCTACGAAAATGGTTTTCTGACACAACCCTTCATTATGGGCGGCGAAGAAGGTCAGGAACCATTTGATGCGTCTGTGAAGTATCGCTCCTCTTTGCAGAATTTTCTCATTGATACAGGGAGAGAAGTCATCCTTGTGGACACCGGCATGCCCAAAGAAACCCCGGACACCGTTCCCGACGAGAAAACCCAGGTGTATCTGGGTACACGCATCAAGGACTATGTCAGTGCCCTGGCTGATCTTGGCTATACACCTGAGCAGGTCAGTAAAATCCTTGTGACCCATAAGCACGCGGATCATACAGGTGAACTGCGCAGCTTCCCCAATGCCAAAATCTATATGTCCCCTGAAGAGGCCGACGCCCTGGACTTCAAAAGCGACAATATTGTCCGCGTGAGCTACAAAGACGGGCCTTTTTACAATTTCCGGGCGCATGAAAAGATCGCTGAAGGCGTCTATCTCATTGAGGCCAAAGGCCATACCAAGGGCAACAGCATCATAATCGTGGAAGACGGCGGCCTCTTTTATATGATGCACGGAGATGTGACCTATTCGGATGAGGCGCTCTACGCCAATAAACTCTCCGTGGTCTTCGAGGATAAGGACGCTGCCCGCGATACCTTAAATCAGGTGCGCACCTTTGTCAGTGAACACCCGACAGTCTACTGCTCAACGCATACGCCCTTGGGCTACGAAAACCTGGAAGCCAAACGGGTTCTCAATCTCAATGAGCCGCCCAAGGTTATTCCGCCCAAGGATATCACCTTCAACGAGGCCACAGGCAAATATGTCTGTTCTGTCTGCAGCTTCTGTTATGATCCGGAAAAAGGCGATCCTGAGCACGGTATTCCCGCTGGCACCCGCTTTGAAGATCTCCCTGATGACTGGAAATGCCCCCGCTGTGGCAGACCCAAGACGGCCTTCAATAAAGCCTAGATCTGTGTAAGGGCTATTTTTTCGAGAGCTTTTGCAGGCTTTTCCTGCAGCGGCTTTTCCCTCTCGGCAAAGCTTTGGGTCCCTCTGAGAAACCCAAGGGCAGCAAGAAGGCCAAAACGTAACCTTGGCCTTCTTGCCATGCTTTGCGCTCCCTGCTTTGCACGCAGGGCAAGCTGCCAAAGAAGAGCGCTTCAGAGGTCCTTTGTCTTTAGCGTTTTGCCCGTGTGTTTTTTGCCGCAAAGCCTCAGCGACTTTGGCCTTGCGGTCTGTGGTAGCCTCTCTCAGTGTTGTGAAGAGCGCAGAACATGTTCGTTCAGGCACAGGCTTTCCGGAAGATCTGGCAAAAGCCCTTTGCCGGCTGCATATCAGCTTTCCCAGATTTTTGCGGCTTTCCCCACACTTTTGCCGAAGCTAGCCAAACCACTAACCATGAAGGAGATCATGATGTCCATGTATAACTATGCAAAGCGTTCCAAGTTTGAAAGTGCGATAAAACAGATGCAGGATGCCGAAGTTAACGGCAGTGAGCTCTATTTTGTGCTCGTCTATCTTGCGAGGGAACACGGTCTCCATGACCTTGCCGAAGCCATGCTCAAAAATGCCAGTGAGGACTCCGTCCACGGCGGCATGTATGGCGCCATGCTTGGCAAAGGCAAGGAGACTGTCGACGAGCTCTGGAAACAGGCTGTCAGGCTCTATAAAGTTGAAGCTACGGCGCAGAGTAAATTGCAGAAAATGGCCGATGAAATGCGCAGTGCCGGTGAGCCTGAGCTTGCCAAATGTGTGGAAGCAACCATTGAGGAAGAAAATGAGCACGCAAGGCGGCTTAAGGCCGTCTTTGATGCCCATGGCATTGCCTACTAGAGGTGAGGCAAGTGCCAGGCAGAGCCTTATTGGGGGATCACAAACACAACCGACCTTAGATGGGCCCGCATGTTTGCAACGAAAGATTTCCGTGGGAGGAGCTATGCAAAAAACAATAGCCGTCGATGCCAGTAAATGCGTCCATTGCGGCATGTGCATTCAAGACTGTGTCCTTGGCATCATCGAGTTTGACGACAACGAGATTCCGCAGCATACCTCTGGCGGCTCGCAACAGTGTGTTGCCTGTCAGCATTGTATGGCCGTTTGCCCGACAGGTGCCCTTTCCTTTGGCGGCAAAGATCCTGAAAAGTCGTTCCCCGTTGGCTTTGGCAACAGCGACGATCTCTTGCGGCTGATTCAATCCCGAAGAAGTATTCGCTTCTACAAAAACGAAAGCCTGCCAGCGGATAAAGTCGCCAAGCTTACCGCTATGCTGCCCTATATCCCCACAGGCGGCAATGCCGATAACCTCCATTTTTCCCTAGTCACCAGCAAAGAAAAAATGGAAGCCATTCGCAAAACCACCTATGAAACCATTCTTGCCAAGAAGAGCTCATCGCGCGTGAGCGTCAACGCACGACAGGCGTGTAAGACAGGCGATGATATCGTCTACCGCGGAGCCCCCTCCTTGGTTGCGGTATCCATTGATCTTGCCAAAACCATTCCAGGTTGTGAAAACGCTGATCCCATCATTGCGCTCTCCTATATTGAGCTCTATGCGCAAAGTCTTGGCCTTGGAACATTATGGTGTGATATGGCTGTCATGGTTGCCAATGAATATCCCGAGGTCCACAGGCTTCTTGAAATTCCAGCAAACTATACCCTCTGCTATATCATGCTCCTGGGCCTTCCAGACATTACCTATACTAGAACAATTCAGCCGGAAATGTTTACGGTCAAACTGCTCAAGTAAGGTAGGGAGTGGGGAGCCGTGTAAGCAAGCAATCCAGATACGGCTCTTGGCTTTGCCAGTGCTATAAGGCCTTTCCCAAAAAGGTCCACCTGTTTTGAGGCCTTCTTGCCAAGAAGAGTTCTACAGTGCGCCGTAAAACCCCGTTCAGAAAGACTGCAGGTTTTACGGCGCATCGTATCTCAGGAAGCTTCCCACAGAGGCCTTGATGATGTCCCCTTCAATGCTCGTTGTGATTAATGGGCAATTGCGCTTTTTCCCAGGCAATCCAGCCGTCCTTCATATGCAGAATATGGCTAAAGCCCATTTGCTCCATCATTGTCACGGCAAGCTTGGAACGACGACCGGAACGACAATAGACAAGCGTTGGCGCGCTCTTGTCAAGAGCCTGTAACATCTGGGGAAAGTTCGCGTCCAAAACATTACGGTTGATGGCGTAAGGAATATGGCCTTCCTGGTATTCCTTCGGGGTTCTCACATCCACAACACATAACCTGGTATTGGTATCCTTGATGAGCGAAGCCGCTTCGTTTGGCGTAATATCCCTGGCAAAGACCTTGGGGGGCAGCACAAAAGCCAGTATCCCCATAAGTGTTGCCACACAGAGCGGAGACTTGCCATAGCAGGAGAGAAGCCAACCTCGTATCGAAGACAAAACATGCTTTTCGTTTGCCATAGTTACCTATCCTGTTTGAGAGAAACGTCACAATATCAATACATTGACCAATGTTTTGGAGCTTTTGTGCACAGCGTCAGGAGCAAGCCTGTGGTAAGAGTGTGAGACCTGGGGAGAGCTCTTGGCTTGCTTTCGAAGCTTTAGTTCCCAGAAGAATGTGCAAGCAAAAACCAGGCTCATATTCTTCTTCAAATGGAAAATATCGTATGTATGGGTGCCCTGGGCAACAAGCCATACTATCACTCCATCCATGCTGATTTGGGCTCGTATGACGGCGGCCTAAGTCTGGAAGATATTGGTAAACGGGCGAACATTTTGCCTGCAAGACAAAGCAAGAACGTGGCATTGCCTCGTACAGCTGAAGATCGTCTCCTTGCATGGGAACATGGCGAGGAAAAACCAAGCTTCGCTCAATGACAAGCGTTGGCAAAAGCCTATCGAAGTCCTCTTGTGACTTTTTTTGTTTGATTTGCCCTTTTTCCGTGTAAACGACAACTGAACACAGTTATAATTTGAATCATATCTTCTACTAGTTCTTGTTCATTGCTTTTTTCTTTACTATCAATAATTTCTATTTGAACGCCATGCATGTCAGCAATATTTTTTATGAGTTCGAATCTAAAACGCAACAAACGATCTTTATGATAAATTATAATTTTTGAAATTTTTTTATCGTTAATTAATTGCAGTAATTTTTTAATCCTGGTTTATTATAATTTATTCCTGATCCGATATCTTGAATAATTTCAAATTTTTCATAATATTTTGAAATATAAGTCTTAACAGCTTCAATTTGACGATGTAAATCGTCTTTTTGTTTTTTGCTAGAAACTCGACAGTATCCAACGACTGTTTTTTCGATTCGATTATTTGAAATAAGTTCTTGAAGTTGATTTTCAGAATAATAACGATATCCATTTGGTCCTAAATGGTGCGGCTTGAGTTTCCCTGAAGAATCACACAATTACGAACGGTTTGTGCAGTAACTCCTAAAATTTGTCGAAATTCACGCAGTGAATAAAATCGGTTTTTCATATACCCTCCAATACAGAAGATATCTGAAAAAGGGATTTGTCAAGTTTTTATAGGATTTTATATTTATAGAGGGAACAGTACAAAGCCTCCCACGCAGGTGTCTTCATTGGCAGATTTTCAAATGCTTCCCAACGCTTCGAAAGAATGTTCTGAGTTTGCGGCTCTCAAGCGACGTGTATGCCAGCTACAACGTGAGTTATGCGCTATTGCTAAGGTTGAGCGTAACCGCTCACGTGTATACGCAGAAAAAGGGAGGGTAACTGCCCCTCCCTCAATAGCTGAAAGCCTTTTCGTGTTCAAAGACCACTTCAATTAGCGGTAGGGTTACAGTCGATCCCATATGTCCACGCGCTGAACTGGC
>JAFXOX010000078.1 GCA_017528345.1 Desulfovibrio sp.
AGCAGAAAAAACCGGAACGAAAATAGCTGCAAAGAGATCGTGCGTAGGGATGATGGAAATACTAGAGCATGTTGGCTTTGAATCATCAATTGATTCAGCTATTTACGGTTCAACTGAACTTGGAACGGCCCAAAAAACTATATCTTTAGCACGGTATTTTCTTGCAACGAATGGTCAAAGCGCACCGGGGATAACGACCTGGCAACTTACGCATAAGATGCCTTACGAGTCAGGATTTACAGAAAGTGTGTATCATGAATTATTTAAAAAAATCGGATATGACGAGACTTTTCAGCAAAATTTTTTCAGATTAAGGTGCTCTAAAATTGGCAGCAATTCAGTAATTGCATACGATTCTACGACAATTTCTACGTATTCACAAAACCAAAAAGACGCAGTGTATGGTTATAATAAAGATGGAGATGGCTTAAAAACTATAAAAATTTTAACGCTATATTCCATAGACAATATGCTTCCTATAGCCTTTTCAAAACAACCTGGAAATATTCCGGACGTAGTTTGCATAAAAAATGCGTTAAATGAACTATCAGTATTAGGAATTGAAACTGCAGAGATAGTTACAGATAATGGGTATTATTCTATATCTAATATAGCCGAGTTACTTTTTAATGGTTTTAATTTTATTACATTAATAAAAACAAATATTAAATGGGTAAAATATGAAATTGTTGAAAATTTTGATGAATTAAATTCTATAGAAACATTATGCCCGTTTGATGCTAGTATCCATGGCGTAACAGTAAAATTAATGCATATTTTTACAAGAAATAAATATAATATATCTGATAATGAGATAAACAGTGAAAAAAAATTTAAAAAAGAAATTTATTTACATTTATATTTTTCTGCACAAAGACAAGCAGAAGAAAGAATGCAATTTGACTTAGAGATGTATGATCTAAAGGAGCGGATAGAAAAACGGGAAGTTACTATAGATGACTTAGATGCAAATATGCAGAAAAAAGTAAACAAATATTTAAATATAATAGAAACAGACAGTGCTATAAATGTTTCATTCAAAAAAGAGCAATGTAAAGAAGCTTATAAATACGCAGGCTTCTTTGCCCTTATTTCAAATAAAGAAAAATCTACATTTGATTGTTTAAAAAAATATAGAAAAAGAAATAAAATTGAAAGTTTTTTCAAATATGAAAAAAATATTGTAGACGATAGACGTCCAAGAGTATGGGATTCGTTTACATTGAGAGGTAGGCTATTTGTTCAATTTGTATCTCTTTGCTACTATGAATATTTACACAATAAAATTGATGAAATAAAGAGAACGCTTGGCGTTGAAAATGGTGATAACAGTCATGATAAAAAAGTTATTTTAAATAGAGAACTTAAATTAAGGTCATGGCTTGAAAATACGCCAATATATCTTCAGCTGCAATGGTTTGATACTATAGAAAGCATAGAAATATCAAGCGAAATTAAGAAAAAAAGATGGAATCCAGAAGTGCTTTTACGAGACAGACTTTTCCTTGAAAAACTAGGAGTTACGCTGCCCAAAAATGAATAAACGGATTTTAGTGACTATTATACAACTTTCAGGGTATAAGTAGACGGAGAGCAAGGTGTAAGCTGCCTACGTAGCCCTAGCAAAGCACAAAAAAACACCCTAGGAAAGCTGACCTTCCCACTGCTTTCTTAGGGTGTATCAAAAATAATAAAAGCCCTGTGAGAGCTGGATTCTCTGCCACTCTCACAGGGCAAAATTCATAATGGGGAGAGTTGCTCCCAGGGCGGTGGTGACACGCCGAATTTTCTTTTTAGCACAGACACTCTCGCTGTCAACGGGACTTATTGCCATCCAACGTAGCTACTGATACAAGATCTGTGGGGCTACCCTCCTGCAAAGGAGGTGATGCCTATGGCGAAAATCCTTCGCGACTTGCTTGTTGGTTTTACAGCAAGCCTGCTTGCGGGTCTTGTCTTAGTACGTCTGTACTAACAAGTAACCCCTGAGGGATATAAGCCATTCCTCAGGGGTGAAAAACTGACCTACATTAGGCAGGACGAGTAGCCCCACCTTTGGGCGGTGTTCGTGCACCGCCCTTTCTTTTTATGTCAGGATAGCTTGGTCGTCAAGACCGTTTTTTCCGTTAAACATGGACCTTGTTACAGTTCACAGGCACCTGAGCACAAGGCCCAGGTGACGTTGAGACGCCTGTCTTGAAGGGGGATGACACGTATGGAAGCCCCGGGTAGTTTTCTTCGCTCGGAGATAGTAACAACAGTGGCTCACTTTCGAGTGAGCGTTTTGCCAAAGTGGTATACTTTGTTGTAAGCGCAGATCGCCGGCAGGGGGGCAAGCAAGCGTTCGCCTTAATTTTGGTACACTTTCAGAGTAGCATTTAAATTGTGTTAAACCATCTCAAGCGCCTCAAAAATCTTCAACTTCTCGAAAAATTTCTTCGCCCGTGCCTCAAGCTCATTCATATTGTCCTCGTCGGTCTCAAGCAATTTACCTTCCTTCGTGATCATCTGCCCATTACCCTTCAAAATATCCCACATGTTATGGCACTTTTAAAGGTAATTACACAATATGTCAATACTGAAACAGTATTTTTGTCCTAGGAATCGGTAATGCTTTTGCCTATACAAGTGCAGCACTTTCTTTCCGCTTCTTCACGTACCTACACAGCGTATTTAGTCCTCGGCAATCAGAGAAAGGCCGCTACTTTCCATATTGATTATTCTTGTCAACTTGAACGCGATTCTCATCACACTTGAACGCAGTTCTCATCGAATTTGAACGGAAAGCTCACTCCTGTAGCCACAATGATTTCTGTCAGGGTGACAGATCCTCGGAGTGTAGTGCTAATTGCACTCCAAATCCAGACTTACCGTTACTGATCGCCATTCATGAGTGCCCCTGGGCAAGAGGTTTCAAGGTAAACGTTCCACCACCCTCCTTCCCAAGGGTCATTTTTCTATGCGCACCTCCCGGTAAAAAACGGGAGTTTTTTTATGGCCAGATATAGTTAGGAACGGAAGGTAGAACGTAAGCACCCCCGTGGGACGCTTACCCTAGATCTTTGACTGCACCTTGTGCCAGTCAACATTGCAAACCCAGCTAGCCTGCATATACCGTCGCAAGGACCTCGTGAACGGTTCATCCTTCCCGTCAGAGCTTTGCCAGAAGCTCATGAAAAAGCGCTTCAGCGATATCCCCCTCTTCCTCGCGCTTGAGCGTTCCCGATCGCTTTCCTGCTCCCTCTCCTTTTTCTTCTGCCAAAGCCTTTCTCCGCTCAATTTCCTCCTTAACCGAGCCCTCAGGATAGACACGTGCCAGACACGCAAGGGCCTTTGGCAAACCCACCGCATCGTAGAGGCGATTGCGCAGGCGCATATCCTCGGCTGTGGTTGAAAACGCCCAGCGCGCATAGGCGCCGGCACAATTGGTCAGATGCAGAATGCTTTCACCAAGGGCTGTCCGGTAAAGCGCTATGCAGTCAGCGCCTGCCGCACTCGGTCTCCCAATGCTTCTGAGAGCCTCATAGGCTGCCCGGTTATAGCCAAAGCGCTCGGCTATGGCCTCTGCTTCCTCGGCATTGCCACAGCCAAGGGCATAAATAGCTGTCGCCATACTCACAAGCTCTTTGGGAAAATCCGTGAGGCGCTGACTGTAGAGACCTATGGAGAGATTGCGTTTGCGCGATTCCCGTGTGGCTGTGGTCAGATCACTGATAATCTGACGGGAGAGCGGATTTTGCATATCCTGACAGGAGGCACGGTGGAATTCATCATAGCAGAGTCGTTTGGGATCGGCCTGCAGGCTCTCAAAACGCGGTCTGTGATAGCTGCGAAAGCGCTGTGGCACCTCCTGCAGATCATCGCAGCTTATGAAGAAATGCCCTGCCCCCACAAAGCGTGCCAGCATATACATGATGCCCGACTGACGCTGCGCCTGCGGTCCGCCTCTCGGAGTCACAAGGGACAGATCAAGACCAATGACGCGGGCGCTTCCCAGCGAAAAACGTGTGGGATGGGAGAGCACAGGGTATTCCTTCAGGGCACTGATGAGATATCGCGAGCAGGCCTCAGGCACACGTTCCCCACCACTGCCAACCTGAATGCTTTGATAGTTTTCCGCCACATTGTGCCAGGTGACAGCCTGGGCAAGATCGGCCATAAGCGGCATGGCCTGACGCTGGGCACATTGCGCAAGTTCTATGTCCCCTAACGCAAAAAACCTTTCAACAATCTCCCACCATGTGGTCTGGCTGTCAAAAGGAAAGCCTTCGTCCACAAGCTTTTGGGTGAGATCTGGCAGGAGATAGGGATCAAAACGGCGCGGATTTGGCCCGTCTGGGGCAAGAGATCTGTAGAGCTGATCACAGGCCTCACGCAAAAGGGAGCTTATGCCGTCGGCAGGAGCTGTCTTATCAAGGGGGGTGCAGAGCAGGCTTAAGAGGTTATTCAAAAATTCCTGGTGATTGCGCAGGGGATAGGGACAACCCAAGGGGGTATCAAAGGGATTGATGGCGTGGCTGGCGAGATTTTTAAGCTGGGCAAAGACGGCCAGATGCCGTTCTTCTCTGGGCAGAGCCCAACGCAGAAGATTGACGACGCCTGCGCAGGACGGACCAATATCGATGACCGTCAGCCAGGGGAGACTTTGGCCTGAGCGCAAAAGATAGAAGAAGTTGAGGGTATTCAGAAAAAAGGATTTGCCGGCGCCCATACCGGCAAAGACCACCTCATTCCAGGAGGCCTGCAGGGAGTGAAAAAGGCCGACAGGCACGTATTTGCCATCAGGTGTGCGTAAGGGCAGATCACCTGTCTGCCAGGGAGATGCCGTGCGCGTCACAGGCAAGAGGGCAATGGCCTGGGGAAGCGGTGCAAGAGACCTGGGCGCAGGTTGTGTGGGCATAAGACAGGGCACTGTGGCTGAGAGCCCAAGCAGCGCATCACCTGTCGTATCCTGTGTCTCACAACTTCCCCAGGCCTGCACCATACTCTGCACATGGGCTGAGTTTCTTGCAAGCGCTTCCACGTTCCCCGCCTCTCGCCAGTCCTCAACCCAAGTGCAAAACGTTGCTGAAAAGCCCACAATGCACGTGCCGCCAAGACTCGCCGCTTCGAGCTCCTGATAGGCCTGGCTGTACATACGATTGCTGTGGCTGGCAAAGGAGAGCACCTGGCCTGCCAGTTTTTTCCATCCTGTGCGGCCAAGACCATCGCCTGTAAGCAGGAAACTTGCCCGCCAGGGAATCTCGCCTTTCAGACTCTGAAATAGGCGATTAAAGGGGAGAAGGCTCTGCGGCGGCAGCGAAAGCACAAAAGGCGCATAGATGCGATGGTCCACACGCACGTAGCGGCTGGCCACAAGCTGCACATCACAGGGCCAGATCTGGCGGGCAAGAGTTGGTATAAGCAGATGGGAGAGGTCCGAGGGATGACTGAAAGCCTCCTTTTTGCCAAGCCAGGCGTTATCTCGCGCAAGCCTTGGCCGCCAGGTGGAAGGTGTAAGATGGGGGCAGAGAAGCCTGCGAATATCAGCTACCGCCTGCGCTGACGAACGCAGACGCACAAGCATCTGTTTTTCTGCCAGGCATTCCACAAGCTTTCTGACCTGAGAGATATGGCTATCTCTGAGGGCCGCAAGCACACAAGGTTTGCTCTGAAGGCTGCTTTCCGCACAAAGCCTGTGGCCGGCAAGTTTGCCTCGCTGCCTTTGCCGCTGCGCCCGGCCAAGCGCCCAGGGTCTTGTCCAGAAAGCCAGGTAGACGTCCTCTCTCGCTGTGAAGCTTGTGATTTTCTCTTCCCAGTCGTTGAGAACTGCCTGTAAATCCAGATGCAAATGGCTCGCGCTGCGCTGCATGGCCTGAAAGCTAGAAGACAGCTCCTGCTGGCTGGCTCGCGGATCATAGTTGAACACAATCTGCAGACTATGACAGGACTTGCCAAGGGGCACCGCAAGCACCGTATTCAGATGCCGCACAAGGTCAGCAAATTCCGCCTCCCCCAGGAGCTGAAGACTGCCTTCCAGACGCAAAAGGGAAACAAGGGAGGCGTCGTCACAGACCAAAACTCCATCCACATCATCACTGTAGAGTCTCGTATAGGCATGGGCGGTATAACCCAGGGCGGATCTGAGGGCAAAGGCTGCGCTCTGCAGCCAGGAAAACATCGCCTCCATGGCAATCCTTTTGACTGATAGGTCAAACATGCGTCAGGGCCAAAGCAAAGGCCCCTTTGCCTTAGCCGTCCATCCTGCGCTCCGCCACAATGAGCTGAGAAATGGCAATGCCCTTGACGTATTCAGCCGTTGATACGCGCTGAATGCGCATGATGATGAGAAAAGACTGGCGTGAGAGCACACGCTCTGAGGTCTCATAGGCCAGCTGAAACGGCACTTCGACTTCCCAGGTCAGACGATGGTCCAGCATCCCCTTGGCCACAATGACGGGCATACCGGAGATGATGCCATGCATGAGAGCCCGATACTGCGAGAGAATGCGCAGATGGCCCTCATCCTTAAGGGAACGTCGAAAACCAAGATAGGCCTGTTTGGTGAAAAGGCTGCGGCTTGCGGCAAGCTGCTCCCGCCAGTGCAGAAAATCGAGATTAAAGATGGTCACAGCTGTCTGGGCAGCCCAAGAGGTGAGCGCGGCATCGGTATAAAGGGGTTCACTCAAAGGATACATGGGCATGATCTGCATCTGCTGATTGACCCCGAAATACACGGGCGGCTCCTCACGCAGCGCAAGCCAGAGAAGACCTGTAAGAGCAAGGAGAAGTGCCAAAAGCAGACAAAAACTCAGTCGCCAAAGCTTGCGGCAAAGGCTTGCGTAGTGCTGAATGCCCACAACCACCCCGTCAAGCCCAAAGAGGGGCAAAGCCCCGGCCGTCGTGCCTGTGTCGTTCTTCACTTAGGCCTCCATGGCTGAAGCCTGCTTGGTGTGAACGCCATGAGCGACAATGTTCTGCACAATGAGCCAATCTGCCTTGAGGAGCTTTGTGAGACTGCCCTGGGCAGACCACAGGGCGTGCAGGGCATAGGGAGAGGTTTCAGAAAGCGTTACGGTATCCGGAAGCGCAAGATAGGAGGGAATGCAGCCGGCTTTCAGAGCGGCTGCAAACATGGTCTCAGGTGCACACGCCTCAACATGGATGCGACCATTGGCATAGCCTAAAACGCTCAGGCCATTTGCCTGAAGAGCCAAAGCCTGTTTGCACAGGAGTATTCGGTCCATGGCCCGAAAAAAGGGTGTGCAGGCATTCACAGCCACAAGTGTGCCCGAAAAGGCGGCTTTCGGACGTGCTTGCAGGGCAAGCGCATTCCAGACGTTTTCGAAAAAGATGCCGCAGCTTGGGGAAAGCATACTGGCGCTTGGAAAAAACTCGGCAAGCGCCTTTGGCCAAAGCAGTCTCTTCGATGAGGCGGGAACCAGGGCCGCATGAAGACAGAGCTCTGCCCTAGTGACGAGAAAGGACATCTCAGGCCAGCTGACCCAGATGCGCCGGCCTCGCCCAAGACGCACGCCCCGATCCAGGCCAAAGGTCAGAAGATGCTTCCAGGGTTCATCAATGTCAAAACAGCTGATCTGAAAAAAACCAGGCTGCTCTTTGAGACTGTGCACAAAGGCCTCAAGATCTGCGCGCGTGGCATCTTCGTTAGGCATTTGGGACGCCTGCAGAGGACGCAAACGGCCATAGGGCAGTGTCTGCTCAAGGATCTCGAGGCAATGCTGCCTGGGCTCTGCGATAAGAGTGAGCCTCTCACGCCCTTTTTCACGCTTGCCGAATACCTGACAGCCCGTATAGGTGACCGTGGCTTCCTGGATGATCTTGGCCAAAGCGGCATCCACAAGCATCTCGCTTTTGCCAAGCGCATTCTGTATGCCGCAACGCAGGGATCTCGCGGGCACAAACGACGCAAGCCCCAAAAAACACCTGCCAAGTCGAAGCACACGTGAAAGGAAGCGCGCTCCGCACTGGGCAAGGACCCGGCTATCGCTGATGTGCTGACGCTGGGCAAAGACGGTCAGCGGTTCACGCAAATACCCTTCCGTTGTGATATTCTCCGGCAAAACCAGACTTTCGCCAAGCTCATAGCTCATATTGCTCAGCCAAAGCGCACAATGAGGAAGTTCTCGGCCCGCAAGCTTGCGCACAGCCATCTCCTCATCCCTGGCATACCAACCGGAGTCCATACATGCCGCATCATCGTAGACGATACAGCCAACTGGCTCTTGTTGAACGTGTTCCATGGCGCCTCCCTCGCCACTTCTAATAAATTTGATACATCAAGTCAATGTCCGAGGATCCATCCGCCGTCATAAACAGCGCGCTGAAAAGACCTTGCCTTTTTGGTCTTTCTGCTTCACACTAGGGATTGTGACATCCTCACAGGACTGTTTTGGCCACAAAGCGCGATGAGGCTGTCACATGACGTTGGCTTCTCCTGGGCAAACCCATGAGAGCTTTCTTTTTTGAGCGGATTTGCCCAAGCGGCGTGGCACCTTTCCCCAAAGGAACTTTCATGTGTGCATCGGTCAAAGCAACACCCACAGTCCCTCTTCCGGCAACAGATACGTCTGGCAAGCGTCCGAGTAAAAACCCGCTCAGGGCCATTCGGCGTAAATGTTTGGACTGTAGCGGTGGCAGCACCCTCGAGGTCAAAGAATGCGTCATGAATCAGTGCGCACTCTGGCCGTTTCGCTTTGGCCGCAATCCGTATCTTGCACAAGCTCAAGAAGAACCTGAAGAGGCTTTAGAGAGCCTGGAAGAACGCTCAGCGCAGCAACCTGCCGCATCTGAGGCAGCTTGTGACCTGCCTAAAGCATCACACCTTGCAGAGCAAAATGAGGATGCAGCCGCTCCTCTGCCAGCAGAAGCTCAAACTCCTCAAAGGACAAGCAACACCAATCTGCAGCAAAACGCCTCTGCCCCTTGTCACAAGCAGGCAACGGAAAGCACGCCAAATTCCTCTCCGCAGCCTCTTGCGCCGCAAGATTCTCTTTCCAAACCCCATCCTGTGAAAAAGAAAAAGCCTGCTCGCGAAATCCCTGAGCAGGCCATGTCTCTTCTCGATTTTTGCTGAGAAAGCAGTCTTTTTGGCAAAGCCTTAACTGAAGCAGCAACAGGCGGACGGCAGACCCAGGCATGCCGTAGGCGTGTCACCTTTGCCTCGATCGACACACCGCTTTGCGCGCTCTTGCCCCATCGCCGCATCACAAAAGCCATGCCCCAAAGCTATTTGAGATGCATCTGATCCCGATCCATCTGCATGACCCATTGTGACATGGGAGAAACACCGGCTGACTCCTTGGTCGCAAGCCATTGAATTTCCGACTTTCCTCGTTCCATCAAGGCCCAGTTGGTGAATTCCATACCGAGAATAAGGGAAGGATTTGGTCCTTCCAAGGCCCTGATATTGCAGATTTTGCAGCTGCTCCAATAGACGATCAGCGGTCTGTCCGCGGCATGGAAATAGACAAGCAGAACCGCAACCTGGCTATTTTTTTTGAATTCATGCTGCGTCTGCGCAAGCGCGTTCAGGAAAATCTGCACGGCCATGCCCGATGCCGACACATCTGAGACAAGAATGGTTTCCTGATCTGAACCATAGCGATACTGCAAAAGCGGTGACCCAAAATCTCCGGTTTCCCGCGGCAAAGGCTGATCATCGGCAAGAGGCCACAGTGCGATGACCCGTACCCTGTCCTTGGGCGGCTCAATGCGATGAAAGAGACGGCGTTCACCGGAACCAATTTCCGCGGGAAAATCAACGATAAGCGTGGAGCGCCGTGACTGATTACGCAGTTCCCTGATCACGGAGTGAAATTTGTGAATGGCCACGCCTTCCTTGGAAATAATGCGATAAAAAACCTCCACGCCCTGATTGCAGAGATCCGGCGGCAAAAGGCTCAAAGCTTCCAATTCAAGGGTATTTGTCCCAATTCTGCCCAAAAAGCAGGAAATGGTGTGATAATGGATATCTTTATTGTGGAGATTGACTTCAAAGACATTGTTCTGCATCTGCGCGTCCTCAAGCATCTTGCGCAGTACAGACTGCCTTTTCTGCAGCTCCTGCTGCCTGTGTCTGAACTTCAAAAAGGCCACAGTCAGCGTCACAGCTACGGCAACCGCCACCACAAGAAAAACAATATTCTGCATTTGGCTCACCATCAGCTCTTCAGCGTGAAAACCCCGTCATGAAGGATCGGGAGGAAACGCTGCCTACATGATATTCCTTGATTAGCTACAAAGAGCCGTCTCACCTCTGGGAGAACAACAGATTTTCCAGGAAATCCCATCAGGCACGGCAAAAAAACGCTAGCGACCTGCCCCAAAGCGCTGCTTGATGCTGCGAACAACTTCACCCACCACAAGCGCACTCACAAAACAGCCTGTGCCGGCAACCATGGCCTTCTCCAAGGGATCAGCGATGGGCAGCCAGGCAAGCAGGATGAGAAGTACCGGCCAGTGATAGAGATAGATATCAAAGCTTCTGCTATCGAGGTATCTGACAAGTGAACTCTGGCTGATGACAGGGCAGTCACGAACGAGCTTGCGTGCACAGAGCACAAAAATGGCAATGAGACCGAACTGCTTGACGAGCTCGAGCAGTTGCAGCAGGAAAAGGCCGGCCTTGGGATAGCCGCTTATGTCATCGCCTGCCAGAAAACCGCAGCAGGCATCAAGCACATAGATGACAGCAACCCCAAGCACAAGCCACGGCAGGACACAGCGGCCCTGCAAGCGTGCGCAGACGGCATACTTGCCCATATTGAGAAGATAGCCGGCAAAAAAGTGCACGCCGTAAAGCGCTGAACGGTCAAGGTGAAATTGTGTGGGAAAGAGTTGGGCTGCCTGGTGTACAGCCACAAGGGCAAGAAAAATGATGGCGCAGACTTTGGGACTTGCGTAAATCTTGGCATAGCGGCAGGCCTCGCGTCCGACAAAGGCCACGATATAGGTTGTGAAGAGTGCCATGAGAAACCAGAGGGCATCGGCATTGACGCCAAAGGGATATTCCGTAAGCAGAATGGTAAGCGGATTGCGGCCCTCATAGCGCACGTCACCGGAAAGACAAAAGAGCGGTAAAAACCAGAGTACCAGCACGCCCGCATAGGGCAGAAGCAGGCGCCGGATCTTCTTGGCGGCGAGTTCGCCGATGGATTGGTATTTGTGCAGATCGTAGAGGCAGAAGGAAAAGACAAAGCCTGAGGCAAAGAAGAGCAGTGGCACCTGAAAATCATTGGTCAGGATCTTAAACGGCGGCCACCCGTAGCGAATGCTGTGGTTGACGACAATACAGAGGATGGCAAACAGCTTAAGCAGAGAATAGTGGCGGGTATCATAGAGCTGTGTTTTTTCGGGCATAATTGTTCCGTCCTTGAGGAGTCCTTGCCAAACGGTCAAAGTCCCGGATGGGCTTATTGTCCGCACATGGCAGCTCAAGTATAGCACAACTGCTAAAAAACGTGAACCCTAGCACTTTGGATAGCATCTGCCCCGTAAACCCCGGCCAAAAAAGCAAACACCTTGCCATTCCAGGCGTTTCTGAGTAGTTTTTCCCAAGGTTTTCTGCCAAGGCCTGCCACTCCCAAAGCCCACGGAAATGTCTGCCATGTCCAAACAACCCATATCAGCTCCGGACGCGCAAAGTTTGCGAAAACAGCATGGCAATGCCCATGTTTTGCCTCAGACCAGACTTTCTGCCCTGCTTGCAGCCTGCTGTGAGCAGATGCTCAGGCCCGAAGCCCTGCTCAAGCTGGAAGACAATGTTGCGCCATTGCCCGCCGACTTCTGCCTGATCACTCGTCAGGAGCAGGATATGCTCTACAACGAGGCCATCAGGATTCGCTATCCCAAAATCCTTGAGCTTTGTATCAAGCTCTACGGCATGCAAAGCGCAGATCTCCTGCCCAAACTCTGCACAGAGATGCTTGTCCCCCCCAGAGCTCGTGAGACCCAAAGCGTGAAATTTGCCGCCTTTGCCAGGCTCTACCATGCGGGAATTTCCCTTTCCTGGTGGCTTTTTGGTCTGGAAAGCCCCCTGCTCACACCATTGCGGGTTGAGGAGCTGCCCTGTGAGATGTCACTGGCTGATCACATCCGTACCATGCGCTTCAAGCAGGGGTGGAATGAGCTTGAATCCCGCTGGATGATCACCCAGACCCACAGCAATACCCAGAAAAAACTGGAACACAGAATTCTCTGCCGGCTGATGAGCGGGCTTCCGCAGATCCGACTGTTTCCCGTCATGCCTTCCGTTGTTGAAGTCTTTCAGCGCCTTGAAAATACAGTGCTCACCTATGTTCTGCCCAAAAACAGCGAGGACTGGCTCAAGGACTGCATTTCGCTTTTGCAGGCCTCTCCCTGGCGTTGCTGCGTGCTCATGCTTGTCCGCCAGGGCAGCATTTCCCACTGGCAGGTCGTTAAGCAGCGCCCACGACGCAAATCAGAGCGTCTCGCCTATGTGCTCAACCTGCTTTTTGATCTCTTTGGGGAAAACGAAGGGCTTACGTACTACCTGCGTGTGCTCAATGAAGAGGCCAAATGCCTGGGTTTTGTCAATCTTTCTGAAGTTGTACGAGATGCTGTATGGAGCCGGGACGCAATCCTCCACGCAAAGGGCTGACGCGCTTTCGCAGTCTGCAGATCATCAACAGCCCCGATGATCCCCAGGAAGTTCATTCCATCGACTTGCTGGCACCTCGTGGCGTGCCTGGCCGGTTCACCGGTTTTTTCGGCAGCGATGCCCCCTTTATCGCCTGTATCCATAAAACCCTGCTCAAGGCCCATCAGTCCCTGCGCTTCTTCACCCTCTATGCTGAGGGTGGCGACCTGCAGCCCCATCCCCAATCTCCGGAAGAGCTTGCTCAGAAAAAGATGGTGGCCCTCGACACCTCCACAAGTCAGTTTGTCCGCTCGCTTGTGCAGACGATTCTGGGCATGCCCCTTGAACGTGACAATCTCGCAGGCCTCCTTGGCAGTCACCCTGAACTGCTCAACGTCCTTTGGGCAGACACGCGTTTTGCCCACGTCAAGGCCTTTCAATGGCGCTGTGATTTTCCACTGCCAGGTGGCACAAACTTTCCCGGCATGCGCCTGATCACCCTTCGGGATCCCTCCTCCATTCACTACGTACAATGTGTCGACCCGCGCATTCAACGCGAGGACATTTGCGTTGTCTGCTACCCAGGCAAACGGTAGCACGCAAAACGCTGTTTGCCGGGCCTCGGCATGCGCTGAAAAACAACCGTCACGCATCGGCTATGACGTTCACACACATCCTGCTGCCTACGGATTTCAACAACGTATCACCGCAATGAAAAGCAGATGCACGTTGTAACAGGTGATATGGTCGTTGCCAATGCTTCCTGCAAACACAAAAAACGCAGCTCTCCAATCGCGCAGATCTTAGAAAACGTGGAACGTTTTGCTTACCAACGGTTTATGGGGAGGAGTTCTGGGACTCAAGGACGCAGTCTGCGGCAAAAAGCAGACAGCTATTTGTTTTGTTTCATCATAACATGGAGGCGGCGCTTCCTCCTCAGGCCTTCCCCTGAGGCTCCGCGCCGAAAAACTTATGAAAACGCTTTTGCTCTCACTTGCGTTGATGGTGATTTCCGCCTCTTCGGCATCGGCATGGTCTTTGAGAATGGATGGTGGTGACGTTCGCTATGAATGCCGGCAGCTTGGCAGTGACATCGAATGTCGTGCCAATGGTAAAGTCTTTGGCTGGGCGAAACAGCGGGGAAGCGACATTATCTATACAGACAGTCGCAACAGCACCATTGGATCGGTTTCCCGCATGGGGAACAAATGGCAATTCAAGGGATCTCACGGTGCAACATTAGGCTACGCGGAACGCGAAGGTCATACGATCGTCTACAAGAACGGTTCAGGCAGAATTCTCGGCTACGCAAAGCGCGAAGGTGCGAGAACAACCTATACCAACGCCGGAAACAGCCGTATCGGTACCGCAGACACAGATGCTCTGCCTCTTCGCCCCTTGCCACTGGAGACGTGGCTTAAAAACGGTGGAAGATAAGAGCTTCGCCTCTGCCAAACACGCACCCCCCCACAAAGCCTCAAAGGCCCTGTGGGGATTTTTGTACCATACAGGAAGACTGTTCCCAAAACTTGACAGACAAATCAGCCAGTCAAGCGTGTTGACATGTCTTTCATCATCCGTTTTCACGGCATCTCAAGCTGATTTTCTTCCTAAAAAGCGACTCACCATGGCAAAAAACAGAGGCGTCAGGTACAGACCCAACACTGTCGCAGTCAGAACACCTCCCACAACAGTTACGCCAACGGCATTCTGGGCTCCAGAGCCTGCCCCGCTATTGAAGGCCAGGGGAAGAACGCCTACAACAAAAGCCAGGGAAGTCATGATAATGGGGCGCAGTCGCTGCCGCGAGGCCCGGCGAATGGCTGTGGAAAGTTCCCATCCTTTAGCGTGAAGATCGCGTGCAAAAACAATGATAAGAATGGCATTTTTCGCCGCAAGTCCCATAACGGCCAAAAGACCTATATGAAAATACACTCCATTACTCATTGCCATAAGCCATGTTCCGGCCACTGCCCCCAAAATGCCGGATGATACAACGAGCAGCACAGCCAGGGGAACGCTCCAGCTTTCATAGAGGGCTGCAAGACAGAGAAAAACCGCCGTCAGGGAGAGCCCATAGAGCAGACCAACCTGTGAGCCTGCCTG
Organism: Desulfovibrio sp.; assembly: GCA_017528345.1. Classification (GTDB taxonomy): domain Bacteria; phylum Desulfobacterota; class Desulfovibrionia; order Desulfovibrionales; family Desulfovibrionaceae; genus Desulfovibrio. Next base: position 14,708 of record JAFXOX010000078.1, read on the forward strand.
CTTTTCCTGCCAAGACATGCCCGTCCAGGCAAAGCCAAAGCCTTCAGGCATATGGGCTGCCAGTTCCTCCATGGCCAACATGGCCGTGCCGCTGCTGCCACCGGGGGCAGCCTCTCCCATGATTTTTACCGCTGGGCCCCCCTGATAGCGTTCCAGGCGCGGCGACCCCATGGCATCACCCACAGTAAGAAAGGTCGGAAAAGGAACCATACCACCTGCGGCATTGCGCACATAATAGCGGGAGAAGTCACTGGCCTGCGCCCGATAAGGGGCGTCGGCCTGCATATAGACGCGTTTTGTGCGCCCCCTGTCGCTAAAATCATTGATATACACGCCCCCCCAGTACGCCGCAATGGCGGCGTCGATATCGCCCTTGTTCAGGCCGTGAGCCATGGCCTTATCCACATCCACCGTCACGTTATACTGCGGCACATCATCAAGGCCGCCAGCCCGCACATTGACAAGTCCAGGATGCGCCCGGGCCCGCTCAAGCAGCTCGTCACGAGCGGCCATAAGTGCCTCGTGCCCGCGTCCGGTCAGATCCATAAGCTCGAATTCAAAACCGCCTGCCCGTGCCATTTCGCGGATGGTAGCCGGACGAAAGAATATGATGCGCGCCTCCGGCTCATCGCGAAAACGCCGTTGTAGTCTTTGCTGAATGGCGGCCACTTCCATGTCCGGTGTCGTACGTGTGTCCCAGTCGTTCAGAATGATGTAGAGCTGTCCCACATTCTGTCCTGCGCCAAAGAAGGAGTACCCGGCTACCGTGAGTAAGTTGCGCACAACGGCCTTTTCCTGCGTGAGAATGTGTTCGCGTATACTTGTCAGCACAGCTTCGGTGCGCTCCATGCTCGCCCCTGGCGGCAGTTGCACAAAACCGTAGAAAGCCCCCTGATCTTCTTCTGGCACAAAGGATGTTGGCAGTCGCAAAAGCACAACAATTGACACAGCCACAGCCACAGCAAACATGCCCAAGACCATCCATGGACGCCGCAAAAGTCCTCGCACCTGCGCCGTATAGCGTGTGGCACAGCGCTCAAAGCCCTGGTTGAATGCTGCAAAAAAACGAATATGCGTTGTGTGGGGACGCAACAGGGCAGCGCAGAGGGCTGGAGAAAGTGTCAGAGCAACCAGAGCAGAAAGCAGCATAGCCGTGACGATAGAGATGGAAAATTGCCTGTAGATGATACCCACAGAACCTGGCATGAAGGCCATGGGCACAAAAATGGAGGCAATAACAAGGGCAACGCCCACAAGCGCGCCACTGATTTGCCGCATGGAATGGCGAGTGGCTGCAGCCGGCGGCAAAGCCTCTTCGACCATGACCCGTTCGACGTTTTCCACAACCACAATGGCGTCATCCACCAGGAGACCTGTGGCAAGCACAATACCAAACATGGTGAGGGTATTGACGCTATACCCACAAAGCGCCAGCACGGCGAATACGCCCAACAACACAACCGGAATGGCAATCATAGGAATGAAGGTGGCCCGCCAATTCTGGAGAAAAAGGAATATCACAAGGCAGACCAAAACCACAGCTTCCATCAATGTGCGATAGACTTGCCGCAGGGAAATTTCCACAAAGGGCGTGGTGTCATAGGTGATGACGTACTCCATCCCTGGCGGGAAAAATGCCGCAAGCTCCTTGATTTTCGCCTTGATGGCCTGTGCCGTATCAACGGCATTGGCACCCGGAGCCAATCCGAAAATAAGGGTTGCTGCTGGCTTGCCGTTGATACGAATGACATTGTCAAAACGTTCTCCGGCAAGCTCTACACGTGCTACCTGACTGAGGCGCAGCACTGAGCCGTCGGTATCCCGCTTGAGAATAATGCGTTTGAAATCGTCAACACAGGTCAGACGCGAAGAAGCGTTGACCATGATATTGATCTCCTGTCCTGCAGCGATAGGCCAGCCTCCCACCTGCCCGCCAGCTGTCTGACTGTTCTGCTCCCGGATGGCGCGGGCTACATCTGAAGGATTGAGGCTATATTGTGCCATGCGGACCGGATCAAGCCACACGCGCATGGCATATTGAGAACTGAGTGTTGTCAGCTGCCCTACACCAGGCACGCGACTGAGCGGCTCCTGCAGATGACTTGCCAGATAGTCACCCAGATCTCCGGCGTCCATACCTTCGCGGGAAATAAGCGCCATAATGAGCAGAATGCCTGCCGAGGATTTGCTCACCCGCAAGCCCTGCCTTTGCACTTCTTCCGGCAGCATGGGGGCTGCCAATTGCAGTTTGTTCTGTATTTGCACTTGCGCAATGTCGATATCGGTGCCATGAGCGAAGGTAAAGGTCAGCGTGGATGTGCCTGTGGCGTCACTTTCCGAGGCCATATACAAAAGACCGTCGATGCCGCTGATCTGTTGCTCAATGATTTGCGTCACCGTGTCTTCCATGGTCTTGGCCGATGCACCGGGAAACTTGGCTGTGACAATCACCTGCGGCGAAGCGATTTCCGGAAATTGCGCCACAGGTAATGTGATAAAGGCCAAACTCCCTATCAGCATGACCACGATGGCGAGCACCCAAGCAAAAACAGGGCGGCTGATAAAGAAGTCAGACATCCTCGCTTACCCCTCTTTCCCGCCTGATTGTTCCGTCTTGAAGGGCCTGCCCGTGACCTTCAGGCCTGGGCGCACTTTGAGAAGCCCATCCACAAGCAGCAAATCCCCTTCCTTGAGTCCCTCGCGCACCAGCCATTTGCCTGCGTGGTCGCGTTCAATGGACACTGCGCGAGGCTGGGCAAGAAACAGGCCAGGAGTTTCGGCAGGTTCCAGGATATAGACCTGCGGACGGTTGCGCATGTCCCGCCCAACGCTGCGTTGCGGGATGGAGATCGCGCGTTCCATCTTTCCTTCCACCAAAGAGGCCCGCACATACATACCAGGCAGAAGCAGACCGTCGGGATTGTCAAAGCGTGCGCGAATGGTGACGGTGCCTGTCTCGGGATCTGTGGCGATTTCGGAGAACAAAAGCTCTCCGTCCACTGGCGTACCTGTGCGAGGGTTGACATAGGGACTGCCGTTTTCAAGCGTCAGGCGAACCCTGGCCACATCCGGACGCTGCAATCTGCCGCTTGCAAAGGCCTGGCGCAGCGTAACCAGCTCGGCACTGGATTGCGTAACGTCAACGTAGATGGGGTCAAGCTGCCGAATAACGGCCAGTGGCTGCTCCTGATTGGGGGTGAGTAAGGCGCCCTCTGTCACGTGGGATCGGCCGATGCGTCCGCCCACCGGAGCTTTGACGCTTGTGTAGCCAAGATTGATTTCCGTGGTCGCCAGTAATTTTTCACAGGCATCAATTTCTGCGCAAACCTGCTTGTAGGCGGCAATGGCATCGTCGCGTTCCTGTTTGCGCACGGCATTGCTCTGGGCCAGCAGGACGCAGCGATCCCTATGCCGCTTTGCCGCTTCCTCCTGTGCTCGCGCCTTTTCCAGATTGGCACGGGCATTGTCACGGGCAACGCGATATGGCGCTGGATCTATTTGATAGAGAATCTGCCCGGCCTGCACAGTCATGCCTTCCTCAAAATGACGTTTCTGTAAAATGCCGCCGACTTGAGGGCGTACCTCGGCCATACGCAGAGGAGAAACACGGCCAGGCACCTCACGCGTCAATGTCACAGGCCCAACGTTAACAGACTGGTACAGGACCGTTGGCGGTGCAACTTGCGAGGGCTTCGTCTCATGGCCACAGGCAGAAAGACAGGTAAGAGCTACGCAGGTAATGAGTATGGAGAATATGGATGTTGTCTTCAGCGTGTTTTTTGAGAACAAGGTCATGGTCGCTCCTTGAAAGCATGCAAAGAAACATTCAACAGAAACGGAATGGCCAGCAAAAACGCACCAGTGAGTGCAACAGCCTGCCACCCATAGCGCCCTAAAAGCCAGGGACCAAGACTTGCCCCCAAAGCCCCCCCACAGAAATTGGCCGTCACAGCGAGCGCATTGCAGCGTGCGCGAGCTTCCGGTCGGGCAGCAAGAATGGCTTGCTGCACACTGACGGTGGTCACATTGACACCGTGGTCGAGCAGCAGCGCTGCCAGCATGAGCAAGACTGTGCCATCATTGGCATAGGCCATAAGCCAGGCGCCTGTAGCTACCCCAGTTCCCCACAGACGCAGCCCAAAGCCACGCCCCCTGTCCAAGAGACGTCCAGCGAACACAACACAAGGTGGGCTTGCCAAACCGACAAGAGCAAATAGGGCAAGCTCGGCATGGCTCAAGTGCCTATTGTACAGCAGATGCAGGGGGGCTGCTGTCCAAAACATGGTTAGCGCGGCAAAAGAAAGGCTTGAAAGCAAAAGCCAGACGGGAAGATGGGGGACAGATTGCGCTGTGGTACAGAGGGATGAGAGCGTGGCACGATAGCTCATGCCAGAAGCTGCCGGTTGTAGGCTCGGCAATTGCCGCCAAAGCGTCCAGGCCAGAAGGAGCATGGCGATGGCACTTGTCAGATAGAGCCCTCGCCAGCCCAGCAGACCGGAGACAAGAGATGCTGTGGGCCTTGCCAAGACGATGCCGGCAAACAAGCCCGCTGTCACCATCCCCAGCACTCTTCCTCGCAAGTGGTTTGGCGCAAGGCTTACCGCAAACACGATGACAACTTGCGTCGCTGCAGAAAAGATGCCTATGCCGAGATGAAAGCCAAGAAAGAAGGGAATCGTGTGACATGCGGCTGTCAACGCCACACCTATGCCTGCGCCAAGGGTCATGCCGACAATCAGCTTGCGGTTTTCCACCACATCTCCAAGTGGCCCTAGCAAAAGAATGCCCAGGGCATAGCCAATCTGCAGCATCGTGATCACACATCCACTTGCGTCAACCGCAAGCCCCACATCCGCTGCCATATCGAGGAGAATGGGCTGCGCATAATACATATTTGCAAGTATCAGGTAACAGGCCGCAGCCATCAGAAAAACAGGTGGCTCTTGCTGAGATGCCGTTTGCAAGACAGTTTTTCCTGTACCATTGCGCTTTTGATCTTGGGTATGCATGAGGCTAGCATAGTCCAAAGCCAACAAAGACGCTTTGCATGATACTGGCTTTTTTTTGCCTAATCCTGGCATCTACTACACTTATTTGCGAATCTGGGCTATGTTCTCTGCACAGCAAGGAAGGAAGATGATGCGGGATGAATGCTCTGAGCGGGATTGGTTGCGGGAAGAGACAGTACGCCTCTTATCGCGGCATTTGCCAAAATCTGGCGATTATCCTGGCCCTGTGGCGGGCATGACAATATACCGCCGGGATGCCAGCGAACGCGTCACAGGCTGCATCTACGGGGCGCAAATCATTGCTATTGTTCAAGGGAGGAAGCGTGCGCTCGTCGCCGGGCAGCGCGTGGCGTATGGGGCTGGTCAGTATTTGCTGACAGGGGTGGATTTGCCGGCCCAGGCCCGGGCCGTAGAGGTTGAGGCGGGGAGACCCTTTTTCTCCATGCTCATAGCATTGGACAAAGCTTTGCTTGATCAGTTGCTCATGGAAACAGACAACTGCCATATGCCAGAGGCTGAGCAGACGGCTTTAGGGGTGGCTGAGGCCGATGTCCGCATGTGGCGTGTGTTTCACAGCCTAGCGGAATTGTTCGAAAATCCGCAAGATGTGCCAGTCATCGCCCCGCTCTGCCTCAAAGCCTTGCACTACCGTCTGCTTACCGGTCCCTTGGGCGGACAATTGCGACAACTCTATCTCCCAGGCACAACGTCGCGGCATATCGCAGGTGCCATTGCGTGGCTGAGGCAGAACTTTACCGCGCCTCTCCGGATCAGTGACCTGGCACAACGGGTGAATCTTTCCGAATCCATGCTCTTTCGACAATTCAAAAAGGTCACCTCACTGACGCCCTTGCAATTCCAGAAGCAGCTTCGTTTACAGGAGGCGCAGCGGCTCATGATCACAGAACACATGGACGCCAATACCGCCAGTCTGTCCGTTGGCTATGAAAGCCCACATCAGTTCAGCCGTGAATATAAACGTTTTTTCGGACAGCCTCCGTTGCGAGACGCCAATCAGTGGCGAGCCTAAAACGGGTTTGGGTCTGACGCCCCTACAGAGAATCATGCAAAAGCGTTGAAAATTGTTGTTGCTGTTTTGTTGTTGTTTTGTTGCGGAATATGTGCCAGGCAGCTTTGTCCAAAGCCACCTCAAACTCTGTCTCAAGTGCACACATAGCAAATCAGTCACGAAAGATCAGACATTCTCACGCAAAGATTCCCTGATGCCAATTCAGAGAGAGAGAAACATTGTTTATGGAAATGGTGCAAACAGCGGAAAGACAGGGGGAAAGATGTGTCTCGCATCTGCGAGATGGTTCCTACAAGAAAAAGAGGAAAAAAGAAGCTTTGTGGAGAGAACATCTCCAGCAGACGAATACATCGGTGAAGAAAAATATTTTATCAATCAACGAATAATGTATTAGATATTAATATCCATTTTTGTTGCAATTTTTTGAGCAAGCTTACGAAAATCTTCACGAGCACTACGAACAGCTTGTGCATTACTACCAATTGCCCCATCAGCAATGGTTAAACTAAAAATTGGTTTACGACTTTCTAAGTACATTGGAACAAGACTGCGATAATGTCTCATGATAGCAAGGCAGTAAGGATCGTTTTCTTGCCTCATCTCTAAAATCGGTAATTCTTCTAAAACATATTCACGATATACAGAAGGTATATGTTGAACCTATCTATCGTCTATCCTTATGGGGTTTTCTAAAATTACCGTATGTTGTTGGCAAATATAACCTAATGGTTTCATAGTACCCTGAGGCAGCAAACAATTTGAAAAATGGTTTTGATCATCATTTTTCCAATTCTCACATCTCTGTTTCCATTCTTTATGCCAGTATCTCAATGTTGGTCCAAGACCTTTAAGACCTTGCAATGAAAAGAGATTCGTAGCAAGAGGTATAATGACAGCATCGGAAGCAATGAGAACGGAACGATTAATGGCTCCCAGGTTTGAACCAGTGTCCACAAGAATCAAGTCTGCCTGGACTTTTTGTGCCGCCGCCTGCATGACCAGCCAGAAAGCACTCATCATCTGTAAGGGGAGAAAATCCTTTGTACAACCTAGGCTTCTAGACCAAGCATCAGATAGTTTATCCTCAAAAGTTGCTAAATGTATATCACCTGAGATAAAAAATAAATTATTACCTACTGAGCAAAGTTGAGGTTGAAGGATAGTATTACCTTCAAAAACAGGCCTTACACACCTAAAAACTGTTGTTCCATCACAGCTATTATTCCATATATGATTAATTTTATCGTCTTTTAAGAACAAATTTGTTAAATTTGATTGCGGATCAAGGTCAACACAAACAACAGTTTTTTGCAATTATGCAAACATCCATGCAAGATGGTAAACCAGTGATGTCTTACCAACTCCGGCTTTATTGTTAAAAAAAGTCAAAACGGGGCAGGTCATGCTCGTTTCCTCAATATACTCAAGACATTGTGAGAAGCGGGAACAAATTCAGGCTCAGGGTGATTTTCTTGGGCCATAGCTCTGCGCGCGGTAGCAATTCCTCGTCCGAATTGTTGGATGAAACCAAGAGTTTTCAGAGCTGAAGCCAAATTGGGATTGCGATAATCGGTTATGCCAGGTTTTCCAAAATTTTCACAACTTACACACCCATAGGGTCCGCCAGGGCTGGTAATTTCAATACGATCATTGTACCAGTATACTCGTACAGGAGTTATTTGTGCCTTCATACACACGATGAAGCACAGCGTTGTAAAGCAGCTGTTCAATAGCTGCCATGGGATACGTATTTTCTATTCTGTGTGTCGGACCAGAAAGTATATCAACAGAAGTCCAATTATGAGCCATAATCTTTTCACGAATTATCCGTAATTGTTCAGATATATTACCTTGAGCTAAAGTTTCATCAACAATATCATCTGCAAGTTCAATGCCATTAATTCGCAAAAACTGTATTCCTGCTCCATGAATAAAATCTTGTGGCGTGATACCTAATACAAGTAGCCCCATGACAGTTGGTGTTGGATCATCAGGAGATACTACCATTCTACAAGAGGCCAATTGTTCTTCATAACTACGTCCATTAGCTTCAAGAACATCTGGTGCAAAAGCCGCCGGTAAAAAAAACATTTTCGAAGTAAAGACGTGAGATGTTTTGGAGGCTTGACGATGCCACTGGCTTAATGTCAAAGGGAATATCGTTATAGCGACGTTTTTCATTAAGGATGCGTTCTTCCTGTGCACTGGCGATGGCTCGTCGAGGTCCTGTTCGTATCCAAATGCGTCCATCATATCGCACTGGTGGCATATCCGATGGCATAACTGTCACAACGACCATCTCGCTTCCTTTAACGTGACGTTTTTCTACGGTCATTGCTGGCAGAGGTACAATTTTTCCATCGCTTCGGATATGCGCAATTTCCAGCAAGAGTTCTTCAGTTACCTGTAAGCCTGAGGCAGAACCATCGTCTTTTGCTCCTATAAAAAGGACTCCTGGCGTTTGATGGTTGGGCAAATCATTCGCAAAAGCGCAAACAGCCTGACATATTTTTTCCTTCACATTCTTGAAGGATTCTTTTCGCTCAACCTGATCAGACGCTAAATCTGTCAGAAGAGCTTCAAGTTCTCTATCCGAATAGCTTTGCTTCATTGTTTTGAACGTTTCTGCATTTAGATCTTGGCCAGGGCATTACCTGAGGTATCAAGGTCAATATCCTCAGTAAAGAGGCTAATCAGCGAATTTTCATCAGCAACCTGCAGACGCGCCAAGGAAAGCACTGCGGGATTATCCCCTTTTTCCTTGCTACTGCGTACAAAGGTGACACCGCTTTCGGCTGCAGGAATGAGGTTGAGCACATAAATATTGTCAAAGCGGTCGTAAATGGAGTCTCCACCAAGACCTGTAAGACAAATAAGCTGCAGATTGTTCTTCTTGGCCATTTCCATAAGTGGCTTGAGCAGATGGCTGGCATTGGTCTTGCCAAAGGGATTGTCCATAATCAGGGTTTTGCCCTCACTCATGGCTGCGCGGAAGCTGTTGCCCTCATCATGGCGCATGTAGCTGAGCAGGGAGCTTAACACGATAAAGGAGGACAAAAAGCCTTCACCGCCTGAATTGGTGGTTACGCTCTTCCAGGGAATAACAATTTCTCGCTGAGCCTCAACCTTGATCAGTTCAATGGCAATATTGCCAATCCCCACGATCTTGTCGTAGAGCTCACGCGTGGTCAGGCGGCTAGCCACAAGATCGTGGACAGGCTTACCCTGGTGCAGCTCCTCAAGACAGAGTGTGCGCACGGTATCCATGAGATCCCGAATCTTGTGGCGATAGACATCTCTGTTTTCATCCCAGCTTGGCACCTTGATCTGCAGGGTCTTGCGTGATTTATCGCGGATCCTGATGGAAGAGTTGTTGTCAATGAGATTCATCTGCACATTGACGCGCTCAAGATAGTCATAGAAGAGATCTGTGAGGACGTCCTTTTCCTCGTCGATCTTGGAAATATCCTTTTCAAGCTTGCCGGCCATGCTTTCAAGAATGGAAAGCTTCAGTGGCAGTTCACGCAGAAGCGTGGCTGAAGAATGCATCAGCGACAACAGATCCGGCAAAATCTTGCGGATGGGGTCAAAGACCGGCTGACTCAAGGTCGTCGTCACAAGCTGGCTTAAGGCGGACCTTTCCCTGTGGCAAGTAGCCATAGCCTGACTGTAGTCTTCCTTCTTTCCCTTGATGAAGAGCGTCATTTTGGGAATGGAAATCGCGTCAAGGCTAAAATAGTCCGGCAAAGGCGGCAGATTATCAGGCATTTCTCCCGTACTGCCAAATTCTGCCTCATTATTGGCCACAATGGCATGCAGGCCTTCTTCCTCCTTGCGTGTCACATCGAGCTCTGCCTGGGCGTTTTCCCTGGCCTTGGCCAGTTCTGCCTGCTGATAGGCAAAATCCTTATGTAAAAAGCCTTCCTGCTCCAGGCGCTCGCGCTCCATGGCCTGACTCTGACCGCAGGTCTGGCTGATTTCGGCAAGGATATGCTCCATCTGTGCTTGCGCAGCCGAGCATTTGCCGGTCAAATCCATGAGAACGGCATTTTCCTCTACCCTTTTCTTCTGAAGCCGTGCCTGTTCCTGCTTACACACGGCAAGCTCGCTTTCACTGATCTGGCTCTGGGCGATCTCCTCATCGGTGATACCAGCGCCATCCCGGGTATTTTTCAGCTCTCCTGCCCAGGATTCCATGGAGGCCCTGTGTCTTTTCAGATCTTCCTCAATGGCTGTGATATTGATCTGGGTCTCCGTCTCCATGGTCCTCACAATAGCCGAGTACGCCCCCTTGGCTGTGACAATATCAAAGTCCTCAGACAGGGCTTCCGTATCCTCATATTTGCCAAAGGTAACGTCGAGCTCATTGTGCAGGCGCTGCTGCTCAGACTCAGCAATTTTTCTGTTTTCCTGGGCAAGCTGCACGCTCTGCTGAAGCCTGCTTTGCGCCTCAGCAAGCTCTGCCTGCTGCTTTTGGCAGCTTTGACACTCGCGGGTACAGTGTTCTGCCTCTTTTTTCTCCTCGCGATAGCGCTCATACTGCCTAGTAAGTTCGGAAAAATCACTGATCTGCTGGGCAAGACGACTTTTGGCGAGCAAAAGTTTTGTCAGCTCTTCCTGGCAAGAGGCTTCATCCTGCCGCATCTTCTGCAGCCGCTGCCGACTTTCCGCCTGCCCGGCCTTCAGGCGTGCAAGGAGCGCCCGGTCGTGGTCAAGTGTCTTCTGACAGTTTGTGTAGCTCTCATGGCTCACCTTATGACCGCAAAGACGTGTGAGGCGGTCGCGGTAGCCTGCAAGCTCCTGCATCCGCTCCTCTTTGAGATCCATAAGCTTCTGCATCTCCCGGGCAAGATCCGCAAGCCTTGCCTGACACTTCTCCTCATCAAAAATCTCACGATCAATGTGCGTATAAAAGGCAAGACCTGCTGTTTGCGACTCTGTGGGCTGAGCGGCGTCCTCGGTCAAATATTCACGGTTGATCAGGGGAATAGGCGCATAGCACTCCACCTTGTCCTGGCTTTCGGCAAGACGCGTGAAGTCCCCCGGCTCAAGCAAAAGCGCATAGGGAAGGAAACGGTTGCGCGCAAGCAGCTCAAGTTTTTTGCTCAATGGCAAAGGATGCCGGCGCAGCCACTCCATGCCGTAGACCACAGGGATTTCATGCCGACGAAAAAACTCCAAAAGCTTGCCCGAAAGGGAGAGAAAGCCCTTTTCATAGCGCTCTTTGCGCGTGGCAAGCTCACGCAGCGAAGAATCGATGCGGGCAATTTCCGTCTCATGCTCGCTGATGCGCAGCCTTGAGCGTGCCTCAAGCTTTGGCGTGTCAAAAATCGCCCCTTCATCCAGATCCAGGTACTTGGCAATGGCCCTGCGCTCATCAAGCTCTCGCTCAAGCTCTTCAAGCTCACGCTGATGCATGTTGAGAGCGATCTCTGTCTGCTTGACCTGCTCCTGACTGTCCTCAAGACTGCGCTCAAGCAGGGCTGCCTCCTTGCGCAGATTAAGTGCTTCACCCTCCTTGCGATTGCGGCTGCTTTCGAGCTTTTCGTGTTTTTGGGCGAGCTCTGCGGCATGGCGTTCAAACATCTCAAGGGGAAAGGCGTATTTTGTCTGGAACAGCGAGGTTTCAAAAACCACGCCATAGCCTGCAAAATAACTGTCTTCAAGACGTTCATAGTTCTGACAGAGACTTGAAAGCTCACCCAAACGCTTGTTCATGGTCAAAAGCGTGCTTTCAAGGGCCTCACGCTGACTGGCTTTGGCTGCAAGCTCCCTGCGCGCCTCTTCCTCAGCCTCCTTGGCTGAGGCCTCGCGCACTTTTGCCCTGTCCATGGCATCCAGACAGAAACGTTTGATCTGGGCTCCCAGTCTAAAAAGCTCATTATTAAAGTCTTTGGCCTTGGAATGCGCCATTTCCGCCTGTTTCTCGAGTTTACTGATCTCTGCGCGCTCATTGTCAAGGGCATGCTTCAGAACCTGACAGGTACGAATCTGCTGAATTTTCACCTGGGCAGATAGCTCGTGCCCAATCTGCTCGAGCAGGCCTTTTTGCGCCTCAAGGCGGTTGCTCAACGCCTCATAGTCCGCAAGCCTGGCATAATAGCCCACAGAGAGCTGAGCATAGGTAACATAGGCAATCTGTGCGTTGATCTCTGCAAGTCTTTGGTCAATGCCCTCTCGCCTCTCGCTCAGACAGGGGAAGAGCCCTTCAATGGCCAAAAGCGCCTGACGCACACTGTACAGAGCCTCATCGCGTTGGTCTTCGGCCTTTTTGAGAACCCCCGTCATCTCTAGGATAGCTGTGGCATCCTGCTGGAACTGCACAATGGCGCTCTTCTGCTCAATGCTCGCCTCCATCTCATGGTAATGGCGCACATATTGCTCAAAGCTGTCCTGCAGCTGTGAAACCAGACTCTGTTCACGGTTGAGCTTGGTTTCAATCTGCGGCAGAAGCCATTTTTCAATCAGCCGGCGTTCGTCCTTGCATTCGGAAAAGATCTTGGAGAGCCCGCCCTCCTCCTTATTCACCGTGCGAATAATGGTCTGCCATTCCTTGGAATTGATGCCGTATTCCCTGAGCTTGGCAAAATAGCTGGAGGACTGATTGCTATTCATGTCATAGAGGAAAAACTTCTGACCTTTTTCCTTTTTATAGGCCTCAAAGAGGGCACGGCACTCGGCAAAACTCTTGAGCTGGGTTCGGCCACGACTTTTTTCAACCACAGGCAGATGATAGATGTCGTGGTCGCATTGCCCACTGTATTCACTCATGAAATTGAGGATTTCAAGCTCGTCCTCATTGTTTTCATCCACATGCTGATTTCTGCGCACCATCATGCCTGTGAGCAGATAGCTGCCTCCGTCGAGAAGCCATTCCACAAGGATAAAGGAAGGCTGCGCTGTATGAAAATAGCCGGAGAATTTGCGATCGGCGAGATCACGGTAGCTTTTGGCCACAAAGGGTGCCATGAGCATCTGGATCATGACGCTCTTGCCGCCACCGTTTTCCAGGGAAATAAGCGTGCTGGCCCCCTTGAAATAGAGGTATTCGTCATTGATGCGGATGGTGTCATTATTGTAATTGACGTTGATAAAACGAATAGCATTGATCTTGCTCATCGCCCGCTCTCCCCTGCCGTTGTCTCCACATCATCCTCCGGGTTCGCTGCCGCTTCCATCTCTTCGTCTTCCACAAACTCTTCAGATTCTTCCATATCCTCTTGTCCCTCACCGGCCAGCGACGTCTGCTCAGTTGGCTCCTGTGCAAGCTCATCCATGACGCTGAGCACACGGCTGTAATTATTGCGGTCAAGAAGATTCCAGTCCATGAAATGGTCAAATTTACGGGTGGTTTTGATCATTTCATCCTTTTCAATATAGATGATCAGCCCCTGGGCCTGCAGAAAACGGATCACGGCGTATAAAAAGCCTTCCTTGGTGGTCTTGCGCCGTGTCAGCCTTTCATCGGAGCGCAAACTCTCATAGGCCTGGCTCATGGCCGTAAAGAGCAGACCGCTGGCATTCTGGGCATCCTCGTCATAACGGGAACTGCCGCGTTTGAGGTATTCGGCAATACTGTTCTGCCACTCGCCAAAACGCAGATAATCGCGAATCTTACTGCTGTTGCCGTAGCCGTCATAAAACTTCAAAATGAGCACCATGATGGCAAAAAGAGCAAGATAGTACTCGGCTTCAGGGGTATTGCTGCGACACAGATGCCGTCGCAGCTCGGACTTGGAAAAGCCGAGAAAATAATTGTCTTCCGCGGGAAAGAGATAGATGACATCGTCGTAGCGGGCGATATCTACCCCAAGATAGGAGGCCTGATGCTGTAAAAGCACCTGCACAGCCTCGCTGTCGAGAAAGCTGCGGTAGAGCTCCTGCTCACGGCTCTGCTCAAGTTCATGGTGTTCCAGAAGATAGGCAAAAATCGCCTGACTCTGCTCGATCTCTTCAAGACTGTAGCTCATCACAGCTCCTTTTTGACACGAAAGCAGATATCTGTGCAGGCAAGCTGTTTTGGCCGGCCTTCCTCATCCATCAGGCCGCGAAAGAGCACATCCGGTACCTGGGAAATTTTGCGCACAGTCAGTTCTTCAAGACTGTGCCAGCCGGCCTCCTGGTCGACGATGGACAGGACAAGCTCGCCGATCTTCAGGCCCTCCAGAGGCGCTGTCTGAGAGGTATCCCTGACCTGCAGGGTCTCCTCATGCTCCTCGCGCAGATGGGCAACGGAAAACTGTGCGGTACGAATGAGATCCACCATGATTTCCTTGAATATGCTGATACTGGGAATAAGACGTTCCTGAAAGGCCGGCTCATCCACACAGCGCGCACACAACGCGGCAAGCGTCGTTGAACCGGTCTCTGCACACGCCTCAAGGATGGCCAAGAGCGTGCTGCGATAGCGCGTATTTTTGATTGCGGCCTTCTGCCGCTGCTCAGCCAACCAGCCGGCTTCGTCAAAATCCAGGGATTCGACGCTCTCTTCCTGCTGGTGTTCCTCACGCTTGCGCTGTGGCGTAAAGACCTTGTTCACATTGAAGATCTTCTTGGGATTGCGGTTGAAAAGGGGGTGCAGAAAGAGGTGGGTACGGGAGAGAAGTGTCGCGTCATCAAGAATTTTTTCAAAGATATCCTGGGAAAACGAAAAGCGCTCAACGCGCGTCATGCGCAAAAAGTTTTCCATTTCACGGGCACAGATCTCACGGTAGTCGTTATAGCTGTGCATAATGCCCATATGGCAGTCAATGGTGCGGTCGAGATAGCTGACAATCTCACGCAGCTTCTCAAGCTTGCCGGCGTCTTCTTCGCTGATATGCTCAATATCAATATGCTCACTTTCGATGACCTTGACGCGGTCATTGACCATATTCTTGTACTTTTCCAGTTTCGCGCGGGTTTCCCTGATGGTGCCGAAGGTCTCGTCGACGCGCCTGCTGTACTCTTCCACGGAGAAATTCAGGATATTCTGGCGCACACGGGAAATGGCCTCGTCGTTTTTGAGTTTCTCTATGCGCATCAGCTCGAAGATATTTTTGATGTCATCAAGCGCCTTATCAAAATTGCGCTTCTTTAAATGCTCATTAAAAATGATCTCCTGAATGGTCAGGCGCATATTGTTTTCCACTTCCAGGGTACCAAGCAGCAGAGAATAGCCGTTTTCGGTCAGATAATAGGAAGTGCGGCGGTTTTCCAGAGCATCGTAGACAATTTTATTGGCCACATAGCTGATATAGACTTCCTGATAGGCTCCCTTCGCAAAATCATAGGCATCAAAATGCATCTGCAGGCCATCGTTGGAAAGCACCGTATTCACAAGAAAGTCGCCCAGATCATGGCAGTCCTCAATGCTCATGGACTTGTGAAAATAGTCACCGTTGAGATCGTCAATAAAGGTCGCAACCTCATCGAGGGTGCAGTTTTCCTCCCTGAGCGACTGCTCCATGATAAAGAGCAGGGTTGCGAAGAGCATGGTGATCTGCTCGTCCTCTTTGTCAAAGCCGTACTGTTTCCACTTCTGCTTCTGCCCACTGTTGGAGAGGAGCACAGCGTACATGCCAACGACTTTCATGCGCCGTGAAAATTCACGTAAAAACGGATATTTCATAGACTTCCATCGCAAAACCGCAGTCACGCATATCGACAAACGCGGCTTCCCAGCTCCATAGAGCGCTTAGGGTAAAGCTTCGGGAAGACTGCGCCACTGCGCTGCGGTCAGAATTTCCTGGGGAATATAACATCCACTTTCGAGAACCGCCTCCATGGCACGCACAAGTTCAGGCGGAAAAAAGCTCAAAAAATGCCCACTGTGATGCTTATGCTGACCTAGCCGTGCTTTGGGCAGAGAAAGCGATCTTGCCATAGCCAGCATGCTGGCATAGGCCGGGATAAAGGGCTCAATGGGACTCTGGCTGAAATGCCTGGCAAAGGCTTCAAAAATGAGGATGCCTTCATAGTCGAGATCACCGGCATAGAAAAAGCGGTTACCAGGATCCAGAAGATAGCTTTCAGCGCTCACAGCAAACTGCTGAAAGCTTGGTATTTTACTTTTTCCCGCGCCATAGATCAATGTGCCAAACGTGTGTCCAAGAAGCGGAATCTGACTCTCACCAAGGAGCCTGCGCAAGGTATAGAAGGTGTCGAGATTTTCAATGATCAAAACAGCCTGAGGTGTTGTACGCATAAGGGTAAAGGCAGGAAGGGGCTCTGCCGTCTCATAGAAATTGAGGAGGGAGGGAGCAAGGCCACAGTGGCTAAGCAGACGGCCTCCGCCCTTATCGTCGAGAAATTTCTCATCCTGCCAGATCTGAAAGCTGCGCTCATTGCAGGAGACGGCTGTGGCAAGCAGGTCTTTGTGCTGATGGAGAAAGGCACTCAGGGCCAGGACGTGTTCGCGCTCGCGCCCGTAGATGGCAAGATGTTTGCGATAATAGTTAAGGCGGATAGCGGGATGGAGATCATAGGCAAGCTCCCGCAGAAGCCTGGCATCATCGCGCATCTGCTCGGGCTGAAAATAGGCACTTGGCAGAGGGGGTTTTTTGCCGTTGGAAGGTGCGGCCTTGATGGGCTTAAGCGCCCCTTTGGCACAGAGGTCTTCAATATAGGCATATTGACGTGCATACGGGGCCTTGAGAAGGCCTGCCTCGTCAAGAATGGCATCAAGCGTACGTTTTTTCACATGTATTCATCAGTTTTTCGGCAAATGGCAGTGCTTTGCCAGTTGAGCAAGAGTAACGCCAAAAATCAGGCAAAACGACACACTCAGGGCTTCGCATCCGCTTGTTCCGCCACATGCTTTGCATACTCATCCTTGGCCCTGGCCAGGGCTTCCTGGAACTCGACATTGGCATGAAGCTGGGCCATCAGGGCACTTGCAAGCACTCTTGCAACATCCACATCACTTTGCCAGTGATAGCCACAGATCACACGGCTCTGCCCATACTCTACGCCTCTTGCGAGAATCTTGTCTGCCCGCCCGGGATTAATTTCACTCAAAAGCAGGGCCACGGCAAAACCACAGGCACTGTGCCCTGAAGGGTACGAGCTTTGCAGCTTGTGAGAGGCTTCCTTTGCCGGATAGCACGTCTCATCCCCATACAGGACAAAGGGGCGCATCCGCCAGTAGGCGCGCTTCAGCTTGTGCGTGGCACTGCTGACCGTTTTGCGCACACGCTGGATCAAGGTATACAATTCAGGCAACTGCTCTCTGCTGATTGATGTGCCAAAGGCTTCAGAAAAAAGCTCGGGTAAGATCTTGGTATTGGCGTCTTCAGCAGCTTTCAGGGCACGCGTTGTGCCCCGCAGCGACCTTCCCTGCTCATAGCGCGCCCGATCCTGCAGAAAAAGGACACTGTCAAAGGCAGGCGGCTCAGGCAAAAAAGCCGATGCATCAAGCTCAGGCTGCGCAAAAGCCTGAATTTTTTCCGACGGAACGGCATCGCGGGCAAGGACAGATGTGGAGAGAGCAAGAAGGACAAGGACAAAACGGGAAAAACCAAGCGCTCTTGCCATACTCAGGCTCCGGATACTTGCGGCGCAATGGGGCCAAGCTGCCACATTGTGCCTGACATTTTCAGCTCAGTTTTGTGCAAGGCAAAGAGTGTGGATCTGTGACACACACTCACGATGCCGCAGGTGGGCAAATGCGTATGGAGAAGACCATACATGGCCCGTTCACGTTCTTCATCAAGGGCTGAGGTCGCCTCGTCGAGAAAAACCCACTGTGGTTTGACGAGCAAGACGCGAGCAAAGGCCAGACGCTGCTGCTCACCGAGAGAGAGAATACGACTCCAGTCATCCACGTCATCCAGGCGTTCAATCAGCTGTGCAAGCTCAACAGCCTGAAGAACCTCAACGATCTGCGTATTGTCCAGCTCCTGCAAAGGGTAGCAGACGGCACGCCGCAGGCTTCCCAGTGGCAGATAGGGTCGCTGCGGCAAAAAAAGCATCTGCGCATCTCCGCCATAGGCCACAGTTCCCTGCCCAAAGGGCCAGATACCTGAAATGGAACGCAAAAAAGTGCTTTTACCACAGCCTGAAGGACCTGTAAGCAAAAGCCGCTCACACGGCTTAAGGGTCAGGTTGCACTTTTCCAGGAGCAGACGCCCGTCTGGCAGCTCAACACGCAAATCCTGCACGGCAAAGTGATCGGAGGCATCGGCCCTTCTTGTGACGCCATTTTTCAGAGCATGGGCCTGATCGATGTGCTCGGTAAAAAGTCCCAAGCGTTGTACCACAGCGGCCAAGGAGGCAATAGTACTGTAGGAGGAGACAAAGAAGGAAAGCGCGTCCTTGACGCTGGCAAAAGCGTGGGTCAGCTGCATGAACTGTCCGATCTGGAAGGTGCCGGCAAAAAGACGCGGAGCACTCATTAAAATGGGCATGAGTGCTGCTGTCTGATCGTAGGTATTTGTGTAGAAGCTCAACAACTTATGCCTGTGAATAAGCTGGAGATAGTTGCTCACACAATGCCCGAAATATTCGCCAAAACTCACCTTTTCCATGGCTTCACCGCCGTAGAAGGCGATGCTTTCACTGTTCTCGCGCACGCGCATCATGCTGAAACGGAAATTGGCCTCATACTTCTGCTGATCGTATTTCAGAGGAATGAGCTTCTGACCCACAAGATGGGCCAGATACGTCCCTAAAATACAGTAGATAAGACAGGCCCAGAACATATAGCCGTGGATCTGAAAGGTCGTCTGACCAAGAGTGATGGTCAGAACCCCCGAGAGATTCCAGAGAATCAGCGAAAAGGCCACAAGACTTGTGACCTTGCGCAAAAAACCGATGAGCAGCTCAAGCGTGAGACGGGCAAAACTGCCCACATCTTCGGAAATACGCTGATCAGGGTTGTCGGTGTCACTGCCTAAGACCTGCAGACGGTAGTAGGACTGCCTGTCCATCCATTTGGCAAGATAGACCTCCGTCAGCCAGATTCGCCAGCGTAGACGCAAAAGCTCCTGCAGATAGAGGGAATTGGCGGCAATGAAGATAAAAAGAAAGGCAATAACGGCAAATTCACCGATAAAGGGCCAGAACTGACTGTAGTCGGCGATCTCAAACATGCCAAAGAACTCTTTCTGCCAGGTGTTGAAACGCACCAGAAGATAGACCAGCGCAAAGTTCAAGAGCACCACAGTGCCGAGAAGCCCTCGTGCCTCCCATTTTTTTTCGGAACACCAGTAGCCACGAAAAATGGACCAGAACATTTTCCAGGTTGATGTTTTCTTCGGCATGACAGCTCCCGCAGGGCAAAGCCCCGGCTCCTTAAGAGAAAGGCGATGGTTGGACACAGTCAGCGTCGGGCAAAACCCATGGACTGACAATAGCCGTCAGGATCATAGATGCAGCGTTCCCGCAGCATCCTTCCATGGGCTTCAAAAAGCGATCTGCTTTTGGTATCTCCGGCCAGAATCGACTCCCTGTGACGCACTTCCGACAGATCAAGGGCTGAGCCGCAAAAGGATGCTGCAAAATCCCGCTCAGCTAGCCACTCGACAAGATGGGCCGCATGGAGACTGAGGCCAAATTGCTTTGCGTTTTCACAGGTTGCCCGCTGGCTCAGCTCATAGGTTTCACAGTTCAGAGATTCCTGGGCTGTGACAGGCATCGCACAACAACACATCCAAAGTATCAGTACAAAAGCTTTGGGCACAGCGCTACCATCCTTGACGCACATAGGGAATGGGATCCTGATCAGGCATGACGAAGATCAACAGACGATTTTGACTGAGCTGAAAACCCAAAACATCGGTTTTCCCAGCATCTGGTCCTGTCTCATGATGCATGACAAGCTGAGGTCCGCTGATCTGAAAGGTTCCGCGGCTTTTCTCGGCATTGTTCCACAGCGAGATAAAACGATTTCCAGAGAAGATAAAACCAAAGGTCACAGGCCCATTCTTGGCCCAGACCCAGCGTCCTTCCAATGGCGACTGGGCCGAAGGCGTCGGTGTCGCATTGACCTCACGCTGATAGGTGAGAGCGCTTCCGTCAGGCCAGGACATTGTCAGTGTCTGCCCCTGCAAAAACACACGGTTTTCTCCACTTTGGCCCGCATAGGGGCCAGAGGTCACACGATAGAAAAAACGCCCATCAGGAGAAAGAGAGAACTGCCCTTCCTCCATAACCTGGCCGTTCAGAAGCTGCGCATAGAAATTCCCCTGAAAACGGAAGGCACGTGCACCCTGGGGTGTCTGGGCAAACCACAGTCCATCAAGCGGGGAAGTCTGGCTTCCGCCGAAATCCATACCTGGCATGGGCTGAGAATGTGGCATGGTACGCATAAGCCGCAAAGTCCCATCCAGTGTCAATGTCTGTCCATCAAAAGAGACCTGATAGCGAACATTTTTGCCATTGGCAAAATGCATGATGAGTTGATTGCCGGCAAGAGACCAGACGCCAGAAAGGGTTTGGCCGTTCAACGTCAGGGCACAGGATTGCCCCTGCAACACAAGGGTGAGGGAATTCTGACCATTGCTGCCCTGCCAGGTTCCCTGGATGGAAATGGCATTGAGCTCCTGCGCCTGAACTTCGGCAGGTAAGCAACAAAAGAGCATAAGGAGACCCATGAGAAGACAGGTGCTCTGCAAAGCTGCGAGCCTCAAGGATTTTTTGAGCGTCTTGAGCTGGTATGGCAGCGCGAACATCTGAGGCGTATTCATCACAAAGAAACTCCTTGGTGAGTAGTCATGTGCGTTGATCCTGACCGACAGAGCTTGAGAGATTGGGCTCATTTTCAAGGCTCAGGGAAGGCAATGATCCGCCTTCTGCCTGCCTTGCAAGCGCAGATCAGGTGTCGCAAAGCGTTTCAGGTATGGGCATTGATCACATGTGCACAATCTCTTCACGGTGAACGTACTCCCGCCAGAGGCGGGAGACTTCTTGCAGGTTAGGTTAACAAATGCCGGCCTGTATCAGCGTGCCTGCGGCAACAAACGCAAGGGGGCACTCTGCGGGAAATGAAGGATAAGCTCTCCCTGGCGAAATTCGTAACCGATAATCATCTTTTGCCCATTGGCAAAGGTGGCATAGAGGGCATTGCCCTGTACCGCGAACGTACAACGGCTTTCCTGACCTGGCCTGAGCAGTCGGAGCGTATAACAGGCACTTGCGGGAACACTGCGTATCTCACAGCGTATGCCTGTCTCAGGGCTCAACCAATTGCCCTGAAAATGCTGCGGATCTCGCTGTCCACCCTCGCGTGTGAGTATGGAGGCTTCGCCCTTGCGACTCATCAGGGTAAGCTTGCCAAATCGCGGTTCAAGGTAAACCGCGTAGCTGTCTCTGGGCATACCAGTCACGTGGAGGATATGGCCCTTGAGCTCAAAACGCCCACGTCCAGTATGACCATCACGACTCAGCTGCACACTATTCCCGCGAAATTCCCAGCGTTCTGTCTTACTTGTCCAGACCCCCTCAAGGGATGCCGGCTGATAGCGCTCAAGGGGCACAAAGGCCCAGCGCGTGCCATTGCCCATACCGATCATATACCACGTGCGTTCCAACCCTGCGCCGTCAAGAAAGGCATACCATGTTTCAATGGTCTCACCAAAGGGCACATTGTTCATTTTCGGCTGCTTGTGCAAGGAAAGCTGCGGCATACCTGTGGGCAGCCAGTGAACAAGGCCCCTGCCCTGCTCTTTTTCGCCATCATGAATGGCAAAGGAAAAAGCCGGGCGAGTGGCACTGAGGGTGATGGTCTGAAACGTTGGCAGAGCAAGGTTTTCTTCCCTTCCACTGGAAGCAAACTGGACCATGGCATAGGTGCCAAAGAGATTGCCCAATCCATTGGCTTGAGCATTGCTGCGCATACTGTCCTGTTCGGGCTTATGGCGCACAGGGTAGCTCTTGCTCATGGCCATGGCCGTTTTGCCGTTCATCGTCTGAGCCTGAATGAGATAGCCGACCTTACGCCCGCTATCGAGCATATCCACCGTCAGAAGAAAAACGCCGTGGGAAAGCGGCATGGGCTGACCAAAGACGCGGCGCTGCTGGCCTTGCCTGTCAATGAGAACACGGGCAGGTCTGAAGATGCCATCGGTGCGTGGCATCATCTGTCTGATACTTGTGATCCTGCCCTGGGCGTCCAGCGTAAAACCGAGCATGGTTACAGGCATACGCAACAGATTGGAAAACTGCACCTGCACCAGAAGATCCTGACCACCTGTGGTCGCATCCCGATAGAGCCCCCAGCCCACGGAGATATTCTGCCCAATATCACGTGCTGTGGACAAATTGGTGATGGTGATATCTTCAAGCTGTGTGCCGTTACTCACCTTGTACTTGGCCGAAAGCTCACGCATCAGGGTCGTTGTGCCGTCATTGTAGCGTGGTGAGATTTCGCTGAAAGACGATTCTTTGCCTGTGGCCTTCTTGCTGTGATCGCCCACAAGCTGCTCAAAATTGACCATGCGCTCCTGTCCCATCTCTTCAAACTGAATAAGCTTGGTCAAAAGGATGCCTGTCCCTGTGACATCATAACGGACCACATTGTGGGCAAAGGGCTGAATGTGGTCTATGGGCAGGATGTCAAAATCTGTGGCCTCTAAGCCGTCTCGACCTTCTTTAAGCTGTGGAAGGCCAATGACCACATGGTCAATACGCGGCTTTTCATCACCCAGGGTCTCCTGAGCCATATAGAGAGCCTGCAGATAGTCGGCAAAGCCACTGACTTTGGCAAAGCTTGAATGTCGGTAGCCAGGCTGTTCAAATTCACGTCTGAGCGGCAAATACATGCTGATGCCCTGGCATTCCGGCAGATTGGGTGTCGACTTGGCATGGTAGACAAGACGGGCAAGGGCTTCACGCAGCTCTTTGAGGAGAACGGTGTCGATACCCAGATCCTCCTGTGTCAGGCGCCCAAGCCAATCATAGACTTCCACACTGCTTGTGGCTTTCTGTCCACTTTTCAGATCTTCGAGAAGATTGCCGTGATGCGTGGCAAAACAGGTGGCCCGGGTCAAAGCCTTAAACTGTGTGGGAGCCAATTCCTTGAGCTTCTGGCTGAGACGCAGAAGCTTCACATTTACTTCGGCCATGGCCGAAAGATCATAGGCGGAAAAGGCCGCAGGCCGTCCGAGATCCGTGTAGTAGGCGATATTCATATCCACCATGTGTGCCAATAGATCTCGCGTTGTGACATCCTTGCGAAACATGGGGAGGATAGAGAGATAATCCGAACCCTGACAGGGTTCCACCGGTGGGCTGGCAAAGGCGTAATCGGCCAGAGGCACTGTCTCATAGAGAACATCGAGCTGTCCCATCAGGCAGAGTTCGTACTTCACAAGGTCAAAACGTTTCCGTGGCAAAAACTGAGCCCCCTGGTGCACAGCCCGGGCAAAATCTCGCAAAGACATACTGCCCTTGCCACCGTCCTCGTCGTTGAGCATGCCGGCAAGCGCGGCACCGCTGCCGTGATCCCAGGGAATCAACGCATAGCGCTTGGCCGGAAAATGCTCGGCAACGGTTCTGATAAAACGCACCAAGGTTGCCGGGTCTGCCATATCGGCTTCTCCCCAGTCTTCGAGAAGCTCTGAAGCAAAATCCTTGGGGAGCGGAACATTCAGTCCCATAGCTGCTTTTTTGATATCAAAAGGCTCGCCTCTGCGCACACGGTAGAGACGTGTTCCGCTCCAATTGCCCAGAACGTCACTATGCGCCTTGTGACGATCAACAAGAACCACAACTTCCACGTCCTCGGGAAGCGACTGCTCCATCTCGAGCATATCCATAAGTGCCGAATGCTCGAGATTATTGTCACCATCCAAATAGACCATGACGGTCCATTCAACAGGCTGTTTTTGAGCGCTTGCCGTTGCGCCAACGCTCACAAGAGCCAGGAGGAGAGAGACGAGGAAAAGCAAACGGAAAAGATCTACGCGCATAGTGACGCTCCTCACATTTGGCAACATCAAAAATCCCTTAAGAAGCACGCGTCAGTTGCAGAGCACTGCCATTGGGGAACGTCAGAATCAGGATATTGCCCTGTATCTGCCAGGTATTGACCCCCTTCTGCCCAGCTGTCTGACCGGCCGTTGTCTGGTATTCGAGACGTTGGCCATCAAGACGGAAAATGCCGGCCTCGCTCTGCTGACCATTGGCCAGAACCATGTACTGGTTGCCCTTGAACACAAAAACCATTTGCACACCATTGGGCAACTGAGCTGACCAGGCACCCTCAAGAGCGGAAACAGCCTGGCTTGGCCTCGCCGATTCCGGACTCGCTGGTCCCCAGGGGACATTGGGACCGTTTGAGGACTGCGGAGCAGGCTGTGGCATGGGCTGCGGTGCAGGCTGTGGCATGGGCTGCGGTGCAGGCTGTGGCATGGGCTGCGGTGCAGGCTGTGGCATGGGCTGCGGTGCAGGCTGTGGCATGGGCTGACGCTGTAAAACAGTACCATCAGAAAAGCGCAGGGTATTTCCTTCAATGGTAAAGGTGATATCCATGACCTTGCCATTGGAAAATTGCACATGGAGTTGATTGCCCCGCACGACATAGGGACCATAGACCTGCTGACCATTGAAGTTCAAAGCACAGATGCCGTTCATGAAAGCCATGACAAGCATCTGCCGGCCATCATTGGCAGCCCAGAAACCTTCAAGAGAACCTGCCTGAGCAGGGCTGGTGGGAAAGGATGCCGTACTCTGCGGCATATCACCCTTGCGCATAAGTCGCGATCCGTCAGAAAGCACAAGCATGCGCCCCTGAATACTGTAGATCAAACGACACTTCTGCCCGTTGGAGAACATCAGCAGCAGTTCCTGTCCCCGAGCCTGCCAACGTCCATTGATTTTCCGGCCATTGGCCTCAAGAACGCAGGTACCAGATGGATCAAAAGACAACTGTAAATTGTTCGCACCCCAGCTGCCAATCAAGGGGTTCTGGGCAGTGGCGCTGGCTTCAGGTCCCGCATAGAAAGGCGGAAATCCATCCATGCTGCCAAAGGAGGAAATGCCGCCGAGAGGCAGCTGGCCATCTTCCAAGCCACCCATGCTCGTAACAGGCATGCCAATACCAGGCAGATTCATCACTGGTGGTTGACTGCCGCCCTGACCTTGTAGCAAGTCTGGGCTCACAGATTTTCCCAAAAGGCCGGTTCCTTCTGGAATCAGCGCCTGAGCTGCATGATCCTTGGATGAGACAAGACCCCCAAGCGAAAGACCGAGGACCGAGGTCTCATGCTGATCCTGTAAGACTTGTGCAGCCTCTGCGGCAAAACCCGATGAAGTCGAAAAAAGAGACATACAAAGGACAAAACAAGCCATTGACCGAAAAACACGTGGCATGGATGCCTCCTTGGATACGCAAAAAAGTTTGCAAAGTATGCAAAACGGGCAAAAAACATGCTTTTATCTGAATTAAGACGCAGGGATTAGCAGGGATTAAAGGACAGTGTTCCTTCTGGCTGAGGAGGGAGATTGAGGAGGATGTGTGGCACCAGGAAAACACAGGGACAGCTGAAGAATACAGCATAATGGCAAAGGTGAGAAGTTTTTTGGAAAGGCCAGGAAAAAATTTGAACAATTTGCAGTGAGCTCTCCGAAATGCCAGCAGTCTGACAAGCACGAGTAAAAAGCACGTTCTGCTTGTCATGAAAACCCTGAAAGTCTCCAATATACCAGCTTCTGCACCTAAAGTGAAATGGCGATTTGTCGCGTCAGCGCAACGATTGCCTTGAATAAGCCAAACGGAGCGGCCACGAGCTCGCAAGGCAGATCAACGACACATGCACACGAAGATCATTTCACCCTGGGTCCGTGGGCTAATAGTCAACAAAAGTAGAGACGGGGTCTCGTAACTATTATTAATCATTGACTTTTTTGTCTGGTCCTTTCGTCCGATTTTTTCACCCGACTTTCAGTTTTTTTAACATCTTATAGTTTGGATCCTTAGACGCGGTAGAGACGGACATTACTGGCCGCCCCCCGCACAGAATCCGGACGTGCAGATTTCCCGCATCCGGCTCTTCATTGAGGTATATCACCACTGGACATTGCATCCTCAGTGATCCAGTATCGCAAAGCAGAGCTCATGTCTGCATATGACTGGGCTGAGAAGGATCGTCTTGATAGATATGCTCACCAGGCATTTTGGGGAGATAAGGTGAAGAAGGGGGAAATGATAGGCGAACAAAAAGGTGACAGAGAAAGACAGATCAAGGTTGCTCGCAAAGTGCTTGCTAAGAACGTTCCAATTGAAGATATTGCTGACTTCACAGACCTTCCTATTTCAAAGAGTAAAGAACTGTCCTCGAAACGCTAACAAAGACGCGGTAGAGACGGACATTACTTAAAAGTCTAGGCGTTCTTGCGCACCCCTTTCTCATTGCAACACAGGCCCGCCACAATGTCATCAAGTTCTTGTGCGACGTTTTTCCGTGACCTTTCTTGCCTGTCCCATGTATATGCATTGGCATGCTCACGCGATTCTGCATGCGTGCCATGAGCGCTATCAGCCTTTGCTTGGTTGCCCAAGGCTTTTTCTGTGCTTTTTCCATACGCAGTCTTCCCGACGGCTCTCGCGCTTGCATTGTCATCATCACGCAATGGCCTCTGTTCCGGCAAAAGCCTTGGCCCCTCAGCCTGCCGACGCTTTTGCTGAATCTCCCTCATGGTCTTTTGCGGCTCACAGCGCGCATCCTGCTCGCAAAGTTCAGTATCTCCTAGCCCTGCAGTCGGCAGAAAGCACTGAGCCTCCCCAAAGCAGATCTCTCGGTCAAGAGCCTCCAGGGCTTCTTCTGCAACTGCCTCGCACGCACAATCACATGTTTCTTCCCGAGATGCCGATGGTGTTTTCTGGCGACAATCTCTTTCAGACGGCTTTGTCCCCATCTCTCCAGGCTCATCCCCCAAGAAAGGCTGTGCACGCTGCTCTTCTGTGTCCGGCACAGTCCAAAGAGCCACAATAGCCCGACTGGAGGCCATTTGGCCAAGATCCCTGCGACGTAAAATTCGCTCAAGAGCCTCAAAAAGTCGCCTCGTCTTTTGCTCTTCCGACGCTTCTCGCTCTTGCGGGCATGGACTTTTGCGTATTTCCTCTTCAGCACTTGCCACGCACCCCGTACGCGCAAAAGGCCTCATCTCGGCATTTTCCCAACCTTCCGTCCCGGCTGCAGGTTCCGCAGTGTCGCTCTTCGCCCTCGCTTCCCGTATGCCT
The DNA here is from genome assembly GCA_017528345.1 of Desulfovibrio sp. GTDB lineage: Bacteria > Desulfobacterota > Desulfovibrionia > Desulfovibrionales > Desulfovibrionaceae > Desulfovibrio. The sequence continues at coordinate 41,907 of JAFXOX010000078.1, forward strand.
CTCTTCACAAAGGCCTCAAGCAAATGTTTCACACAGCCAACGTCGGCCAGAAGATAGTCAAGATTGGGTTGTGCCAACGCCAACTGATAGTTCAGACGCACACTCTGGTGCGCAGCCAGGGGAGGATTGGCAAAAAACGTATAGCCCCGGATAATGTCACCGCGAAAGGCGATGGTCACCTGTCCTTCTACCTGTCTTTGCAGATCCCTGAAATCCACTCTCTGCATGCTCTCGGCATGGACGGAGAGATTGTCCTGATAGGCAGAGGACTGTCTGAGGTTTACAGAATAGCCTGAACTTTTGAGCACAAAACCTTTACCGGCCAGCTTCTGGGCAAGATCTGTGGTCTGCCTGGGGTCTTCTGTGGCCATAAAGAGCTTGACCTTGCAGTTGGAGATAATCTGCTCAGCCGCCCCTTCCGAAGACCTGCGAATCCCCGCAAAATCCTGACTTGCCACGACAACACTCATACCAAGACCTCTGCCCTGGGTCAGTAAAATCTCAAAGCCCGGCGTTTCAATGGCTGCGTACTCATCGACAATGATCCCGAAGGGAACCTTGCTTTCCGTGGGAAGCGCCTGTAAGACCTCAGCCAAAGTTCCCTGCACCGTATCGCCAAGACCTACGGCACAGGCATTGCGCACCTGTGCCAGGCAAATCTGCCCAAGGCTTTTTAATTCCTTGGGATCCTTATCCATGGAGGGAATGAGGCTGACAAAGATACGGCGATTGGTGATGACATCTATGGCATCCACCTCGCCAAGCTGTGGCCCAAAAATGCGACCATAGTTATCCACAAAAAAGGGAGGAAGACGGGAAGCGGATTTGCCGACGCGGATCTCTAAAAAGAGATATAAAAAAGTTTAGAAAAAGACAAAAACGACACAAATTGAATGCAAATAATATGCCATAATGTAAAACAAACACGTTCCTTATAGCTGTTACCTAATATATATTCTTAAATAAGAACAATGTCAATAGATCCGAGGACATTTTCAATGTGTTTGAATGATTTTATCCGGCTTAAAATCAACAACCCCGGTGAAGGATAGGCCATGCAAGGCGAACTCGAACTTGGAATCTATGCCTACAACGAACATCCAGACCTAACAGAAGTTCCATTAAAGGATTATATCATCATCCGTGGCAACTGGGCTCAAGAAGAAATAAATCATTTTCTTAAAAATAAAGACTTTGATTTCACAAGACAGATGTTCCGAATTGAGTCACATCACAATGATGAAGAAATGTCTCATGACTTTCGCTACAACTTCAGGCTGATTTCACAGTATAAAAATCAGATGGCTGAGATTCTCGGAGCAACGCTCCCCTTTGGGTACGTGGCAACTATTTGCGATGAGTTCGAGATCAATTCTAAAAAATTGCTGGCTCTGGCCTTCTGCTTCAAGTACCGCCGCTATCTGACCGGAGCTGAAGAAAGGATGCTCTACAGGGCGTTCCCCTTTGATGAGACCGATAAAAAGTATCTGAGCCGTCGCAGATCCTGCCGTATCTGGCCTATGGACATGGTTCACTACAAAACGAAAGAAGAACGTGGTGAGTTTGACGACCCAAAAGTCAGCTATACGCCACAGGATAACGACTTTCTGTATCAGTAAGCTGGTCTTACACAGCTGATTTGACACTCCCAAAGGAGTTTTCATGGTGTAACTGGTTCGAACAGCCTAACAATCTTGGAATTAGGCAAAAAAAAAGCCGCGCTTTGAATTGCACTTCAAAGCACGGTATAGCTCTCAGAGAGCAAGAGTCTGTAAGCTCTTCAGACCCTTGTATCTCAGCACTTGTCCGGCTGTCAAGCACGGAGGGCACTTTTTTTGTCTTTTTCTGCTCCAGGGGTAATACCGTGGCAGAGATGCAAAATATTTTGCCCCCATCCAAGTTCTTCTTTTCCATTCATGACCGACAGGACTGCAGCAGATGGACACAGTTTGACCGTGAACTCAAAAGCGGTCCTGCCGCAACCTATGCCGTACTTTTCAAGGCCGCCTATCACACAGGCAAGGTCTCTCTCTCCCTCCGTGATCTTTCCGCACAGTGTCACGGTCTCTCCACACGCACCATCCAGAATCACACAGCTTTCCTGAAGAAGCTCAACTTCATCGGCATCACACGCATCTCCAATCAGGTTAATACCTATTCCCTGATCCTGTCTCCACGCGTTGCCGGTCTCATCGACTACGCCAATATCCCCATCAATCCCGGTTTCCCCGATTACCTTGCAGACGAAGAGCGCAGTCTTACCGAGCAGTGTGCCCGTGAAGCCTTCCCCGACGACTATCAGGATTGTGATGCTTCGGAAAAGGCACGTGAAAGCTATGAGATTCCTGAAGCAAGCGGAAAAAATTGCGTCAACGAAGAAAACCAGACGGCGGGCAAAATAGAAAAGCCGCGTTCAACACGCAAAAAGAACGGAAAGCCGCTTACCATGCGGCAATTAGGCATGCCCATGACGAAAAATTTTCGTCATGACGACGAAAAAAATGCGTCGCCTGCAAAGTGCTCTGCGAACACGAAAAAATTTCGTCATGATGACGAAAAAATTGCGCATCCATCATCTATAGCAAAGAAGAAAACAGAAGACACCCCCCAAAGCCCCCCAGACGCATGGGAACCCTGGCAGTCAGGTGTCTGTGAGATCGACGAAAGGCATGGGGGGGGGGGCGCTTACGCTTCCCGGAAAAAGGCAAAGCAAGAAGGCTCTGTGATCTCTGAGAGCAATGCGTGGGCTTCTGAGACTCAGCCTTCAAAGGCTGTGAAGAGAAATGCCAATGCTCAACAAAGCGCAAATACTTATAGCAAGAGCTGCAACACTGGCCAACGCAGTCAGGCAGCTTGTTCACACCATGGGGAAAGCAACGGTTGCGTCGTAAGCGTTGCGAACTTCGGAGGCGCTTTGCTGATCTCCCTTCCCTTCACACTCCCTCAGGGGGATGTGCAGCTGATCACACAGGGGTATCCCTTGCCGTATCTCACCACTCAGGCCGTTTTCGCCTTCAGGGCAGAAAATTGCGCCTCTGTCCACGGGGATGGCCCTGTGAGTATCCAGATCCTGCAGGATGCCGTTGGCTCTCAGGCTCAGAAATCCGCTCAGAAGCCTGTGGCGGCACACGTTTTGCCGGAAACTCAGGCAAGCACGAATACGCCAAAACAATCGGCACATGGTTCTGCAGCAGCAAAGCCAAATGTTGGAACTTTTCAAAGCGGCACGGCAAGCCAGACTTGTCAGACAGGTCAGGCTTCAGCTTCCGGCACAAGTGTTCCGTTAAAAGCTCATGAAGCCAGGGGCGCAAATGGAGCGCAACAGGCTCAGACAAAGACTGCCTCCAATGCTCCGAAAGTTTTACCGCCTCGTCCCAGAGGTATCTCCGAACGCATCTGGTACGAAATGGCGACGAAAATTTCCGACAATGAGCGTCGTGATGATTTTGCAGCTCTTTGGCTTCGTTATCCCAAAAAGTCAAATATCATTCAGGCTATCAGAGCATGGAAACAGCAGCTGCAGTCTCAGGATATTCCTTCCATAGAAATCATTTTTGCTGATATCTCAGAACTTGAAAAAAATAACTTTACTTGGCGAATAACGTCTGATCGTGGAGATCGTCGTTTCATGCCAAGCTTAGATCAGTTTATTCTGTATAAGTCATGGCTGGACAACAATAATGATAAAGCACCAGAAGAAGTCTCTCAGATTACCTATATCTCAGAACGTGATGTGCAATGTCAGGCACAGAAGCCTCAGATGACCAAAAACACAAATACACTTGCTCATTATACAGAAATATTTACGCCTTTCTGCGAATCATTGTCCAAACGGGAAATCTGCACGGCCATATCTCTTTCGGCAACCATAGACAAGCCTTTCAGCATTGCCATGCAGACTGATGAAGAACTGACAAATGCGCTTTCAGCGCACGGAACCTTCGCTACAGTCAGGGAGCTGTCCGCTTTCTGCAACAGTATCGTTCAGCGCAACAGAGCCAGTATCAGCGCAGCAGAACTGCTCATCGCAAGCTGCCCTTTTGCTGCCGACACCATGACACTTGCAAGACTTCTTCAGTCCATGACGGACGAAAGCGTGCTCAGAATGAACCAGGAAAACCTTGCTGCCTGTCTTGAAAAGAACAAGCCCAGCTTTGCTGCTCCTGAAGAGCTTGCAAACTGGGTTCGCGAAGCGGAACTGAAGATGGCGGTTTAGAACCAAATCAGATTTTTCTGAAAAACGACAGGGTCACACTATGCTTTCACGCAATCCCGAAGTCCGGGAACGCTTCATCCGACAGATCTCCAGCAATGCGGGAGATGCCGTGCTCCAGGCTCTCAGTGAGCCGGGAACCATTGAGGTCATGCTCAATCCCGACGGACACCTCTGGCACGAAAAGCTCGGCAAAGACATCTGCGAGATCATGCGGAGAAACCCTGACGGAAGTCTTTCTCCGGCTACCATGACCTCTGCTCAGGCTGCCGGCATGATCAAGGTGATCGCAAGCTATCTTGACAAGACCGTCACCGCCGAAAACCCGATTCTCGACAATGCCGAGTTTCCCCTCGACGGCAGCCGTTTTTCGGCAGCCTTGCCGCCGGTTGTGAGTAATCCCACCTTCTGCATCCGTCGTCGACCCGAACGCATCTACCCCCTCGACGACTACGTGAAAGACGGGATCATGTCCCCCAGACAGCGAGATCTCATCTGCCGGGCAGTCTCTGAACGCAAGAACATCGTTGTCATCGGCTCAACCTCAAGCGGCAAGACGACCCTGACCAACGCCATCATCAACGAGATCGTCAGACAGTTTCCGCTCGACCGTGTCTTCATCTTCGAAGATACCGCTGAAATTCAGTGTGAAGGCAAAAACGCTCTTTTTTTTCACACAAGCCAGAACGTCGGACTGATCCATCTGCTCAAGCTTGCTCTGCGAATGCGCCCCGACCGCATCTGTGTCGGTGAGGTGCGTGACCACGCAGCCCTTGATCTCTGCGACTGCTGGAATACGGGACACCCCGGCGGCATCTGCACCATCCACGCCGATGACGCAACCAGAGGTCTTATGCGCCTGTGCTCAATGATCTCAAGGCATCCCAATAAGCCCGGCAATATTCAGGAGATTGTCGCTGATGCTGTGAATATTGTCATTTTTATTCGCAAGACTCCTGATCACGGGCGCAAAATTGAAGAAATTCTTGAAGTTGATCGCTGGGACAGCAAAGAAGTCCGCTTCAGAGGGCGGCGGCTGAACTGAGGTGGCACGGTGGCAAAACTCATTGACATACACAGGAACGATCCGAGCAAGGATGCTGACAATGCGTCCGAAAACCTGAGCCGCGCCGTTACCGAAGCCAATGCTCTCTATGTTCTCACACGAAAGATGACGCAAGGCCTGGCCAGAAACAATGATTTTGAAAAATACAGGGCTATCGAAGATGTGCTTTCCACACTTGAAATCAAGGAATCTGAGATCGCAGACAGATCTCTTTCGGTTTCCGGTCTTTCCGGAAACAGAGACTCCGATATCTGCGAGATGTGGGAAATGCTCACCTTCGTCGGTTTTCAGTGCACACTTTTGCTTCTGAAAACCATGCATGCTGAAAAAAACTGACCCTGTCAGTCATAACGCCGGTCATTCCTGATCTTGGAGAGGATCAGCCATGACCATATTACCGGACAACGGAGGAAACCATGTCAGAAATCCACGACACCCAAAACCATGAATGTCTGGCCATTGATCGCCCCTATCTGCTCTATTCGCTGCAGAGAGTGGAAAATATCCTGAACTACACAGGAAACGTCATCGACAGACGCGGAAGTAAATCAAACAGTGATTCCCGTGAACGACTCAATGAACTGAGAAATGTGATGGGTGTCGTGCGCAAAACGTGCGATTCATCCAGTCAAGATCTCAACCACGATGAAATTCTCAATTTCTTCGTGCTGCTCGGCTACATCTCATGCGAGTGCTTCGGCATGGTCAGGCCTGATCATTACAGAAAAGTCAGGGAAGCAGAGAGCGTTGCCTGAAGGCCTGATATGGAAAGCTACAGAAATCCCCTGCAGTTCATCTTTTTCGGGGCTGGAACCGAACTTGCGCTTTTCTGCCTTTCAGCACTGCTCTGCCGGCAGCTTCTGCTGATCAAAGGGCAGTCCGAACCTGTGCTGATTCTGCTTATGGCATTTCTTGTCGTGCGCACGGCAAAACTGTTCGTTAACTTCATTGATCCCGATTTTTATTCGGCTCTCAGGAAAAAGGAGATGAGTTCAGGCTTCTGCGTACTTTCCCTTGTCACGGCAATTATCCTTGCCTTCATTCTCGCAAAATATCTCATACCTGTCGGCTTTGTTGCCGCAAACTGATTAGTACCCCGAACCTCCAAGGAGATTTTTCATGACCAAAGGAACTTTTGTGCTGCTTCTCTTTGTCTGCACATGTGTGGTTCTGTCAGCCACAGATGTGCTGGCAAGCGATGGCACAGGCGGCATGCCCTTCGACGATGTACTCACGAAAATCAAACAGTCTGTCACCGGTCGTTTTGCCACAGTTGCATCTTTGATCGGTATTGTGGCAGCCGGCGCGACCCTGATCTTCGGCGGCGATCTGAACGGCTTCTTCAGAAGCATGCTCTTTGTCGTCATGGTTGTGGCCATAATCATTCTTGCCAATAACCTTCTGACCGCCGTCGGTTCCAGTGCTCTTGTGACACCTGATATGTCTCAGGGTGCTGCCATCGGCACAAAATAGTTCATGGGGGAAGGAGCAGTCATGGCTCTCAGAACCATTCCGTTTCATCGCAGCCTCACCCGAGACAATCTGTTCATGGGGGGAGACCGAGAGCTTGTGATGTTCGTCGGCCTCTGCTCCTTTGCCCTGGTTTTCACGGCACTTTCGTTTATCGCGTTTGTATACGGTCTCTTCCTGTGGCTCATCTGCCTCTACTTTCTTCGGAAGATGGCCAAATCTGACCCGAAAATGCGCGACGTCTATATCAGACACATTAAGTACGCAGCCTGGTATCCGGCCAAATCAAGTCCGCTCAGAGAAAACAAAAAGGATTACCAATGATACGGTCGCTTGAAGGCTATCTGATCATTCTCTTCTGCGTGATCGCTGTCGTGGGCTTTCTGCTTCTGCTCATGATCTACCTCAGACTCCGTGAAACGGAAAAGTCTCTGCGGATCAGGAAGGCCTCCAAGGCAGCAGGTGTCGTTGATCTTCTGAACTACGGAGCCATGGTCGAAGACGGGATCATCGCCTGTAAGAACGGTGCCCTGATGGCTGCCTGGTATTACACGGGTGACGACAACGCAAGCCGAACCGACGCCGAAAAGGAGCGTGTTTCTGCCATTATCAACGGTGCTTTGGCCGGTCTTGGCGACGGCTGGATGGTTCATGTGGATGCCGTCCGTCGTGAGACGCCAAAATATATTCCGGCAGAACTCTCCCACTTCCCTGATCCCGTGACTCGCGCCATCGACGAGGAACGGCGCAACTATTTCGAAAATCGGGGAACGCTCTTTGAAGGCTATTTCATTCTGACCGTCACCTGGCTTCCGCCGCTTATCGCCGAGCAGCGGTTTGTCCAACTGATGTTTGACGATGATTCTGCTCCACGCACAAAGTCAGAATTTTTTCAGGAACTCCTCAATACCTTCAAGCGCGAAATTGAAACTCTGGAAAGCCGCCTTTCTGCCATCTTTCGACTCGACAGACTTCGCAGCACAGTTCGGGAAGATGTCGACGGTACAACACACAGATACGACCATTTTCTTGAGCATCTCCAGTTCTGCATCACTGGCATTCGCCAGCCCGTGATGCTCCCTAAATCTCCTGTCTGCCTGGATGCCCTGCTCTGCGGTCAGGAACTCTGGGGAGGTGTCATTCCGAAAATCGGTGACAAATATATCGGCTGCGTCGGCATCGAGGGCTATCCCGTGGAAAGCTATCCGGGCATGCTCGCGATTCTTACTGATCTCGACATCGAATACCGCTGGAGCAACCGCTTTATCTTTCTGGATCCTCACACGGCATGCGCCCACATGGAAAAATACCAGAAGAAATGGAAGCAGAAGCAGCGCGGCATCATCGCTCAGGTGCTCAATAACACCAACGCCAATGTGGATCAGGACGCGGTGAACATGACCGAGGACGCTGAAGAAGCCATCAGCGAAATCAAAAGCGGTCTGATCGGAGCTGGCTACTACACAAGCGTACTCGTGCTCATGCACGAAAACCGTTCACATCTTGAGGACATGTGCCGCAAGCTTCAGAAGACCATCTTCAACCTTGGCTTTGCTGCACGCATTGAGTCCATCAACTGCATTGAGGCCTGGCTTGGCTCCTTGCCGGGCCATGGCCACGAGAACGTAAGACGGCCTCTTGTTTCAACCATGAACCTTGCGGATCTTTTGCCTTCAAGCTCCATCTGGACCGGCGAAGACCGTGCACCATGTCCGTTTTATCCGCCGTCAAGCCCGGCTCTCATGTACTGTGTGACGACAGGTTATTCCCCGTTCAGGCTCAATCTTCACACACGCGACCTTGGCCACTCGCTGCTCTTCGGGCCTACAGGCTCGGGTAAATCAGTCGCCCTTGGCATCATGGTCGCACAGTTCATGCGCTATAACGGCACAGTCTACGTTTTTGACAAAGGCATGAGCATGTACGCGCTGACATGCGCAACAGGCGGCGACCATTTTGAAATTGCCGGTGACGAATCAAAGCTGAACTTCTGTCCGCTCCAGTTTCTTGAAACAACGTCTGATCAGGCCTGGGCACAGGACTGGATCGAGACTCTGATCAACCTGAACCACAAGGAGATGGCCGTTACTCCCGGCCAGCGCAAGGAAATCGGCGAAGCCATCACACTCATGCACCAGAACGGCGGCAAGACCATCACCGATTTTCTCGCCTACGTTCAGGATCGTGAGATCCGTGAAGTGCTCGAAGCCTATTCCATTAACGGTAAAATGGGCAGTCTTCTTGACGCCGACGAAGATGGTCTCTCGCTCAGAGAATCAGGCATCACCTGCTTTGAAATGGAAGAGGTCATGAATCTTGGCGAACGCTGGGCACTTCCCATTCTCCTCTACCTTTTCAGACGCATTGAAAAATCATTCCACGGGCAACCCGGTCTCATCGTTCTCGACGAAGCCTGGCTTCTGCTCTCGCACCCGGTCTTCGAAAGCAAGATCAAGGAATGGCTCAAGGTCATGCGCAAGGCCAATGTCGCCGTCGTCATGGCCACACAGTCTCTGTCCGATGCCGAACGCAGCGACATCTTCGACGTCATCATCGAAAGTGCCGCAACCAAGATCTTTCTGCCCAATGTCTACGCCAGAGGCACAGCTGCTGAATCCTACAAACGTATGGGGCTTAATGAGCAACAACGGGAAATCATATCAGATGCCATACCCAAGCGCGAATATTACCTTGTGAGCGAAAGAGGAAGTCGACTTTTCTCCTTTGCGTTAGGTCCTCTGACCCTTGCCTTCATCGGCGCAAGCGACAAGGACAGCGTCGCCAAAATCAAGGAACTCCAGAAAATCTACGGGGATACCTGGGTTGTTGAATGGCTGAAAATCAAGGGAATATACAATGCTCCTGAAGAATCTCAAAAAAATGCCGCCTGACCATTTTGAAAAATAACAATGTACAAAGTCTGTACTCAGTTGTATTCGACTATACTCAAGTATACTTAATTATACTTTTTGCCTGTTGACACCATACTATTTTTATGACATTGCATACAATAGCTGAAATATATAGTCATGTTATTCATGCCATAAGGACTAAAAGATGAGCGATAAACTGGTAATGCCGGAAGCGCGTCCTGATAAGGGAAAAACAAAAAATGAAAAATTTCACCCATGGGTCAATGCCCGTCAGGAATGGAACGCCCATGAGGGCTATGTTGTCGCAAGCAAACGCCGCTGGCAGATCGTGGGACTCTTCTTCGGTTTTCTGGCGCTCTCGGCCATTGCCGGTGTGATCTACATCGGCAGCCAAAGCAAGTTCATTCCTTATGTCGTGACAGTGGACAGTCTTGGTCAGGCCGTTGCCGTCAAACGCGCCGACATCATGGCTCCTGTTGACAAGCGTGTGATCATGGCAACGCTTGCCAGTTTCATCAATGATCTGCGCATTGTGACACCGGACATCATTGTTCAGAAAAATGCCGTTCTCAATATTTACGCTTATTTCAACAGCACCGATCCGGCAACACGTAAGACCAACGAATTTTTTGCCAATAAGGAAATAAATCCTTTTAAACGTGCAGAAACTGAAACCGTCAATGTGAACATCACCTCGGTCATTCAGCAGAGCCAGGAAACCTGGCAGGTTTTCTGGACTGAGGAAGTTCGTGACCGAAAAGGCAGAATCAAGGCTAAACCTAAATTCCGTGCCAATATCAATATCTATGTCATGCCACCGTCAACTTCCAGAACAGATGACGACATTCAGAAAAATCCCCTGGGCATTATTATCAAGGATTATTTCATAGCTTCTCAGCTGTAAGACACTTCAAAGATATTAACTATTCAGATCAAAGGCAAAATTTCATGAAACGCTTGAGCTTTCTTCTGGCCCCCCTGCTTGTCTGCGGCTGTGTGCTGCATAAAAGCCATGACGCCTCATTCGACGGTCTTTCCGACGACTACGGCGGTGATGCCACCGTTTTTGCCTCACGTGTTGTTGATGAGCTGGGGCTTCGCTATGCCCCGGCCAGAACCAATGTCAGCCTGAGCCGCGCACCGGGCGTCTTTGGTGATGCCCTCGAACAGGAACTGCGCAAGCGTGGTTTCGGGCTTTCTCCCGACAGTGGTCTGGGTCTCGTCTATCATATTGATATTGTTGACGATTCTCAGCCCGTTATGGGCTATGTCCAGGTAAAGACAAGCGACGGCAGAATTTTCAGTTTCTCACGTGAGATCTTCAAAGGCACAGCCCCAAAGGATCCCGTGCCTGATACCTCAAGCGTCAGCGAACGCAGTCTTCCTCCGTCTGAGCCATATCCGCCCATGCAGAAAGCCGATGAAGGTGAAACCCTCACTCGCGGCGGCACTGCCAAACAGATTGCCAGACGCTACAAGATTCCCGTCGACAAATTCTGCGCCTGGAACAACGTGACCCCTCAGACCAGGCTTCCCAAAGGCGTCACGGTCTATCTGCACGAGCCGGTCGGTTTTGTGGATACTGCCGCACTTTCCACTCCTGCTTCGACTCCCGTTTCAACGGCTGTGTCTGAGAAGAAAGTGGAACCAGCTCCTGTGCCCCCGAAGAAGAATCCTGAACCCGTTAAAGAGTCGGCAAAAAGCAAAGCTAAGACTGATGAAATACCGGCCACAAAACCAGCTTCAGTTCCGGCTCCGACACCGGCTCCTGAGCCTCAGAAGATTGATACCGGCACCATGAATCTTGCCGCAAACACCAAAGGGACAAGCAGTGTCAATCAGAACGGTGCCAGAACCTATACGGTCAAGAAACCCACCAAGGCCGGAAAGCTTGCCGACCGCCTTGGTCTCAGGCGTCGGGATTTCTTTGACTGGAATAATTTCGGAGCCAACGCCGAACTCGGCGAAGGTTATGTCGTCTTTGTGAGCAAGCCTGATCCCGGAACCATTCCGGTTGCTCAGGGAAATTCTACGCCTCCCCTGCCCGCACCGATGGAGGCGAAGTCGCCCAAGAGTGGTTCTTCGGTGACAACACCGCAGCCGTCGGCAACCGCTTCGACGCCTCTTACCGGAACCCCGGCTGCGGTGACAACTTCTGCACCTCTGCCCGTCGAGGACATGAGCGCAAAGAACAACCCTCTCTTCAGTGTTGCGCCCACTGATTACGCCAAGTCCTGGGAGATTCTCGGCGGCACCATGCTCAAGACCAATATGGAAAACTGGGCGGCTCTTGCCGGCTACTCACTCGTCTGGAATCCGGCAAATGACTACGAGCTGCGCAGCAGCGCAACCTTTTACGGAGACTACATTCAGGCCATGAAGGAATTCTTCGCACAGCTTCAGGCAAGCGGCCTTGCCCTTCGCGTGAACATCTATCAGGGCAATCACGTCACTGAAATCTCAGACAATTAAGGACAAAGATGATGTCGTTCAAACATGTTCCCCTGCTCTGCCTGACTCTGCTCTTTGCCATGCTCTGCGCGTGCGCGGAAAAAGGCATTCCGACGGAAGAGGAAATGGATAAGAAAGCCAAAGACTTTCAGAATATTTCCAGAAGCCGCCGGGTTAATGTCCTCAGCAACAATTATCTCGGCACTCGCCCCGTGCCCATCCGTGGCGAAGAAAAAGGCCGTGCTGCTCTCCAGGGTCATGTCCTGCTCAAGATCCACGGCGACATCAATGCCATCTGCGCATCCCTGGGTGCCGTCACCCCCCTGAATGTTCAGGCCGGAAGCGGAACGCAGAGCAAGACCGAAGCTGTCTCCATTTCCTACGAAGGCCCCCTGGAAGGCCTCCTTGAACAGATAGCTCAGTCAACAGGCTTTGGCTGGGAATACGACGAAAGAAGCAAGACCATCACCTTCTCCCGGCTCGTTGTTCGCACCTTCACGATCCTGAGTGCTCCGGGCGTGCGAAAGTTTGAGGACAACATCACGAACAAGTCCAAAGAATCAACGTCATCCAGTTCAAGCGGCAACAGCAATGTCGGCTCAACCGTGCAGACGGCTGACACCGAGTCTCAGACGGCACAGTCAAACTCATCGTCTCTTTCCTTTGACGTGTGGGCTTCGGCTGAAAACAACATCAAAAACCTCATCTCTCAGGAAGGTAAGGTTGTCTCCAACCCCGTTGCCGGCACCATCACCGTCCGTGACAGATACCCCAATATCAAGGCCATTGAACGCTACGTCGCGGACATGAACGTGCGTCTCTCACGCCAGGTTGCCCTGACCGTCCATGTCTGGATGCTCGACATCACAAATAACGTCGACACCGGTATTGATCTCTCTGTCCTTTTCAGCTCTCCCGATGTCTCGGTTGTTGCCGGAGCACTCCAGACAGTCATGGGATCTGCCGGAACGGCTTCTGCCACCATCGTCAAGGGCAAGCTCAAGGACAGCGTGGGCATTGCCAAAGCGCTTAAGGAATGGGGAAACGCCACACAGGTGACAAGCGGAGGCGGTGTCACGCTCTCCAATCAGCCCGTGCCTATTCAGGCCATATCACGCACTGCATACCTGGCCTCGTCAAGCACAAGTCAGAGCGAATATCAGCAGACAACGACGCTCACCCCCGGCGAAGTGACCACTGGCTTTGCCATGACGCTCATTCCGCACATTCTTGAACGCCGTCGTGTCATCCTTCAGTACACCATCAACCTCAGCAAGCTTGATGACATGGTCGAATTCTCAAGCAACGATGTCACAGTTCAGCTTCCCAAAACAAGCAACAGAAGCTTTTCGCAACGATCTACGCTGCAAATGGGCGAGACTCTGATTCTTGCCGGATTCCAGCATCAGCTTCAGGATATCAATAACACCGTAGGTCTGCTCAATCTCGGTCGCAACAAGGACTACACCAAGACGATGCTCATCATCACCATCGAGACCGAAGAAGCTGGCGGCGGCACCGAAGACTAATTCATTCCAAGGACCGGCTCATGGAACTTACAGAAATCAACGGAAAAAAATGGTGCGTCGGCTTTCGCTGGACGGAATCTCGCAGCGCACGCGAGTATTCCCATAAGAAGCTTCAGGAGGATGCCGGGGAGAAATACGACTGCTTCACAACCCGAAAGGGGCGTGTCGGCACACAGTACGGCTTTGCCATGATCGGGCACAAATACAGCGAGTATGTGCAGTCCTTTGCGCTGGTGACAGCCCTTAAGGAACTGGAAACCGTGACTCCGGACAACAGCATCATTGATTCCAATGTGTTCCTGGGTCTCTTCAAGCTCGTCAATACGAACGGGGATGAATTCTGGTGGATTCACGCACGCATCAACGGCGAAGTGCCGTTGATCGGAGACTCTGTCTACTATTCTCAGGAAGATGCCTTCAAGAAGCTTGCGCTCCTTGAAAAAATGACAGGCCTTTCCAAAGGCCTCTGCGTCCATCTCGAAGATCCGACGGAAAGTGCTGAATATCTCGCCCGTTTCATCAGATATGACTTCAGGGACAAATATCTGACCTCTGCCGGCAGTATCTCAAGAATCAATCAGTACATTTCTCGCGGCATGATCATCAAGGCTGCGGCTGCAGCAGTTCTCGGTCTCATTATTCTTGCGGCCTTCACCGTTCCCAAACAGATACAGCAGTATCTGGCAACGCTGACCTATTCAGAGGCCAAAAAACAGGAATTCAGGCAGCTCCAGGAAGCCAGACAACACCCCGAAAAACTCTTCACAATGACCTGGCAGACGGCACTGCTTCCGGCTGACACGTCATACGTCTGTCTCCGGGAAATGATGACCATTCCCCTCGTCAGCAACGGCTGGGAGTTTGAAAACGCAAGCTGTGACGGCTCAAAGATCAATATTTCCTGGCGCTTCACCGATGTGGCCAATTTTCTCAACCTTCCGGAAAACGCCGTGCTCAATACGCGTGATCTGAAAACCGCAACAAGCACAAAAGCCATCAAGCTTGATCCGTCCGAAAGAACACCACGAGCTGACGGCCCCGGAACAAAATACACCATGCTCCACAAGAGCAATGAGATCATTGCCATGATGAGCGACCTAACTCAGCACACCTCAAGTCTGCTCAAACCCATTCGCTTTGATCATCCTGAAACGAGAACGCTCCTTGATCAGAAGATCACGTGTCCCTGGAGTAAGGGAACATGGGAGCTGACACAGATTCCTGATCTGCTCATGTACAGCGTGAAAGACGGAACAAGCCTCTTTGACATGGTCTCCAAAATTCCCGGCATCACGCTGAACAACATCACTTTTAACGTCGGCCATGGCTGGACCATCAAGGGAAATATCTATGTCAAACAGTGAGAATTCAGGAAAGACATTCGTTGAAAACGCCCTGGACAGCGCCCTCTCTATGGAGAGGACTCCTGAAGGCCCGACAGGTGACAGAACTGAGAGTTCAGGTCTGGATCTCAGGGATGCTGTTCCTGATCACAGTCCGGCAGTATCTCCAAAACGCAAGGTTATCCGGGCCATCAAGATTGTGGGCACGCTGCTTTTCCTCGGAAGTATCGGAGCCTGTGGCTGGTTTTACGGCTATCCCTTTGTCAAAAGCTACCTTGAGCCTAAACCCGTACCCCCGAAGATGACGCTTGAACAGTTCAGACGCCAACAGGCAGCCGAAGCCGCAAAAAACGGCGGCAAGGGCAGTTCCGGCTCTGTGTCTGCGCAACGCCCTCAGCAGAGACAGGCAAGTCAGGTTCAGGGCTTCGAAAAGCCAGAACCCCGCTACTACAACAGTACCGGAAACCTTGGGACGTTATCCCAGCAACGCGGTCAGAGGCTTTTGCTTGAACAGAGCGTGAAGATCGCCGAACTCCAGAAGCGACTCGAAGAACTCAAGGAACCCCCGGAAATGAAGCTTGCCCCCGTGCAGCCACTCCAGCTTCCCCAGGTGGCCCCGCCTCCTCCGGCTCCTCAGGCGTCTCCGGCTCCTGAGCTTCCGGATCTCGGTGTGCCGGAAAACAGACCATCGGTAGTTTCCATTCAGGGAAGCGGCGGAAGGCTTTCCGCGACGTTCCGCACAAGCCAGGGCAAGTATGTGACCGTCAAACACGGTGGCACCTATAACGGCGGTATCGTCTTTGTCTCCAAAACAGGCGTCCAGCTCAGAAAAGACGGCAAGATTCAGAATATCCCCTTTGAATGATCTGCCAATGCATCATAAGGAGTCCAGCCCATGGATGAGGAACTCACCAGTAAACTCAACGAACTGCCTGAAAATATTCGCAGTAAAATCGCCATCCGTGAACACGACAATATCATCGAAATCACGGCCAGCGAAGAACTGAAGAATGACACCAGAGCCATCAATCTTATCACGCAGATTGATGAAAATGGCGACTGCACCATTCGTTATGTCTCTCCCAGCCGTTTTGAGTCCGAATTTGCCAAATACGCATCGCGTACCGCTGTCGGTGAAAACGAAATCCAGCAGCTGGCCATCGACATGATTGCCCGTGCCTTCCATCAGGGGGCTACCGATATTCATATCGCCAACTTCGGAACCTATGCCAAAATTCGCTTCCGCATTCTTGGCATGCTCAAAGATGACCGCGAACTCGACGTGGATACCGCCGAACGCATGATCCGCACCATCTACGAACATCTTGGCGCAGCCCAGGACGCTCCGGCCTTTGACTCCATCTCCCGGCTGGACGGTCGTATCGTCAACCGCGACTACCTCCCCCAGGGCCTCTACTCGATCCGTATTCACGTCGAACCCATTGAGGCCGACGGCGTGGTCACGGGCAAAGGCACATTTATGCCGCTGCGTCTCATGCATGACAGCAGCGGTGCTTCGGGAACTCTCGAAGAGCGGCTCGCCCAGCTTGGTTACACCTCTGAGGACGTCACCATTCCCGTTGTCGGCTTTGCGACAAAAACAGCAACCGCACAGACGAGACTTTTCCGGCAGCTCGCCAACCGCACAGGCATTGTCTTTATTTCAGGCCCGACCGGTTCAGGCAAGTCAACAGCACTTTCACACTGTATGGAAGCCCTCATTGAAGAGCGCCCCACGGATAATTTCATCTCCGTGGAAGATCCCCCGGAAAAACCCATCAGGGGCATGTACCAGATACCCGTTGTCTCCAAGGAAGGCGCAGACCGCTCCGCTGCCTACACAGACGCCATCGCCGGTACAAACCGCGATGACCCCGACACCATCATGATCGGCGAAATCCGGTACGCTGAAGCGGCTCTTGCAACCATTGAAGCAGCTCTTTCCGGAAACGCCGTGTGGAGCACCATTCACGCCCCGGACGCTCTTGGCATCATTCAGCGACTTGCCGTGCTTCTCCGTGACAAACTCTCTGAACCTCTGGACACCATCTGCGACCCCATCGTGCTTTCAGGTCTGGTCTTCCAGAGACTGATTCCGAGACTCTGTCCCTACTGCAAAAAGTCCATCCTTGATGATCCGCTCGACGATGATCTCATGAAACGCCTTGAACGCGTCATTCCCTACGAAATGATCTGGGGAACCGACGGCAAACACGAAGGACTTTTCCGACGCAACTTTGAAGGGTGCCCACATTGTCTCTCCTCTGGCCACCCGGGCCTCTACCGGCAGACCGTGGTCAGTGAAGTCATCGCCGTTGACAATATGCTGCTTTCGCTCCTTCGGGCACACAAACCTCAGGAGGCACGCTCCTACTGGCTGACGGAACTTCACGGCATGAGCTACTTCGAGCATGCCAGACACCTCATCGTCGAAGGCATCATCGCTCCCGACATGGCCGAAGAAATGCTCTGTGTGCCCATAGACAACGACCTTTCCACATACGCGGCCAATAAAAAGGCCGGCGTTGGCCGGGTTCTTTCAGAGGCGGTTTAGTCATGACCACGACAGTACGCATCCTGTGCCTGATGTTTTTCGGCGCTGCCGAAAGACAACGGGTCTGGAACAAGCTCTCCGTCCAGATTGATAACCGTATGAGCCTTGATGACAGTCTGGTTCAGCTCTACCGGCATGCCAAGGAAACCAAAAGCCCGTTGGAGGAAATCTACGACCACATTCTGAAAACCATTGCCCGTGGCCACACCCTTGGTGAGGCTTTGAAAAACGCCGCAACCATGGACGAAATCACGCTCATCAACTCTGCCCAGACTTCAGGCAAACTCGCTGAAGGCCTGAAATTTGCGGCCAAGGTTCTTGACGCCAAGGGAAAGATCAAGAAGGCACTGCTTGAGAACCTGACTAGCCCGATTCTCATGTTCATTGCCTGTCTGGCCATGCTGATCCTCATCAGCGTTCAGGTCATCCCTCAGCTTGCCATGGTCTCCGATCCCTCAACCTGGGAAGGCTCGAGCTGGCTGCTCTATACTATCTGCAGTTTTGTCACCTCACCCTTTGGCATAGGTTTTGGCATTTTCCTGCTTGTTGCCCTGGTTCTCATCTGCATTTCCTTCACACGCTGCACAGGGCGTCTCAGGCGTTTTCTCGACAATCATCTGCCCTGGTCCATCTACCGCATGAGCGTCGGAACCGGCTGGCTCTACACCATCTCCATCCGCATGAGTGCCGGCCACCAGCTTGCAAAAATTCTCGAAAGCATGGCTCAGACTCCCTCACGCTATCTCAGGGAGATCGTCAACGAAATTCTCAAACACAGCCGTCACGGCGAAAACTTCGGTTTTGCCCTGACCAAGAGCGGCATGAATTTTCCCAGCAAGGAGGTCGTCGACGACCTTCAGATCTACGCATCCATGCCGGGTTTTCAGGATCAGCTGATCAAGCTTGCCGACACATGGCTCAATCAGGGCGTTGTCGAAGTCCAGAAACTTGCCAGCAAAATCGGCACAGCCGTCTATCTGATCATTATTGCCCAGATGGCTCTTGTGTCTCTCGTTGCCAGCAATTTCCAGGACCAGGTTCAGATGGGCATGTAGTTATGCAATCATTCCGGCATGTTCCGTACTCAGAATACGTAAGAACTCACCGGAAAGCGGCTCAGACCGCATAACCTCTTACGCGTGCTGATAAGGCCGCACAGTTAAGGAGCTTTTTATGGGTCACATTTTAGGCGCACTTGGCGGTATCCTTGTGGGTCTGATCGTGCTCGGCGGTGCCGCCGGCGGTCTGTACTCATCCTTCTCGAAATCCAACGTGGGCAGTACGGAAGAAAATCTCATTCTTACCCGTATGCAGATTCAGCAGTTCTATGCCGGCACCAACTACGAAGGACTGACCAATGAAATGGCCATCAAGGCCGGACTTTTCCCCAAGGCCTTTCTGAGAGGTACAGGCGGCAATGCTTCGGCCATCAACTCCTTCGGCGGTGCCATCACCCTTGAAGCTGACACGACAAACTCCCGTTTTTCCATCAAGCTTGATGCCATTCCTCAGGAAGAATGCGTCCAGCTTGCCCGTTTCCAGAGTGACGCCTGGGATCAGGTCGATGTCAACGGCACAACCGTCATTGAGGCCAACACCACAAAGACGGCTGATCCCACGACAGTCAGCAATGCCTGTCAGAACAGCAAAACCAACTACATCACCTATTACGCCCGTTAACAAAACGGAGGGCCGTGCGGCTTAACAAGTCGCACGGCCCGGAGATGATTATGAGAGCCATGGCCATTCTCACCTTCCTCGTGAGCCTGACAGCCTTTCTCTACCGCGACGACCAGACCGAATACCTGGATTCTCTGGCCGATGTGGTGGCCGCAAACTACGTTGCCTATCGCAATGCTTCATGGCGGTATGTCTACAATAACAAAAGCGTCTCCGGTGAAATTCCTACAACAGTCAATAATGGCGTACTCTATATCGGCGATGTGCTTCTCATCAACAATTTTCATTTTATCAATGATCGCATCTGGCATACCTATGTCAATGACGGCGTCTGCTATATTTACGGTGCTCTTTCCATTAAGGAAATCAACGCCGCCAAAGCTAAGCTTAAGGATTCCTACGGCCTTGGCTTCGCCAATAACGGATACCTTGTGAACAACAAGGGCGGTGGCAGCATACGCTTGCCGGATTATGTGACACAGACGGCAGTACCGGCTGGTAAATACCTGTTTGTTTCTGTATCAAATCTTGATTAGCAGGATAACTCAGAAAGGAAATATCCATGCATCTCTTAGGTACTATCGGAGCCACAATCATCATGATTCTGATGATTC
This sequence comes from Desulfovibrio sp., assembly GCA_017528345.1. Taxonomy (GTDB): domain Bacteria; phylum Desulfobacterota; class Desulfovibrionia; order Desulfovibrionales; family Desulfovibrionaceae; genus Desulfovibrio. Next base: position 61,700 of record JAFXOX010000078.1, read on the forward strand.
CACAGCTTCTCGACTGGTGGACTGCCGGCAATATTCATCAGCAGCAGAAACTTGCCGCCGACCACATGACAAAAGTCGTTGACGCAACTCAGCAGTACATCATGGCCAATCAGGGCGATCTCCTGGGCGGTGCAAGTGCACCGACCACAACCTCAGGCCCTCAGCTGAGCATCGCCGATCTTCGCAATGACCATTTTCTGCCGGCCAATTTCAGCAACGTCAACGTCTGGCGACAGGGCTACAGAATTTATATCCGCCAGCCCCAAGAAGGAACTCTCCAGGGCATTGTCGTCACAACAGGCGGTATCCACAGCACAAGCAATCCTGCAAACGGAAGCCAGGCAGATAAATTTCACAACGCAACCGTACCCGGTGCCGCAACGCTTGTTGGCGGAGCCGGCGGATTCACGGGTTCCGGTCAGGGCGGCAAAGCCGCGACGACACTCTACGGTGCTTCCAACGGCTGGAACATTCCCCTTGCCTCGGTCGGGATCACATCTCCCGGTGCCGGTCAGCTCGGTGCCGTCACCTGGTACAGCTCAAGCGCTCTTGGTCAGGACTTTCTCTACCGTGTGAGCATCCCGGGGCTACCCGAACTCAATCAGATGCAGACCGCTCTTGATATGACCGACCACTCCATCAATAACGTCCATGATCTCCAGTTCACGGAACGCGAGATCAACTCCGAGACATGCTCCTCAGCCGATGACTATGGCCGCGTCTTTCTCGACAAAAATTTTGGTCTCTACATCTGTCGCAATGGCAAACAGGAAATCATCAGCGATTCCGGAAACACGTCCCAGGTCAAGACAACAACCATTGCCTCCAACGGTGACAGGATCACTAAACCTACCTGTGCCACCAATACCGAGACCGTTCCCGTGATCTTCACAAGTCCGACCATCTTTGAAGCCGGCCCTCAGGCTCCCAGTATGACATCTGTCCAGTCCTGGGCCGAAGACAACAATACCTACTGGACCGTGCGCATGCGCGTCCAGACAGCCGATAAAAACCTCTCCTATGCCGGAGCAAGCGCAGATTCAGACGGCTGGATTTACCCGACCGCCAATTACGGCAAGATCTTTGTCATGACCTTATGTCAGAAGAGCGACGATCCTAACATTCAATAGTCAGCAAAAGGCTTCAGTATGAGACACGGCTTGCGCAAATGCCTCCTTGGTCTTCTTTGTGGGTTATGTATTGTTTTTCGGACACCTCAGGGAACCGATGCCAATAATATTTACCTTCGCCAGGAATCCTTCGCACAAATGCTTGATGAACCCTGCCGGAAATATCATCTGCCTAAGCTGCTCGTCATGGCCATTGCACGCCAGGAATCGGGCTATAATCCCTGGGTGATAAATATTGAAGGCCGCGATTATTACGCCAGAAACCGTGAAGAGGCTCTGCAGATCGCTTCCTGGGCACTTCGGAACGACAGAAGCTTCGATGTCGGTCTCATGCAGATCAACAGCTACTGGATCAAAAAGTACAACTGGCCGCTGCTAAGCGTCATTGAACCCAAATACAATATCCTGATCGGCTGCTGGATTCTGGCCGGTGAAATCCGGAAACACGGCTACAACTGGAAGGCGATTGCCTACTATCACACGCCCCTGCACAGGAATCCCGAACGCGGTATTCGCTACGCCAGAAGCGTGGTCGGGCATATTCACACCATTCACAGTGAACTGCAGTTCAGACGGCCTGTCATGCCTGTTCCCGATTTCAACCAGTCTGCGCCCATCGCCATGCAGGTTGCCTACACCCAGACGCAGAGCGGAGTGCTCATCCGCGATCTGCCGGGTGAAAACGTCAAAGCAACACTGATTTCCGACAGACTTCTCGGACGAAAGACAAATCCCCCGAAAAAGCCTGAGAAAACTCCTGAAAAGGCCATTGACACCAAGAAGCCACGCACCCTCGGCGAACTGATTGCCGAACGCAAGGCAGCAGAAAAAAAGACCGAAGCTCTCAAAAAAGAAGCCAGACGCACGGTCGTTGCGGAGACCATGCTTCAGAAGATGCGTGAAGCCGAAGCCTCTGCAAAACGCAGAGCGGTTGTCTGCGAAGTCGCTCAGACCCTTTCTCAGCCTTCTGCCCAGGCCACGCGCACGGTAGTCGCTGAAACCATGCTTCACAAAATGCGTGAAGCAGAAGCCAGAGCAAAACAGAAAGCTGCTCTTCCAGAGCCTCCACGCACGGTCTGCGATAAGGCATTTTCGGAAAAAGGCTCGGTCGTCGCGGAAACCATGCTTCATAAAATACGCGATCAGAAAAGTCCTGAACCGGCCAGAAAAAAAGAACTGCGTACCGTCAGTGACTTCGTCAATGAACGCATAGAAAACGCAAGACTTCTTGCCGCAAGAAAGTAAACCCAGGAAAAAACGATGAAGAACACCAAAGCCATTCTGACCGCTCTCCTCATCACAGGACTCAGTGTCGGCCAGGCATTCGGAGCACCTCATTCTCTCGGTAACAGACCCCCGCAGCAGGGTCTGCAGTTACCGCAGACAGGGGCTGATCTTTCAAGTCTCCCCCCGGATCTGCCGAACTACAACGACCTGCTTTTCGGAACAGGTGCCGGCTCCGTTCTCACCAAGGAAGACAGAGCGGCTCTTCAGATCTCGCGGAAATGGATGGATGGTGGTCGATTCAAACCCGTTCAGGGCCCGGACGGAAGTGTCCGCTTCATCTTCGGAGCCTTCCAGCCCTGCATTGTCTGCGCTGTCATGCAGATTACGGACATTGAGCTGGAACCCGGTGAAGTCGTCAACTCTCTCCACATCGGCGATACTGCCAGATGGCTCATTGAGCCGGCTGTCACAGGAAGCGCAAACGGGGAAGTGCAGCACATCATCGTCAAACCTGTGGACACAGGCCTTGAAACCAGCATGGTCGCCACAACCAACCGACGCACCTACCACATGCGCCTCAAAAGCGACACCAAACAGTACATGCCCAAGGTTTCCTTCGTCTATCCCGGTGCCGTTCTCGCCGAATGGCAGTCCCGTCAGGGCATCAAACAGGAAGAAGTCAAGAACAAGACCATTCCCGAAACCGGTGCCTACATGGACAATCTTGACTTCAACTACAAGATTGACGGCTCAGCTTCATGGAAGCCTGTCCGCGTCTACAATGACGGGGTAAAGACCATTATTCAGCTGCCCGGCAAAAGCGTCCGGGAAGCCCCGACACTGCTTCTCATGCGCGGAAGCGAACAGGTCATGGCCAATTACCGCCTCCAGGAAAACCGCTTCGTCGTTGACGAGGTCTTTGACAAAGCCATCCTCATCACAGGCATTGGCCGCAATCAGACCAAAGTGACCATCACCCGGACAAGCAAATAAACGGCAAAAATCAAATCCAACACCGGAGAACAACATGGACCAGGATCGCAACCCTTCAGCAGTGACAGAAAGCTGCCCGAAGCGAGGAAGCGGCAATAAGAGAAACAAACAGACCCTGACTCCGGAACAGTATCTTGAAGCAAGTGCCAATCTTTCCAGTCACTTATCGCGGCTTGAATCCGGAAAATCCGTTCCGACACGTCTCAGGGGACTGTCCAAGAAAAAAATGATTCATGCCCATATCGGTCGCATCGAACGCCTGATCAGAGAGGAACGGATCAGTATCAATCAGATGATTTACATCATCAATTCTTCGTTCATCGAAAGTGGTCTGACACCACTCGATACCTCTACCGTCAGTGAGTATCTGTGGGGATTCATGGCCGAAAATCAGTCGAAAAAAGCCCAGCAACCCGACATTGACAACCGGCAGGTGTGATATGCCCACGATCTCCGAACGCATTGCCAGTGAGCTTGAAAAAGAGAACACCAAAAATATCAGAAACAACTGCTACTTCATCATGGATAACCGTGAGGAGATCGCTGAAGCACTGCACAAGTATTCCAAGAAAATACTCTGGCACCTTCTGGTCAGCGAAAATAAGATCGACTGCAAATACATCCGTTTTTGTCAGCTCATCAACAAAATTCTGCCTCAGTTTCACAGAAAAAATATGTCAGGAAATTTTCCTGATGAACCGTATGTTAAAATAAAGAAAAAGATTTAATGAATTTTATGGAAGAAAAAAGCGTCAGCGTTTTCGTTTTTTCACGCAACGGTTAAAACTCCAGGTATACGAATAATCATGGGAATATTCAGTAAAATAAAGGATCTCAAAGATGCCATCCGTGACGGTAAGGCTTCCGGAGATCCCAACAAACTTGACACAATCCCCTCAGGATCCGGCACGAAAAGAGTCAACAAACTCCCGTTGATTATTACTCTTATCCTGCTCGCCTTGTTTATCGCCGTGCTCTGGTATGTCCTTGAAGCCAGAGAGGTTGCCAATCGTATGCAACAGAAGACTGATGAACAGGAAAGCGGATCTTCAGCAAAAAATTCTGCCGCAAGCATTATCGGCAAGTACGGGAACAATTTCATTCCGGAAAAATCTGATCCTGTTCCCCCACCACCAGAACTTCCAGATACCGGCGAAGTTGCACCAAAACCTGAACCTCCAAAAATTCAGGAGCGGCAAATTGCTGTTCCCAAACCTCCAAAGAATCGTCCCCCGACAGAACTGGAAAACCAGATCTGGCAACGGCGCTTACAGAGTCTTCAGCAGGGTATGATCGCAAAGACCGGTATCGGCTTCAGAAATGCCAGCTCTGCTGCTCCTGCATCACAAGGAATGGCCACCCGAAACGCTTCAAGTCCCTCAAACAGCGAGACAAACGACTATCAGCAGAGACTGGCAGAACTCAGACAAAGAGGAGGCATAGCCGGAAGCGGAGGCGGTGTTGCCGGAGCTTCTGCAACAAGTACGGCTGATGCTGGTTCCACAGGGCAACAGGCCGGCGGAAACAATCTTGACAGCTACAACCGTACAAATCGCTGGGATCTCACAAACAGACCGGAAAAACCAGCTGATCCATATACGATCCGGGCCGGCTTCGTCATTCCGGCCATCATGATCAGCGGTATCAACAGCGACCTTCCAGGTCAGGTCATGGCTCAGGTTTCCCAGAACGTCTATGACACCGCAACCGGTAAATACCGTCTGATTCCCCAGGGAACACGGCTGATCGGAACCTACAATTCAGGCGTTCAGTACGGCCAGAAACGTGTCTTCATGGCCTGGCAGAGACTCGTCTTCCCCGATGGCCGCGCTCTTGACATCGGTTCCATGCCCGGAGCCGATGCTACCGGCTATGCCGGCTTTACCGATGACGTGGATAACCATTTCTTCCGCATCTTTGGAAGTGCCATTCTCCTTTCAGGTATTGTCGGTGCCATTTCCTATTCTCAGAACGTCTATGAAGACAGCGACAATGACTCCAATAAGGCACAAAGCTCTCTCAGCACGGCTCTCGGTCAGGTACTCGGCAACACCATGGCTCAGATGATTCAGAAAAACATGAATATTTCACCGACTCTCACCGTGCGACCGGGCTACCGCTTTAACGTCATGGTGGTCAAGGATCTTCACCTCACCAAGCCCTATGAGGATTTTCAGTATTAGATCTGCAATTTTGCCACAAGGAAAAAGATAACACCATGCTTCCAAAAACCAGTACCCTGAAAAATACAGCAGATTATGTCTTTTTCCTTTTTCTCACAGCTGTCTCCGGTATTGTCATGTTTTTTTTCTTCCTGGCAGCTTTTGCCCTCGTGACAGTCGGGGCATGGTCGGAGAAAAGCTGAAAAAAGAGGACATTCACAAAAACCAGGAACACCAGATGCAAAAAGGCTCAAAAGAAGGTCATTCGTGGAAAAAATACCTCGGCGAAGACGCAACACGTGGGGTGCTGTACGACATCTACAGTCGCTATATCCACGAAAAGCCAAATGGTCTCCTGCTTGTTCCGGCACAGACCGGACACGGTAAGACATTTACCGTTGAACAACTCTGCATGAATGTTCTTGCAAGCAAAGATTACGACAATTTATTTAATGACAAAAACAATCATTCAATTCTGGAAGGATTTAAAGGAATCATATACACGACAATAAATGTTAAAAATCTCGAAGATCCTTATAGAAATTTAAAAGAAGCATGCGAAGATGCAACTCTTGATGCTCAAAGATGCAAAGAGCAGTCTCTTCCCTATCCTGAATGGATGGATGTTGTTGAGGAGAGATTTCAAAGAGATGTGCTCTATATCAAGAGTGACTTTGACATGCTGCGTGGAAAATATGACTTTATAAAAAACAATAAAGAAAGTATACTTAATTTTATAGAAAGATCAAATCCAAAATATGTTGATTATAATAAAAAAATATTCAAAAAACTTTTAGAAGCTATAGACATATACAAAGATATAGAAAAAGCAAATACGCAGAAAAAAACGCTAGAAAAGTTTGAAACTGAAATATCAAGTTATTCAAGATATTTTAGAAGATCGTGCCGTAACATATTAAAAAATATCATTAAAAAAGTTGAATTTGATGGCTCTTTATGTAATTATTTGAATTTAAATAAAAAGAAAATGGGTTTAGAATGGATTGACGAAATTTTTCCTACAATTTACATTACTCAAAAGAAAATTATACTTATTTCGTTTGCAAGATCAATACTTCCAATTGATGATTTATTTAATGCTACTGATTCTCTTATACAAGGTCATGAAGGAGGAAATAAAAAAATTTGGTTTATTGATGAATGTCATCACACCAAGGAAGTTATTGTCGATAATATTTTAGAAAATCTAAAATTTCAAGGTATTGATCTTGAAAAAATTTATATAGGAATCAGACAATCTTTTGAAAATAAAATATATGATGAAAGTATATATGGTGAAAAATATTCAAAATATTTAAAAGAGCTAGAAGCGTGTTATAAATACATACGAGACACTTATTCAGATGATAAATATTCAAAAACGGATGAAACATTTAAACAAAGAAAAAATTCATGTCTTGTATTTACTCCATACACTCTTGTCACTTCTATGGGATACAATGAAAAAAAAGAAGGCGATGAGAATAAGAAAAAAAAGTTTTACATTATTGAAAGAAGTGAAAATAAAAATTTGATAAAGATGAGTGAAGAGTTTCCACAGGAAGAACGAAATGATCTAGTTAAGTATATGAATTGCATGCAAAGAAGTATAAATCTTTTTACAACATTATTTTCAATTATAGTTCAACATGAAATTTCTGCCAGTAAATCTGTTGAATTTTTAAAAGATGAAATTGAATTAAAAACAAGGTCATTACTTGATTTAACACATGATCTTGATAATGAAGATAAAAATAGAGATACAAGAGTTATTAAAAATATTATAATTAATAAATGCTACGGTTATAAAAAGAAAAAAAAGAAAAAAGAAACTGATTCAACTCTAAACCTATACAGTAGAACTGGAGATATACATATTCGCTTACTGAAAGACAGTGATTATAACGAAAGAAGAACACATTTATTTCAGTATACAGTTAATGATTATCCTGAAAATTATTTAGTAGAACTTTGTGAAAACACCCTAGTATTTGGACTTTCTGCTACAGCCTGTGTAGACACTTGTCTGCACAACTACGATCTTCAATATGTTGAAGAGAGTATAGAAAAATCATTTTATAAACTTAATAATAATGAATATGATAGACTTATTCTAGAATTAAACACAATTAACAGAGGTTGTGAGAAAATAACCAATCATATATCTTCATTTGATTCATGTTATCCAAATAGTGTGCCTAAAGAAATAGATGAAATTACATGTATTAATACAATCGAAAAACAACTATGGTCGGAAATTTACAGCGGTGAAAAAAATAGCGAGTGGTATGAAGATATAATAAGTGAATTTTTGGTTACTGAAGATGGGGAAATGCGATATAAATGCTTTTTGAGAAAAAGGCTTTATAATGTTGCCTGTGCAATAAATCATTTTTTAGTTAATTATATTAAAGCATATATGTATTATGGCAATGCATTGCCTAAATGTACAAATAATTTTCTGAGTAATAACACATCTAAATATTTTACTAAAGACTTAATAATTGATAAAATATTTAAGCCACTGGCACGATTATATGGAATAAAAGTAAAATTACACGATGATGAAAATGCAAAAAATAAGGAAGTTAGCAATAATACAGATTGTGTTGATTTTTTTATATTCAGAGCCTCATCTATTAAGGATAGCTTAGACCCGGAGGTCTTAAATGAGCTACAAGCTTTTAAAAAAGCTCGGAAAGAAGGTAAGCGATCCTTTATTATGACAACCTATAAACTTGGTGAAGGAATAAATTTTCAATACCCAGTCGATGATACAGAAATAAGAAAGACAGTTCAGATTGAAAGTAGAAAATTACACACTAATAAAATTGACATAGACGGAATGTTCTTTGAAGTTCCAAGGAATATATTCCCAATGTTTAACGATGATAAAGAAGATGAAGATGACGAACTTAATGACATCAAAAATATCGCTGATATTATCATTAAGACTAACTATCTAATTTCTAATTGTGAAGCTTCAATTAGCACGGGCAACGCATTAATTTTATCAAGAATTGAAAATGATTTAGAATCATTTATAGATATAAGAGCAAACATTTTATCAAATACAGAAAGTTGTAAAAAAAGCGCTTCTATTGCTCTTATTCAGGCTCTTGGCAGAGCCTTCCGCTCGGACAACAGATATCCTGATTTTTACATTGATTATGAATCAGAATTACCAAAAAAAATTTCACCATATGCTATAGATAGAAATTTAGGAAATAATACCTATAATGAATTTATAGATAAAATATTTACAGACTTCTACGAGCTTGATGAGGCAAAAGATAGTCAAAGACTTAACAAAATAGAAAAAGGTAATGCTATCGCTAATAACGCAATAAAAAAAATGCTTCAAATTCTCAGAAGTTCTAGTGCTAGTATTAAAGCTTGGGAAGATGCCAGAGAGTTCATTTTAAAATACCCTGTTTTAGATGAATTTCAAATACCAAATTTCAAGGATTTTTACTGTAATTGTAGCGAAAATTTAAGCTACCAGATTACTGATGATGACTTCTTTAACGCCAAAATATTCTTTGCATCTGATGCAACCAGGTTCAACGAATATTCCAGAGCAATGGATGGAGAAATACTAAGGAAAAGTGTCAATAACGAAGAAATCAGGGACTTTTTTCGTGAGCATGGCTGGGCCGTGACATGGGGCGAGGGCAAGTACCGCCTTCTTCCGGCTGCCTATGCCCAACTCTACCTTGGTGCGCTGGGCGAGGCTCTCGGCAAGTTCGTCTTTCACAAACTCGGATACCCTGTGTCTCCCATTGAAAACGCTCAGTGCTTTGAACTTTACGACAACCAGCTCTGCTTCCCTCAACCTGAGCCTGAACCCGACACCGACACAAAAGCCCAGCACATGCTTTTCATTGATTTTAAGTTCTGGAGTCAGCCTGACAGATATGGCATAGAAGATAATAAATTAATTAGTAAAACACGACAAATTATAGATAATTACAAAGATAAAACAGAAAATATTTCGATAATGATCATGAATACTTCTGTTCTTGAGAAAAAGGAATCATTTTTCTTTCATATAAGAAAACTAGATGGTATTGATTATGTATTTGTACCTCAAATTTTATATAATTTAGACGAACATGTGCAGATAGATCCCGAAAACTTTCATAGAGTAAACGCTTATCTTAACCAGCTTAAGGGATAATTCATGCTTTTTGAAACTACTAAGTTTTCCTTAAATCTTGATCGTGTAAAATTTTATAGCAATTTTGTTATTAATAAAATTACAATTAATTTTAAGAAATCATTTTATTCAATCGTAAAACACATTGAGGACACTGATGACGAATCAAATATCAAAGATATCTTAGCTTGCGTTTATTGTTCATACGCCTACGAAAATGATGAAAAGCTTGAAGAAAATAATGATAATGAAAACGATGAAAACAGAACAATAAGCCTTTGGATTCTCTCAGAAAGAGAAAAAAATGAAAAAATAGTGCGTGAACTTAAAAATTATAAGAAAAGTCAGGAGTTTTCTGACGATGCTTTTCGCATTGAAGAAACAAAAGCTGACACCAGAATTATCGCAAAACTTCTGTTAAACAGTCTTTCCCACAAGTCTCTTGCTGAGGAAAATGAATTTTCAAATATTAGCGGTTCTCTCTACCGAGTTTTTAAGACGAAAGTAGCAGATAAAGAAGTTGGAACGCATCAATTAATCACCTTGAAATTTGATATCTATAAAGATCTTATACTCACCTGTGGAGTCGCAACTTTTACTGATTTATTCACATTAAAAAAGAGAAAATCATTACCATTTTTAAAATATATTTACCGTTATCCTCAATATGTATTCAAAGGGGCTAATCAGACCCTTTCATTAACACAAAATGCTTTTAAAAATTTCAAAGCTGAAAAGTATCCTGAAGAAACGAAGAAAATATATATAAATAAACAAATAAAATCTTGGAAATCTGAAAGCCCTAAATTTATTAACTTTAATAGTATTCTAACAATTAAAGACTCAAAGCGCGAACAAATTAAAAGTATTCAAAAACTCTTAAATAATAAATACGGATATCTTGCAAAAAACAACTCCACTCTTTTTGATTTTGTTTTTGCAGTAGAAGTACCATATAAAAATCCTGACGATTTACAAAGCTACGAGACAAGAAAAAAGAAATTCAAAAAAAGATGCCAACGCATTTTAAATTGTCAACATGTCAATTTGAGTATTCCTGAAATTCCATTAGAATTTCAAGATGATATTTTTGTTATAATTAAAGATGAAGTAAAAGGCTTTACAAGCCCAGACATTCACTTTGGTGATCCAGATAGTAGATATATAAATATTATGATTGTTGAAAATCCAGATTATTATAAAAACAATAAGCTAAGAGACCCATATAGTACTCAATACGCATTTCCAGTACAACATATTACTCGAGATTCTATTGTTAGTTGCATTAAAGATGGTGCCATTGATGACAGATCGTTAAAGGCAAAATTTCGTGCGTGCCTGTTTGAATGGATTATTAAATCTTGTATTTATAAAAATGATTTTTTTAACTTAACATGTTTTTATGACAAACATATTCTTGAGATTAAAAAAATTGATTGGATTGCCTTTGTAAAAAATTTCACTATTTTTAAGAATAATGAAAAAGAATCACACATTTTTGCATTTATAATTAGTCATTATAAAAATATTGAAATTAATGAAATCGAACCGGAATCTGAAGATTATAATATTTATAAACAAATTTTCTTTGATAATAAAAAAATTGACTATTTAATTGTGGAAAAAGACAAAAGAATTAACAAAATACAAAAAACTACAGTTAATATTTTGGGCGGAGAACATACTTCAGAACAAATTGAAATATATAGGAAAAATTTAATTTTAAAAAATTCTGCTAAATCTCCTGATGTCTCGCAAGAAGAAGTCTCTTTAGCCACCAAAACCTTAAACGAATTTAAAAACAAAGAAAATATTGAAAATAACTGGTTAGAACTCATTGGGGTACATGGAATAAGATTGGATGGCTATTTTTATTATATTTCAGGCTGGAATTTAAAAGGAGATAAATACTTAAATAAGAATACTTTTCCAAAAATTCGTCTAGTAGTTCCTGATGATGAATATGAAGAAGAAGGAACTATCTTTGAAAGATGTCCTGATTTACTTAATTTTATATGCAGTCCAATCGGCGCTTTTTATCAAGGCTTTAATATACTTCCTTTCCCTATTAAATTTATGCGAGAATATGCGAAAAAAATGTATCCTGAATTTATCAACAGTTCTGAAGATGTCTCCTGAAATATTTACTACTCAGGGATTGTACTCATGGAAAAGAACATCTCAGGATTTATCGTCAGTCGTGAGACCGTCACAAGCTGCCTTCTGATCCTTGCGCTCGATCTTGTGATCGGCTTTTTCCTTGTGTCGTTTGTGCAGAATCTCACTTTGCACGGCGGGCTGTGACATACGTAACCTACCGGCAAAAAGAGTCAAAAAATTTTGAATAGGAGGCTGTAAAAGTTAATGTGTCAGTTGAAATGTTTTCATTTCAAGAAAACGCCCTCAAATTCTGGCTTTTTAAAGTTTTGGTTACGATATTGGTACATTTCAAAATGATGAAAATGACGGATATTTTTTGGAACGCGTGGTGCAAAAAAATGGTGTCTGTGCTACGGTAAACCAAAGATTTAACCGGGCTTGTGCCCGAAAGGAGTACATCATGCGTAAAAAACTCAGTCTTTCAGCTCTTATTCTTTGTGCAGCCCTAGGCGCATCCCCTGCTCTGGCAGGGGGTATTCCCACCTTTGACGGTGCTCAGGCCGCTAATGCCGTTGCCCAGCTCAATCAAATGGCTCAGCAGCTTTCAACCCTCAAAAGTCAGTTACAGCAGCAAGTGGCGCAGCTTGAAAACATGGTCATGAACAGCATTGCTCCGGCAACCTACCTCTGGAGCGAAGCCGATCAGACCGTTCAGAAGATCATGGCTCTGCAGGATCAGCTCAATTCCTCAAATCTCCAAAGTTATCTCGATAAGTACAAGGATCTCAACTACTACAAAAATAATCCCAGCAATTCCGAAATTGCCGAAATCTATAAAACTCAGATCGAAGAAGACCGCAAAGCTCAGCAAAATCTGGCAACGGCCATTTCTCAGCAGCAGGAAAAGCTTAATGAGGAAGCCACACGACTGCGTAATCTGAACACTAATTCAGGCACTGCCCAGGGACACCTGGAAGCTCTTCAGTACGCCAATCAGTACGCTTCTTTGCAAAACGACCAGCTCATGCAGATGCGTGCACTCATGATGCAACAGGCGGCAGCAGAAAACGCCAGAGCACAGATGGAAAATGACGAAAAAGCCAGGGTTCAGGCCTTCAGGGAAAAGGCTCTGGAAGACAAGTGGAAGAAGAGCAGCGGTTCAAGCCTTTCCTTTGACTAAGTATCTTTTCCGGAAGCGGACTCTTCATGCAGAAACGTATTTTTTTGCTTCTCATCCTTGCTGTGCCGATTGTTCTGGTCTGCTTTTCTGCGTCTTCGGCCATGGCCGAAGGCGTTCTTAACTCGGTACAGACCGCTTTTCAGTCGGCGTCCCAGCAGTGGGGGCCGAAGATGGAGAAGTACGCTTCCGGAATGTTCGGCGCTCTTGCCGTGATCAACATTGTCTGGACGCTTTTTCCCGTACTCTTCAGACAGGCAGCTTTTGGTGAGGTTTTTGGCGAAATTCTGAGAATCATTGTCTTCACAGGCTTCTTTCTCTTCATTCTTCAGAACGGCTCAACCATAGCTAATTCCATTATTTCAAACATGTCTGCTCTTGGATCACAGGCAGGGGGAACAACATCCATTATGCCTTCGGACATCGTGGACCTTGGCCATCAGGCGTACATGACTGCTCTTAAAGCAAAATTGAACCCTGCTGCCGGCACAGGTTACTCGAACCCTAATGCGGAAAAAACAGGTACAGGCCTGTCAAGCAATAATCCCAAACCTTCTCCTGACGGCAAGGATTCCATCGGAGCCTATTTTCTCTGTCTTCTTGCCGGTATTGCCGTCTATGTTTTGTGTTGTCTGATCGCCATTCGCGTGATGCTTGAACTGATCACCTGCTGGTTTGTCGCCTATGCCGGCATCTTCTTCCTCGGATTCGGCGGCAACCGTTTCACAATGGACATGGCCATTGGCTATCTCAGATATGCGCTCGGTTGTGCAACTTCCCTCATGACCATGTATCTTCTCATCGGTATTGGCATGAATATCATCAAGTCAAGCGCAACGCTTTCAGCCCTTGCCGACTGCAATGTCGATACCTTCTACGGTCTTATGATCACAACGCTGGCCATCTTTATGCTCATCACGAGAGTCCCCCCTCTCATCAATTCCATCATTACCGGCGGATCAACAGGCTCCGCATTTGGTCAGATGACTTCAGGGGCTGTCTACGGAGGGGTTATGTCTGCTGCAAAAAGTCTCAAAGCTGCCGCCAATAAATTGAGGCCTGACAAAAATTCAGGATCAAAAGCCGTTGCGGCAGCTCAGAAAAATACAGCAAAGGCCGGTCACTGATGCGTGCGCGTGCAGTTCTGATCTTTTGTTTTGTCTCAGCCCTGGTGATGCTTTATCTTGCACTGCCTGATCTCTCCTTTGCTGAAGACGGAGGCGCAGACGGTGTTCTTGATTCGGTCGCAACCAGTTTCAAGACAAGCTCAAAGGCCTGGGCCGCACCTCTTGTATCGGCGGCAACCAAGCTTTTCTGGGGTCTTGCGTCCATCAGCATCGTCTGGACTTTTTTCCCCCTGCTCTTTCGCAGTCCGGACTTCGGAAGCGCCTTTGCCGAACTTCTCAGATACATGGTCTTCATCGGCTTTTTCTACTGGATCCTCGCCAATGGCCCTGACATTGCGAGAACAATCATTACCGGCATGACCAGCATTGGTTCTGATGTCGGTGGCGTCTCCTATACATCGCCTTCAACCATCGTGGATATGGGCCACGATGTGTTCAGCGAAGCCATCAAAGAACCCATATCTCTTGATAATTTCGGCGAAGGCCTGATCCGGTATCTGATCGGAATCGCCATTCTTGTTGTCTGCGCCATATGCGCCGTCAAGGTGCTTCTTGAGTATATCTCCTGCTGGATTCTTGCCTATGCCGGGGTCTTCTTTCTGGGATTCGGTGCAACCAAATGGACGAGCGACATGGCCATCGGCTACTTCAAGACAGTCCTTGGCACAGCGACTTCTCTCATGAGTATGTATCTTCTTCTGGGAGTTGCAAACAGCCTCTTTCAATCTACCATGACCGCTGCTCAGGCAGGAGGTTTCAGCTGGGATCTCATGCTGGAAGCCCTTCTTATTTCCATCTGTCTTCTGGCTCTCGTGGGTAAAGTCCCCGGCATGCTGCAAAGCATCATTTCTGGAGGAGGTGCTGGTGGAAGCGCATGGAGCGGCTTCGGAGCCGGTGCAGCCTTCTCGGCCACAACAACTGCCATGCGCAGCGCAACCGAGGCTCTGAAAAATACCTATAAGACCATGCAGACCACGAAAAATGTTGCCTCAGGCGTCGGCTCAAACCTGGTCGGAGCCGGACTTCTGGGTGCTGCCATGTACACCGTTGCCAGAGACGGCATCAACTCCATACGGGGCGTTTCCGAGTCTGCACAGGGTGAAGGATCTCAAAACAAGGCTTCTGCACGCGAAGACGAAATCAACAGCAAAATCAGCCAGAACGCGCCTGATGCCAAAAATCGCGAAAATACCGACACCAGAAGTCAGGAAACGACAGAGGCACAGAGCGTCAGCGAAAATGCCGCACAGGATGCCGACACAGACACAGCAAAAACAACTGAAACATCAGAGACAGCCACAACTGACGGAAAGAAAGAACAGACAAACGATAAGGCCACACCAGACGCTCAGGCTGCCCAGAAAAAAAGCCTTAAACAAAAGACTCTCAATTCCGTCAGAGCCTATGGTGAGAAATCTGCCCTTGGACGTCTCGCAACCGCCATTAAAGGTCAGAACCATGTTGATGACGGCACGAAAACAGACGCTGTGGCCGATACCGCAAACCTGAAAGATCCTGAATTCAAGAAGGTCGTGACCTCTGTCGTTGAAGGCATTCTCGCTCAGCAAATGAATCAGGCAGCAAGTACCGCCGCTCAGGGGGTGCAAAATCAGGCATCTTCCACAACAGGCAAGACTCAGGCAAGTACGCCAAAAGCCGATGCCCAGAATTCTCAAAGCAGCGCATCTCCCACAAAAACATCGGCCACAACCAGTTCGGCCACAAAAGCAACGGCTACAGGTACTCCTGAAAACTCCTCAACCATTCCTGATGCCAAGGTCACGCCAAACGCCAATGTCGCAAATAATCTTGCCGGTTCTGTCCAGAAAGCCGCTTCAAAGCCAAATACAACGGCTCAGAGTGCAACATCAGCGCAACCGACACCACAGGCAAAGCCTTCAACGACAGCCACACAAAATGTGGCCGCCGCGTCCAGACCGCAGCAGACACGCAGAGTATCGACCGAAACCAGCCGACGCGTCTCCACGACCCGGGACAAGCGCGAATAGCTCCAATGTTTTCTGCCAAAAAACGAGGGAATTTTATGAAACATCTTCCGGTTCTTGCCCTGACCCTTGGGCTATTTCTGCCCTCTCAGGCTTCTGCCGCGCAGTACGTCTGCGGTTCAAAAGTGGAAACCTACGAATGCACCCAGTGGACGTGCGCCTGTGACTACGTGAAGGAAGACGGAACAGGCTCCTTTGGCCAGACAATGACGCCGTCAAAAGACGGCCACTGCCCTGCCAGATACAATGACACGTTAAACGGCCACGGCTGGGGCAAGCTCCAGAAAGAATGGAGCTGTGAACCCTATAAGACCACCTGCACACGGACTGTTCCCAAATACTGCGATGATTCCGGCAAAGCCGATACAAGCGATCCTTCAACCGGCTGGACATTTGACGGTGCTGTCGTCGGTCAGGCAACCGATACACAAAACATGACACCATCAGGAACAGGAAGCACAACAGGCACAGGAACCGATTCAGGCTCAGGAAAATTCGGCGCAACAACGCAGAATCCTGACGGAACCTTTTCCTATACGCCCTCTTCCGACAACGAACTCACAGGTGACGTGCGGCTTGCTTGCGAGGCCATTCTCTGCCTTTCCACAGGAAGTCCGCCGTCTGAATGCAACCCCTCTCTCGATCGCTACTTTGGTATCGAAATCTGGGAATGCGACGACGGCTGCTGGATCGACTGGAGTGCGACCCTTGAAGCACGACTGAACTTTCTGAACCAGTGCCCTGCCGTCGATGAGAAGGAAAGCAGCGCTCAGATGCATTCTCTGACCAACGCCATTGTCCATGGCGCTCGTCAGTGCACAGCCGAAATCCTCAACAGTCAGAATAAAAAATACAAGGAATGCGGTGGTGAACCCATCTGCGTTCAGTATGAAAACTTCGCAAGCGAAGCTGAAGAACTGTTTTACAATCAGAATCTTGATAACAGCTATAACCGCAGATGCCTGAAATGGGAAAAACCCAAGAAGCGCGTTATCTCCAGCGATATGCCCAAAAACTGTGTCAACTACGTCGGCCACGAGTTCACCGATTTTTCGCTGCATTACGTCGGCGATGAATGCAACGGCGGCAAGTGGGTGGACTGATAATCAGCACAAATCCTGCAAACGGCAGACAGACCCTCCTCCCTTACGGGACGCGGAGGCCGGAGACAACCGGGATGCGCGACCCGAATGCCGCCGGCCTCCGTTTCTTTGAAGCTCACAGGCTATCTGATCAAAAGTACAGGAGAAGAGAATATGAAAAAAACAGCTGTCCTTCTTTTTATTGCGGCACTCCTGGCCAGCAGTGACGTCTCAGCCAAAACTCCCAATACATCGAGCACGGTCTCATTCAAACCGACCACGGTAGCCGTTGCCCCATTGGGTGCTATCCCCATAGGTACGGTCATTGCGTGGCCAAGCACGTCCAATCCCTCAGATGCCGAAAAATGGCTTGAATGCGACGGTCGGGCGGTAAGTTCATCAGCCTACCCCAAACTGTACGCGCTGATGCATAATACGCCGAAT
>JAFXOX010000079.1 GCA_017528345.1 Desulfovibrio sp.
CGTGGTCGCCCCCTTCATCGGTGAGCCATTATCGCTGTGGAGAACGAGCACATCAGATTTGATGTGCCAGGCAAGCGTCGTCTTACGTATCAGTGTGCTTGCGTGCTCAGCTGTCTGCTCGGGCCAGAGTTCCCATCCTACAATAAAGCGGCTGAACAAGTCGGAGATAAGGTACAGATAGTAGTACGAGCCTTTGATATCCCCTGGGAGGTAAGTGATATCCCACATCCACACCTGATTTGGATCTGAGGCTAAATGCGTTGGTCTTTCGCGATGTGTATGAACCTTTCCACTTCTTCGGTGATGGCACATGCTGTGTTTGTGTAGAGTACGGTAAAATGTTGATTCAGACGCAATGTAAACGCCTCTATCGGCCAATTGGGGCACGATTTGCTTGGGTGAGGCATCGGCGAATTCAGGGGCACTGACCTGTTCCAGGATCGCTTGTTCCTCAAGAGTATTGAAGTGGATAGCTCTACAAATAGATATTTGTTACTATATGTTAAATTTATTATAATTTTTGCGAGATCAATTGGTAGGTCACAGACATAGAACTTTGAAATCCAAATCTCTTTCGGAGAGGGCGAAAAAGTCGCTCCTTAGGCGAATATGAGTTACATTGCGATGAAGGCTAGAAAGCCTGTTTTTTAGCCAGCCATTTGTAAATCCTTTATTTTGCGTGCCTTGCTGTAAAACGTCGAGGTCGGCATCTCGCAGAGCTTGGCTGCGGTTGCGCCGGTGATTTCTTTGGCATGGTACTGTGCGAGCACTTCCGAGAAACATTCCGGCAATGCTCTTTGTGGTCTGCCAAAGCGTACACCACGTTCTTTGGCAGCTGCGATACCTTGGGCCTGGCGTTGCTTGATCTTGTTGCGCTCTTCATCTGCCATGTAGGAGTAGACAACGAAAATCAGAGTCTGCACAAGCAGGTCCATGGCGCTCCTTGTGGTTCCGTTTTCCATGTTCAGAAGAGGATTGTCGAGTACTCGGATATTCACATGGCGGGAAAAACAGATCTCAAACCACTGCGCTGGAATAAGTTCAAAGGATCTTCCAAAGCGGTCAAGGCTTGAGATAACGAGTGTGTCCCCAGGACGGAGTACTTTTGTAAGGGCAATGAAGGCAGATCGTGCAAAATCTTTTCCGGATGCGTAATCCACGAAGATGTGCTCGTCGGAGATTTTGGCTTCCTTGAGGGAATTCAACTGTCTGTCCGTGTTTTGCTGCTCGGTTGATACGCGAGCGTAGCCAAGCGTAACAGGGTTACGGTTTGTTTTGGAAAGGGTTCTGATGCTTTCTGGAATAACGGCCTTGGGTGTTGCGTTTTTGTGGGTTTCCTTGGAATTAGGCATAGTCTTTAAGCTCCTCCGTAATTGTACAACGTAACATTCCGACACTGTGTTAGAACCTCCTGAAATGGGCATTTCAGGCTGAGATAGGGGCCATTTGTGCGGTATCTTCCCATAGTTGAACGTCATTAGACGGGACTGATCATGCAAGAATAACGCAAAGAGCAATGTTGTCACGAGGTGAGCAAAAAAAAGACGCAAGGAGTCCCTCGCGTTGACGGCCAAAAACACAGAAAAAGCTCCATGGAGAACGGAACTTCCGAAAAGGCAAAGGCGTGCTACTGGGCAGAACGGCAATCTCTCCAATGGGTAAGATGTGCAGGAAGGGCGCAAACGACGTGCATCCTGACAGTTCTAACGGCTGAAAGATGCGTAGAGTAAGCCTCGTGTGCGCATAGAATGGTTGGGTGTGCATGGGAGCAGGGTGTATTTGCGAAGATGCAGGAGATGCGTGCTTGGCAAGAGGGGAAAAGGCCAGAGCAAGGTTTTCTTGCGGGAAGGAGCACGATGTTACAATTTTCTTGATTTGCTCATCTGACTTGCAAGATTTTTTATGAAGGCGTAGAGTAGCCGCCATGGCTAATCGCCGCTTACTTTTTCTTATGCCCGCACAGGCTGTGACAGGGGTCTTTTCGGCGTTGAAAGACGCAGGCTTTGACCTTGGCATTGCCGAAAACCTCAAGGGCGCGACGGTCTTTATCCGAAAATCTGGACCGGGCGTGATCTTTGCCCGTCCCCAGCTTCCAGGTTTTCGTGTTGAAGATCTACTTGCTGTGGGCGGCGATGATCCCAATTTCCCCCCAGTTATTGTCACAACCGATAAGGGCACGCCGGAAGAAGCCGAACGCCTTCTCAATCTTGGGGCACGTGATTACTGGCTTGAACCATTGGATGTGGAACGCATCCTCTCTGTGGTCAAAGAGCCGAAAAAGCCCGCTCCTGTTCCCCAGGTTTCCACCCTTGGTGGGCATAAGCCAGGCTATCCGGAAGGTGTGGGACCCCGTATTGTTGGTCGTCACCCCACTATTTCCCGTGTGCTTGCTCTTGCTAAACAGGTTGCTCCCTCTAAGGCCACCGTGCTGATCATGGGTGAGTCTGGTACGGGTAAAGAAATGTTTGCCCGTTATCTCCATGCCATGAGTAAACGCGCCCGTGGTCCCTTCATTGCCGTCAACTGTGCGGCTCTGCCTGAACATCTTCTGGAAAGCGAACTTTTTGGCCATGAAAAAGGGGCCTTTACTGGCGCCATAGCCAGAAAGCTCGGAAAGTTCGAACTTGCCAATGGTGGTACGCTTCTTTTGGATGAAATTTCAGAGATGGATTTGCCCCTGCAGGCCAAGCTTTTGCGTGTGTTGCAGGAAAGTGAGGTGGATAGGGTAGGCGGCTCAGAAACCGTACGGGTGGATGTGCGGGTTTTGGCCACAACCAACCGCAATCTTGAAGACTGGGTGAAGGAAGGGAAGTTCCGGCAGGACCTCTATTTTCGTCTTAATGTCATTCCTCTTAGGCTTCCGGCCCTGCATGAACGGGGAGATGACGTCCTTGAGCTTGCGAACTTTTTCATCAATATGTACGTGCGCGAATATGCCCTTCCCCCCATGACGCTTTCAGATCAGGCCAAAAGCTGGCTTATGTCCTACGCTTTCCCGGGCAATGTTCGCGAACTGCAGAATCTCATGGAGCGGGCTGTGCTTCTGGCCAATGGCCGCCCCATTGAACCGTGCCATTTTCTTCTGGAAAATGCCGAATGGCCACTCTTTGAAGAAGAAACTCCTCCCCCCCCTGAAGACCCCGTTGTTGAAGCAGCTCCTGCCCCCAAGCGTGCGGAGACAGGCGATGCCCTGCAGGCCTTTTCCGGTCCTGTCATTCCCCTGCATGAGATGGAACGCATCATGATTATCAAGGGCCTGGAAGTGACCAGTGGCAATCGTACACAGGCAGCCGAGATGCTGGGGATTTCCGTACGAACTCTGCGCAATAAGCTCAATGAATACCGGAGCCAGGGCCAGCCTGTGGACTAGGGCCTGTCTGTGAGAGATAGATCAGCTCTTCGGTGACCTTGAGCATTTCCCCCACAAGTCCTCCCCCATTCCTGGGACAGCCGAAAATGGCCAGTTGACGCTCTTTGAGATCGCGATGACCAATGGCGTGCGGCAGACATCCTTTGAGCACATTTGTGATGCGGCTGGTTAAAAGACTCTCTTCAGCGCTCTCCGCAAAAAGCTCAACGGTGCGGGAAAAATGGTGGCTCAAGTCTTCCCACGCTTTTTGGGCCTGGACGTTGGGTGTAAGCGAGAGCAGGGTCACAAGGGATGTGTGCAGAGAATTGATGGCAGCGCCAGGAAGTCCTGTTTTCCAGCCCCAGAGCCAGGGAGTGCGGCGGAAAAAAAGCTGCTGGGCTACGCCAAGATCAAGGAGGTGGCGTGTGATGGCAAGCGCTTTGTGCAGAGGCAGGCTTTTGTCATCCAAAGGCCATTGAGTCACAGGCTGCTCAAGGTCCCAGGCAGGAATAGTGCTCGCCTGAAGATCTGTTTGCGTGAGCTTGGCAATGAGGAAGGCAAGCCAGGTATTGGCATGAGGGCTTTGCGGGGTTTCAAGGTGGGAGTAGCTGAGGACATAGCTGCCCCTGCCAGATCTGCCGCTGACCACAAGTGGCATATTGGTGAGAAAATCTGAGGAAAGATCAAGACCGTACTCTTCACGCCAAATGCCAAAAAAGGCTTGAGGAATGCTGGCCAGCGCAAGATCTCCAAGCCAGAAATCGCTGTCACGCGAGCGGGCCTGAGCCAGAATATCGACATCACAGCCGGAAGCCTTGGAAAAACGACCAGGCCACCAGATGGGCAAGGAAATGTTGTAGCCTTCAAGAGCTGGCGGACAGAGCGGATGCGGGGAGAGTCTTGCGAGGACATGGCCACTTGCCAGATGCTGCAGGCGGTCAGGGTAGGGTTTGCGCGACCACGGACAGAGACCGAGGGAATTTTCGCCGGAAAGGGCAAGACCTGCCCCACCGCATATCCCTAAGTAGTTTCCGCCAGCGGCGATAAAGGCGCGAATGGCTGAAAGGCCAGAGCTACCGAGAGCTCTTGCCTTGGCCCGCGCATTGCCCCCTGGCACAATGAGCAGGTCCTGAGCTGGGCTTGCTTGCTTGCCTAAAAGCAGGCCATGGGCTATTTCTTGACCTTTCGTCAGGCGAATGGAGAGCCCAAGGGCGCGTAGCGCACGCCAGGCCATGAGCCCCCAGAGATGGGAGGCATCCCAGAGAAGATAGATTGTCGGCTGAGGCATAGTGCTAGTATTGCCGGCTTTGCCTGAGATTGCAAGATGGGCATAGCATATGCCCTTTGGTGAGAGTTTGCAGCAAGCCCTGGATCTTGGGCTGTACTAACAGAAGGAGGCAGGCGCAGTGATCTGTGCCTGAAAAACCCCATGGCAGAAGAGATGCTTCCAAGTGGCTATGAGCCCAAGGATGTGGAGGCCCGGTGGCGTAGTCACTGGGAGAAGGACAAAACCTTTACACCTGACCCCAAGGCTTCCGGGGATGCCTATTCCATTGTCATTCCCCCGCCCAATGTCACAGGCGCCCTGCACATTGGCCATGCCCTGAATCTGACACTCATTGATGTCTTGATCCGGCATGCCAGGCAATTGGGCAAAAATGTGCTTTGGGTACCTGGCACTGACCACGCAGGTATTGCCACACAGAATGTGGTTGAGCGTGCCCTTGCGCGTGAGGGCAAAAGCCGTCACGATCTCGGGCGTGAGGCCTTTATAGATCGGGTCTGGCAGTGGCGTGAGGAATATGGTCACCGTATTCTCGATCAGATCAGTGCCCTTGGCTGCTCTGTGGACTGGACGCGTCTGCGTTTTACCATGGATGAGGGGCTCTCGCGTGCCGTGCGTCGGGTCTTTGTCAAGCTGTACAATGAAGGCCTGATTTATAAGGGCGACTACATTATCAACTGGTGCTCACGCTGCCACACAGCCCTTGCTGATGATGAAGTGGAGCACGAGGATAGTCGCGGTCATCTCTGGCATATCCGCTATCACTTGGCCAATAGCTCGGAATCCTTAGTTGTTGCCACAACACGACCTGAGACTATCCCGGGGGATACAGCTGTCTGTGTGCATCCTGACGATGAACGCTACAGCCGCTTCATTGGTCAGAAGGTTATTTTGCCGGTGCTTGGGCGAGAGCTTCCGGTTATTGCCGATAGCTATGTGGATCGGGAATTTGGGACTGGCTGCCTGAAAGTTACCCCCTGTCATGACCACAATGACTGGATGCTTGGCAAGCGTCACAATCTGGAGTTTATCCAGGTCATTGACGAAAACGGCGTGATGAAGGCCGAGTCCGGGCCCTATGAAGGACTCACCAAGGAAGCCTGCCGCAAAAAGATTGTGGAAGATATTGAGAAGGCCGGCGATCTTGTGGCTGTGGAAGATCTGACCCACGCTGTGGGGCACTGTTACCGCTGCCATACCGTTGTGGAACCCCATGTCTCAACCCAGTGGTTTGTGGCGACAACTAAGCTCGCCCCACAGGCAAGAGCCGCTGTCCCCAGCCTCACCAAAATCTTTCCGGAATCCTGGATCAAGACCTATTACCACTGGCTTGACACCATCCGTGACTGGTGCATTAGCCGGCAGATCTGGTGGGGTCACAGAATTCCCGCCTGGACCTGCCAGGACTGCGGAAAACTCATTGTCAGCGAAGAGACACCTGAAGCCTGCCCTCAATGCGGAAAAAATCATCTTCTGCAGGATGAGGACGTGCTCGATACCTGGTTCTCTTCAAGCCTCTGGCCTTTCTCAACCATGGGCTGGCCTGACAAGACCGAGGAGCTGGCACGCTGGTATCCCACAAGTGTCCTTGTCACAGGTTTTGACATCATTTTCTTCTGGGTTGCCCGCATGATGATCATGGGGCAGCACTTTATGGGAGAAGTGCCCTTTAAGGACGTCTATCTGCACGCCCTTGTGCGCGATGCCGAAGGCCGCAAGATGAGTAAGTCCACGGGCAATGTCATTGATCCCGTGCTTATGATTGAAAAATACGGCTGCGATGCTCTGCGCTTTACGCTTACGGCGTTTGCCGCCATGGGCCGCGATATCCGCCTCTCCGAAGATCGCATTGAGGGTTACAGACACTTTGTGAACAAGCTCTGGAATGCGGCGCGTTTCACCCTGATGAACCTTGCCGGCGAAAATCCCAAGCCCGTTGACCTTGGAAGCGTCGAGGGCCTCCATCACAAATGGATTTTACATAGGCTGGAAGAGGTCAAGGGAGAGGTTGCCTCAGCTCTTGCCAACTATCGCTTCAATGATGCCGCCCAGGCCTGCTACAAGTTTTTGTGGGGTGCCTTCTGCGACTGGTATCTTGAGCTTGTTAAGCCTGACATGCAGTCAGAGGATGCTTCCCGCAAGCAGGCAGCCCAGTATGTGCTTGTGACGGTTTTGCGGGAGATACTGGTACTTTTGCATCCCATTATGCCCTTTGTGACCGCTGAGATCTGGGCAGCGCTTCCCGGAAGCCGGGATCTTCCTGAGCTTGCCTGCATGCGCTATCCAGAATCCAGGCCGCAGTGCCAGGCAGATGATGATGCCAGGAATATGGAATTTCTTCAGGAAGTCATTGTCTCTGTGCGCACGATCAAGGCTGAGTTAAATATCAGTCCCGGCAAAAAGGTACATCTGCTTCTGCAGCCTGTGGATGAGGCACAGAAGGCGCTGCTCCTGACCAACGCAGAAGTTATCTGCCAGGTTGCGCGCCTGGAGGATATGCGTGTGGATCTTGACCTTCAGGCTCCACGTGCTTCTGCCTCAGCCGTTGCCTGCGGCTGCCAGATTGTTGTGCCTCTGCGCGGCACGGTTGACCTTGCCGGAGAACTGACACGGCTTGATAAGCAGCTGGCTAAGCTTGAGAAAAATCTTCTCAACGTCAATCGCCACCTGCAGGACGAAAATTTCCTCTCCCGTGCTTCGGAAGAGGTCGTGGCCCGCGAAAAAGCCTTAAGCAGTGACCTTCTGGACAAGAAGGAAAAGCTCTTGGCCATGCGTGCCCGTTTTGCTGAAGCTCTTGCTGAGGAAGCCTAAGGCTTGACAGGTTGGAGCCTCTCACGTAAAAATCTCCGTTCAACCCTTTATTTTGGAGGATCTATGCCTACCATTAACCAGCTTATCCGCATTGAGCGGAAAGCCGTGGTCAAACGGAAGAAGACACCTGCCCTGCAGGCCTGCCCGCAGCGGCGCGGCGTCTGCACCCGTGTCTACACCACCACCCCCAAAAAGCCGAACTCGGCTTTGCGTAAGGTTGCCCGTGTGCGTTTGACCAACGGCATCGAAGTCACCGCCTACATTCCCGGTGAAGGCCACAATCTGCAGGAGCACTCCGTGGTCATCATCCGTGGCGGCCGTGTCAAGGACCTTCCCGGTGTGCGTTACCACATTGTCCGTGGTACCCTGGATACCGGTGGTGTGGCTGATCGCCGCAAGAGCCGTTCCAAGTACGGTGCCAAGCGTCCTAAATAGTGTATTCATCCTGGGCCAGTGCCATGCAGCTTAGCTGCGGGGTTGGTGCTGCCCTAAGCCTGTGGAAGGAGTAACCCCATGCCACGTAAAGGTTCAGTTCCCAAGCGGGAGATTTTGCCCGATCCGCTTTATAACAGCCGTCTTGTCACCAAGTTTGTCAATCGTCTGATGTACAATGGCAAACGCGGTGCTGCGGAAAAGATTTTTTATAGTTCACTGGCCAAGCTTTCGGAAAAAACCGGTGAAGATCCTCTGCGCGCATTTGAAAAGGTCCTGGACAATGTCAAACCCCACATGGAAGTCAAAGCGCGTCGTGTGGGCGGCGCTACCTATCAGGTGCCCATGGATGTTCATCCTGACCGTCAGATTTCCCTTTCCATTCGCTGGATCATCAATTTCGCCCGTTCACGTGGCGAAAAAGGCATGACAGCCAAGCTTTCCGGTGAATTTATCGATGCCTACAATGGCCGTGGCGGTGCCGTGAAAAAACGTGAAGACACCCACCGCATGGCTGATGCCAACAAGGCGTTCTCGCATTTTCGTTGGTAGCGGTTTTTTTGTCCTTTGCATAACCGTGCCGTCGCTTCGACGGCTTTACCAACTTTATTGGGAGGATAGCCTGTGTCTCGCACCGTAGCTTTGGACATGCAGCGCAATATCGGCATCATGGCCCATATTGACGCGGGCAAAACCACAACAACCGAACGCATTCTCTATTATACCGGCGTCAACCATAAAATCGGTGAAACGCATGACGGTGAGTCCACCATGGACTGGATGGAGCAAGAACAGGAGCGAGGTATCACCATCACCTCCGCTGCCACCACCTGCTATTGGAAAGATCACCGCATCGACATCATCGACACCCCAGGCCACGTGGACTTCACCATTGAGGTGGAGCGTTCCCTGCGCGTTCTCGACGGCGCCGTCTGCGTTTTTGACGCTGTGGCCGGCGTGGAACCCCAGTCAGAAACTGTCTGGCGGCAGGCGGATCGCTATAATGTTCCGCGTATCTGCTTTGTGAACAAAATGGACCGCATTGGTGCCAATTTCAACCGCTGCGTGGATATGATCCACGACAGGCTTGGTGCCAAACCCGTGGCCCTGCAGATCCCCATTGGCGCTGAAGACAAGTTCGAGGGCGTCGTGGATCTGGTCACCGGCAAAGCCATCCGTTTTGACAAGGAGACCAAGGGCGCGAGCATGATTGAAGGTGACGTGCCCCCTGAACTTCAGTCGATTTTTGAAGAAAAGCATCATGAAATGCTTGAAGCAGTCGCTGAAGAAGATGAGGCTCTGCTTGACAAGTATCTGGGTGGCGAAAAGCTCACGGAGGAGGAAATCATCTCCTGCGTGCGCAAAGCGACCATTTCACGCAGCATCGTACCGGTTCTGTGTGGTTCAGCGTTCAGAAATATGGGCGTGCAGCCCTTACTGGATGCCATCGTTGCCTATCTGCCTTCGCCTGTGGACATCCCGCCCATGACCGGGCATGAGCCCGGCAAGGAAGATAAGCTCATTGAATGCCACTGCACCGACAAGGAGCCCCTGGCAGGTCTTGTCTTCAAGCTCTTTTCCGATCCCTTCATCGGTCACCTTTCCTTCTTCCGTATCTATTCGGGCTGCCTGGAAAGCGGCATGACCGTCTATGATGCCAATACCGGCAAGCGTGAGCGCATTGGTCGTATTCTTAAGATGCACGCCAATAAGCGTGAAGATATCAAATGGGCCGGAGCCGGTGATATCGTGGCCCTGGTCGGTCTGAAAAATGCCTCGACAGGCGATACGCTCTGTGATGAAAAACGTCCGGTAATCCTGGAATCGCTGAATATTCCTGAGCCTGTCATTGAGGTGGCCATTGAGCCCAAGACCAAGGCTGACCGTGATGCTCTCTCAGCTGCTCTGAACAAGCTTGCCAAGGAAGATCCCTCTTTCCGCGTGAAAGGCGACGAAGAGACCAATCAGACCCTGATTTCCGGTATGGGCGAGCTGCATCTGGACATCATTGTTGATCGTCTGACCCGTGAGTTCGGTGTCAACGCCAATGTCGGTAAGCCTCAGGTCGCCTATCGTGAGACCATTTCCAAACCCGGCAAGAGTGACATGAAGCATGTCAAGCAGTCCGGTGGTCGTGGTCAGTACGGTCACTGCGTCATTGAGATTGAGCCCAATTCCGGCAAGGGGTATGAGTTCATCAACTCCATCACCGGCGGCGTCATTCCCAAGGAATACATCCCCTCCATTGACAAGGGTATTCAGGATGCCATGAAGAGTGGTGTGCTCGCTGGCTTCCCCTGCGTTGACGTCAAGGTCAACCTCGTCTTTGGTTCCTACCACGAAGTCGACTCCTCCGAGCAGGCTTTCTATGTGGCCGGTTCCATGGCCATCAAGGATGCCATGCAGAAAGCAGGACCTGTCCTGCTTGAGCCCATCATGGATGTGGAAGTGGTCACCCCTGAAGAATATCTTGGCGATGTCATGGGTGACCTCAATGGTCGCCGTGGCCGTGTGCAAAGTATGGAAGCAAGAGCCGGCGGTGCCCAGAGCATTCGTGCCCAGGTGCCCCTGGCTTCCATGTTCGGCTATGCCACAGATCTTCGCAGCCGGACCCAGGGTCGTGCCACCTTTACCATGCAGTTCCATCACTATGAACGTGTGCCTCAGGCCATAGCTGACGAAATTCAGAAGTCGCGTGCCTAAGACTCGCGTGTGAGCTTTTTTTGCTGACGCCTTTTTTGTCTTGCGATAAAAAAGGCGTCTTTTTTTGGAGGAAATATGCTGGATGATCTGCCCAAGGGCTTTCGGGCAAGCAGTGCCAAGGCAGGCTTTAAGGCGCCTGACCGCTATGATTTGGGCGTATTGGTTTCAGATGCGGACTGTGTCTTTGCCGGAATGTTTACTCAGAACCGTTTTTGTGCAGCGCCTGTGACTGTCTGTCGCGAGATTTTGGCGCAGGGGCGCCCTGTGCGGGCCATTATTGCCAATTCTGGTCAGGCCAATGCCTGTACGGGAGATGAGGGCATGGGCAATGTGCGCCATTGTCAAAAGCTCATCAGTCAATATTTTGATCTTCCTGAAGACGCCGTAATTCCCCTTTCCACAGGTGTCATTGGTGCGCAGCTGAAAATGGATCGTTTCACAGCGGCAATGCCAGAACTTGTCAAAAATCTTGGCAGCCGTGATGCCGAAGGGTTTACGCGTGCTTTTATGACCACAGATGCTTTTCCCAAGTTTGCATCTCAGGATCTCGTGCTTTCCGGAGGGAACGTGCGTCTGACTGTTATGGCCAAAGGAGCCGGCATGATTTGCCCGAATATGGCAACCATGCTCTGTGTCTGCCTGACAGATGCGGCTATCTCTCATGCCAACTGGCAGGGCATGTTTGGTCGGGCGGTTGAGCAGACCTTTAACCGTGTTTCCGTTGATGGTGACACCTCAACCAATGACAGCATTGTTGGCCTTGCCAATGGGCGAGCAGGGGTGCAGGTTGAAAATGCTCAGGATCTATCGCTCTTTGAAGAGGCCCTCACAGGGATTCTTGCTCGCGTAGCCCATATGCTTGTCAAAGACGGCGAAGGCGCAAGCAAGGTCATGCATATTACAGTGCATGGAGCTGTTGATAATCGTGCCGCTGAACAAGTTGCCCGCGCTGTTGGTCGCTCGCAGCTTGTGAAAACGGCCATGTACGGCTGTGACGGCAACTGGGGACGAATCATTACGGCTGTGGGGTACAGCGGCGCTGACTTTGAGCCTGAAAAGGTTTCTTTGAGCTTATGCGGAATCCAACGCTTTTGTCAGGGACAGCCTGTTAACGATGATCAGGAGGAAGAATTGGCCAAACGTCTCAAGGATACAGATATTGCCGTAGATATTTGCCTGGGTGATGGCCCTGGCTCATATCGCCATGAGGCGTCAGACCTTGGTCATGAATACGTCTCTCTCAATGCGGACTATCGCTCCTGAGCCCAAAGAAGCGTTTCTTGCTACATTTCAAGGGCCGTTCTGGAGATGTGCCGTTCGTCAAGAGTGAAGAATAGGCCAAAATTAGCAACGTACACCCTGGACAGAACTTAGCCTCCCGTCACGATCGGGAGGCTTTTTTTTGCCTGCATACCTTTTGTGCAGAAGGGAATTTCTCCATTACTGCTTGAAAGTAGCCTATTTGCTCAGTTTTGTCAGAGAGGTGCGTCACGAGCCGAAAGGAAGCCAAAACATTGTAGTAACAAAATTTTGACATAGGCAGTTTTTTCACACTTACTTTTTCGTGATCAGATAAAGGAAAAAACATAAAAAGCTCAAGAAGGCCAATGAGAAGAGACCAAGAAAGAATATGGAAAAAACTGAAAATGTGGCATGGAGTTTGCAAGAAAAAGAATATACGGACATTTTTACCCGGTCAGATTTTTGAAGACACTTCAGGAGGCTCACATGGAAATCGTTCTTGCTAGCGCCATTCTCGCCGAAGTTTTGCTTGGTATGTTCTTTACCCGCCGCGCAGCAAGCCTCCAGGAAGAAGTCTATTAGCACATTGTTTTTCTCCTATAAATCTCCTGTAATAGCATCCTAACGACGTGACTGTCAGCTCCTCTCCATCCTTCTCTAACCTCCAATCTTCAACCTCCAAAAGGCTAGTGATCCCTTGGGCACTGGTCTTTTTTTGTTCTGGCAATGTGGCAGGTCGCGATACTGGGAAGGAAAGTTTTTGGGAAGAGTCTAAACAATGACAGAAGATATTGCAAAATATGGCATGAGGTTTGCATATAAAAAGCATACGAACGCACAGAATGTGCAAGGACAGATTTTGAAAACA
>JAFXOX010000080.1 GCA_017528345.1 Desulfovibrio sp.
CCCTTCACGGAAATGCCTTTAAAAATGTCCATGGGTTTCCGATAGCCCAAGCCAGCATGGGGACGCTGTTCGTTGTAAAACCTAAACCAATTGTGCAATGTTTGTCTGAGGTCATGCCCTGTTGCCAGTTCTGTCAGATAGAGACATTCATGTTTCACTGACCGCCACAGGCGTTCCACAATAATATTGTCACGCCACCGTCCTCTCCCATTCATCGAGATTGTTACACCGGCACGGTTAAGCCTTTCCGTAAACGCTTTGCTAGTAAATTGAGCTCCCTGATCCGTGTTGAAGATTTCGGGAGTCCCGTACTGTGCTAAGGCTTCCTCAAGTGCTTCAACGCAAAAATCAGTGTCCATCGTATTGGAAACGCGCCAAGACAAGACTGCCCTGCTATACCAATCCACAATGGCGACCAAATACATAAAGCCTCTGCGCATCGGGACATATGTGATATCTGTTGCCCAGACTTGCATGGGCTTTTCAATTGTTTTGTCCCTTAAACGATAAGGATACACAGTATTTTCAGGGTTAGGCTGGCTTGTCTTCGGTTTCGCATATCGGCTCACCATTCTCATCCTGCAGGCAACCATCGGCACTTGCGTCGATCATGCGCCCGGCCTCGTCGCGCACGATGTCGACGTATCCGTTGCCCTCAATCGTCAGGCGTCCTTCCACGGCTCTCAGCGTCAGTGTATGTACGTCTGGTGTCCAGTCGTGTGGGTGAAGGACAATGTACGCCTGCAAAACCCGTGAATTGATAAGCTCCTCGAACTCATTGAGGCTGATGTGCTGCCACCGGGCCAACACATCCCAGATTGAGAGGCAGTTTTCCTTATTTTTGCAAACGACCATGCTCGGCTTCCTCCCTGAGCTTGTCGAGATAATCCGCCCAAGCCTGCATCATCTTCATCCGTTGCTCAAAATAGTCGTTCCTGTTGTACGCCGCCCGGATCCTATCCTGTTCTTTATGGGCAAGCTGCGCTTCGATCACGTCCGGATTCCACCCCATGCCATTGAGCAGAGTGCTCGCAGTCGAGCGAAAGCCGTGGACAGACACCTCGTCACGCTCGTATCCAAGCGAGAAAAGCGCGTTCAGGAGCCCCATGTCCGTGATGATCTTTGATTTCGAAGCAGGACTCGGGAACATGTACGTCTCGTTGCCGCAGCGAGCTTTCCACTCCTTCAGCATCTCAATGACCTGCGTCGCCAGAGGCACAACGTGCTCTTTCCTCATCTTCATTCGTTCGGCGGGGATTATCCAGACGGCCTTCTCAAAGTCGACCTCTTCCCAGCGCCCGCCGCGCAGCTCAAAGCTGCGGAGAAAAACGTACGGCAAGATCCGCAATGCCGCCTTGACAGACGGACGGGCAGGCCCCTGATCGGAAATGACCAGGAACTGCCCGAGCATACAGGGGTCGAGAATCGCCGCCCTGTGCTTCTCCGTATGCTTTGGCAAGGCAGCTGAAAGGCCTTGAGCAACGTTGGCCTCGCAGTATTCGCAGAGGTGCGCATAGGCGCAGACGCGGCTAATCAAGGCGGAAATCTCGTGCGCTGTGTAAGCGCGCTCGATCTTGCGCAATGCCGCAAGGACGTGGGCCGTGCGCAGCTCCGAGATCGGCATCCCGCCGATCTCGGGGAAGACGTATTTCTGAAGCCGCCACATGACGACTTTTACATTCTTCTCGCTCCATTCGCCTTTCTTTATATCGTACCACTCGCGGGCCACTTCCTCGAAGGTCATGCCAGCAGGCTTGTTGGTATCGGCCCTGGCCTGCTCCTTCTTCTCTTTTTTCACTACCCCCGGGTCGACGCCCTGCGCAAGCTGCTGCCTTGCCTGCTCGCGCAGAAGGCGGGCTGAGGATAAGCTGATTTCAGGATAACTCCCGAAGGACAGCGTCTTCTGCTTCCCGCCATAACGGTAGGCCATGCGCCAGAGCATCGTGCCCTTTTCCTGTCGGCTTGATTGACCTGAGTTTTGAGTCATTGAGCGCCATGCCTTTTCTCCTTGCCTTTCAAGCTGTTGGCATGCGATACCAACAGCATGTGGGTATTTTTCCTTTGCGCGGCCGCAGTACCAACGTATATACCAACAATTTTTTGAGAGGCAAGGGGTCTCATGAGGACTCATGGAGACTGTAAAAAAGCCAAAAACCCGCCAGCCACGGGGGCCAGCGGGTTTTTTAACTTTGGTGCGCCCGGAGAGACTCGAACTCCCAACCTACAGGTTCGTAGCCTGTTGCTCTATCCAATTGAGCCACGAGCGCACGAATGTCTTATATAAACGTTTCTCGACCTACCGTCAAGAGAAAAATCAACAATTACTGAGCTTTTTTGGCCGCCGCATTGATGGCACGTGTCATACGTGAAATCTTCCGAGCAGCCTTTTTCCAGTGAATAGCACCTTTGTGGGCAGCTTTGGCGAGCACAGAGGTTGCACTCACGAGATTCGTACGAGCATTCTCAAGATTGTTTTCAGCCAGAGCCGCATTGACAGCTTTGACAACATTCTTGACGCGAGTACGGTTGGCACGGTTGCGGGACTGCTGTAAAAGGCTCTGTTTGTGCCGCTTGAGTGCAGACTTATGATTGGCCACGATATCCTCCAATATGTAGAGACCGTACAACGGTCATGCAGACTTGGTGAAAACAACGAAAGACTTTCTTACTCAAATCAGATATTTCTGTCAAGCCTTTCCGCAAAAATTTCTCTCGCTAAATCTGCAGTGCCGAAAAATCGGCAACGCAGGCATAGAGACTGTGAATACGGTGCAAAAGCGCAAGTCTGTTATCACGGACCTTGGCATCCTCACAGAGCACCATGACCGAATCAAAGAAGCTATCCACATAGGGGCGAAGCTCAAGAAGCGTCGCCAGAAGCTCAGGGTATTTGCGGTTTTTGCCAAGTGTCTCCTGGTCTGTCAGTTTTTCTGCCAGCTGTCCTTCCGAGGCATGCTCAAAGAGAGACTTGTCAAAGTTTTCGGGAACCTGCTTTTGCTTCTGCAGGATATTGGCAATGCGCTTCATGATCTGTACTGAGGGCACATAGTCGTTGTGCTTGGAAAAATCCGCAAGTGCGGCAAGACGGGCACAGACATCAGGAATATCATCCATCCCGGCACGTAGGCAGGCCTCTGTAAGCACAACGCTATTGCCCTGCCCCTGCAGGTAGTTCTGCAGACGTGCGCCAACAAAATCCTGAAGTTTCGCCAGGGCTTCCTCGCGGCCAAGCTTCCAGGCTCGCTCCCCATACAGATCAAAGGCTTTCTGCAAAAGCTCGCGCACACTCAGATCAAAGCCAAATTCCTTGACGATTCTGATAATGCCTAGCGCACAGCGACGCAAGGCAAAGGGATCAGCCGTGCCTGTGGGAATTCTGTTCAGACCAAAGCAGCCGGCAAGCGTATCGGCCTTATCGGCCATACTCAAGAGTGCGCCAAGGACGGTATCCGGCATGGGACTGTCAGGACCGCTGGGCAGATACTGCGCCGAGATCGCCTTGGCAACCAGTTCATCTTCGCCCATCCTGCGGGCATAGATGCCGCCCATAATTCCCTGCAGCGTATCAAATTCTCCGACCATGCCACTCACAAGATCTGCCTTGCAAAGACGCCCGGCACGGGCGGCCTTAACAGCAAGGTCATGGTCTTCAGGAAAAATACGTTTGGCAAGCCAGGCTGTCAGTTCTTCCAGACGTCTGCTCTTGTCCCCCATGCTGCCCAAAGGCCCTATGAAGATAACATGGTCAAGCTTGCCAAGCCAGGCATCAAAGGAACTGCGCAGATCCTCACGCCAGAAAAAACGGGCATCATCGAGTCTGGCATGCAGCACACGTTCCCAGCCTTTTTTGACGACACTGAGATCTTCAGGCTCAATATTCAAGACCGTGAGAAAATGTGGCAAAAGATGGCCATCGGCGTCAGCAATGCCAAAGCTCTTCTGATGGCTTTCCATGCTCGTCAGAAGAACTTCCTTGGGCACCTCAAGATAGCTTGGATCAAAATCCGCAAGAAGAGGCAGAGGATGCTCAACAAGCCCCTCAACCTCTTCAAGGAGGCTTTCTTTCCAGAGAACGCGTCCCCCAATACGCTTGGCCTCAGCATCCCCCATCTCGCAGATGGTCTGCCTACGGCTTGCCGCATCAAGCATAACGCAAGCCTTGTCACGGATAACGGTAAAGTACTCAGAGGCACTCCCAACCGCAAAAGGTCCAAGACCATGGATACGGTGCCCGAAGGTTTCTCTGCCGCTGGCAATAGGTCCAAGATTGAATGACACGATCTCGGAATCAAGCAAAGCCAAAATCCAGTGCAGGGGTCTTGCGTGAGAAATGCTGTGATCTGCCCAGCGCATACGCTTGGCATAGGGAATGGATGCGATGATGGCAGGACTGATCTCCGCGAGGATCTCTTTGGCACTTTTGCCGCCACTTGTCTTTTTGGCGGCAATATAGACGCCCTTTTCGGTCTTCTGCTCAAAGATATCACTCTCATTGACGCCCTGTGTGCGCAAAAATCCCAAAAGGGCCTTCCCGGGTTTACCATCGGCATCATAGGCAATACGCAGAGGCGGTCCTGCGACGATTTCCTCGCGTACTTCCTGACGGTCTGCCAGCTCTTGAATCTCCACACAGGCTCTGCGGGGCGTGCAGAAGACATTGATGCTGCCAAAGGCAAGCCCAGCTTCAGAAAGCTTGGTCGCAAAGGTGTCCAACAAAAATTGTTTTTGCCCTGGCAAAAAACGGGAAGGCAGCTCTTCGCTACCTATTTCCAGTACAAAGGTACTCATGCTATCCCCTCCTTACGGAGCAGGGGATAGCCCAGCTCCTCACGCTGCGCCACATACAGTTTGGCCACTGAGGCCGCAAGCTCACGCACGCGCCCGATATACCCTGCCCGCTCGGTGATGGAGATGGCCCCGCGCGCGTCAAGCAAATTAAAGGTATGTGAGCATTTCAGACAATAGTCATAAGCAGGCAGAGGGAGCTTCTCCTCGCAAAGACGCTGGCTCTCCTTCTCAAAGGCAGTAAAGCTTGCAAGCAGCATCTCGGCATCACTGGCTTCAAAATTATAGCGCGACTGCTCAACTTCGTTCTGATGATAGATGTCGCCGTAGGTCACATGCTTATTCCAGCGCAGGTCATAGACCGATTCCACACCCTGCAGATACATGGTCAGGCGCTCCAGACCATAGGTGAGCTCAACGCTTACCGGCTTCATATCTATGCCGCCACACTGCTGAAAATACGTGAATTGGCTCACTTCCATGCCGTTGAGCCAGACTTCCCAGCCCAAACCCCAGGCACCAAGTGTCGGCGATTCCCAGTCATCTTCCACAAAACGGATATCATGGGCCTTCTGACGCAAGCCCAAGGCCTCCAGGCTCGCCAGATAGAGATCCTGCACATTCTCTGGGGAAGGTTTCAGAATCACCTGAAACTGAAAATAACGCTGCAGACGGTTGGGGTTTTCACCATAGCGACCGTCAGTAGGCCTACGGCAAGGCTCAACGTAGGCTGCCCGCCACGGTTCAGGACCGAGTACACGCAAAAAAGTACTGGGATTAAAGGTACCGGCACCGCACTCGACGCCGCTTGGCTGTTCTATGACACAACCCTGGGCTGCCCAGTAGTTCTGAAGGGTGAGAATAATATCCTGAAAGTCCATTGCACATCCTTTGCAGGGCACGCAAAAAAACACACGGTCAGCTTTTTCTGAACGTTCCGCGGTCCCAAACAATGCCCAAATGATACTGAATAAAACCGTCAATCAACGCCGAACACGCCCGCCTCTCCTCATAGCCTCTGGCTTTCCCCCAGGTCTCGGGGGCTCCGTATTCCACAGAACATAAGAGGTTGCGCACAGCGCTTTTGACCAACAGGGAACTGGGAAATTTACCCGCACAGCCTGTACAGAGCATGAGACCTTCACTCACCTGAAAAAACGAAGGCTCATCCCCCAGACGTCTTCCACACAGACTGCAGTGCTCAAGATCAGGCCCGTAGCCCAAGCGGCAGGCCATGGCAAAACGAAAAAACAAGGGGAACAGCGGGGAAACGGTGCGGGACTCTGCCAGATGTCTGCGCAGATCCTCCACAAGCCCAAAGGCTTCTCGGGCACTGTCAGCAGGCACATCAAGCGCTTCAAGAAAACGGAGGCAGTTGGCGGCAAGGCCCATGCGTGACCAGTTGCTGCGCAAATCCCCAGGCCCCGAAATCAGACGTGCCTCTTCAAGAGTCACATAGTTACCGTACCCTGACGTGCGTAAACGGCATTCCAATGTGTTCAGGACATCCAGACAACCCGGAAAACGGTGTCTGCTGCGGGATCCGCCAAAGGCAAAAACCGTTTCAATGCCTCGTTCCGGCAAAAGCAGTTTCAGCCAGATATCAATTTCCCGGAAATGCCCTGTACGCAAGACCACAGCCTGTGTGGTCACTTCCTTCACTGAACGTCCTTGGACGGAAAGACAATGGTCTTCACCTGACCTGGTTTTCCCACAGGCGGAAGGTCTTCGCCATTGTAGCGGAAGGAGACACCACCGGCATTGCCGAGCTTGACCTCAAGATTTTCCTTGAAGGTCAGCGCAAAGGTGTCGCCCTTGCGCAAAGAGAACTGCCGTGTATCTGTACCGTCGGCTGTGGAGTGTATCCAACAGGGCTCAGTGGCGACAATGACCACCTGCTTGGCATCAGCCGGTGCCTTTTCAGGCATAATAACCGGCTTTTCAGGCTCAGGTTGCTTTTCGGGAAGAGCCTGTTGCGGGACAGAGGGCTTTTCTGGCTCACTTTTCACGTCCCGTTCAGGAGTTCTCCGAAGCAGAGGCTCATCCGGCAGGCTTGCACTTAAGGGGGCGCTTTTTTCTGCTTCACGGTTTTTGGGAACCGTCACATTATTCAGGCTCTGCGCTTTTTCCATAACCCAGGTATAGGCCTGGGATATGACGCCGCTTTTCCAGGCATAATAGCCGCCACCGCCCAATAGGCCCAGAATAACAAGCAAAATCAGTACCTGGAGAAAGCCGGAGGATGTTTGGCTATCCATGGGTTGACTTTCCACGACCCGCACAAAGTCTGATTTCTGCGCAAAAGAGGGAATGGTCGCCAGAACCTCATTGATTTCTTCTGCCGAAAGTCCGAGAAAGCCGGCATAGGAGCGTATAAAGCCTTTGGCATAAGCTGCATGGGGAAAATGGTCGCTGTCGCCCTCTTCCAAAGCTCTGAGCATACGTACATTGATCTTCAGGCGATTGCTCACCTCATCAAGACTGATGCCCTTGCGTTCCCGTTCTGCACGCAGGCTCGCTCCAAATTCTTCTAAGGTCATAATCAGTTCATCAGCGTGGAGACCTCGGCCCTGAGACCGAGGAGGAAACGCTGCCTCCTTGGTTTTATCCGTTTGCGAGAGTCCAACGACTTCTGCTCTCCAAATTGTTCAGGGTAGCCGCTAGCTTCAGCAAAATTACCATATAGAGTTCATCACCTATACTGCAAAGATATGAGACGTTTATTCCTCAAGAAAACTATTTTATAGAAATACGACGAGAACAAAAAGATGTGATGTTAAAGGCGAATATCAATGACGGCTTTTTTGCGCAACTGATCGGCATAATCTTCAAAACGTTCGCGACTTTTGGGCTGACGCAGAATTTCGGAGATATAGGGAGTGGCCTGTTTAAGGGTCATCAGCCCGTATTCACCGCCACCCGGACGGAACAGAAAAATTTGCGCCTTAAAACCGCGGGCCGGAAAGATATTGGAAACCGTGCCTGGCTTCATCTTGGTCAGTCGATCAGCCCATTCCGGATTGAGCTTGTCCCATTCCACAGGCCCGGTATCTCCGCCCTTTTCTCGACTGGGGTGAATAGAATACTTGGAGCAGGCTGCCGCAAAAGTTATCTCACCGCTTTTGATCTGACGGGCAATGGTTTCGGCCGGTGCCTTGGGGTGATAGACCAGAAGCCCCATATGCAGACCACTCCGGTCATAAAGGGTATCCTTGTGCTCGTCGTAGTATTTCTTGATCTCTTCAGGGGTCACCACCGTTCGCCGCCCCACTTCTACGCCAAGCACACGCTGGTTCAAGATCTGGCGTTCAATATTTTTCCTCAGTTCAGCAACCGACATGCCATCACGGGCAAGTTCCGCCTCAAAGCGGGCCTTGGTCAGACGGTTGTTTTTCATAATCTGGGCGATACGCGCATCAATTTCCGAGGGCTGGACGACAATTTTCAGACGTTTGGCCTCCTGTGCCACAAGAATGTCGAGGATCATACTGTCGAGCACTCTGCGCATCACCACATCCACGGCCTTGGCATCGCGCGCTCCGCTCTTGCGCAGTTCACCGGCAGCCGCCCGCTGCAGATCATACATGGTAATAACCTTGCCATTGACCACAGCAGCGATTTTACCAAGCTGCACGGCATGCGCCTGTGCGCCCAAAACAAGCATCCACAGTACCAGGAAATATACAATCCTCTTCACATCTCCCTCCGAAGCCTACTGATCACCCTCTTTTAAGGTAGCAAGCCTGCTTCCCAAGTCCCCTAGGGCCTTTTCAAAGCCCTGTTCTGTGTCCAGGGGAAGCGTCAGCCCTGCCGGTGGATTGACCTTGGCATTGGGCGTGCTCGCAATCCACTGCATAATCGTCTCTGGACTGACACTGGTTTGCCCCTCACTCCACGTCAAATGCACTCTGTCCGTGTAAATTTCTGCCCGGCCAATCTGCAAAGTGCGCAAAACCTGCTTAAACTGCAGAACGGCAACAAAATTAACCACTTCCTCAGGTAAGGGCCCGAAACGATCCCGCATCTCAAGGACAATTTCTTCGCGCTCACGCGCACTGGCCGCTGAGGTCAGACTCTTATAAAAATGCATGCGTTCACGGCTGTCGTCCATGTAGGAGACAGGGATATGGGCAGGCAAACCGAGATTGACCTCACACTCCTGCTCATGGCTCGCAGGCATGCCCTTAAGGCGTGCCACCGTATCTTCAAGCATCTCAAGATAGAGATCCAGTCCCACCCGGTTGAGATGGCCGGACTGACTCTCACCTAAAATATTACCGGCTCCGCGTAGCCTGAGATCCTCCATGGCCAGCTGAAAGCCTGCCCCTAGATAGTCCATATCCTGCAAAACTCTCAAACGCTCTGAGGCCAGTCCTCCCACATTCTTGGTATCAGGCACCACAAGATAGGCATAGGCCTGGCGATCACTGCGGCCAACGCGGCCACGCAGCTGATAGAGCTGTCCTAAGCCAAACATCTGCGCCTGGTCAATGACAATGGTATTGACATTGGGAAAGTCAAGACCGCTTTCCACAATGGAGGTGGCTACCAAAATATCGATATCGCCGTGCCAGAAATTGTACATGACCCCCTCAAGGGTCGATTCCGACATGCGGCCATGGGCCATGTCGACTCGGGCTTCGGGCACAAGCTTCCGAACAAAATCACAGACGACCTCAAGGCCCTGGACGCGGTTATACACCCAGAAGACCTGGCCCTTACGGGCAAGCTCCTGGCGGAGAATGCTGCGCAGAAATTCTGGGTCGCGGTTGACCAGAGTCGTCTCAATGGCTTTGCGATTTTCGGGCGCGGTCTCAATAAGAGAGAGATCACGGATGCCGGACATAGAGAGCTGAAGCGTACGCGGAATGGGGGTTGCCGTCAGTGTCAGCACATCCACATTCTTGCGCAGGCTTTTGAGTTTTTCTTTGTGACGCACGCCAAAACGCTGCTCCTCATCAAGAATAAGGAGCGCAAGATTGGGGAGATGGACATCGTTGGAGATAAGCCTGTGGGTACCAACAAGAATATCCAGCTTGCCCTGAGCGGCAGCTTCCAGCACCTGTTTCTGCTTATTGCGCGAGACAAAACGGCTTAAAAGCCCAACCGTCAGAGGGAAACCTGCCAGGCGCGAGCGAAAGGTCTGATAGTGCTGCTCAGCGAGAACCGTTGTCGGACAGAGCAGCGCCACCTGCCTGCCCTCACTGGCACAGCGAAAGGCCGCACGCAGGGCTACCTCAGTCTTGCCAAAGCCCACATCTCCGCAGACCAAACGGTCCATGGGGGTATCAGCCGCCATATCGTCGAGCACATCCTGTATGGCCTTTGCCTGATCCGGCGTCTCTTCATAATGAAAAGTTGCCTCAAACTCGTGGTAGAGTTCATGAAGCGGCCCGTAGTGGAAGCCCTTGGCGACCTTACGGTAGGCATACATTTCCACAAGGTCTGCCGCAATCTTTTCAATGGCCTTACGTGCTTTTTCGCGGGTGCTGCCCCAACGCTGGCCTCCGAGACGGTCAAGCTGGGGAACGGCTCCATCTCCCTTATAGCGCTGAATAAGCGAAAGATTGTCCGCAGGAACATAGAGCTTGTCGTGGCCGGCATACTCGATGAGCAGGAAATCATTGGCCACGTTGTTCACTGTCATATGGTGCAGGCCACCATAGCGCCCAATGCCGTAGTCACGGTGCACCAGAAGATCGCCGTCCTTAATGCCGTCAAAGCTGCGCAGCCCCTTGAAAGCACGGCCTGAACGCTGACTTTTGCGGGCGCGCGGAAAAAGAATGTCCTCACCGAGAATCAGGGTTTTTTCCCAGACAAGCTCGGCCCCGCGTCTGAAAGGGGCAACGAGGGCATAGAGTCCGGCCTCAGGTGTATAGCGCAGACGAGGGGAAATGCCTTCCTGGGCGGCCAGAGTTAAAAACTTCTCGCGGCCGCGCTTGCCTGCAAAGCACAGGAGTACCTGCCGGTATTCCCGGGGCCAAACCTTGAGCTTTTCCATGAGCGCCTGCCAGGGTCTGTCCTGAGCTTCACGGCTTGGGAAAAGGGCCTCAAAGGTGGAAATGGAGCGTTCCTTACGCTCAAGGCCTTGACTGCGGTCCCCAAAAAGTTGATCAGCAAAGACAACTTTTGAGCGCTTGACCCAGGCTGCCGGCTGCGAGGCTTTGCGCAACACAAGGGAGGCCGGCTGAATGAGGTCGCCGTTTTCATCTTCAAGCTGAGCCTTGCTGGCTTCCCGCAGGGCAAGCATGGAAGCAACCAGTTCACCTTCCTCAGGCAAAAAAAAGATGGTTTCCTTGTCAATCCACTCTTCAAAGAGCGTTGCCCCCGCAAAGACGGATGCCGGCAAAAGCCCACAGGATCCTTCCTCAAGAGCTTTGCGGATGCTGTAGCAGGCATTTTCGGAAAGACGCCCTTCCGCCTGAAGCGTATCTGCCCTTTTGGCCGCTTCTTTGCGCTCTTTGGCGCTTAAGGCAGCCGGCGACATGGGAAGCAGGGTCAGGCTGTCCACATGATCGCGAGAACGTTGCGTATCGGCGTCAAAAATGCGCATTTCCTCAATGCTGTCGCCGAAAAATTCCAGACGCACAGGTCTCGTATAACCTGGTGGAAAAATATCGAGAATATCACCGCGCACGGCGAGATCACCAGGCCCTGAAACCATGGGCACACGCTCATACCCCCATTCCAGCGCCTGGTCCAGAATCAGCTCCTGGGCGTATTCACTGCCACTTGCGATCTCAAGCACACGCCCCTGAAAAAAAGAAAGCGGCGGATGCCTGAGAAGGAGACAGTCCAGACTGACCAGAAGACAATGAGGTCCAGGTCTTGTCAGTCCGTAGAGGGAAGCAAGATAACGTGCCGGCTTTTGCGCAAAGTGCTCAAGATGCAGAGTAAAATCGAGCAGGATCTGATCAAAGCTGGGTCGATGATCACTCTCTCCTGCCCCCTCCTTTTCAAAAAGCGGCAAGAGCGAGCGCACAAGGGAGGCCGTTTCGCTGTCCTTGACAACGACAAGCGCAGAATGTCCATGACGAAGACATTCATGGACATAACGGCAGAGCGTGGCGCAGCCTGCCCGCTGAATGCGCAGGTCCTGACCAGGTGTCGGCAGAGGCAGGAGGTTTTCAGATATCATTGTCAAATCGGGATTTGAACGTAAGAAAAACTTAGAAAACAAAAAGGGAAAATAGAGAAAATGTCAAGACCCAGGTTCCCATACCTGCGGCTGTAGTGCTTGAAAGAGCATCCTGTAATTGCCAAGCAAGCCTGCGTAGTGTACTCGTTTTTTTGAGCTTACTGCGACATTTCTCTTTTTTCACAATGCGAAGGAGGCGACATGGCATCAACGATTCTTCTTGATCAGGAAAACATGGCCCTTGTGCTTGAAAGGCTGGCTTCTCAGGTTCTGGAATCTATCAGCGGCACGGATCTGCTCCTCGTAGGCATTGAGCGGCGTGGTGCCGATCTTGCCCGCAGGCTGGCAAAGCTCCTTGAGAACAAGAGCGGAAAACCCGTACAATTAGGGACGCTGGACATCAATCTCTACCGTGATGACTGGACAAGTATCAAGGATGCCCCGATCATCGGCACATCCCATATACCTGTAGACATCACAGATCAAACTGTTCTGCTCATTGACGATGTTCTTTTCAGCGGGAGGACTGTGCGGGCAGCACTAGATGCGCTTCTCGACTATGGCCGGCCCAAAGCCGTCAAGCTCCTTGTGCTCATTGACCGTGGCCATCGCGAACTTCCCATTCAGGCCGATTTTGTCGGCAAATGCATTGCCACTGATCTTGGCGAACAAATTTCTGTTCTGCTTACTGAGCGCGATGGCTGTGACCTGGTGCGCAAAGACCTTATTTAGCCCTTTGGCGAAAACGTCTTCCCAGGCAGACGAAAAGTATGCCAAAGATCAGAAGAAAAACGCGCATGCTGCGGCAGGCATTGAAAAACTGATTTTCCCCACACAGGGTCTGCCAGGTCCAGACACTATGGTAGAGCGCCCAGCTTGCCAGAAAAAGCACGGCCAGCGTCCCAATGGCTGCCGAAAGCCAATAGAGGGGAAGCCCATCACGGAAAAAAGACGCTTTACGGTAAAAACGGTGACGCGAAATCTGGACAAGCATACCCACAAAGCCCCCAAGAAGAGCTGTTGCCCAGGAAAAACCGTGAGCAAGCGCGCCAGCTATGCCAAGAAGAATGATCACCTGCGTCCACTTGCGGGCCAGAAGCTCACGATGTTCCAGGCCATAGGAGAGGAAAAGGAGGGCTGCACCTGAACCTGCAAGAAGATAGTGGCCGGTTGCCGTGAGCAGGGGGCTTGAGGCATCGCCGTGCAAAAGCTCTGCGGGTAGTGGCCAAATGCTTGAAACAAGATAGAAGACGCCAAGGGCAAAGGTCGTATAGGCGGTAATGGAGTGGGAAAGCACCCTGAGCCAACGACAGGCATCGTTCCAAAGGGAT
The DNA here is from genome assembly GCA_017528345.1 of Desulfovibrio sp. Lineage (GTDB taxonomy): Bacteria > Desulfobacterota > Desulfovibrionia > Desulfovibrionales > Desulfovibrionaceae > Desulfovibrio. The sequence goes on from JAFXOX010000080.1 coordinate 13,255, forward strand.
CTCCGTGTTTTGACCTCATAGATCGCAAAGACAAGCGCTGCCAAAAGCAGAGGTAGAATGAAATAGATCAGCCTGAAGAGCAGGACAGCGGCAAAAACCACCTGCGTCTGATCGGTGTGGGTGAGATTGATGATAATCAGTTCAAAGACACCTACACCCCCCGGCACGTGCGTCAAAACGACAGCCACCTGGGCTAAAAGATAGCTTGGCACAAAGTCAAAGAAGGAAATGCCAAGGCTGTCCGGCAAAAGAATATACATGCAGAAGGCGGCCGCAAAAATATCCACACAGGCCACCACAAACTGCGCAAGGGCCAGATGCGGGGCGGGAAAGACAAATTCCTTGCCAAAGACATGTACAGGTTTGCGCACACGAAAACAAAGCAGCAGATAGGCCATAGCCACCACAAAGAGCACGGCTCCTAGGAGTCTGAGATCAGCAAAGGGCATATTGGCCATAAGCTCGTCGGGGATATGAGGAGGGGCTATGACAAAAAAAACCCCGCACATGCCCAGCACGCCGACCCAGAATGTCACAGCCAGCATCAGCACAAGACGCACGATGTCTGAAACGGAAAAATCCCAGGCCGAATAAAAACGATAACGCACCGTTGTGCCGCCGAGCAAAGCCCCAAAATTATAGCTCACCGCCTGCCCCACAAAGGAAACCAGACAGACTCTGGGCAGAGCAAGATTCTTGTGAATGGCCTTGATGGCCAGCCAGTCGTAGCCGATCAGAATCACGTAGCTAAAAGCTGTACTCAGCATGGAGACAAAAATACGCCATGAGTCAACCTGTCCCATGCTCTCTTCGATCTGAGCCACACTGTATTGCTTGAGCTTATGGTAGAGGAGATAAAGGGCAAGGAAAAATATGGCCGTGATAAGCACAGGGCCAAGGTAACGCATGTATTTTTTCATTGTGAATCCGTGGCTGGTTACAGATAAAGAAAGCAACGTTTGCTGTTCAGAGTGTCGAGCACGGCGAGAACACAAGCGACGGGTTGCCCGTGAACGTTTTTTGGCAAGCCAACAGCCGCTAAAGTAGATTAAAATACCCTCTTCTCCATCATGCTTCAAGAAAAAAAATGGGCGAGTTAAAACTGTCTACTTGACTGTTCAGAAGCGATAGGGTATTCAACCAGTTCATACGAGAAATCTTTGTTCAGATCTGAACAGGGATCTTTTTTTTGTCATTTTTTGCCGGGCCTGATTCGAGCGGCCTTTTTTTGTTGCCTTCGCAAATCTATTCTGATGGAAGAAAGTGCAAGGCGTTTTCTTCTTTTTGCCGAGCAGCTACCATTGACTCTGGAGCTGATCGTTTTTTTGTGCAGGCTTTTTCTGTCATTTCTGGTAGAGGTTACTATGTCAGCAATTCCGATTTCCATACAAGGCTATAAACGTCTTGAAGAAGAACTGGAGCGTCTCAAAAACGAACGGCCGGCCATTGTTCAGGCCATCAAGGAAGCCCGTGAGGAAGGCGATCTCAGTGAAAATGCAGGTTATGACGCGGCTCGCGAACGCCAGGGCATGACCGAGGCGCGTATCAAGTACATCGAATCCCGTCTTGGTCAGTACAAGGTTGTTGATCTCGACACGCTGAGTGGTGACAAAGTTGTCTTCGGCTGTACGGTGGAACTTGAGGACATGGACAGCGGCGAGAAGAAGACCTACTCCATTCTCGGGCCGGATGAGGCCGATCCCTCCAAGGGATCCATTTCCTTTGTCTCACCCGTAGGTCAGGCCTTGCTCGGCAAGGAAGAAGGCGATGAAGTGACGATCTCCATTCCCCGAGGCAAGGTCACCTATGAAATTTTGAGTGTAAGCTTCAGAGGCAGCAGCATCGTGTCCTAACTCTGCTTTGTGAGCCTAGCGCTCAGGTGTTGTAAAGAAGACGAGAGTCCGATCATGAGAAACTCATGATCGGACTCTCGTCTTTTTCCTCCTGCAAGACTGAAGACCCTGTCCCTACGTGAATTAGACGTCTTCCTCAGCAATTGCGGTAAATTTCAGTTGCCAGTCATGGCCAAGGGCACAGCGCACAAGATTGGGATTGCGCAGGGGATGCTCACAAAGCTCTTTCTCATGCTTTTGCCGAAGCGTCTTCTGATCAGCCATATCCTGGGGCGGAAGCTGCGCCCTGGGGGGAATGGCCCACTGTCCCCAAGCGCTAACAAGGGATCTGTAGCCAGCCTGCTCAAGACGCAGACCGAGATCCACTTCGGCAAGGGCGCCGAAGGCTGGATCAAAACCAGTAAAAGAGCAAAAAAGTTCTCGCCGTATGGCAAAACAGAGTCTTGATGGAGCCACGACACGTCGTGTTCCCAGAAGCAGTCCTGACTCAAGCGTGCTTTGCAGGCTCTTGGGCAGTCCCTGATAGAGCGGGAAAGCGCCGCCCTGTCCATCCGGGGAAAAGCCGCAATGCCAAAGGACGCCTTCCCTCCAAAGTATCCCACCAACCATTCCTATGCCATTCAGGCAAGCATACTTTATCAGCTGTCTTGGTCTGCATTCGGACAGAGGGGAAAGCTCAGCATGCAAGAAGAGAAGCATATCGCCTGAGGCATTGCTGGCGCAGCTTATGGCATCAGTTTCTATCGTAACAGCAATCCCCAGACGTCTGGCAAGAGCAGCGCCATCTTCCTGATAATCCTGTGCGAGCAGAAAGATGATTTCACAATCGTCCTGCTCCTGCAGTTCCAAAAGCTGCCTTGCCAAGTCGTCATCCAGACGCATTTCCGGCCCAAAACACACAACAACACTTGTGTTTGGGATATCGCCCAAAAGACGCATCACAAAAAAATTGTTCCGCGCTGTGGCACAGGCTTTCGCAGAGATTCCCGCTCGCTGATAGCAGGATTCCAGGGTTTCTTTGGTTGCCTCTGTGACATAGGGCTTGGCAGCTAGCTGCATACTGCTTGAGTTAGCATGCAAACGCCAATGATAGAGAATGCGTGGGATATGACAGATTTCAGAGGCGGAAAGACGCTCGCCTGCACGCAGGGCAAGATCATAATCCTGGGCACCGTCCATGGCAGGTCTCAATCCACGCAAGGAGTGCAAAAGCTCAGTTGCATAAAACATGAGGTGACCAGGCACAAAGTCGAAGGCGCTAAAAGGCGTGCGGAAGGTCGGACTCCTGCGCTGTCCCTCGTCAGTGATGACATCCTCATCACTGTAAAGAAAATGTAATTGTGGCTTTTCCACAAGGCAATGAGCAAATTCAGCCAGGGCAGACGGTGCCAGAAGATCATCCTGATCCAGAAAGCCAAGATATGGGGCATCGCATAATTTCAGGGCCGTATTACTTGCGCGGGAGATACCACCGTTTACCGTGCGCTGCGTAAAACGGATGCGTGCATCATCCCGGCTTTGAGCGGCAAGATATGCGGCAAGGTCCGGGTCATCAGAAGCATCATCGACCATACAGAGCTGCCAATGGGGATAGGTCTGACAACGCACAGAATCAAGAGCTGAGGCGAGGTAGTCAGGACGAGCTTTATAGACAGGAAAGGCAAGGGCAAGTGTCGGAAAAGAGCCCCCCTGCTCAAGGCGCCCGAAATTTTCCGGGATGTCATTGCGCAAAAGCTCCGGCTCCTCAAGTTCAAGCCAGGCGGCATAGGAAGAGGGAATGAGATGCATGCCCATGCTGAAAAACTGCGAGCTCTGATAGACCTCCATGGTCTTGTGGAGCATACCGTAGTGAAAACGCCGCTTGCTTTTCTGCCAGGCTAGGACGCTTTGCTCAAGAACCGTTTCTCCATTTGTGCGGGCAAAGTCCAGAAGGCGCCTTGCGCAAGCCTCATAGTCGGCATAGGCATGGGGGTAAAAATAGGGAAGATTGCCGCTTAAGGTCACAGCCATCTCCCAGAGCAAAGGATTAGAAAGAGAGACCAGCCAGTGGCCTAAAAGCAAGGGATCGTGCACACAGGGGAAAGCGGTCCGCTGATGCTCAAGATAGCCTGCGCGTACCATATTCCATATTTCCACCGGCCCTTCCTCAAGCCAGGAACTTGCACCGTAGCTCAAGCCATCTTCATGCACAAAGCCCGGATAATCACAGGCAATATCCACCTGCAGCCGTCCGTTTCCCACATAGCTGTTCCAGAGGCCGCAGAGGTGCCAAGAATCAAAGATATCGTGCTGCCAGGCAAGCGCCTCGGTCTCTACAAGAAAAGGCCCTCTGAGCTGACGCAGACGCCGACAAAAATCATGCGCACAGAGAGTTCCCTCAAGCGGCGTTATAAAGCCTTCGCAACGCAGAAAATCCTGAAAGAAGACGAGAAGTGCGCCGGGATGAGCAAGCTGGAAGGAGCGATTTTTAACCACAGGATGCTGGCGTTCAACCCCCTCGTAGAGACAGTGCAGTTGCTTCTGGCTGTCAACGGCAAGACCAAGATAAGCCACGGTTTCGGCATCTTCTTCTCGTCGCAAAAAAAGAGGATTGACACCGGAAAGGTTCGGCGTTGCCAGAAACGTATCCACGAGACGGTCAAGGCAGCCTGCGGAAAGCTCAACACTTGCCCCGACAAAAAAGACAAGATGCCTTGCCTCCACGCTTCCCTGCATCTCAGCTAAAAAACAGTGCGCTGCTTTATACCACTGATCAGCATTGGGAATGGATTCAAAGCTGCTCTCACAGGCTGAATCAGCAAGGAGACGCCCTGCACAATCACGAATAGCATACTCCTGCAGAGGCAGACAGAGCATGTGAATCCGCGCAAGATAGCTGGAATCGAGCAGAACCTTGAGATTTGCCTCAGTGAGCGCCTCACGTTCACAGACCATGACAACAGTCACAAGCGGGTGCAATGAAGAAAAATGTATTTTTGTCATTGTTGCGGGATACCGTTCTACTCATCTTATGCAAACCTGATTAAAGGTCTCTAAACCTAAGCAAGCTTGCTGTTAGCTTCCTGCTTCATCAAGGCCGTTTTCACCACTCACTTGCACGCGGCCCAAGCGAGCTCTCCACAAGCTGTCACCGTGGAACTCACGGCAACATTCCTTACATTGATCGCAGTGTTCCTATCACGGTCATGCTGTGTTCTTCAATGAGAACACGTCCAAAATCTGAGGTTCAGTGGCATGATATCCTGACCGTACCGCAAGCGGAACACCTTTTGTAGCCTGGGAAGCAGCGGTCTGCGACAACGACTTTTACGCCAAGATCTACACCTGTTCCGCACGCCCGTTTCAGGTATCCAGCCTGAACGTTGTTTGCTTTGAGTTCTATGTTGTGTGCGGTCAGCATACCTTATGTATTCTCCCCGACAGCCTTGATACAAGTTTCAAGAATCTTTTGATTTTTTCCTGAACGGCTGCCATACAGGCGTGCTGAAAAAACAGTGATGATCTCAAGCATGTTCTGAGCGAACGCCTCTCCAAAAGTGCTACCATCTCCTCTGTTCAGGATAAAGACTTTTGCGCATATACCTCACGTACCTGCTTCGGCCGCTCAAGATCGTCCTTTTGATCATGGCTTGCCACACCGGCATAGGCAATGGTTTTGCGTTCACCTGCCTCGGATGCATGAAACGCTTGCGGTTGTAGTGTTGTCACGTTGTAACAGCGATGCCCACCTTGAGTAAGTACAGGCTTCCGTTTGCCTTTTCCCTGTCAACGGCGACGTGTCGAGATGGAGACTCCCAACACCTTTGCTGCTTCACCGATGTTTACGAATCTATTTATTTGATATTATCAGCACAGTTTTACGTAGTTTGCAAGCACACTGTTCAAGCCTTTTCTCAGTGTCACAACGC
>JAFXOX010000081.1 GCA_017528345.1 Desulfovibrio sp.
CGGTCATCCTGCTTCAGGGTGAAATCCCCAAGAACCATGAGCTTTAAAGGCAGTTCAATCTCTTCCTGAGCATCACCCGTAGCCGGGCGGTAGACAATATTGACCCGTTCTTTGGGAGCAACAGAGGCTTCCTTGGCCATAATGGACTCCTTAGGATATGCGTTTTCAAGCTTTGCCGTCTTCAGACGCAATTGTGCTAGAGCAGAGAGAGTAGCGGCTACGCAAAAATAGCGAATTGGACAGGGAAGTGCAAGAAAAGAAGGAAGCACGAATACCGGTTCAGCCGAGGAAAGAAAAGGAGAAGTGTCCGTGGGATGTACGTAAACGGCAATGGGAGAAGGTGCGTGTGCGTGAGGCTTTGAGACGTAAGGCTTCATTTTTTTTCGCAGACGCACAGCTGTTTTTCAAAAAAAACATGCATGCCCAGAAAAATCAGCGCATGTTGAGACAAAAGACCGCTGCAAAAGGCGGTAGCTCAGCGAGATAACTATGAAAAATAATGATACCAACGGTTTATGCAGCGAAGTGCATCGTATGGACGAAAGACGTGCTAGCCAGAGGAAATGGGGAAGTTCTTGACTTTATCACGTCGAACACATAAATTTTTCGTAAACATCGCAATCCACAGCCAGCGCTTAAAAAACTTCCTTATTTACAAAATTATCCCAGTTAATCTCGTAGCTGTATTCTCAATACCCGAGGAATGTTTTCAGGTCCTTGTTCGGAAGAAGTTCTTTTTTCCCCAGACCGAACGAGTAGTCCGGAACGATCTCCAGATATTGGTCGAGGAATTCCTCATAGGTCTTTGCCTCGAAGCAGTACGGTGTGATGAAAAAGTCCCTGCTGCCGCCGGCCGTACGGTTTCCTGCCGTTACTCTTACCATGTAGTCGCCTGTCTCCAGCCTGTAAACATCATATCTTTCCAAATTCCATCCGTGAAGTTCGACGTGCCCGAAAGGAACGGAGTAACGATCCGTAATCGTATTTTCATGAAGAGCCGTGCTCTGATAATCGCTCTCCACACACTCTAGAAAACGCTCGGCGCTTTCGACGTCGTACACCGAATATTCGCTTTCATCACGGTACTTCCTTACGAATTCCAGGTCGCCATCAACACGCTGTATATCATACTGCCAAGTCTTACCGATCATCTTTTTATCGAGCCAGCGATAATCCTTTTTCACCTTATTGAAAGCCTTTTCGAGGTATACATTGATGTCTGTGCCGAACTTGAATTTCTCTTCCGGATTCGAGTGTTTGACCGTATCGTGCGTATATCTGCACAGAAAATCGATGAACTCGTCTGCGCAGGCGCCCTCTGTCCAGGGGGTTACGATATCCGAATCGTCATAACAGTTTTTGCTGATCTGACCGAAAACATATTTGCCGTGAAGGGGCGCGATCTGCCAGACAGGTGTGCATTTTCTCATCATCGTAAGGGTTGCCCAGGAGAACTCCTCACGCAGTTTTTCCAGTGCTTTTTCGTAATATACGTTAATATCCGTCCCGTATTTGAACAGCTCAGGATCCACCCAAGGGCTCTTGTTTAGCTTCTTTTCGCGCTTTTTCTCATTCTCCCGTTCTAGCTCCATCGCGAAGAACTGATCGATACTGAGCGGAGTCCACGCCCATACCATATCCGAGCTGTGTCCTGACAGCGCCGGCGAGTAAAGAAAGGTGCCTCCGGCTTCGTCGTGCGGCCAATTGCGCCATCTGCCTGCCTCCAGACTTCCATCCTTCATGATCAGGAGACAGTACTGTTCCTGTTTCGGGTTCTTTCCGTCGGCAAACGATTTGAAGTCAGCAAATTGAACACTGCGGCAGCCTTCTTTTTCCGGCCCGAGATTTATCCAGTTGCTCCCTTCTTTTTCAAGGCTCTCAGTCAGGTCATAACGCCCCAGAGAGTGCCATCTCTCCACTTCCGCCGATTCGATTGCGTCGGCGGTTCCGCGGATGAAACTGCCTGCTGTGCTACGTCCATTCCCTGACGGATGCCAGCTACCTGCGGTATAGGCGCCTGTTTTCAGCTCAAGCAGACAGCATTCTCCGTACTGCGGCATATCGTTGTCCGTAACATCGTGAAATTCATTAAAGGACAGTCTGAGATCTTTATAATTGACGATAAACATGGTTTCTCCTCCGTCTTCCCGGCCGCCCTGATCAGATAAAGTAGTACTCGGAGCGCAGCGCAGTTCTCATAGCATAAACAGATCTGCCGATTCTCGATTTAGCATTATTCCGCTAAATTAGTATTTGTTGTAATATTCTATCATATGAACACAAATGTAAAAATGGATTAAGAAAAAATCTCAATAAAGTACGTTGTTTTTTTAAATAAAAGTAAATCTGGTAGTCAGAAAAGGAGGCGAATACATGGCAAAAAAAGTAGCAGTTGTCGTTGGTGCAGGAAAAGGAATGGGTGTCAATATTGCGAAGGTCTTTGGACAGCACGATTTTACAGTGGCGCTCATAGCGAGAAAACTTGAGAAGCTCAACCCATTGGTCGATGAACTGAAGAGTTTGGGTATTGAAGCGTAGCCTATACCGCTGATGCGGCAGATACAGATTCGCTTTCAACGGCATTTTTAAAAATCCAACAGGATCACGGCTTTGTGGATGTTCTCATATACAATGCCGCAATACTGACTTCTGGATTACCAAGCAAACTCACAAGTGACGATCTCCTCAAGCACTACCAAGTAGATGTTGCCAGCGCGCTTCATACGGCCAAGCTCGTATTGCCGCAACAAATAGAGAAGGGAGAGGGTGCCATTCTCTTTACTGGCGGAGGTTTTGCTCTGCATCCCGTGGCAGAGTACACATGTATTTCTATTGATAAAGCAGCTCTTCGCGCCTTGGCTTTTGCGCTGTCTCAAGAAGTGAAGGAAAAAGGCGTGTATGTGGGTATCGTGACAATTATGGGAAGCATTGCACCTGGTACGCATTATGATCCGGCTGATATTAGTACAAAATATTGGGAACTCTACGATAAACGCGATAATATTGAATACGTCTTTAAATAAATATCATATCAAATTAATTTGTGTGACATATAAAAACCATTATTGATCACTACTTATTAACATTTTTAAATAAAAACTCTGATGTTTAAAGAAGTTATTATGAAAAAAATTTATGCTATCAATGGAAGTCCTCGCAGGAATAGAAATACGGCAACATTGCTCGACAAGGTTCTGGAAGGAGCAAGAAAAGATGATCCTGATGTTTTGACTGAGAGGATTGATCTCTATACGCTAAAATATACTGGATGTATCAGTTGTTTTGCCTGCAAACGTAAGGGTGGATCAAGTTACGGAAAATGCGCTGTTCATGACGATCTTCACGATGTTTTGGTAAAACTTGCCGATGCAGATGCTGTTGTATTTGGATCACCTATCTATTATCGCACTATTACTGGTCAACTTCATGCTTTCTATGAGCGTTTTTTCTTTCCCTATATGCAGTATAAAGTAGGGTATCCAAATCTCGTAGAAAATAAAATTCCAACAGCATGTATTTACACTATGAATGTGATGGAAGATGAAATGGTCAGAGATGGTTATCAAAATTATATAGGTCTTTTTGAAAAATTCCTCGAAATGTACTTTCAGAAGCCGCTCGTGCTTTATGCATTTAATACATATCAATTTGATAATTACGATAAGTACGTTTGCGAGGTGTTTTCAAAAGAGGAAAAAGCTGCCTATCGTGATAAACATTTTCCTGAAGATTGTCAAAAAGCCTTTGCTATTGGAAAACAACTTTTAGCAAGAGCATGATATAAATCACAATCTTCTTGGTATTTAAAAGCACTTTTTTGCAAAGAAATCTTTCTATAATAATATTATACTTCTGCAATAATGACTAATTTGCAGAGTTTGCTGTAGCTAATGTGTATTGTTGGTTTTATTTTATATTTTATGAAAATATTTTTCATAATAAATATTTGATAGATTATTAGTAAGTAATTTTTTTTATCTTTTACATGTCTTCAACTTGTGGATACTGCCTGATAAGCGTTAGAGATGAGCCGTTTCTCCTTTATTAGGTCACAACATGGGAAATATGTGATAATGCGCTCAGAGGAAAGACTGTTTTTCAAAGAGATATTTTTTATCTTCGCTTGCTAATGTCCATGCTGGACAAATACATCCTAGAACTTGTCATTTTTGGCTGTATCGTTTGATGCATTGCAAAAGAGAAATATCATATTTTTGTCTCATGTTCCTCTTTTTCTTGATGCGCAAAGGGGACTCTTTACCAATGCTTTCAGGTGACAAAAAATGTGGCTTTGTCTTCTATAGCGTAACGCGTACATTGTAAATTGGTGGAGAAATCTATGGAAAATTTTGAGAAATAGTATCCACATTTTTTGTTGTTTTTGGGATTGTTGCTGACAATGCTGTCGTACGGCATTTTTAATACCGGTATCTGTGCGTGGATATTTGCGATACCGCTTATGAGATTTATTAACAATCGTACAAAGTGGCTATCAATTATCTTAATGCTTATCGGGATGGTTGTTGTAGCCAATATCACTTTTTATAGACTTGTTGAAGATGATTTTAATATCAAGAATCAATTATTTTGTACATTGAATGGTGTAAGGATTTGGTTCCCATTTTTTGTTTATTTTCTTTGCAGATATTTTAAAGCTCAGAAAATCGTAGGCTACTATGCATTTCCAGCAACAGTGGCTGTTACAGAGTTTTTTATAGATAATCCGTTTATTTCAATTATGACTTCACTTTCCGTATCGCAATTTTTGAATTTAGGCCTCATGCAGGTTGCAAGCGTTACGGGTGTCGTCGGTGTTTCATTTATTGTAACGTTGTTTGCTTCCATCGTAAACTATATCTGGGAAGAAGGAGTACGAAAGTCGACAATTGTTAATGCTGTTGGATATGGAATAGTTGTTGTTATAATTACAAGCATAGGTATGCTGACAGTAGAAAAAATAACTACAACGGATAAGACGGTAAGAATAGCTGCAGGCGTAGAAAATACGAATTTGTTGGTTGAAAAGAAAGAAATTCTTGATAGATTTGTTGGGTCTGAGGAAGAAAGGATTTTTCAAGCAAGTATTTATATAATTAAAGAACGTGCTAAACAGGCAGTGCAAAATGAATCAAGTCTATTAGTATTTCCTGAAGACGCCTTTACTTGTTCAGAACATGTAAGTAAAAAATTTATTGAGCAAGTGCAGGTTATAGCAAAAGAAAATAACATTAATATAATTCTTCCTTTACTGAGAATGCCAGAAGAGAAAGATCAAAAACAAAAGAATACATTAAATTTCATCGATAGCAAAGGTAATCTTTTAAATACATATTTGAAGAATCACCTTGTACCTGTCATCGAAGAGCCATTCACAGAAAAGGGTGATGGCAAAACTCCGGTCATTGAAGTCGATGGCGTAAAATATACTTACCTTATCTGTGCAGATTATACTTTAAATAAATATGCATATAACGGCAAAGAAGCTGATATCTTTATAAATCTGTCTTATGATTGGAAAGCGTTTCAATATTTTACATCTTATGGTGTACAAGCTCGTGCTATTGAATGCGGGTTTTCAGTCCTCAGAAACCCTGTGAATGGGAATATTGTTCTTTATGATGTCTATGGAAGACCTCTTCATATGGCAAATGTCATGAATGTACATACAGGTATACTTTATCTTGATATACCTAAAAAATGTAGGCAAACTATATATGGCGCTACTGGAAATTGGTTTTCATGGATCTGCGCGATATATGCAGTGATTGCAATACTTAGTGGTCTTGTTTGCAAAGAAAAAAATTATAAGATGGGTGCTTTATAAAAAATTCGGTGTGTCTAATCTTACCTATTTTATGAGACCGCAAAAAGAGTAACAGCTCACGTACCTACAAAAGGCGTGAAAAAGGAGGGGCTTCCTTTCCCCTCCAGGTATCCAAAAGTTGATTGGTGTTTTTGTGTTCAAAGAGCGTGCTGATTCGGTAGAAAGCAGCAGTCGTTGCCGTACATCCATGCATTGTTCAGACGCCAAACGGACTTGCGTATCCAGTAGGTTTGTGGACGCGTCATATTGTGATAACAGTCGATTGCCTTAACCAGAACCGTAAAATACGATCTCCCGTGCAAGGCACACGTCTTTCTCAAAGAGAGGCTCCTCTCTATCCAGCGTTCTCCCTTTGGTGCGGAGGATCCAAAGCTTATCTTTCGATGACAGACAGCCGTTCTTATCTGTCGTTCGGCGAAATTGTTGGTCTTATCCACCAATGGTTCTGTCACAAAGAACCAGAGAGACTCGAAGTTCTTCTCAAGACGACGTACAAAGGCTCCGGCATGACCCTTGAGATGGCCAAAGCGACGAGCAAGCTTTACTATACGAGACTTCAGAGCCCAAATATCGCCCACAGTCGTAGATTCCGAGCTCATATCGCATAGAGTCTTAAAGAATGAGCCGGCCAGTTCCCCAAGCTTTCTTTCTTCGGGGTTTGCGCTTTGTTTCAGTTTCAGGATCTCCCTTTTGAGATGGGCCAGACAGCTTTGCCTGTAACCTTCCCACAATTGGTAGATCCTATAGTCATCTGAGATGAGTATTCCTCGCCATTCTCCAATCAGCCTGTAAAAGGCCTCCTTGGATCGATGCTCATCAATCATGAAATAAGCAAGCAAGCAGCATCCCATGAACCACAGCCAGTGCAGGTGTTTACCCATCTGGCCGTGTGTTGGCCACGAGGTCTCATCAATGTGGCAAGCTGGGCATTTGCGAACACTCTTACCTATGACTTTGTGATGAGGATCAATGGCTTCAGAGGCTCTCTCTACGACATTTTGGATGCCACCCTGGCTGATGTCCAGACCAAAAATGTCCATCAGCAGCTTCCGAACCTGTCTTCTTGGCAGACCAGCTTCACTCAGCAGATAGGCTATAAGCGCTGAAAGCCGGCTTCCGTAGCTCGTTTGATATTCTTGAGGAACAGCCCCCTTAACGACCTTGTGGCAGTTCGAACACCGTCCTTTAAAGATACGGAAGAGGATGACTATCAGACAAACCACAGGAAGCTCTATGTATTGAAAATGGGAGCATTCCGTGAGGTCATCAAAATGCGTTCCGCCACAGTGCGGGCAAACCTGAGGAACACACTGCCGTTCTTCAGTCGGCGTCATAGGCTTCTGTGCGGCACCGCGATGATAAGGCCTCTTCTTGGGCTTAGCGTGATTTTCTGAGTTATCAGCAGTCTCGGAAGTTGATGGCTTAGAGTCATTCTGAGAAGAAGGCTTTGAGCGATCAACAAATGGAGGATCAGTTGAAGGGGGACGGTTAGAGTTGGTCGAGTTCGTATTGAGCCGGTTTTCCAGTTCCTGATTACGGCGCGTCAATGAGTCGATTATCTTGTCCTTCTGGTCAAGAAGCTTCTTGGCTCCGTCAAGTTCTTCCTTAAGGACTGCATTTTCAGTCTTAAGAGCCTGGTTCTCAAGCTTGAAGTCCTCATATCCCTTTGACAAAGCATCGATTAACGACAGCGTCCATGGCGAGAGACCCTGAGTCTTCGAAGGCAAGCTTAGGAAGCTGAAAAGAGGGGGAAAGGAAATGGGACTTGAAGAGTTTTCCATAAAAAAAGTAATGCAAAATTCTGCCCATTTATCAACAGAAAACCTCACGAAACTCTATGCGAAAACCTCCCTATGAAACTGCCAAATATCGCGTTTTTTTTCGGACACGTGAGCGGTTACCAAAAAGAAGCTAGGGGAGGGTAGAAAGCAGATGATGGACAATACCCAGTCTCACGTTTGCTGGGTGATGTCGCTGGAATGGGAGAGCGTGGACGTTGCTCAAAACATGTTGACATCTCTTCAAGACGTATCGGTATGTGCCAATGTCTGGCAGTTTCCCTCTCCGACGAAAACGTCTGCTGCTCATGAGAACGTCTGAGTATATTGTGTCATACGAAAGAAAGCCACGAAAAAACATCAAAATGGCTTTCTAAAATACCGTAAAAAATGGGAGAAATGGCGAATGAAAAAAATGTTTTCTCAAAAATTTCTTGTGGCTTTGACTGCCGTTGCCTTGATGACGCTCGTTGTCTCAGGCACAAGTAGCGTTTATGCCCAGTCGAAGTTTACGCAGGAGCAGCTGGCCTACATGCCTGCTGTCAAGCTGATAGAACTCTTTAAAAAAGGTGAAACAACGCCAAGTGAAGTTCTGGAAGCACAGATTGCGCGTGTCAAGGCGTACAACGGCGAATACAACGTATCGCTGCGAGATTTGGTCAAAGAGCTCGATACCTTCAATGCTGGCAAGGTCAATGCCATTACTTTCGACAAGTTTGCCGAAGCGCGAGCACAGGCAAAGGAAGCGGACGAACGCTATCGGAAAGGCACGGCTCGTAAACTTGAAGGTATTACTGTTGGCGTCAAGGACGAGAATGAAGTGAAAGGATGGCGTGTCGATTATGCGACCATTCCGCAGAAGGATCACGCGCCCTGCCAGTCCGATGGTGCCATGATTGAGAAACTTCGCGACGAGGGTGCCATCTTCGTCTTTCAAACGACAGTGCCGGAATTGTATCTCAGTCCCATGACATGGTCGCGTCTATATGGCGTCACACGCAATCCATGGAATCTTTATTACGGTGTGGGCGGTTCCTCCGGCGGTTCCGGCGCAGCACTGGCTGCAGGCTTTTGCACCCTTGCCACCGGCTCCGATATGGGTGGCTCTATTCGGATCCCCTCTTCGATGAACGGGGTGTATGGCTTCAAGCCGCCATTTGGTCGCGTCGCGACAAGTAACAATGCCTATGAAACTTATGGACCAATGACGCGTACGTTTGCCGATATGGTACTCATGCAGAACGTCATTGTCGGTCCCAGCCCCAAAGTTCATTCTTCCATCCGTCCCAAGCTCGACTACCCTCAAGAATATGCTTCTCTTCAGGGCCAGAAAGTCGCCGTTGCCTATTTTAAAAATTGGATCAAAGGTGGCTTGAGCCAGGAATCAGATCATTCTCTTGATATGGTAACAGCCGCTTTGAAAAAGGCCGGCGCGCAAGTTGAAACTGTCGAATTCGATTTTGATTGCAAAAGTTTTCTGCCGACATACTTCAAAGGACTTATGTCGACAAACATGTATGAACTTTTTGGGAGCTTGCAAAGCGCAGGTGATGTTTTTAGTTCTTATGTGACACATTTATTCTCGAAATTTGGTAACCTTACTCCTCAGGATCAGGTTAATGCTGATATCTTGCTTGTGAAGATCCATCAAAATATTCAGCAGAAAGTGTTTGAAAAAGGCTGCATTGCCTTGATTATGCCGACACTGGCAACGCCACATTTTCCTGCAGATCTCGAAGTGACGCCTGATAAAATGGCACAAGTGCATGGGGAAAAATATCCTGGAGAAAACCTCATGTTGACGCCTATATGGAATCTTGCCAGTAGATATCCCGTTGTCACAATGCCGGTTGAGCTGTCGAACAAGAACGTTCCCGTTGGCGTGCAGATTGTCAGCAACACCTATGATGATTTGAGTGCCTTCCGTGTTGCCTATGCGCTCTCAAAAACCATAGAGCCGCTGTATATGGATGGGCGTTTCCCAGATTTTAGAAATGCAAAATAGAATACTATCGTGAGTAACTGGGGAGGGGGGATTCCTCCCCAGTGAGCATGTCGCTCTCACGAGGCAAGTTCTTGCATCATTATTTCTGCAAGGATCCTGATGACTTTTTCAAGCAGGTGGGCCTTTAGAAGTTCACTTGCATTCTCCTGAACGTTCATTGCCTATCTTTACCGATAGTACCAGTATCAAAGATCGCATCTACGTATATTTACCACCTACTATCTTCACAATGTTTTCTTACACCGACTCCCCACCAACTATATCGACGTCAATCCTTTCCCTCTACCAGAGTTCCATAATTTTTATTTATGCTTTGTGCTAATGCTGAATCTACGCCGCTTCTTATCAATGTTTCCAGCCAAGAGCTGCGGAAGGGCAGAGGCTGGCAATGGTTTCCTGAACAGCATTGGCCTGATCGGTGTTTTTGGCAAGGGTAAAGGCCTCGCGTGCGGCTATCAGCACATCAAGAGCCAGGGATGTGTCCCACCTGTCAATCTGCCGCTCTTGGAGCTCTTTGAGCAATCCTTGGGCGAGAGCGGCTGCGATGTTGCGCTCACCAGATCGGCACAAAAGGCGAAGCTCGCGAACTCGCAGGGCCATATTCTGGGCAGGTGAGGATCCCTGAGCCTTTTCAAGCAGCTGCAAAGAAGCCCCAAGCTCTTTGTTGGCATACAGTCGCTCTGCCTCAGCTAAAAGTTCAGCCAGCGCATCATCGGAAACACGTTGCGGGCTTTGTGAAGGTTCTCCATTTTTTGCTTGCGGCTCTTCGCACGTTCCAAGAGAAGAGAGCCACGCTTGGGTTTCGTCGCTTGCAAAGGCAACGCCTCCGTCAAAGCTCAGCTGTTCAAGTCCTGGCAGACGTTTGAGAAAGGCCGCTGTTTCCTTCTGTACCAGCCTGCGTGCGGCGGCATAGCTTTCTCCAAGCTCTCCAAGGGCTTTGTCGACAATACACTGCAAATCAAGGCAAAAGATGGCTGTGGCAAAGAGATCCTCGGCGGCAAGCGCAGCCTCAAGATATTTCCCGGTCGCAAGGGTCTTCTTCAGACCTGCCAGGCGATCAGCATCTGGCGGTGGAATGGGGGTCTGCCCATTGTCTGCCGGTGGCAGGTGGGTCACTTTGCTCCAGAGAGCCAGGCGCATGATCTGCCAGGCTAAGGGATCTTCCGGGTTTTCCCGATGGGCCAGAAGGGCGTAGCGGACACCGGCTGCCGAAAAGTCCTTGAGGGCTGTTGGCAGATCATCTGCCGAGGGCTGCTCAGATAAAGCTGGGGCGGGAGCTTGCGTCGGAGCCTGAGCTTGGGGCGCAGGCGGTGCTGGTTCTGCTTCCTGCACCTTTGTCGTCTCTTCTTGCTGCTGGGTGTTTTCCTGCTCGGCAGGCAGTCTGCGTACGGTTTCCATGAGGTCTCTGAGTGGCACAGCATCTGGCATGAGCTCGCTAGCCAACTGATCAAGACTTGAAAGCTCCTCGTTCAGCTGCTTAAGCATTTCCGCAGGCTGCGCCGTTTGCTCGCCGTCTTTCTCAAGCTCTGCCAAAGCGCGTTCATGCCACCAGTCAAAGGCATTGGTGCGTCTGCGAAGCTTGTTTACGGGCGGAAATGCCGTTTCCCAAAATGTGCCAAGCAGGCCGAGGTAGAGTTGAACGGCCTTGTGAAATCCTGCCAGTCCCTCAGTTTTTTGCCAGGCAATACCGACATAGGCTGCAATCTGCAGATCCTTGGTTTTTTGAGCAAGAAGGATTTCTCCCTGCTGAGCGATTTTTGTCCAGGCGACAGCCCCTCCCTGTGTGGCACTCCCAAGCTTGCTGATTTCTTCAGATACTTCGGTATATTCAGGCTCGTACTTGGCATCCATGCCTGCGGCATGTTCTCCGGGGATGGGAGTTGTCCCTAGTGTTGTGGCATCCATTGGTTGTAGCCTTGATTGTGGTTTGTTGTACTATGGTTGACCTGTGGCCAATGGCCAGAATCTGCAGAGTACGTGAAAGAGAAGAAGCGTGTGCGCCTTGGCTTTGTCGCTTCTTGAAAAGCTAACGGAAGGCCGGTTTGCGCTTTTGAGCGTAAGATAAGGAGTCGCGTGGACGAAGCCGTTGGTGTATTTGCTACAAAAAGAGGGGACGCACAGAGGCAAGGTCTCTACTTGCTTGCGATGTTCGCCTGTGCCAGTCCGTGCAGTAAAACGTGAACGTATTTCTGCACAGTACGTTGTATTGTCTCTGCACAAGGTATTTCTTTCATGTCAAAGAGAAACTGTGTGTAGACAGTATTGCGCAGCATGCCCACAAAAATGGCAGAAACCTCATGGCAGTCCGCAAACCCCACGTCATCTCTGTCACTGGCTTTTTGCAAAAGCTCCGTGAGTTTTGCCTCCACACGTTTCGGCCCATTTTCATGATAGAGCCTGCCCAGTTCAGGATTGGAAACGCTTTCCATAATCACAAGGCGCATGAAGTTCCATTCTTCTGTGAAGAGCTGTGTCAGAAGAAGCTCGCCTGAGCGTACGAGCACAGCTTCTGTCGTCATCGGAGCCGCATCAAGGCCATCGAGGATCTTGAAGATGGAGAGGCTTGTCTCAGCGAGCAGGGCGTTGAAAAGGCCTTTTTTGCTCACAAAAAGCGTATAGAGACTACGCCTTGAGCCACCGCTGAGGCGAATGATGTCATCAATGCTTGAGTCCGTATAACCCTTGGTGAAAAAAATTTTCTTGGCTGCCTGCAAAATCTTCGTACGTCGCAAATCCTTAGACAGACGCTTGTGGGTTCTGGCCTCCTGACGTTCCAGAGCCTGTGAAAAGCTATTACTCATGCTGCGCGAGCCTCCCATGATTTCTTGACTCATAGCGCAGCAACAAGTACATGTCAAAAAAAAATGAGAATATAGAATACCAAGGAGCTTATTCATGGATATCCATCAACGCTTTTGCCATGAAGTCTTCGATAGCAGTGGGCAGATTGTGGAGTTCAGCCTGGACTACCCGGACAATTTCAACTTTGCCTATGACGTGCTTGATAGACTCGCTGACATGAGCCCCTCAAGTCGTGCTCTTTGCTGGTGCAATGGGCGGGGGCAGGAAGAGGAGCTCACATTTGGCGAGCTTGCCCTTGCCAGCAGACGTTGCGCCAATGCCCTGCGAGCCTTTGGGGTTGGCAAGGGCGACCATGTGCTTGTGATTTTGAGACGAAATCTTCCTTACTGGTATGTGGCGTCGGCTCTAGAACGCCTGGGCGCTGTGATGGTGCCAAGCACGCATATGCTGACGCGCGAAGATATTGGCTACAGACTTGAGCACGCTAAAATCCGTTTTGCCATTGCTTCTTCAGAAGGCGCAACACTTGAGGTGCTTTCAGGTTTTCCCTGTCTTGAGCGCATTTTTACCTTTGGTCGTTGTCATGAGGCTGTGGTCAATCTGACTGAAGTGATGACGCAAATGCCGGATACCTTTGCGCGGGTGGAAACTTCAGCCCAGGAACCCATGCTGATTTTTTTCACCTCTGGCACCACAGGGCATCCCAAGGGCGTCATCCACAATCATCTCTATAGTCTCGCCCATATTCCAACGGCCAAGTATTGGCAGAAAGTACGCGATGGCGGTCTCCATCTGACCATTGCCGAAACCGGCTGGGGTAAGGCCAGCTGGGGGAAAATGTACGGACAGTGGCTGTGCGGAAGTGCCGTCATGATCTATGACTTTGAGCATTTTTCTCCGGCAAGCATTCTTGAAATCATCAGCCGCTACAGAGTCACTTCTTTTTGTGCGCCCCCAACCATCTACCGCTATCTGACGCGGTGTCGGTGCAAGGACTACGACCTCTCCTGTCTGGAGCATCTCTCGACAGCCGGTGAGGCCATGAGCTGTGAGGTGCACCGAAAAATTGAGGATATGTTGGCACTCCCCATCCTCGAGGGTTTTGGACAGACTGAATCTGTACTCATGCTGGCCAATTTTGACTGTGCCCATCCTGGTTCACTGGGCAGACCAAGTCCGCTCTTTGATGTGCGCATTCGGCTGCCTGACGGACATTTTGCCGAAGGAGACGAGGAAGGAGAAATCGTCGTTGTTCCCCATGGCAAGCAGCACGGGATCTTTTCGGGCTACTGCAATCAACCCGAGCTTTATGACAAGGTGTGGGAAGACGGAGTTTACCATACCGGAGACATAGCCTGGCGCGATCAGGACGGACTATTCTGGTATGTGGGGCGAAAAGATGATCTTATCAAAACCCGCGGTTTCCGTGTTGGCCCCTTTGAAGTGGAAACCGTGCTTGAGCGTCATCCTGCCGTCCTTGAATGCGCCGTGATCGGTGAGATGGACGCTACCCGCGGACAGATTGTTGTGGCCTTTGTGCAATTAGAGAATACCTATTCTCCTTCTGAAAGCCTTGCGCTTTCCATTCGTACCTTCTGTAACGCCAAGCTTGCAGCCTACAAGCATGTCTCAAAGGTTGAATTTGTCAAAAGTCTTCCTAAGACCATTAGTGGAAAGGTCAAGCGCGGGCAGCTCCGCAAGAAAGTCTGAATGGTGGCAGTAGGAATGCGTTCTTTCCTTGGAAAGCATCATTGCTGCGCGAATCTCTCAGACGAAAACGCTTTGCTCTTCGTGGGCGGAGGACTTGTCTTGAGAGCAAAAAGCTTCACGTTGAGCTGCGTTTGGAAAGCGAAAAGAGGAGGCGTGAAGCTTTGCAAAAGAGCAGAAGTCTAGGCACACCTGAGAGAAGTCAAGACCCAAGGAGCATCTGAGCGTTATTGCTTGTGAGGCGCTGCTGATAGAGATTCGAGCTCACAGGCATTTCCACTGCTCCGAAACGAACGTCGCAAACGTCTCTTGACACGACAATTTTTGCAGACTTTTTTAATCATCCCCTCGCATCAGCCTGCGCTATGCGAGCCCCGGTACCCTGCGGTGCCGGATTTTTTTTGTCGTTATTGAGGCAAAGACAGAGAGGAGGATGATGTTGACGAGCTGTGCTTGGCACAAGAGAGGGGTATGAGCGCTGAGGTCATACCTTTGGAGGCTGGAGCAAAAGACTATCACTAAGCGATCCCCCGGAGATGAGGCTTAAAGGTAAGCGTAAACTGAATTTTTCTTAACCTGTCATTCCCGAATTTTTTTGTACTACAAGTTTTTGCCTCTTTGTGATTGTGACGTCAGCTGTTGAGGCAGTGACTATGAGTCGTTTTACTTGATCATGCACAATTGCCACACCACGCGACCATGATTGACAAGGCAGCAATACTCGCGACAGCTGAGTGAGTGTACAGCAAAATCATCAATCTATAAGACTATTGGCTGTGTTTAAGAGAGCGCTGATCCCCAGGAGAGGTGATGGAAAGTTCTGCTACGGACAAGGATTTTTGTCCCCATGGCTCTGTTTTTCCCAATGAATATTTAAGCTCAGTTTACGGTTACAAAAAGGCGGTGTAATGGCGCCTTTTTTATATAGTATATCTGGAGGCGGAGATCTTCCGGTAGCTTACCATACTGCCGTCTCAGACCACAGGGCAGCTCGTTTTTATGGAAAAATTTGCATAAAAAATATTGATAGTATGCAATTTTTTCCATACTGTATATTCAGCAAGGAGGTGCAATGAAACGCAAGGACATCTTAAAAAAACTCCGTCAGGCTGGGTGTACCTTCGAGGAGGGCGGCAATCACACAAAGGTATACAAGGACGGGGTGTTTCAGGCAATCGTCGGACGGCACAATAGTATTGATGAGAAGATTGTGGAAAAAATTGAAAAGTAATCAGGAGTGAAACTCCGTTAACCAGCGGAGGGGCTTAAGCCCCCCCGGAGAGGAAAATATATGCGTTATTTGTCCGTATTGTATCCAGCCTCAGAAGGCGGCTATGCTGTAGAATTTCCGGATTTCCCGGAGGCACTGACGCAGGCAGATACGCTGGAAGATGCCATTGACATGGCCACAGATGCCCTGGGCATTGTGGTTGAGGAATATGCTAAAGCGCGGCGCGACCTGCCCGTGCCTTCCACTCTGGAACAGGTGAAGGCTGTGGCTGAGCGCGAAATGGCATCGGCACCGGGAATCGACCATGACCGGGAGCCTTTCTTTCAGCTCATTCCGGCTCCAGCCGTGGATATGACGCCTGTGAAAATCTCGGTCAGCTTCACCAAATCCGTTCTGGCTAGCATTGACGCCAAGGCGAAGCAACGTGGCATGACACGCAGCGGCTTTCTAGCTGCGGCAGCACAGGCGTTCTAAGGTGAGACAAAGGGCAAATGAGGCGTAAAGAGACAGGTAGGAAAGCCAAAAGCATGAGCTAAGGGAGGTGCGTCATGCCAGTGAACGTACTCCCGCCTATAGAGGCCGGAGCTTCCTGATTCAGCGAGAACAGCACTGCAGCTCCGAAGAACTACAGCGTCTTACACTCTCTCCACAGGCGTAGATTCCCGTGCGACCCACGGTACTCTATGAGTTACGTTAGGCAGATATTCGCCTCGTTTCTTCTCGGATGTTTAGGATCTATAATAGTCGAGGAGTGAGTTTTGGTTTAGGTGTGCGCTTGAGAGGTTCGGGTAGCTTCTGCGAGATTGGCAGGCTACGATAATGGTTATTATGGCCGATTTCATCAACAATCATGGGGATGCAGGTGTGTCTGCTACCATACAAGGTCACGCATCTTGTAAAGATAGAGAATAGAGCACAGTGGAAAATATGCATGACATATTCTGATCTACATTCATTTTTATGATAAATGCACACATCATCAGGCTTTAAGCAAAGAATTCTTCAGCGTTATCTTGTTGCCAAATTTGCCAAGGAAGTTGGAGTGCAGTTATGTGTAACTGTCAAGATGTACAAGCGCATCGTAATTTAGTGTATAGATATTCAGTAATTCGATACATGCTTCTGAATAAAACCATTATACAACGATAATATAAAATATATCTAATTATAATAAGAAATAAAACCATCTTGGAATATTATATATATTACATTTATTGATATTTTATAAGTATTAAATTATATTTTATTAAAAAAAAGTAGGTATCTATGGAGTCTATTCAAGGATATTATGATGGCTTTACTATTAAGCCAATCGGAAGGTTTGATGCAAAACCTAATCAAAAAGTTTTAATTACTATTCTAGAAGAATTTATTGAGCCTACTAAACCAGCGTACAAAAATGGGTTGAAAGGCGTTTTCTCTGAATATGCAAATCCTGATTTAGTGGATAAAGAAAAATATGCTTGGGAGCACGCAATGGTAGAGAAACATGATAATGTTTGATGCAAATATGATATTTAGGTATTTGTTGTATGATAATAAAGAAATGGCTAGTGAGGCAGAAAAATACTTGAATACAAGAAGTGTTATAGTTACGATTGAAATTGTTGCTGAGGTGGTATATGTATTGAAGGGTGTATATTTGATTGAAAGAGAAATGATATCAGAAAAAATAAAATTATTTTTAGATTTAGTTATTTGTCATAAAAAAGATATTTTATGTATTGCTTTAGATGTTTTTGGAGAAAATAATCTTGATTTCATTGATTGTGTTCTTTATGCGTATTACATAAAAGAAAATATTGAGATTGCTATATTTGATAAAAAGCTCTTAAAATTATTGTCAATAAATTAATGTTTTTAAAACAAGCTGATATTATTTGTATAGAATATATATGGTTGTAGAAAAATATCAAATTAATATATTAAAAAAAGGTATAGTTACTTAAAAGATATCGTAGTAAAGTTGTCGCAAAAAATAACGAACATTTTTAAGTGTTTTAATCGTAAAATATTTTCGAAATAACTTCATGGATGTGTACTAAACTCTCCAATGAACTATAATTTTTTATACTCTGACTCATCTTTTTGAGAACGTAGATGATCTGATAATTTTAGTTTCAGTTATACTTTGATACAAGCTGATGAAACTGTATAGTACATCTTTTCTCCCTGGCAATAATTAAAGATGGAATATTAACTCCCATTACTCCTGGGCTTAGCGTCCATAGTCTCAAGGCCTCGTAAATGCAGGCATGTTACTGCTTTTCTGTCTGGCAAGGAGCTTGTAGACGGTCTGCCGCACGATGCCGTAGCGTCGCGCGATGTACGATACGGACATGCCGTTCGCCTTCAGTTGCGGCCTTGAATCGTGACCGCTTGCCGAGGTAGCGGCCTGCGGCCTTTGCCTTTTACGGAACATCGAAAGCGAGAAACGCCAGCCGTGGCAACGGTTTCCCGCAATCCGCCTGGGCGGCATAAGGAACGCCCGTGCGCTTCGCGCGGAAAGCGCCCGACGGGCGCGACAAAGGCATGTCAGCTATTTCGTTTCTTCCTTGGGCTTGTCCTTCGGTGTCTCGCCGCCCTCACGCTTCTTGACCTGTACAGCAGGCAGGGGCTTGAATTCCAGCACTCGGGCATTCATGGCGGCGACGATCTCGGCGGTGATATCCGCTCCGGCATCCGAGGCCAGCAGGTTCTGCTTTGAAGTCACGGCAACGGCCTTCTTGGTGGCCCGCCACTTCTCGCATTCCTCCTGCAAGAGCTTCATGACCAAGGCATTGGCGGAATTCTCTTCGGCGGCCATCTGACGGTTCAGGGCGGTCAGGCCCTCGGCAATCGCCTTGCGGCGTTCTGTCTCGGGAGCGTCCTTCCATTCCTTTTCAAGATCGTCCATGCCCTTTTGCAGAACGGCCCGCGCCTCTTCCAGATGCTTTCTGGCGGCCTGCGCCGGTACGGATTCGCGCATGACGCGCTCGACATCCACGATGCCCATGAGCGGACCGGATTGCTTGTCAAATTCACAGCCGGCAAGGGCAAGGCAAAGAAGCAGCAGAAATACGGAAAAGCCTTGTTTCATGGCAACCTTCAGTTGATGTTGTCCTTGGGCACGGCAAACTGCCCCCGATACTGTTCAAGCGCCATCCGCAACGATTCGGCAAGCCGGGCTGCATTCCCGATTGTCATGCCAAGGCACACCTGCGGCTGCACGGACAAAAGCGCACCTTTTTCATCGTTCATGGGAGTGCTTACGCAGGCGGTTATCAGCAGTTCATCCGTCGTGAACTGCGTATGGAAGGTATTGGCGTACAGCGTTTTCATGCCGGGGGCAGGCTGTATGACAACACGGCCCACGGCGGCATTTTCGGATTCCGTTGACAGCGTTCCGTTTCCAGCGTCTCTCATGGCACGATCTCCGTGAGTGTCATATCACCATCAGTCAAAGCAAGACGGGCCGGATTTCCCCGGCTCTCTTCGCATCAGAATTCGTAACGGAACGTGGCGTACACGCCGTGCTGGGTGCTTTTCTCGCCGGCGTCGAGGCTGTAGTTCAGGCTCAGCTTGACGTTGTCCTTCGAGAATTCAAGGCCTGCCGTGCCGCCGTAGGTGACGTAGTCCAGCGTCTGGCTCCGCATGGTCGCGGGTTCGCTTACGCCCGCGAAGCGCACGCCGGCTTTCGACTCGATGTCGCCTGCGTTAGGCGTCACCCGCAGGTCGATGCTCGGCTTGACGCGCCATGCGCCCGCATCGAAGCTCTTTGAGAAGGTCACGCCGACGGGGAACGACCAGATGTCCTGATGGTAGGCGTCGCCTTCCAGCACGGTCAAGCCGCCGCTTTCCATGTCGTAGCCGTTGACGTTTACGTGCGTATAACGCACGCCTGCGTGCGGGGTGATATCGACGAAGTCTGTACGGAACGTGTACTCGGCGCGAAGTCCTGCCGAAATTGCCCATGATGAAATGTCGGCGCTCAAGTCAGCCATTTGCATGGCGCCTGAACGCCGATCTTGCCATCGAGCTGCTCTCTCATGAAGGCTTCCAAGTCGACCGCGCGAACGACGGCGACGTCTGCGTCTCCATGCTTTCGCAGGCTCCGGCGGGAACATGGAACGCCGTCCTGATGGACATACAGATGCAGAAGTGGGTTCGTCTTCGACCTGACGAAGGCGGACGAGGATTTCGTCGTACGGATAGGCGAAGGCGGCATCTCCGTAGAGGAAGTCGCTGTATGGCTTGAAAAGAAACGAAAAAGCCTCTCCGTTACCGAAGAGGCTGTCGCATAGATTTGCGAGAACTGCTATTGTTTGACGCTCTTAAAAATGTCCATCATCACGTCGCGCTTCTCGCCCAGGAGCAAGACAGCCATGAAGAGTTCCCCTGTTTCCACCGTGAGTACGCCGGCGGGTATGCCATCCTTTTTGCCGTCGAGGAAGACGGCGCCCTTATCGACATTTTCCTTTATGTCGGTAATCTTTGCACCGTCGGCAAACATCTTGGCCGCATCCTTGAGGGGAATGTTTTTGTTCACCGGCATGAACTGAATGGTGATGCAGTTGTTGCCGTCAGCGGTCTGAACGGCACAGCCGTCAGGTATGGCCTGCCCTTTCCAACCGTCAGGAACAGAAACGGAAAACTTTCCGAACTTGCTGTCGTAGGTTTCTGTTCCAGCCAATGCAGGTGATACTGCAATAGACAGGACTGCGGCAATGAGCAGTGAGAAGACAATGTTTTTCATGAAAGACACCTTTACGTAACAGTGTTGACAAATAATGGGTATGCCACAATCTACCAGATAGAATTTATATACGTGCTCTTTTTTGGTGTCAATTCCAGTGAAAGGTTAACAGACTGCATAAGGTTCACACCTACGCCCGTGAGTTGAACAGTTTTCTCGAGGGACTTTTCTTTGAAAAGCTATTCGGCGGATGCTAATCTCGAAACAGATGTTAATGCGTACGCCGAACCAAAAATAAAGACCTACTCATTAATGGAGCAGGCCTTTATTTTACCTATGTTATTATTCTAATTTTTTATTATATTCATTTAATTCGTTTGCTAATTTAGAACCTGGGATTAATTTTACTTTCTTTAGTTTTGGCTTAATTTTTTCAAAATCATCTTTTTTACTAGTTAAACCTATTGAAAAAAAACCTTCATTTTTAATTTCTAAGTAGTAGTTTTTATTGGGTTTAAATTCTTCATAAGTAGAAAATCTCTCTATTGGTACTGTTGCAATATTACAGTCTCCTACAGGAAGAATAAATGTTGAATATGTATTAAAATAAATAACATGAGATGCTTTCTTGTTTAAAGTTATGTAAAGGCTTTCTAAATTTGGATTTTCATTACCTACAGCATAAATATATAATACTGCATGTTTACCATCTGGCAAGGGGTCTGGTTCATTTGTTTCTTGATAAGAACTTTCAAAATCTTTGATATCCGCTAGTACTACAGTAGGTTCAGTAAAAATAAATAGAGTTAGCAATAAGAGTAAATAGTTAATGATTTTCATTAGTACCCCTTTAGTAAGAAATAGCTGTACTCCAAGCAACTCCAGCCAGTGACGATTGCGCTTTCTAAACTACCCCTCCACCACCTTCAGCGCAAGCAAAATGTTCACGACTGGACGAATTCAGGCGAATTCACATTTCAAGCGCAAGGTTTCGGGCGCAAGCACGAATTTCTCCTGAAAAGCAATCCTGTGCTGTTTTCCATCCGAGGACCTTTCTCGGCCGCTTGTTTATACGAAAGACCGCAGTCCAGTACAAATCTCGCTGCGTTACTTTCGAGAAATCCGTCTTCTTCGGGTAGCATTCCCGCAGGAGGCCGTTTGTGTTCTGGTTGCTCCCTTTCTGCCAAGGGCTTGGGGATCCGCGATATAACGGCACATTGAGACGTTATTCGATTTCGGCATACCTCGCAAATTCTTTCCCCCGATTTCCTGTCAACGACTTTATCGTTCATACTGGAAGATGGTGCGCAAAGGAAAGAATCACCTTCAAAAAATTTTAGGAATCAGGTACCACCGCCTCTGGCGGTGGTACCTGATTTTACAACTATTATCTCTGAGCATTGGGATGAGTTCAGTGGCGATTTAAAACGAATCCTTGAGGATAATTATTCTGAATACTTGGATTTACAAAATAAGATCATGGATATTGATAGGCATATCAAAAATAACGCAAAGAATAATGAACAATGTTGCCAGCTACAGGAAATCAACGGAATGGGTCCATTAACCGCTTGGCATGACGGCGACGGCTTTCGCATCGCACATCGGCGTATCGCGGAAGACTGTCTCCGCGATCCTCAACGGGCGCGCCCCCCTCACTGTGGCCATGGCCCTGCGCCTTTCCCGCGCATTCGGCACCACTCCCGACCTCTGGCTGAACCTTCAGCAGAAAGTCGACCTCTGGAACGCCCTTCAGGCGCAGGGTTCATGGACGGAAATCAAGCCGCTTCTGGCTTCGGAAACCGTATAACCACGGAGGAAAACATGGAAACAATTGTTCGCGCCCTGCATTCGACCCTGTCCGTCATGCGGTCCACAGTGATCGGATTGTCATCAGGCCAGACCGATATCTTCGAGGGGAGCATGCTCCTCAACAGGGAACGTGCGAAATTCATCGCGGCGGCGAAAGCGCTCCGCCTTGAGGCCGAGATGCGCTGGGCGGCCTTCGACGCGCTCTTCAGCAAGACTGCGTGAGGAGAACACGCTTAAAGGGAATACATGCCCCAATCGAGCAGGCGTGGCCGGATTCCCGGCCCGCGTCTCTCACACCACCTGATATGAAAAGACAACAACCACCTCCCGCCTCCGAGAGATCTGTGGAGCCTGGCGCAAGGAGATCGAACATGCTGAAGCAATGCCTCTTGGCATCGGCCATTATTCTGCTGCTGGAAACGACGGCTTGGGCGAACATCTGGAAAGCGGCGGAGAATGGTGATGTGCAGACCGTCCTGAAGGAGATCGCAGACGGCGCGGACGTGAACGCGAGGGACGAGCACCAATGGATGCCCCTGCACTTGGCGACGGAAGCGGGCAATGCGGAAATGGTCAGGCTCCTTATTGCCAAGGGGGCGGACGTGAATGCAAGAGGCTGGAACGACGAGACGCCACTGCATCGGGCCGTGTTTTGGGGGAAAGCCGACATGATCGATCTGCTTTTAGCCAATGGCGCGGACGTGAACGCGAAAGACTGCCAGGGCAGGACGCCGCTGATCTCCGCTGGGAGTTGCCACACAGCCGCCGTCGTGAAATCGCTTCTTGCCGGGGGCGCGAACGTGAACGCGAAAGACAAGTTCGGCTTGACACCGCTCCATGAAGCGGCGGATTCCGGGAGTGCCGAGGCTGCGAAGCTGCTTCTTGAAAAAGGCGCCGAAGTGAACGCGAAGAGCGGCAGTGGAGAGACGCCGTTAAACAAGGCGATAAACAGCTGTTATGCAGACATGGCCGCGCTGCTTATCACCCATGGCGCCGACGTGGCTTGCGACGGTAAATCAGGGCTGACTCTCCTGCATCGCGCCGTCATCTTGCGGGATGGCGAGACGGCGGCTTCGCTCGCGGCACGCAGGGAGGTTGTCAGCCGAAAAGATGCGAAAGGCAGGACTCCGCTGCATCTTGCTGGAATTCTTGGCTATGCGGACATGGTCCGTCTGCTCCTTGCAAACGGCGCCGAAGTGAACGCGAAGGATAATGAAGGTCAGACGGCGCTGTCATTGGCGTTGGAGAAAGGCCGTGCGGATATTGTCAGCCTGATCCTTGATAGCGGGGCCGACGCTAACGCGAAAGACAAGAAAGGAAAGACCGCGCTGCACAAGGCGGCGGTTGCCGGCAATGCGGAAATTGCCGGGCTCCTCATCGCCAAGGGCGCGCAGGTGAACGTGAAAGACGCGGTCAATATGACGCCGCTGGAGAGCGCCGTGGACAACGGGCATGCGGACCTTGTCAGCCTGCTTATCGACAAAGGCGCCAACGTCAATGCGAAAGGTACGTATCACCAAACGCCGCTGCATAAGGCTGCGGATATAGGTCGCGTTGACATGGCCAGAATGCTGATCGCCAAGGGCGCCGACGTGAACGCAACAGATTATGGCGGCAATACGCCGCTTTGCATCGCCGCGGAAAAAGGCAACGCTGACATGGTCAGGCTGCTTCTCGCCAAGGGCGCGAATGTGAATGCGAAAGGCAAGGACGGCGTAACACCGCTGCATATAGCCGCGGATTATGGACGAATTGACGTTGTCGAAACGCTCCTCGCCAAGGGCGCGAAAGTGAACGCAACAGATTATGGCGGCAATACGCCGCTTTGCATCGCCGCGGAAAAAGGCAACGCTGACATGGTCAGGCTGCTTCTCGCCAAGGGCGCGAATGTGAATGCGAAAGACAAGGACGACGTAACACCGCTGCATATAGCCGCGGATTATGGACGAATTGACGTTGTCGAAACGCTCCTCGCCAAGGGCGCCGACGTGAACTCTAAAGATGATGGGGGCAGTACACCGCTCTCAATGGCCTCGGAAAGCGCCAGCACCAGCATGATTGAGCTGCTTCTCGCCAACGGCGCAGACGTGAACGCGAAAGATGAGGACGGCGTTACGCCGCTGCATAAAGCGAAGACTGAGGAGATAGCCAAGCTGCTCATTGAAAAAGGTGCCCGGGATACGCCGGATGAGGATGGCGAAACGGCGCTGCATGAGTTTTGCTTCAAATCCTTTGTTGACGCGGTCAGGCTCTTGATCGAGAAAGGCGCTGATGTAAACGCTAAAGACAGCGATGGCAGGACGCCATTGCACAGAACCGCTAACGGGGGGAATGCCTATATTGTCAGCCTGCTCGTTGCCAAGGGCGCAGACGTGAATGCGAATGATAGTGACGGCAGAACGCCGCTGCACATTGCGGCGGAACACATGCACGCGGACGCCGCCGAAGCGCTCATCGCCAGAGGAGCCGACGTGAACGCTAAAGACAAGTACGGCATGACGCCCCTGCACATCGCAGCTAAAGAGGGGAATGAGAATGAGGTGAAGCTCCTCATAGCTCATGGCGCGGGCAGGAACGCGAAAATCTCAGGCGGGGAATACGACGGCTGCACGCCGCTCGACATCGCGGAGAAGATGAAGTGGGAAGGAACAGTCAATCTGCTGAAAGCAGCAACGCCTTGAGAAGACACTGATTGAAATTGAGGGGAGCGGCAAGTGCACCAGCTTTTTTTCGTCGCCGTAGAAGCAAAAAGAGACCCACCGGCCTAGCCGGTGGGTCTTCTTATGCGCCTGTAAGGCTCTCTTACTAGCGGCATCTAAAAGGTGCTTACGCGGTCTGACATTCGCATATCTGTTACTTGCGACCCGTAAACGGGTTCCCAGGTACGGGAGTGTGAGTTGCTCGCCCAGCTTATCCTCTTCCAGCTGATGGCGTATGTACTCCTCTATCCTGCGTGCATTTTTCCCGACCGTGTCCGCGTAGTAGCCTCGACACCAAAATTCGCGATTCCGGTATTTGAATTTCAAATCGCCAAATTTCTCATATATCATCAGGCTACTTTTCCCTTTCAAGTACCCCATAAAACCCGAGACACTCATCTTCGGCGGGATTTCAAGCAACATATGGATGTGATCGAGTGCGTTTTTTTGGTCTAGGTGACAACGGCTAAGTCGACTTTTTTGAGTCCAAAGAGATTGGTGACAACCCGGAGGACTGCGCCTAACGTCAGTAGCTGAGACGTCCACACAAGAGAAATTCAAATCAAGAGAGTGTTTTCTCCTCGACTTTCGACGGATCGAGCCGTAGTCCCGCCCTTTTCAGCTTGTACGTGTCACAGAGTTTTGCCCCACCGTACCCCTCCCATAACCTGATGTCACCTCATGACTGGAAGGGTGTGCCTAGGGGGGCGACTTGCTCAACGTATTTTTGCATGAATCTTTAGGCCCTGCCACGGCCAAGGTCCTTGGAGAGGTCTTACTGGCCTCCCGGGGCAAAGGGGGGGGGATGGGTTATGCATTGAAAGAGAAAGCCGTTGCGCTCTTCTGCAAAAGAGAGAAGTGCGCGTACGGCTCACAGTGCTTTGCCTTCAAAAACAAAACAAGAGAACTGTAGCCCCCCCGTGTGTATGTTGACATTTTTAGCAGGGTGTCCGCACGGAAGAATCCAAAAGCTGACTCGATTTCACGGCGTCTTTTGAGCGCCTCTTCGATGTTCGAGAGTATGGTCGTGGGTAATCGATCCGGGTGCAGAGTTCGAAAAATATTACGTGATCCTCTCTGTGCAAGCTGAATACGCAAAGGGCATTGTGGTCTTGCTGCTTTCCTTCTTCAAGAAAATATGTCATCAGTACGGTGCAACAGCGCATACCATAAGGACAGACAAGCTTGTCAATATGTTGCGTTTCTGTGAGAGTACACGCGCGTCCCGCAAAGGAGAGATATATGGTACAACAATGCTTGTGTGCTATTGCTATAGTACTGCTGATATCTGGGTCGGCTTGGGGGAATATTTGGGATGCAGCAAGGGAAGGGGATGTTCAGACTGTCCAAAAGGAAATCGAAAGTGGAGTTGCCGTAAGCGCGGTGGACAGTGATTTCATGACCCCGCTCCACTGGGCAGCAATCCGCGGGCAGGTGGAGATGATTAAATTCCTCATTGCCAAGGGCGCTGCCGTTGACGCGAAAGATATCGATAATAGGACACCGCTCACAAACATGCTGGAGAATGGTAATGGGGCAGAAGCATGGTTCATGGAGGTGAGCAAACTGCTCATTGCCAACGGTGCCGACGTGAATGTGAAGGATCGCTATGGCATGACAGCGCTCCACTGGGCAGCTGCTCTGGGGGATGCGGGGCTGGTTAGCTTGCTTCTTGCCAAAGGGGCTGAGATCAACTCGAAAAACAATGCCAGTGGGATACCACTTCATTCAGCAGCAGTTATGGGCTTCGCTGATGTGACCTCTATACTTCTTGCCCACAGGGCTGACGTGAATGCGAACGATAAGGACAACGAAACACCGCTGCACAGAGCAGCAGCCGAAGGTCATGCTGAGGTGGTCACACGTCTGCTTCTGGATAATGGGGTCGAAGTCAACGCTCAGGATGTAAAAGGCGAGTCCGCATTACATAAAGCAGCAGTCAATGATCATGCTGAGGTGGTTAAGCTCCTTCTGGCCAATGGAGCTCAGATCAATGCTACGGATATGCACGGCAAGACCTCTGTACACAAGGCAGCAGAAAATGGTCACGCCGATGTGGTTGCGCTCCTTTTGGCCAAGGGTGCCGATGTGGTCTGCAATGAAAAAACAGGGCTTACGCAATTGCACCGCGCTGTTATTAGGCGCAATATGGCGATGATTAGCTCCTTGTCACAGGACAAAACGCTGATCAACCAAAAAGATGCAGACGGTCAAACCCCTTTACATTTTGCCGCTCTTCTTGGGGATGTTGACGTCGTGAAGCTCTTGCTGGCCAACAAAGCGGACGTCGATTTGAAGGACAACAAGAAAAAAACGCCCCTGGACGGAGCACATGAGAAAGGCTCTACCGATGTAGTCGTGCTCCTTCTTGAAAGCAGCGCGAACAAGAGCGTGCAGGGTACTGCCCTGTTGCATGAGGCTGTGAAAAATAACCAGCTCAGCTGGGTTACAGTCCTTCTTGAGAAGGGCGCTGATGTGAATGGGAGAGACGTCCAAGGGCTTACACCACTGCATCTGGTTAAAAATGTCGATATTGCCAAGCTGCTCATAGAGAAGGGCGCTGATGTGAACGCGAGAAATGAAGAGGATGAGACGCCTTTATACAGTTGCGTGGGAATGAGTGATAATCGAGACCTGATTAGGCTGTTGATAGAGAAAGGCGCTGATGTTAATGCGCAAACCAAGTCCGGATGGACTGCGCTGCATTGGGTTGAGAATGTCGATATTGCCAAGCTGCTCATAGAGAAGGGCGCTAATGTTAATGCGCAAACCAAGTCCGGATGGACTGCGCTGCTTTATGTTGTCTGTTCTGAAAATGAGTACCCAATTGAGCTGCCACAACTACTCATTGCCAATGGTTCCGACGTCAACGCGTGCTTGTTAGATAGTGACAATGGCTATTTTGGGAGAACGGCGCTGTACTGTGCGGCCAATCGGGGGCGTGTGGACGTGTCTAGGCTCTTGATTGACAAGGGCGCGGATATCAATGTGAAAGACCAGAACGGTGAAACACCGCTGATAACAGCTTTAGATAATGGTCATGCCGACGTGGCCATGCTCTTGATCGACAAGGGTGTGAATGTGAGGCTGCAAAGCAACCATGGCATGAGTCCCTTGCATGGAGCTGCGAGTAGTGGCTTGATTGACGTGGTCAGGCTGCTCCTTGAAAAAGGAGAGGATGTGAATGTGGCAACCGACAGCGGCTTCACAGCTCTGCACGCTGCCGGGAAGCATAGTAACGTAATCAGACTGCTTATCGACAAGGGAGCAAACGTCAACGCGAAACTCACGGAATGGGACCCAGGCCAGACGCCCCTCTATAGGGCAGAGACAGGTGCCGTTGCCAGGCTCCTTATTGAAAAGGGCGCTGACGTGAATGTGAAAGACAATTCTGGCCAAACCCCGCTGCACGAAGCTGTAATCAGAGGCAATGAGGATGTTGTCGCGGTTCTTCTTGAGAAGGGTGCGGATGCGCAAGCACAGGATACAAAGGGTGACACCCCACTGCACAATGTATGGAGAGTTAGCGTGGCCGATATGCTTCTTAGGCAGGGCGTGAACGTGAATACGAAAAATTATGAGGGACAAACGCCGCTGCACATTGCTGGTGCAGATTCTATGTTGTATCCTGACATGGCTGAATTTCTCATCGCCAACGGCGCTGCCGTGAATGTCAAAGATCAGAGCGGCGTAACGCCTCTACACCTTGCGGCAAAGAAAGGTTGGAGGAACGTGCTGGAGCTGCTTCTTGCCAGGGGTGCTGACGTGAACGCGAAAGACAAGACTGGCATGACGCCCCTGCACCTTGCTGCCAAGGAAGGCCATCTTGGGGTAGTGACGGTACTCCTTAAACGAGGTGCCGATAGAAACGCAAAAATTGTAGGCGGAGAATATGATGGTTGCACACCGCTTGCTCTAGCAGAGGAAATGGAGGAAGCAGAAATCGTCACACTGCTGAAGAATGATACGCCTGAATAGCGTTGTGTGCAGGCTTCCTATACATCGTTCGATTGGTACGCGGCGTAAGTGATCATTGTGCGCATGGTGATATGGTTACAGAAACTCGACTCGACGGAGCGAACAGAAGGCCAGCTATACTCCGGCCTGAAAAAAGATTGCACTTTTGTCTTGACGCCTTCCCTCTGTCAAATGGAATTGTTTTAGATTTTGTATAGTACCAAGGGAGGGTATCATGATCAGGTCAACTACAAGGGCAAAGAAGAGACACAACGATCAGCTTGTGCTTGACGAGAAATGAGCTGTGTGCCTCAAGGAAAGCTTTCCACAAAATGCGCTCGTCGTTATGTTGATATTTCGAAGCGGCCTGCCATACCATTACTTTAGTCAATGAGTTACGCAAACAGAGCCTTTTGATATGCCTGTCCATATCAAAAATTTTTTTTGTATGGCGAGGTATTCAGAATAGTTATCCTCCAGAATTCTTATGAAATCGTCGCTGAATTTCTCCCAGTATGCGGATATTACGGCAGTAAAATTATGTTCGAATTGGTTTCTACTTTTTTTGAGGCTGATGCCGCATTCAGATAGAAATGACCGTGTTTGGTTAATGAGTTCAGTGCGGTTTCGTACAAGACGTTCACGTCTTGACAAATAGTGCTTCATTACCTGCTGGCCAATTGTCTTCACTGTAACGAATCGTGTTCCGGGATGCATCAGGGCCTTACAGATGGCTTTATCATCAGCGGCATCAGTCTTATTATGATGCCCTAAAAACGCTTTAACCCGAATAGGCTGTATAAGTTTTGCTTCGTGACCTAATTCGATCAGGGTTCGTGCCCAGTGATGAGCTGTTCCACATGCTTCAATGCCAACCATGCAAGGCGGGAGGTTGGCAAAAAACAGAATTAGCTGCTTTCTTGTAAGCTTACGATTGGCAAGCGCGCGTCCCTTTTTGTCAGCTAGGAAAACCTGAAATACGTTCTTGGCAATGTCCAAACCAATGTAGTACACTTTCTCCATGACCCGGTCTCCTATTTTCTGGCGTATCACAATGATTGCCTGTGGCACTTCTTGATGCCGGTGAGCGTATCGCTCCTTGGGGGCCGGGTCTATCCCCTCACCTTGTAACCATGTCTACGTCCTTTTGCCCTTCTTGAGCCACGCCGCTTCCGTGTCGTCTGAATGAGAGACCATTACCCGCGGATCTGTATCCGGCTCAGCTCTGTCCTCGGAAACGACTTCAAGTGTCGTCCGAGGACGCCGGGACGATTCAACAACTGTTGCGTCAACACTGACGCCCTGTCTGAAATCACCCTTCTTGAGTAACTGGCCAAGAACCTGTAGGCATGAAAAGTGAGCTTCACCAATTTAAACCGCATTTTTCATCTTTCGATGGGTTCGCGAAACTGATGACTTTAATCTCACCTAAAATGTCATAATCTACAAGTATGCTGCATTTGTCCTTATTGTCTTCCGCTCTCTTTAATATATTATTTACATCTTCATGCTGCTTTTTGTCTTCTGAAGAACACAGCAATATCCATATGTCGTATTCATTTTTATTTACATATAGTTTTGTATATAGATAATAAGCAGTATCTTCTGCATATCGACTTTCTGTTTGTTCAATAACTTGTCCTGTTATCGTTATAGGCAGGTAATTATTTTTAACATATTCTTTATAGAGAATAAGTTCAGCAATTCTATCCTTAGTGTAAGTAGTAAAATTAGGAATGTCTGCTGTACCGTTTTCATTTACATAGTTTGCGTCGCGTTCTTTTAGCCAATTTCGTTGATTATCAAGTAATTTTTGCTTCTTGTCTTTGTTTTGTATTAAAGAATTTAATTGTTTCCATACGGCATTTAGGTCTTTTTCCGCTTGCACAAATTCTGGAGATAATTGTTTGCACCGTGCATATTCTTTGTCTGAAATTGCGCAGGCATTATTTATAGGAAGCATTGCAGAAATAACAAACAAGCAAATGAAAATACATGATAAAATTTTATTCATTATTTACTCCTAGTTTGTAAGAATTTGAATATACAGAGGTGCTAACGAAAATACGAACAGAAGAATAGCTAATGCGGCCTCTATGGCATAACAGTTTCCCTCGTGCTATTAAAGGCGGCCTGTAGCTGCATTCCCAGCAGCCCATCTATCACTCGGAAGGGGAGGGGAAGCCGGTTGCGACCGGGGACAGATAGGGTGCGCTCTGCGTTGATCCGTGGAGTGCGGAGCAACAGCGAAAAAAGTAATGCAAAATTCTGCCCATTTGTCAACCGAAACTCACAAAACGCTATGCTCCCCTATGAAAGAGCCCAAAACCGCATTTTTTATCGAATGCATGAGCGGTTACTAAAAATGAGGTACGTTCCCAGCCCCCCGTTTACGGTAATGCCGCAGTCATCCACCTTGAACGCGTGCTGGAACCGGGCATCCACAAAGAGGAAAGCCCCCGGCAATGCCGGGGGCATATTATGCGGCATAATGCTCACTTCGCGACTTGCTCGGAGTACTGGCGCTTCCAAGCCCCCGGAGCTTCCCCCGGTGTGAGCTCGAGGCGGAACGTCGACGGCTTCTTATGCTCATCGTGATCGATAAATTCCTCGACGACATCTCCTGTCAGGACAAAGCCGTCGCCCTTCGGCTCGATCTTCTTCAGCTCGGCACTAGTGGGCGCGTCGCCGAGCCCTTCGATACTCACGAAGTATCCCTTATCATTGAGAAGGGTCTCACCGAGAAACTCGTCGCCTTTCGGCGCGACGTGCTTCGTGATACGATGCCCGGTATAGCGCAGGGCACCTATCTCGACGGCCTGACGCGTAATGAAGCAGGTGTAGCTTTCGGAAAGCCCTTTGAATGCGTTCGGATTTTCGTGTCGAAACAAGACGCTGTTTGCCGGCACGTCCGTCCCGTTGACACTGAACATAGCTGCAGTTTCGGGCAAGGGCTGCTTACCCTCTTCCTTGCGCGTATCTTGCGCGATGTTGAACTCGTTTTTCGTTTCAAAGCAGCCAAACAACGCTGCCTTGATGACGTTCTGCGGCTTCCCCTCATAATCCGATTCGCCTTTCAACTCCAAATAGGAAGCAATTGTCTTCGTGTCCTTCAGCAGGCGCTTCGCGTCGTCCTGCGACAGGTCGGCAGCCATGACGGACGTTGACATCGCCAACGAGAGCAACAACGTCATAATTGACAGCAAGGGCCGTGATTTTATGATGCCTGACGTTTTCATGGGGTACTCCTTTTGTGTTGTAAGTAATGAAGCGTGAAAAGACAGGGACGAAATCTTGGCGGAACCACAAGACATGTGAGGAACGACCGTCGAAGCGTCCGAACAGGGAGATGACGGTGGCCTCACCGGACTTGCGGTTGTCAAAGGCCGCCTAAATACTGTTTCGATCATACAGGGGGGCATCGCAGTCTAACGACCTCCGCAAAGTCGTCCATCCATCATGGTCCTTGGCTTTCACGTAAGCGCCATTATCGATGAGGAGCTTCGCGATGGGCATAGTATCTGTGATCGCGGCAAAAGACAACGGCGTGAAGTCTAAAGTGGCCTTCACGTCTACGCCTTGGGCGATACTATTCTATACGGCCTCAAAATCCCCGACGTTTGCCGCATCGAAAAAAAGGCGTGAACCTGCGCCGTCAGCAGCAGCGTTGCCAAAGAATAAATGATCCCCCTTCAGCATTTTGACGACTTCCTTTCTCTTCTATACTCAAAACAGAAAAAAGCTTTCACATTGGAGAGACTTGCGAACCGTCATAAACGCCCTCATTTAGCCTTTCAATGGACGATAAGCTCTTCGTCTGGAGTATAGCTGACAAAAGAGTCCAGGTATTTCGCGCGGGCTCGCGTCACCTTAGCATAAGCCTCACTCCTGCTCATACCGCGATTTATCAGGGCCTGAGCCTCTTCGTCACGACCGGAAGCGACCCATTCGCGCTGGGAGTCGAGCATTTCCCGGGGCCACATGCCTTCCTTCCTGTTTTTGATGATTGTCCTTATGCGCTTCCATGCGGTGGAAAGCTCGGCCTCCGCTCGACGGTATTCTGGCGAGGTCTGAAGCATCTCCTTATATTCCCTGTCAGACAGCGCAAATGCGCCGGAAGCAGACAAAATAACTGCCATCAGACCTGCCGCCAAGGCAATTCTTCCCATTTTTTTCTCCTTGTTTCCCTTGTTGTTAGGTGCGGCAATAGTGTTTCAGCCTGGAGGCTTTGAAAAGGGCGTTGCAGAAATGATCCATCGGGTTCATTTCGCATGCTCCAGTTTGTCCAGCGGCGGAGAAGCATCAAAGTTTTCTTCTGGGCCGAGGGGACAGGCGAAGTTGCGGAGGACGAAAGAGTTCTTGTCCATCACAACACCCGTATAGTCCAGAACGCTGCCTTCAGGGATATATTCTGTCCCCTTGCCGTAGAAATTTTTGCGTCTTGATCCTGCAGACGCTCATCTTTCCTTGAATCGTGGTCGACCATTCGCCATTCCATTCGGCCTGCATTCCGGGATTCACTTTCAGCCATTCCGCCAGAACCTCGGGACAGCGCTTCCTCGCATGGTCGTTGCCCCAGATGGGGCCGCCCTCGATCTCGATGAATGCGTCACCCGCCGACATCCCCTTGTCATGGATGTCGATTCTGCCCGGATATCCCGCGAAGATTCCTCCGTAAACATGGAATGAGTGCAGAAGCCGGCTTTTCTTCCTTTGCACGATGCCGTCGAAAATCAGCTTTCCGGATGGATCAAAAACCCTAATGTTCTTGTCCATGTCGAACATCTCATCGTTTATGTTAATGTAGAGCGCGTCATAATCGGATTTCCGGATGGTTATCGAATTCCGCCCGTAATCGAAATCAACGACGGCTTCCTTTCCGCGCTGCGCTTCTTCGATGTCGACTTCCAGCTGGTACATGTGATTCCGCGGGACCTCTTCCTGGCGCCAAACCACATGTTCAGGATGCGGATTGCGCCTGAACCTGCTCATCCACGGGATGGCCGCCGCATCTTCCTTGTCCATCCAGTGCCGCTACGCTTGAGGGTGGCGCCCATGCGGGCGCCGTGGAAAAGAAATCGCAAAAAAGGCCACGCCGTGAAAGGCGTGGCCGAAAGACAGGCGGCGCGCTAGCCCACTCCCCACTCCGCTACGCTCCGGGACAAGCGCTATGTGCCGCCGGAAACGGTGAGGCCCTGCGGGCTTCGGGAACTATTTTTGCCATGGCCTTGCCGTCGTCTCGTGCCGCCGGACATACGCCATGATGTCATCTTCGTGCCAGACGGTGGATTTAGCGGATAATCTGATTCCTTTCGGGATCTCGCCACGTTGGGCAAGCGCCCAGAAATGAGACTTCGAGCAGCCGAGCAGTGCGGCGGCCTCCTTGGCGTGCAGCATCCGCTCTGCGGAACGGGCGGGCTCGGCCTGCGCCGGCCTCGGCGGTGTCACGGCCGGCTCGCGCCTGCCGCACTGCTGAATCGCCTTGATGTAATCCGGATTCTCCTTCTCGAGATGCAGGACATCGCCGAGGAGAAACCAGAGGAAGTCCTGCAGCATTGGGTCTCCGTTTTCGTCGACCGTCTCTTTGCCGCAGTCCGATGCCACCGGGCGGTTGCGCGCGTCGCGAACTTCCTGATGGAATTCATGCACTCTGACGAAGCGCAGCTCTCCGCGCCGCATGGGATGCAGATACATCGTCTCCTTGTCGGGCGTTCCGCTCGACGGGATCTCGATCTCGTACGGCGTCAGACCGTCAGGGTCGTTGATGAGACGCTCGATTTCATAGAGGGGTGCGTGCGGCCATCGTTTGATGACTGCCCAGATGGACAGGCACTCGGCAATCGGGTAGCATTTTCCGTGTTCCATGGCCGGAATTATACCGCAGGCCGCGGGCATTGCCAAGAAAAACGTTCTGGGCTAAAATGCTCGCCCTCTGTTTTCGGGTCGCCGTCCGATCCGAAACGGCACCTTTTATCTCTGTTGGTAAATTTGTAGGTAACAAAAAAGTTATGAAAATTTTTTTATAATGAATTTCAAATAGATATCTTCTACTTTGAAAACCTGAATTGACCTGATTAAAAAGCCCTCTGAATAAGCTTCAGGGGGCTTCTCGTTTTTGCCAATCGATTGGAACGTAGGGATTCCTGGTGCAGCTATCGAGCGGCCTTAAAACTCTGTAAGGCTTTCTTCATTGAAACCTACCGCACGCAAAAGTATCAAGGTATGTTTGTAGTACTAAAGAAACAGGAAATGCCAATTCCTTCGCCATTTTCTTTGCTGCTTAGTTGTTCTAGACATTATCTATGTATTGCAAATGCTATCCACTGGTCTCTGAATCGAAGTTCACTTCTTTCGTTCAACAACCACGGACTTCCATAGTCCATGTAGCTGTTTAGCGTCACAATGGTCAGGAGCGCTAGTTGTCTGCCAAGCCTAACACTGATTTCTTTGAGGTTTTGCCATGAAAACGAACTACCTAAGCCCTATTTGCGCCATGCTTCGCAAAAGCATGTAAGATCTTTTTCGTAATGGTTGTATAGATAGGAAGAGAGAGGATGCTTTTGACAAGCTGTGCTTGGCACAAGAGAGGTGCACGAGCGCTGAGGTCACACCTTTGGAGGCTGAGCAAAAGACTATCACAAAGCGATCCCCAGAGGATGGGGCGCTAAGTAAGGCCAAGCCAGATAAGGCTTACGCCTTGCTCCTCAGACTCGTCCACATATCTGCTCTTTGCTGTGTTACCTGAATACGGTAACGCAGCTTTTTTTGGGTTCTCAGAGCAGGTAATCTCCAGACGCTAAGATTTTCCACCGAGATCTTTCAGAGCGTACGCGATCGCTCTATTACCATTCTTAGCGGTTTTTCTGCAGCTCAAGAAGTCCTGCGAGGATACTCCAGGGATTGGGAGGGCAACCTGGGACAAAGAGATCCACAGGTATTTCTTCGGGAATGCCGCCAAGGCACTGGGAGCTTGTGGCAAAGAGCCCGCCGGATATGGCACAGGAGCCCACAGCAATAACAATGCGTGGGTCAGGCACGGCGCGGTAGGTGTCAAAGAGGGCCGGGGCCATATTCTTAGTCACAGGGCCAGTGACAAGGATGCCGTCGGCATGTCGAGGTGAGGCCACAAAGTCAATGCCAAAGCGGCCAAGATCGTAGAGGAGGGTGCCGAGCACATTGGTGTCGGCTTCACAGGCCGCACAGCCGCCGCAGCTGACCTGGCGCAACTTGAGAGAGCGGCGGAAGAGGGGTTTTGTGAGAGCTTGAGGAGTGGGAAAGGCTGCGCTATCGCCTGCTTTGACAAGAAGTGCCTTACGATCTGCGCTGGCAACGTGGTAGTTGCGGCCAAAGGCTATGGCCTTTTGCGGGCAGCATTGGGCGCAGGCGCCGCAGAAGGTGCAGCGGCCAAGATCAATAGCCGGGTGGCCATCGATGTGTTGTATGGCCTCAGTTGGACAGAGATCCTGGCAGATATGGCAGTTTGCGCAGTTGATGGCCTTGATCTCGGGTCTTCCTTTGAATCTGCCCGGCAGAAACGGTTCCTTGGCCGGAAAGTCGAGGGTGCGGTATTTTTGATGAAAGCGCTCTTTGATAATGCCAAACATCATAGCCTCACAGGTCGTAGCCGCAGTAGGAGAGATTGAAGCTCTTATTGCAGAGGGGAAAATCCGAGATCTGATTGTCTCGCAGAGCCATGGCAAGGCCCTGCCAGTTGTGGAAGGAGGGATCAATCACCTTGTAGACCTGAAAGCCCGAATGCTCGTTAGTAACCGCAAGGTGCACGATTTCCCCGCGAAAGCCCTCCACTTGTGCCACAGCAAGCATCCCTGTCGGAAGGATTGGTGATGGGGCATACCCCCGCTCTTCAGGGCTTCCTTCCTCAAGGGCGCAGAGATCGTCTTCGACCATGGCAAAGGAGGCGCGCATCTCTTCTTCGCGCACGAGAACCCGTGCCAGCACGTCCCCTGTCTCACATTTTGCCGGAATGAAGTTTTGCCCAGGCCGAAGAGGGGCTGTCAGGCGTGCGTCGCAGACAACACCTGCAGCTTTGGCACAGACGCCCACAAGGCCAAGGGCTTTGGCATCTTTGAGGGAGACTGTGCCTGTTGTGCGCAGACGGTCAAGAACGCTTTCACTTGTCAGCATCACCTTGACAGA
Source organism: Desulfovibrio sp. (assembly GCA_017528345.1). Lineage (GTDB taxonomy): Bacteria > Desulfobacterota > Desulfovibrionia > Desulfovibrionales > Desulfovibrionaceae > Desulfovibrio. Next base: position 36,648 of record JAFXOX010000081.1, read on the forward strand.
GCCCAGGGCATCCCGGCGGGCAAAGTCGAGGCGATGGATGAGATCAGCACAGAGCTCTGCGTCAAGGTCATTGTGGACGCCGCCTACGGCAATGTGGCCGCGCCCAAAGCGATTGCCTGTGAGAATGGCTGTCATGGTCAGAACGTCGCCGCGAATGCGTCCATTCCAGGATGAGGTCGGGAGAAAGCCGGTATCACCGGCAATGGCGCCAAGATCGCCAATGTGATTGGCAAGGCGCTCCAGTTCAAGGGCAAGCCTGCGCAGATGCCAGCTGCGATCAGAGACCGTCAGGCCTGTCAGGCGCTCCATGAGCACAGCATGGGCCAGGGCATGCCCAATACTCGTATCGCCGGCTGCGCATTCAAGCAGAGGCAGCCTTGCTGAGGGCTTGGCCTGGAGCAGGCATTGCTCAAGGCCTCTGTGTTGATAGCCGAGGGCAATTTCCAGATTGAGGACATTTTCGCCAAAGCATTGAAAGCGGAAATGGCCGGGCTCAATGATACCGGCATGGACAGGCCCCACGGCAACTTCGTGGACTTCACGGCCATCTGTGCGGAAGAAGGGATAGCGCTGCGGGGTATTGTCCGGGGTTTGGCGCACAGGTTTGAGCCAGGGGTGGCCTGGAAATTTCACCCCATAGTCTTCGAAAAGCTCGCGCTCAAAAAGCTGCACAGAAGGATAGCTGTCTGCCAGGGATGGGAGGCTTGTCAGAGGCTTGGCGCAGAAGGCTGTGAGCTTTTGTGTGGCATCGTTTGTGAAGACGGCCAGAAGGCTTGTTTTTTCCGCTTCTCGTGCCAGGGCTGTGAGGCAGAGCAGGCGTAAGCCCTGGGCAAGGCAGCTTCCCAGTTTTTCGGCAAAAGCCTCAGCCTCGTAGACAGGAAGATCTGCCAGCGCAATAGCCTGATGATAGGCAAAGGTCGTGTCAGTCATACTATCTCCTAGCCCACAAGGGAGGCTGCCCGCTCAAGGAAATGCCAGAGCGGATCCGGAATCCAGAGACCCAGGGTGAGGACAATAAGGGCCAGAACAAGTGGGGGAAGCACGCTCAAAAGGGGCTCTTGCGGGCTTTTGGGCATATCCAGGGGACGGCTTCCCTGCACCATGCGCAGACAGGCGACCGAGAGCCCCACAAAGATAATGGCCAAAAGCACAAGGTAGGAGACGGCGATCAGCGTACTTCCTTGGGCGAGAATGCCTTTGAAGATGAGCAGCTCGCTCACAAAAAGCCCAAAGGGCGGAGAGCCTGCGATGGCAAAAAAGCCCGCAAGCCAGAGGGCACCTGTCCAGGGCATGGTCCAGCGCATGCCACGCACGTCATAGCTTGAATAGGTATGGTAGCGGGCAAGGATATTGCCTGAGAGGAGAAAAAGCAGGCATTTGGTGCAGCTGTGCACAAGGGCATGGAACATGGCGCCCTGGCAGGCTAGGCCACCCATGCCGATACCAAGAGCTAAAATACCCATATGCTCAACGCTTGAATAGGCGAGCATGCGTTTATAGTGGCCCTGGCCGACAATGAAGACGGCTGCGGTTGCCAGCGAAAAAAGCCCAAAGAAGATGAGCATCTTTGAGGATAGGTCGCCCAGCTGTGCCGCCTGCATAATCTGGTGGCCACGCAGAAGCCCGAGCATGGCGCAGTTGAGGAGCGCGCCTGAAAGGAGGGCTGAGACGAGCGAGGGCGCCTGGCTGTGGGCATCGGGAAGCCAGTTGTGGAGGGGGGCTAGGCCCATCTTGGTGCCGTAGCCAACGAGTAGAAAGACAAAGGCTGCGATCAGCCAGGTGGGATTGGCCTGCTTGGCATGGGCGACAAACCAGGCAACCTGGTCAAAGCCCTCAACCTGGGCCTCCTTGCTGTAGAAGGCGACAGAGAGGAGAATATTGCCAAGCAGGGCAAGGGCAATGCCCACAGAACAGATGATCAGATATTTCCAGGTGGCCTCAAGGGAACTTTTGTGGCGGTGAAAATAGATGAGGGGCGCACTGGAAAGGGTGGTTGCTTCAATGCTCACCCACTGTACCCCCATATGCGGGGTAATGGTCCCAAGGCTCATGGACGCGAGAAAAAAACAGAGAAAAGCGGCAAAACGGCGCTCGGGCTGATTGGTGAAGTGGCCGTGGTCTAAAAGAATATTGGTGTGGATACCAATGCGCTCCTCATCGGCTAGATAGGAGACGGCATAGAAGGAGACGACCAGAAAAAGCAGACTTGCGATGGCAAGGAAAAGGGAGCCCAGGGCATCGGGGGCAAGCATGCCTGAAAGGGCCGTTGGGGTGTGGCCGAGAGAGACCTCGCGGACAATGCAGGCTGTGAGCGTTGTGTGCAAAATGGCTGTGACCGGCAAAAGCAGGCGACAGAGCCAGGCCTTGCCAAAGAAGATCATGACAAGGCCCGTGATCACGGGAATGGCAATGAGCGCAATGAGCATGAGGCCTCCTAGTCGCGCAGACTTCTGAAGTGGTCCACATCCATGGAGGCAAAGGAATCGCTGATGCGGTTGATGGCAATGCCCATGACAAATACAGCCACAAAGACGTCGAGGAGAAGTGCCAGTTCAAACCAGGTGGTGCCCTGGGTCATGAGTGGCATACCAAGGAGAAAAATACCGTTTTCAGCGGCCAGATAGCCGATGACCTGGGTGATGGCCTTGACGCGGCCAATAATGAGAATGAGCCCGCAGAAAAGCGTTGTGAGACCCAGGGGGAGAAAGAGCTCGGGAAAGAGATTATGGGTGAGATCTGAGCCCAGGCGGCCGTCAAGCCAGATGGCAAAGGCAAGGCCCGCCATGCCGGCAATGACATCAATGGCTACAAGTCTGTGGGGACAAATGAGCGCCTCAGAGGGCATCTTTTTGAGCGTGCGCCAGAGAAGGCCAGGCAGGACAAGCCCCTTGATGAGGAGGACTGCGACAGTCAAGACCGTATGCCCAAAGTGGAAGAGGAGGATGGCGAGCAGAAAACCTTGCAGGGCTGTATATTTGGTCATCTGCACAACGCGTGCTGTTCCCAAAAGCAGAAAGTTGGAGAGCACGAGCAGATAGAGACAGATGTTCAGAAACATGATTACCTCATCTGGGAGAAAATCAACACAAGCGCAGCCATGGCACAGGCCCCGCCCAGAAAGGTGGTGACGCGCTTGAGCCGCAGGCGTGCCATGGAAGACTCCACAAGGCCTATGGCACAGGCAACGAGAAAAATAACCGCTATCCAGAGCAGAAAGCCCATGGCTCCGAGATCCGGCACAAGCAGGCCCGCCACAAGACTGGCAAAGAACCAGAGTTTGAGGGCTGAGGCATAGAGAATAAGGGCCAGATTGGGTCCAGAATGATCGAGGATCATGACCTCGTGAATCATGGTCAGCTCAAGGTGGGTTGTGGGGTCATCCACGGGAATGCGACTATTTTCCACAAGCAGCAGCAAAAAGAAGACGATGGGCAGCAGCAGAAGTTCAAACTTGCCTGAGAGCCAGGCGCCGGCGCTTTGGCCGCCAAAGAGCAGGGAAAGGGAAAAGGCCCAGTCATGGGTTTCGCCAAGATCAAGATGCAGGCTTGTCAATACCGAGATGGCCAGGAAAAAGATGGGCTCGGCAAGGGCAGAAAATGCGGCCTCGCGGCTAGCCCCCATGCCCTCAAAGGATGAGCCTGTCTCAAGGGCTGCCACAATCATGGCAAAGCGGCCAAGCCCGAGAAGGTAGGCTGCCAGCAGAAAGTCGCCGGCAAAGGCAAGGGGTGAGGCATTGCCGCCAAGGGGCAGAAGGCAAAGCGCTGCTAGGATGGCCACAAGCTGCAGGGCCGGGGCAAGCTGAAAGAAGAGGCCTGTTGTGGGACTGATGACCTCACTTTTGCGGAAGAGCTTCGCGAGATCATAATAGGTCTGGAGCAGGGGCTTGCCGTGGCGGCCGGCCACCTTGGCTTTGACGCGGTTGATGACGCCGAAAAGGAGCGGGGCCAGCAGCAGGGCCAGGGCCAGATTGGCGAGATAGGAGAAAAACGCCGTATTCATACGAGCCCCCAGATGAGAAGCCCCACAACCGTTGCCAGAATGTAGAGAATATAAAGGTGAATTTTGCCGTGCTGGAAGATCTTTAAGGCATTGCAGACGCTTTCAATGGCGGCAAAAAGCGGGCCATAGACATATCTGCGCAGTCTGTCCGGAGCCTTGACGAGCAGCTGGGAGTATCGGGGAAAAAGTCCGGGCTCCTGGCTGATGCTGACCTTTTGGCCCATGAGGGGCGAGAGCACACGCGCGAGGGGCTCGGTAAAGGAGGCATCGGTGTACTCAATGCGGGAAGTGCCGCGCTGATAGCCACAAGCCCAGGTCGGCATGAAGCGGATGCCGCGTCTGTGAAGGGTGTGTTTGCGAAGAGCGACCAGGAGTGCTGTGGCAAGAAGTACGCAGCCAGAGATGGCCGCAACCGTTGTCAGGCTTTGGTCAAGACTTGTGCGCGCCTGGCTGAAGCCTGTGAGGGTCTGCATGGGAAAGAGCTCGGCAGCAGCCATACCTGTCCCAAGAAAGACAAAGCGTGCCAGAAGACCAAGGGCTAAACAGCCCAAAGCCAGCACCATGAGCGGCCAGATGCCATGCCAGGATTTTTGATGGACATTTTCGGCAAAGCCTGAGCGCGCAGATCCTAAAAAGACCATGCCATAGGCTTTGGCGTAGAGCGTCAGGGCCAGGCCGCTTATGGCACAGAGCGCGGCAAAACTTAAGAGCAGGGCCATCTGCCGCTCAGTTGAGGCAAGACTTGAACCGTCAAGGAGGGAGAGGGCAAGGGTGAGCTCGCCGGTAAAGCCGTTGAAAGGCGGCAGGCACGCAATGGCTGCGCAGCCTGTGGCAAAGCAGGCGGCAAGGACCGGCATTTTTTTGGCAAGGCCACCCAGCTGCGCCATATTCACGGTGCCTGTGGCATGCAGGACTTCGCCGGCTGCGAGAAAAAGCAAGCCTTTAAAGGTTGCGTGGTTGAGCATATGCATGAGACAGGCCGCAAGACCAGCGAGAGCCATCCAGCCATTGCCAAGACTTTGGCCGATCATGGCACAGCCAAGTCCCATGGTCATGATGCCCATGTTTTCCACACTGGAATAGGCCAGGAGCCGTTTGACATTGCTTTGGGCAAGGGCCTTCAAAATGCCCATAAGCGCTGTACCAAGGCCAAGGAGGAGAATCAGCCAACCCCACCATTCAGGGGGAATGCCCTTGGGAGATAAGAGCGAGACTGTACGGATGATGCCGTAGAGACCGGCATTGATCATGGCCCCTGAAAGCAGGGCAGAGACGTGACTTGGGGCGGCAGGGTGGGCTTCAGGCAGCCAGATATGCATGGGGGCAAGGCCTGCCTTGGCGCCAAAGCCTGCCAGAGCAAGCACAAAGAGCAATGTCCTCTGTGTCTCGGTCAGATTGGTCACAGGTGTCTGCCAGCTGAGACTTCCTGTGCACTGCCAGAAGAGCACAAAGAAGGCAAGCAGGGCTACCGCTCCCAGGTGGGCTGCCACGAGATAGACCCAGGAGGCATCGCGCACGCGGCTGTCACTGTCGTTGAAGTCAATTAAAAAGAAGGGGGCAAGGCTCATGATTTCCCAGGATATAAGAAAGAGCACAATGTCCCTGGCGCTGAGCACAAGGGTTAGCCCCAAAAGTAAGAGGAGATAGAAGAGCCAGTGGACGCCGAGATTGTGCTGACTTGGTCGTTCATGGCGTAAACTCAGAAAACCCTGTATGGCACAGAGAAGCCCAAGACCAAAGACCGGAACCAGAAAGATGCGGCTTGTGCCATCAAGGGCAAGGGAAAAGGTGCCAAAGGGGAGTCCGAGCTGGGCCTGAAAGCTTGCAAGGGGGGGCTGCCCTGGCCAGAAAAGAGCAAGAAGGCCACAGACAGAGCCTGCAAGGGTTCCCAAAAGCCCCAGGACATTGGCCAGATGTGCCGACTGCTTGCTCGGTCTGAGCAGGGACGGCACAAGGCAGGCAAGGGCTGAGAGGGCAAAAATGCCAAGAGCTGCGAGAAAAAAAGGCATGCGTTGATTCCTGAAACGATCTGAGCAGATGTTCTGTCAGAAAGAAAAAAGCGCCGGGATCACCCCTGCGCAAGGATTTCTCAAGGCTTAGGCCCGAAAAAAACGATAAGGACCATGGCAAATACGCTTTTTACGCTCCCTTGGCAAGGTCTGGGAAAGGATTTTTTTGTGCAGGACTTCAAGATATACGTGAAGGTCCTTCAAGAAAAACATGAAGAAGATAGGGGCAGGTAGTGAGCCTTGCGCTTGCGCTTTTGTGTGCGTGCATTCTCAAGCAATGGTTTTGAAGACGGCCAGGGCACACAAACGTGCCAAGATCGGCAAGCTTGGCTTTGCAAGCTGTTCTCACATTTTCGGAATAGCCAACAGAGGGAATCTTTGGGAGATCTTCAAGGAGAAGATGAATATAAGCCCTCCCTGAACAGCTTGGCGCAGGGAGGGCTTGGATAACGGAAAAGGCTTGGAATCTAGACGTTCACAAGTTCATAGGTGCGGCTGCCCATGCCAATGGACTCCGCGTATTCCACCTGATGGTAGCCGCGGGTCTGGGGGTGCTCGGCCTGGAACTTGTCATAGCCTGTGCTGTGGCATTCGTGGTCGCCGATGGCTCGAAGGCTCGGGGTCTCACTGACCAGATCAAAACAGGCGGTGTCCAGGGCCACGGGATCTGTGGAGGCGAGGATACCAATATCCGGAACCATAGTTGGATCGGACCAGCCGGCACAGTCACACTGCGGGGTGATATTCATCAGGAAATTGATGAAGAGGAGACGTCCTTCCTTGCCCTTGAGGGAGCCATAGGCATATTCCACCATGCGCTCAGAGAAGTCTTCATACTCATTGGGCATGTCAATGCCGATGCCCCCGTTCTTACAGACGCTCATACACTCGTAGCAGCCAAAGCACAGCTCTTTATTGATGACGCAGCGCCGACCTTTTTCCGCCTTGACCAGAGAGAGCGCCTGGCGCGGGCAGATTTTCACGCACTGGCCACAGCCGATGCAATTGTCTGTGATATTGATATTGCGGCCGTGCTGATCAATTTTGCCTTCCTGAGGCGCACAGCCCATGGCCAGATTTTTCAACGCGCCGCCAAAGCCGCCAAAGGCGTGGCCTTTGAAGTGGGAGATCACAACCATGGCATTGGCCGAAAGAATGCCATCGGCAATCTTCACGGATTTGAAATGTTTGAGGTTGACTTCAACCTCACGCCAGGCATGACTTAACACACCATCGGCAATGACCACCGGTGCATTGACCACATAGGGGGTAAAACCGTGCAGATAGGCGGTCTCCAGGTGATCTGCGCCATTGTGGCGAAAGGCCTTGTAGAGCGTACAGGTATCGGTGAGATAGGGTTTTGCGCCAGAAGCCCGCACCTGATCCACCACCTCTCGCACAAAGGTTGGGTGCACATAGGTATCATTGCCCCGCTCGCCAAAATGCACCTTGATGGCGCAGAGCTGATCTTCAGCTGAGACCTCAAAGGGTTTGACCTTGTCCTCGAGACCAGCGGCCTTGCAAAGCCTGCGGATCTTGGCAAGCTTATTGTCTGCAGGATTTTTCACCGTTAATTTGGCAAAATAGACTTTTTCAGCCATGATTTTCCTCACTTTTCTTGGAATAAGCCTTGCCTTCGCACACATGTCTTGTGTTTTGTGGGTATTGTCCCGAGTAAGCCATGGCCACAATGTGAACATGTTCTGTGTGCGTGAAAGATGCTTTCACGGCTTGCGCAGAAAGCTCGAAAGCGTTCTTGGCAAAAGACTGTCTTGTGTTTCAAGGGAAAAAAAGCTACGAAAGCCGTAGGGATTTTCCTTATTTTTGCTTTGTCAGCCTGGGCTATTGGGCTGGGCGTATTGGTGTGGTGCAATGCCTGCTGCAGTAAAAGTGGGCAGCCATAACCCTGAGATTACGCCTGCTCAGGCCAAGGGTGGGGAAGGCGATCGTTTGACGCCGTTCCATCCTGCGTTTCAGTATACACTGAAGCGCCCTCCTTTTCAAAGTCTTTCTGAGGGCTCCGCTTTTTGCCCCAGAGGTAAGGTTTGTCACGTGGCTGAGACATTGACTCCCATGATCTGGCATTTCGGGCGTGTCGGCTCCTGCCTGGATGTGGCCGCAAAGCTTGCCCGTCGTGGTCTTTTAGCAGATTTTGACAGTGTACTCTGCGTAAGCCAGGAGCACGGTCGAGGCCAGATGCGTCGCATCTGGCAATCCCCGCCAGGCAATGTCTATGCCACGCTGCGGCTGCCGGCGACCCCTCCCTTCACGACCGACTTTGCCGCCCCTGCCGTAGGGTATTTGCTTGCGCAGGCTCTGACCGATCAACATATCCCCACACACATCAAATGGCCCAATGACCTTGTGGTAGAAAGATCCACGGGCGCAGCCAAGTTCGGCGGCATTCTCCTTGAGGAACGGGCAGGCATTGTGCTTGCCGGCATTGGCATTAATCTCAGCTTTTCGCCGGATGCCGAGCTTTTGCGCAGGGACCATGCCCTGCCTGCCACATCTCTGGCCTGCCTTGGCTTTTCCGATCTTAGCCCGCAAAAATTCTGGCAGGCTCTTGTCATGAGGACCATTAAAGTCTACAAAGAAACAAGAACTTTAGCTGATTGCTGGCCGCAACTTCTCTCCCCCTATCTTCTGGGCCTGGGAAAACAGGTTGTCGTGGAAGGAAGAAGTTCGGAAGAGACCACACAGGGCCTCCTGCAGGGTCTTGGGCCCAATGGCGGTTTTTTGCTCGCGCAGAACGGATCTGTGCGTGAAATCATGGGCACACATCTTACGTTCTGTTAAATCTCAGGCCAGGGCACCTTGGAGACAGAGCGTTCTTTTTTTCCTCCCGTTATTCAGGCTGAACGAGCTTGGGGACAACGCAGGGGCTTTTGGCCTGGGAAAGGGATCCCCGTAAACGAAGGGTTTGGCTATATGGCGCATAAAACATTTGCTGAAGTGCAGGAATTTCTCAAAGGCAAGGTTATTCTTGTCGCCAACCGCGGCATTCCCGCCCGGCGTATCTGCCGTTCCATCCGAGAGGGCTTTGGTGCCGTCTCGGTGATGACGGCCACAGACGTCGATAAAACCGCACCTGCAGCTTCAGCGGCGCAGGAACTGCTGCTTCTGGGCAATGAAGCACGCTCGTATCTGCACATCGATGAAATCATTGCCAAAGCCAAACGCCGCGGCGTGATCGGCATTCATCCGGGCTGGGGTTTTGCCTCTGAAGACACCAATTTCCCCAAGCGATGTAAGGATGCCGGCATCACCTTTATCGGTGCCAGTGCCGAGGCCATGAATCTTCTGGGCAATAAGGTGCAGGCGCGCAATGTGGCCCGAAAACTCGGCATTCCTGTTGTGCCCGGCAGCGAAGGGGCCGTGGATGTCGCTACAGCCAGAGAGATTATCAAGGAGATGGGGCTTCCCATCATGCTCAAGGCCGAGGGCGGCGGTGGTGGCCGAGGCATTTTTGCCATCAACGACGAGGCAGAGCTTGAGGATGCTTTCTTCAAGGCCTCGTCCATGGCGCAGGCCTCCTTTGGCAATCCCAGGCTTTTTGTGGAAAAGCTCCTGAAAAATGTGCGCCACATTGAAATCCAGGTCATTGCCGATATCTACGGCAATGTCTTTGCCTTTGATGAGCGCGACTGTAGCGTGCAGCGCAACAATCAGAAGCTCATGGAAATCACGCCGAGCCCCTGGCCGGCCATGACCAGGGAACTGCGCGAACGCCTCAAAGACTATTCACGCCGCCTGATCAAGGCTGTGGGCTATTCCTCCCTGGCTACGGTGGAATTTCTCGTGACGCCGGATGGCAATCCCTATCTTATTGAAGTCAATACGCGTTTGCAGGTGGAGCACGGCATCACCGAAAGCCGCTATGGCATTGATCTTGTGGAAGAGCAGATCGCCATTGCCTTTGGTTCTGAGCTGCGCTATCGCGAGGATCAGCTCAAGCCTTCCTATTGTGCCATGCAGGTGCGCATCAACTGTGAAAATCCGCAGGACAATTTTACCCCCAATGCCGGTCTCATCTCCCGCTATGTTTCGCCTGGTGGCCCCGGTGTGCGCCTTGATTCCAATATCAGCGCAGGCTACGATTTTCCGGCCAATTACGATTCAGCCGGTGCGCTTTTGATCACCTATGCCCAGACCTTTGAAAAAACGCGCTCCATCATGGAGCGGGCGCTTGACGAATACATCATAGGCGGCATCAAAACGACCATTCCCTTCTTTAAGAAGGTCTTAAGTAATGCCAATTTCCGCCGCGGCGAATTCACGACGGCCTTTATCAGCGAGCATCCTGAACTTATGCAGTACACGGATGTGGCGCCCGAGGCCGAGCGTCTGGCAAGACTTGTGGCAGAAATTTCCGCCAAGGGCTACAATCCCTTTGTGCAGCGCGGGGAATACCGTTCCATCACAACACCGCGCCTGGGGCATTTTGCGCCGGTTCTGCCGCGAATTGACCAGCAGACACGGCGCAAACCTTCCCCCTATCCCCAGGGCGACCGCCTGGCAACGCTCGATTTTATCCGTGACTCCAACTACGTGCATTTCTGTGACACAACCCCCAGAGATGTCACCCAGTCCAATACGAGTAATCGTTTCCGTCTGGCTGAAGACAGACTGATCGGTCCCTATCTCGATAATGCCGGCTTTTTCTCCATTGAAAACGGTGGCGGGGCCCATTTCCACGTGGCCATGCTCGCCAATATGACCTATCCCTTCACGGAAGCGCGTGAGTGGAACAGCTTTGCGCCCAAAACGCTCAAACAGCTGCTCGTGCGCTCAACCAATGTCCTGGGCTATACGCCGCAGCCCTCCAATCTCATGCGCATCACAGGCGAGATGATCTGTGACCACTATCAGGTGGTGCGCTGTTTTGACTTTTTGAATCACATTGAAAATATGCGCCCCATTGCCGAAGTGGTCATGGCCCGCAAGGATGTTATCTTCCAGCCGGCCATTTCCATGTCCTGGGCCAAGGGCTTTGATGTGCCCCACTATCTCTCGGTGACCGAGGCCATTTTGGAGATGGTGGCGAACATCATGGGCAGTGACAAGAAAACCGCTTCACGCCATATCATTCTGGGCCTCAAGGATATGGCCGGTGTCTGCCCGCCGCATTTCATGACCGAACTTGTGAGCCAGTTGCGCAAGGCCTGGCCGGACCTCGTTTTGCACTATCACAGGCACTGCACAGACGGCCTCTTTATCCCGGCCTGCGGGGCTGCGGCCAAGGCTGGCGCCCATATCCTCGATGTGGCGCTTGGTTCAAGCGTGCGCAGCTACGGCCAGGGTGATGTGTTGGCCACCTGCGCCTATCTCGAAGACGAGCTTGGGCTGACCTGCCATCTCGACAAAGACTCCATCCGCGACGCCAATTTTGTCTGCAAGCAGATCATGCCCTATTATGACCGCTACTGCTCGCCGTATTTCCAGGGCATCGACTACGACGTAACGCGTCACGGCATGCCTGGCGGGGCCACCTCCTCTTCGCAGGAAGGGGCCATGAAGCAGGGCTATATCCATCTGCTCCCCTATATGCTGCGTTTTTTGACAAGCACCCGCAAGGTCGTGCGTTATCACGATGTGACCCCAGGCTCCCAGATCACCTGGAATACGGCTTTTCTCGCTGTGACCGGGGCCTTCAAGCGCGGTGGCGAGGAAGAGGTGAGCTATCTTCTGCAGGTACTTGAAGAAGTGACCCGCACACCGGAAAACGAGCTTTCAGATGAGATGCGCCAGGCCCGGCTTTCCATCTATCAGGACTGTAACGACGCCTTCCGCAATCTCCTGCTTGGCAAATTCGGGCGCCTGCCTTTGGGATTTCCGGCAGACTGGGTCTATGAGAGCGCCTTTGGCCGCGACTGGAAAAAGGCTGTGGCCGAACGCACAGAGCAGTCGCCGCTCTTAAGCCTCAAGGACGTCAATCTGGCTGTGGAGAAGAAGGCCTGCACAGATCTTTTGAATCGCGAGCCCAATGACGAAGAATTTGTCATGTACCTCAATCATCCGGCCGATGCCCTGAATACCATCCGTTTCAAGGCAAAATTTGGTGATCCCAATAATCTGCCGCTGGATGTCTGGTTTGAGGGCTTGAAAGTTGGTGAGGATCTCTTCTTCAACGACAGCAACGGTAAGCCCCATCACCTTGTGCTTTTGCGTATTCAGCAGCCCAATGATGCCGGCGTCTCCATCTGCCGCTATGTGCTCGACAGTGAATTTATGAGCTGTGAAGTGCAGGTGCAGAAGCCCACTGGCCAGAGGGTCTCCAATATTCCCATGGCCGATCCCAATGACCCCTATCAGATTGCCTCACCGAGCACCGGTGATCTCTGGGTGATGTATGTGCATCCTGGTGATATCGTCAAAGCCGGTGAAGAAGTCTTCAATATTTCCATTATGAAGCAGGAAAAGGCCGTGCTTGCCAAAACCGATGGTATTGTCAAGCGCGTGCTGAAGACTGCCGATTTCAAGGAAAACAAGAAAATGATTCCCGTGTCCGAAGGCGAACTCATCGTCGAGCTCGGGCCCGTGCCCAAGCTCTGCCCCAATGAGGCCTGCGGCCATGTTCTGCCCAACGACAAGATCAATTTCTGCCCGTTCTGCGGGACGAAAATCAACTAGATTTTGGCTCCTGTGGCGCGAAAAATCGGGGTTTCTCTGGACAAGAAACGCCGCGGGATTTACACTTTCTTAGCAAATCGTTGTAATCCAATCGCAAGATCGGAGGAATACCATGGCAAAAAGCCGCGAAGAAAAACATTCCCAGGCCGTTGAAACAGAAGCCAAAGATATTGATAAGCTCCGTCAGAAACTGATTCTGACGGGCGCCGATATCGTTGCCATCGGTCCTGATGCGGAGATGATTGTTGGCGGTAAAAACTATAATACCGCCCTGATCAGCCAGATTGAAGGCATTCAGGCACCGCATTTCAGGGCTATCTCCTCGCTGGCCTTCCATAAGCTCCTTGATGAAACCAAGGTGAGCAGTAAGGTTTTGCGCAGTGTTGTGGATAAGGAATACAGCCGTATTGACTGGAATGATCCTGAAATCAATCACGATCCCGACTTTTTGCAGAAACTCGTGCGGCAGCTCGGGAAACAGACCCATGATGCTGCCCGTGCTGAAGGGGCCGATCAGCCGCGCACGAAACTGCGGACCTTTATCAACAATATCGTGGAAGGCTTTGCCACCTCTCCTGAAGGCATTGATCAGCTGCGTAAGCGTTCGGTCATGGTTCAGGCCGCCATTCTTTCCGTCGATATTCCCGAGGAGATCCAGGCTGCGGTCAAAGGCGCCTATCGCGATATCTGCCGCGAAAACAGCGATGATATGACACCTGTGGCTGTGCGTTCCTCAGCCGCCGGTGAGGATTCCCGCAAGAAAGCTTTTGCCGGTCTTCAGGATACCTTCCTGAATATGGTCGGTGAGGAGAAGGTTGTTGAGGCCTATCACTGGGACTGCGCCTCAGCCTATAATCTGAGATCCATGACCTATCGTCGTGAATCCATCCTCGATGCCCTGGCCAAGGCCGAAGAGATCGGTGACGAATCCATTGCCGAAAACGCCAAGAAAGACTGGGCCATTGAGCATACCTCCCTTTCTGTCTGTATGATGCAGATGGTCAATCCCATGGTCAGTGGTACGGCTTTTGCCGCGGATACTTCCACAGGCTGTCGCGGCACAGACCGTAATGATCTTGTGAGTATTGATACGAGCTACGGTCTTGGTGAAGCGGTTGTGGGCGGCAAGGTGACCCCCGATAAATTCTATGTCTTCAGCCGTGACGATGGCAGTGAAGTGGTCATTCGTCAGATGGGCTGCAAGGACATGAAAATTGTCTATGATGAGAAGGGCGGCACACGTGAAGTGGAAGTGCCCGAAATCGAGGCCTACCGCTGGGCCCTGTCATTGAGTCAGGCTGAGCGTGTGGCCAAGGGCGTGCGCGCGGTGAGCCGTGCCTACGACGGCATCATCATGGACACCGAATTCTGTTTTGATGCCAATGACAATCTCTGGTTTGTGCAGGCCAGGCCCGAAACCCGCTGGAATGAAGAGCTTGAGCTGCATCCCAATACCATCTATATGCGCCGCCGCGAGGTGGATCCCAAAGCCGCAGCCCAGGCCGAAGTGCTTGTGGAAGGCAATGGTGCCTCCCATGGTGCCGGGCAGGGTACGGTGCGCTTCCTGCGCAGCGCTCTTGAGCTGAACAAGATTGCTCCCGGTGATATTCTGGCTGCTGAGCGCACAGACCCCGATATGGTGCCCGGCATGCGTGTGGCTTCGGCCATCATGGCCGATGTGGGCGGCGATACAAGCCATGCCGCCATCACCTCCCGCGAACTTGGTATTGCCGCTGTTATTGGTATTCAGCATCTGGATGTCCTGCGCAGCCTTGACGGCGTGGATGTGACTGTTGACGGCAGCCGTGGCCGTGTCTACCGCGGACTTCTCCCCCTGCACGATGTGGGTGGTGAAATTGATGTTGCTGCCTTGCCGCAGACCAAGATGAAGGTCGGTCTGATCTTGGCTGACGTTGCCCAGTCGCTTTTCCTGTCACGCCTGCGCAATTACCCGCAGTTTGAAGTAGGTCTTTTGCGTGCGGAGTTCATGCTCGGCAATATTGGCGTACATCCGCAGGCTTTGGAAGCTTTTGACAATGGCGAGCTTGAAAGTATCGTCAAAGCCCATGTCAAACAGCTGGAAGATCGCCTGACCAAGATTTTGCGTGAACAGATGGCCACAGGCCTTCTCGTCTTCAATTTCAATCTGCGCGAATATGTGGGTGCTGTCACGGGGCTGTCGCGGGAGCTTGCCTCCATTGCCGATGTGGACACCAATCAGAGTGCTGAAGAGATTCTCATGCAGCACAGAAAGATGCGTGAGCTCGATCATAAGATCGATCAGTACATGGAAATCGCCTCACGTCGCATTGAGATCCTCAAGACCTCAGACAATCTGGCAGACCATGTGCGCCTGATCATGGGCTATGACGATGAGCTGCGCACGCTTTCCACGACCGATCCCGAAGCTGTGAAGCGCGCCGCGGAAATTGAAGCGAGCGTGGAAGATCAGGTCTCCAAGATCAAGGATCTGCCCCTGGTGGTCAAGGTTCTTGCCGATATCCATCATCTGCGTGAGGAAGTGGGTCTGCGCAACGGTATCAAGAAAGAAATCGATACCCTGCTCAATCTGCCGGATAAGATCCGCTTCATCATTAAGTCCCACGGCTATCGCACCGGTAAAGAGCACTATGTGCAAACCCTTGCCCAGAGCCTTTCGCTCTTTGCCATGGCCTTCTATGGCAAGCCCATCACCTACCGCACAACCGACTTCAAGAGTAATGAGTACCGTAACCTCCTGGGCGGCAATCTCTTTGAACAGGTGGAAGCCAACCCCATGCTCGGTTACCGCGGTGTGTCGAGAAATGTGCTTGACTGGGAGCTTGAGGCCTTCAAGCTCGCACGCGGTGTCTATGGCGGCTCCAATCTGCGCCTGATGCTGCCCTTTGTGCGCACGCTTGAAGAGGCGCGCTCCATGCGCACCTACCTTGAGCAGGTGCATAAGCTCAAGAGTGGCGTCGATGGTCTGAAGATTATCTTGATGAGCGAAATTCCTTCCAACGCCATTCTCTCCAAGCAGTTTGTGGAGGAATTTGACGGCTTCTCCATCGGCTCCAATGATATGACCCAGATGGTTCTGGCAACGGACCGTGATAATGCCAGACTCTCCCATATCTATGACGAGGAAGATCCGGCCGTTGTCTGGGCTATCCTCTCGAGTATCTTCACAGCCCAGAAGTACGGCAAAAAGGTCGGCTTCTGCGGTCAGGGTGTCAGCAATAGTGTTATTCTCCGTGGCCTTGTGGCGATCGCGGGCATTGTCTCAGCCTCAGTTGTGCCGGATACCTATGCTCAGACTGTGCAGGATATTGCTGCTGTGGAAGCGGAAAATATTCCAACCTCACAGCTTGGCACCTGGCTTGCCCAGAAGCACCATGACCGCCTCTCCAAGCTCATGGAGAAGGAAGGCTACGGCCATATCCTCAAGAAGTACACCGAGCCTCAGGATCTCCTTGAATGGTATGAAGGTGAACTGCAGCGCCGTCACGAGCAGCTGCGTGATCACCTGGATACCCCCAAGGAAACCTTCTACCGTACAGAGCTTGAGACCTTCCGCTCGGCATTCCATAAGCCTGTGATCTATGCCACCTGGAACTGGAATGAAACTGTGGAAGATGCCCTGCATCATTCAGGCTTTGCGACCTTTGAAGAGCAGACCGAGGCCATGATCAAGACACGTGAGCTGAACGGCTAAGTTCTGGTCTTTTCTCAAAACTGCCAAACCCGGTACGGGGAGGGCGGTTTTGCCTGAAACATTAAAAACCCCTGCGAGAGCAGGGGTTTTTTCGTTGGCTCTTTGCTGGAACACTAAGCCTCACATTGGCTGGGAGGCTCGGAAAAATGGTTCTTGAAAAGAGGGGGGATCCGCCGGTTTTTTGGTAAACCTGAACACTGGCAGCTGTTTCAGCGCGGTTCGTGTTGAACGTAAGACCCAACGATCCCCTTTATTGAAGGAGAGGAGAATGTCAAGATTTTACGGCTTGTTCTAGTTCTTGCTGAGAATGATGATGCCTATGCGTTCCTTCGGTGATCAGGTGACTATGGGAGTGTTGATGGGTAATTGTATGGCTATGCGTGCTTCCGTTATGGGTATGGATAAATGTATGCTGATGGGCATGGGCATGTTTTCGGATCATGGTATCGACCACAACAAGTGCGGTTCCCGCTAGCATGATAGTCAGCGCAAGCAGGTATACCTCAGTCAGCTTCTCATGGAGAATGATAAACGACAGGAACGCACCAATAAATGGAGCTATGGCATAGTACGCGCTTGTTTTCGCCGCACCGAGAACTCTTTGCGCCCTGACATACAGGAAAATACTCAGCCCGTATGCCACATAACCAAGAATCAGCGCAAGAACGACATATTGAAGCTTCGGTATCTGCTCGCCCATGATCAGTGCGATGAGCAGAGAACCGAGTCCGCAGCAGATCCCTTTCATCATGACGATTTCATAGGTGCTCTTGGAAGAAATTGTTCTTGTGCAGTTGTTTTCGAGACCCCAGCATGCAGCGGCAAGCAGAACGTACAGTGATCCAAGGGAAAAGGTGAGACTTTCCGTTCCTTCAAAGGAAAGAAGAATGCTGGAAGCTGTGATCAAAACAATTGCTCCCCAGAGGCGTTTTGTGACGGTTTCCTTGAAGAGGAACAAGGCGATTACCGTTGTCGCCACAATCTCGAAGTTGCCCAGGAGAGAGGCGTTCGACGAGCTTCCAAAGCTGATGCCGAGCATGAGAAAAATGGGGGCGCTGATATCCAAAACGATCATACCGATGACAAAAGGAAGATCTTTTTTGGACAGTTTTTCTCCGTGCTGACAGCTGCCCAGAGACATGATACCGATCCCAATCCCTGCGCCGAGATAGAGGAGCGCAGCCATTGTCGTAGGCTCAACATGATTCAACAACAACTTTGATAAGGGAACATTGATCGCGTAAAACGCTGCGGCAAGCAGCGCATATAAGATTGCTTTTGCGTTATCCATGATCTTTCTTCGCAAATGTTGATTTGTTTACAAAATAAGGTCAGCCCGGCTGAGTTCGTGTGATTTTTTTTGTGAGGGTGGCGGAGCCATTCCATACGGGATTTATGATATTTCACGAAATGAGAGCTTTGTTAATGTCGGCATCAGCTCAGACACAGCTGAATTTGCCGTAAACAGTATGCACCTGCTGGTATGAAATGGGAAGCTCTTCTTATCCAGACGCATCGAATATCATGATCACGGCTGATGGAGGAGGCAGTAGAAAGCGCCTCTGGAAGAAATATCTGCAGGATTTTGCAAACGAAACAAGGCTGAGCATTGACGTAACGCATTTTTCTCATAGGGGCTAGGCGCCATTTGCCGATGCAATTGCTTCGGACTAACCTTGATTTTTACCATCAAATGCAGTAATACTGCATGTAATGGAGAAAATATGGTCATTTCAACGGCAATGCTTCTTCAAAAATACGCGTTGTATGCGAATCCGGCTGCAAAAATTGCCAGGTTGGTTCGGAACGGTGTTTTCATACCGGTCATGAAAGGCCTGTATGAAACAGATCGTTCTGTGCCGGGCTACTATTTGGCTGGAATCATCTATGGGCCATCCTATCTTTCTTTTGAGTTTGCCCTTGCATGGCACGACCTTATTCCCGAGGCTGTTTACGTGTTTACGTGTGCCACATGTGGCAAGAAGAAAAAGAAGCAGTATGAGACGCCCTTTGGCGTGTTTACGTACCGGGATGTGCCAGTTGCGGCCTTTCCGTACGGAACCAGGCTTCATGAAGAACATGGCTACGGCTTCGTGATTGCTTCACCAGAAAAGGCAGTCTGTGACCTTCTGTATACACGTTCACCCTGTGCTAATAGGCGGGAACTCCGCTGCCTTTTGTTTGACGATATGCGCATTGATGAAGGCGCATTCTGGAATATGTCACAGGAGAAGATGGTTGAGCTTGCTGGACTGTACCGAACGGTGAACCATCGCTTGTTGATTTCCATGTTGCATTCCCGACGCATGTCGGAGGACTCCTAGGGGGGCAGGCTTACCCCTGTAACCTGTGCTTGCGTGGAAAATTCGTTGCCAGGGGCCAATATTTGCTTGCTGATTAGTATTCTTCCATTTGAACGCCAGTGGCGCAACACTTGAACGTTCGCGTACCTTCTATCCTTGAATTTTTCGGACAGGGATTTGCGGCGTTTGCGTCAATGAGGAAAAACATGAACAACATCGTTGAGCAGATGCTCTCCCTGCATGCATCGAAGACGCTGAGTGACAAGAAAAACAGCATTAAGGAAGTCGTGCAGGAAATCATTCTGTGCGGATTGTCACGGGCCGGTTTTTTCCGGGCAGCAGCATTTTACGGGGGCACTGCGCTGAGAATCTTCCATGGCCTTGACCGCTTTTCAGTAGATTTGGATTTTTCGCTTATGGAACCCAATGTCCATTTTCGTCTCGATGCCTATCTTTCTCTTTTGGAAAAAGAACTTGGAGCATACGGCTTTCGCTTTACAGCTGAAGAAAAGGTGAAAGCGAACGGGTCTGATGTGAAGTCTGCCTTTGTGAAGGGCAATACTCGTGAACTTATATTGCAGTGTTATGCCGATGAACACCTTGCCAGGACAATTGCGAGTTCAGAGCGTATCAACGTGAAGATTGAAGTCGATACCACACCGCCTCCGCATGCGGGATTTGAACGACAGTTTCGGCTGCTACCGATACCTTATGAGATCAACATCTATGACATGCCATCTCTCTTTGCCGGAAAGATCCATGCCGTCCTGTGTCGAGCATGGAAAGGGAGAATCAAAGGCAGGGATCTCTATGACTATGTGTTTTATCTGGCGGGGAAGACGCCGGTCAACGTGAAGCACTTACATGCGAGACTGGTTGATTCAGGTTTTGCAAACGCAAGTGAAGATGCGTCGCTGGAAGACATTAAGGAGATGCTTTACCGGCGTTTTGAAGTCATTGATTATGCTCAGGCAAGAAACGATGTTCTGCCGTTTATCCGTAATCCTTCGTGTCTTGACATATGGAGCAAAACGTTTTTCCAGTCTATGACAAATAGCCTGAAAGCCCTATGATGTTGAGGAGAGACGGCAAGGAAAGCACCGGATAATCAATGGTGTAACAGGATTTGTCTTCTGTGAATAGTGAATTTTAGCATTACTTGACATTGATATGGCAAATAAGTTCAATTATGAATATAAATAATGATACTAGGTAAATACTTATGGCAAAAATAGAATGATTTCGGATAAAGAACTTTCGGGTATTGAAAGATGTTACACTTGGACGTCTCTGGAATCATCAAGAAGCAAAACCTCTTACTCCATTGACAGCTGTTATTGGCAAAAATGGTACTGGCAAAAGTACTATCTTCGATGCTTTTGGATTTCTTGCAGATGCTCTAAAATTGGGAATTGAGGAGGCTTGCTATTCTCGAGTATTGTGTGGAAAGCTTAGATCAGGCGTATGTGTTCAAGATCGTAGGGGATATGGATATCGCCATGGTAGACGCTTTGCGCTTCTCGTAAGAACCGCTCAGAGCGGTGTTCGAGGTCGCTATCGTCAGCGTGGGTGAGAATACAGTGGGGAATATGGAGGCGTTGGGCAAGGCTTGCCGCATCAAGCACGGTTGAATGCTCAATGGCGTGGGGATGAAAGCGGTCGGCATCTTCTTCGAGGCAGAAGGCTTCGTGCATAAGCCAGGTGCAGCCCTTGAGATGGGGAAGAAGCGGTTCGCTGAAGGGAATATCGCCTAAGAAGACGAAGGTCTGATCACAGGTCAGATTGAGGCGAAAGCCGTGCTGTGGGGTATGCTTGGCACAAAGGGCAAAAAAGCGGACGGGCCTGCCAAGGATCTCTTGGTTGCTTGTTTCTTCAAGAGAGATGGTGTGCACAAGCTCTGTGAGGCAGGGCATAGCCTTTGGCAGCAAAAGTTTGGTGATCTGCCAGAGGGTATCGAGCACGTGGCTATTGCCATAGAGCCTGAGGGGTTTGGCTAAGCCTTTGCGTGCCCTCTGCGCTAGGCAGCGCAGAAGCCAGAAAACGCCAAGCATGTGGTCAAGATGGATATGAGAGATAAAGACATCTGAGATGCAGCTTAAATCCGTTCCTGTTTTGGCCAATTGTGTGAGCAGTCCATTGCCGCCTCCGCTATCAACGAGAAAGGCGCGATCTCCCTCCCTGAGCAGAAAACAGGTGGAAAAACAGCGTGTGACAAGGGCGTGGCCTGTACCAAGCATCACAAGTTCCATAGCTTTTTTCCGATAATGACATCTCCCATTTCCCGGCCTTGGTGCGGGAAATGGGAGATGCGTTTTTGTGCGGCAAGCTCGTATGTGCAGCCTTTGGCTTTTTAGCGATAGAGCTTAGCCGGAGTTGCTTGGGGTCTCAGTTATTCTGTGAGCGTGAGACGGGCTTTATTACACGCAATGCTCTCTGTGAGAGTGCCACTGCGGTCAGAATAATGGGTATGGAGCAGGTGATGCGCTTTTTCGGAATTGGGCGCATCAAGAAACTCCTCATAGAGGCGCTTAATCTGCGGATTATTGTGGGATTGCCTGCGCGGCATATTCTGATCAAGGCAGAAGAGGCTATGTCGGCGCCGCTTGCCACCCAGGTGGTATTCTCCCTTGACGCGGGGAATGCCACCGCCGTTGACGCAGCCGCCGGGACAGGCCATGACCTCAATGAAAGTATAGGGGGATTCACCGCGCACAGCCTGCTCGGCAAGCTTGCGGGCATTGCGCAGGGTGTGGGCAATGGCCACTTTGATGGTGCCGTATTCTGGGCCAAGGTTGATTTCCGCTTCTCGCAGGCCGTCAAGGCCGCGAATGGCGTGTACGTCAATGCCCTCAAGCTCTTTGCCGTTGAGTACGGCGTAGACGGTGCGAATGGCCGCTTCCATGACGCCGCCTGTGGTGCCGAAGATCACAGCGGCTCCTGTGGAATCACTCATATAGGGATTATCCAGAGGCGCCGGTGCAAGTTTGCCAAGATCTATGCCTGTGCGCCGCAAAAGACGTGCGAATTCCCGAACGGTGAGCACACGGTCGGTATCGCGTACGCCATTGGTCGCAAGCTCAGGCCTGGCACATTCATCTTTTTTGGCCGTGCAGGGCATGATGGAGATGGTGCGGATGCGTTTGGCATCAATGCTCATCTTGGCCGGGAGATAGGTTTTGGCAAGGCTTCCCTGAACCCCCTGCGGCGAGCGGGTGGTGGAGAGATGGGGGAGAATGAGCGGGTAATGCTTTTCGGCATAGTTGATCCAGCCGGGACAGCAGGAGGTAAACATGGGCAGCACCCCTTTTTCCCGAATGCGACCAAGCAGCTCGGTACCTTCCTCCATGATCACCACATCAGCCCCGAAATCCGTATCCGTGACAATATCGGCGCCGAGACTCTTGAGGGCGGCAACAATTCTTCCTTCCACATTGGTGCCAGGCTCAAAGCCAAATTCCTCACCAAGGAGCACGCGCACAGAGGGCGCAAAACTGAAGACTGTGGTGATCTCAGGGTCTGTCAGCCAGTCGAGGACCTGATCGTTGTCATCGCGTTCGGAAAGAGCGCCTGTGGGGCAGACCAAGATACACTGACCGCACTGGACACAGGCCGAGGTGCTCTGATTGGGCGCAAGGCCAACGCCAATACAGGTCTCAAGGCCTTTGCCATCAATGGTGAGGGCATGCACGCCCTGTATGGTGCGGCACACTTCAACGCAGCGCAGGCAGCGAACGCATTTGCTCATATCGCGGATAATGCCATTGGCGCTGAGATCAAGGGGCCGTGCGGCACAGGGATGCAGCGTTTCCGCAAAACGGTTTTGGGTGAGCCCCACAGCCTGTCCCAAGTCCTGCAGCTCACAGTCACCGTGCCGCGCACAGGCCACACAGTTCTGGTCATGGTCGGCAAAAAGCAATTCCACCTGCGTGCGCTGCCGCTCGCGCACTTCTTTGGAGAGGGTGTCAACGCGCATGCCGGCAAGCATGCGCGTATCACAGGATGTGGTCATGCGTGTGCCATGCTCGTCAGTGACTTTGACCAGACAGACGCGACAGGTGCCAGGCTCATGCTTGAGCGGTGCAAAGCGGCACAGGGTGGGAATAAAGATCTGATTTCTGCGGGCCACCTCAAGGATGGTTTCCCCTTCTGAAAAGTCGTATTCACGGCCATTGATGAGACAGGTTTTCATGGTTTAGGCCTCCTTGGCTTTGGGCTGGCCGGGAATGGCCTTTTGGGTCAGCACGGAGATGACCCGGTAGCAGCGCATGCAGCGCGAGGCTTCGGCCCAGGCCTCCTCCTTGCTCATGGTTTGTTCCACTTCGTAGAAATTGTTTTTGCGGGATTCGGCAGGCAGCTCATGCAGTGGAACACGCTTTTTGAGGGTTTTGGGGGCAAGCATGCGTCCGTCATTGAGAAGCTTGCCTTCGGCGATCCATTCACTCATACGCCAGCGGGCATCAAAGGGCACAGCTTCCTTGGAGAGATAGCGATCAATGGAGCGGGCTGCAAAATAGGCCTGCCCCATGCCCATGATCATGGTGCTTGCTCCCTTGGCGCGGGGCCCTGAGGTGCAGTCGCCTCCGGCAAAAACACCCGCACGGCTTGTCTCATGGGCGGTATTGATGACAATGCAGCCTTTGCGATCGCGTTCAATGCCGTCCTGCTCTGTGAGCATGGAGGTGTCTGTCATTTGGCCAATGGCTGCTATGACGTGGCGGCAGGCGATAATGTGCTCACTTCCCGGGATGGGCCGCACTCCGCGCCTGCCGCTGGCATCAGGGGCTGTGCGTTCCATATCCTGTACCATAAGGCCTGTGATCTGGCCGTTTTCCAGCACAAGTTCCTTTTGGCCGCAGAGGAAGTGGAAGACAACCCCTTCCTCGCGGGCGGCTTTAATTTCTTCAGGATCACAGGGCGCATCGGCTTCAGTTCTGCGGTAGACGAGGTGGACGGTTCCCTGACTTACGCGCTGGGCAGCCCGGCAGCAGTCCATGGCGACATTGCCGCCACCTACCACAACGGTGTCGCCGTCAAGCACAGGCACATTCCTGTTTGTCACCCCTTCATAGACGCGCTCAAGAAAGGCTATGCCTGTCTCGTAGGTCGCAAGCGTCGTATCTTCGCCTTCCATGCCAAGATAGGTGCCCTTGGCACAGCCGCAGGCGATAAAGATGGCCTGATAGCCCTTGGCAAAGAGATCGTCCACTGAAAAGTCGCGACCCATTTTCTGGTTATAGAAGAAGCGCCCGTTCATGGCACTGACAATGGATGTCTCCTCGGCAAGGACATCCTTGGGAAGGCGATAGATGGGAATGCCGTAGCGGATCATACCGCCTGCTTCTGCCTTGGCTTCAAAAATATCCACAGGATAGCCGCGCTCGAGAAGATGGTAGGCGCAGGAAAGCCCCACGGGTCCTGCCCCCACAACGGCTACGCGTGTTGTTTTGCTTTGTTTGGGGCTTGTGGGTGTGAGGACGCCACTGGCAAGCGCACTGTCTGCCGCATAGCGTTTCAGATTGCGAATGGAGATGGGCTGATCCACCCAGCCTCTGCGGCAGGCAGATTCACAGCTGCGTACGCAGACTCGCCCGCAGCTGCCCACAAGCGGGTAGTGTCGCAAAACCGTATTGGCCGCAAGATCGTCGTGGCCGTCGCGGATATAGTCAATATAGCGGGGTATATTCACAAGACCCGGACAGGCCTCAATACATGGGGCTGTGATGGCTGTGTAGACGGGGGTATCCATCTTCCCGGGCGTCAGGCTTTCCGGGAAATGGGTGAGGGCGGCAATGAGGGGTAAGGCACCTGTCTGACCTATGCCACACAGGGAGGTTGAAGCCATTTGCTGGGCAAGATCAAGCAGAAGATGGTGGTCTATATCCTTGCCTGCCAGAAGCTCTGTGAGCATCTTGTCAATGAGGGGGGCTGCTGCGCGACAGGGAGAACATTTGCCACAGGAGGCTGCGGCAACCTTGTGCATATGCTGAGCGAGCGCTCCAAGCAGTGAGGCGTTTTCATCAAAGACCAAGAAGCCACGGTCACTGAGAAAAATGCTCGCAGGATTGTCCTTGTTGAAGGATTCGAACATCTCCAGCGAGAGACGTGGCGGAGAGCTGGGGGCAGTGCATTTGCGATTGTCGTATGCCCTGTCGTCCCAGACGCCAAAGGCCAGTTGTACCATGGAATCTCCTCCCTGTTGGATGTGGAAAAAACAGCGGGAACTGCCTTGAAACTAAAAGAATTTTTACGCCAAAACAAGCAGTCCAGGCTAAGAAAAACGCGTTTTCCAGGCATCATTCAAGGCTCACAACGAAAAAGCCACGGTCCAGGCCGTGGCTTTTTGAGGAGATGGGGATCGTTTTTATGGGGTATCACTCGTAGAAGATGCGCACGCCTGTCTCAAAGATCTTGTCTTCCACCAAGACCTTGAGATCATAGCAGCCGGAAAGACCGCGTTTGCTGATATTTTGCTTGATTGTGCGCTCATCGTCTTCCAGGTAGGCGCCTGAGCACATGGCCAGATGATAGCTTGCCGCCGTATTGATGAAATAGCCGCGAGTTTCCGTGGCATTTTTGAGCAGGACCATGACGAGACTGCCACGCTCAAAGCGGCCGTGGAAGACGAGACGGTCATTGTCCTCTTCAATGGCAACCTGATGCCAGCTGCCAATCACCTCGCCGCATTCCGGCACATCCGGTATGGTGTCAAAGGTCTCGGTTTCTTCAAGCTCGCCTAGCAGGACTCCTTCGCCAAGGACGGCATTGTCGCCATCGTGATAGGGCAAGAGCTTTTCGGCTCTGTAGAAATTGCCGTCGACTTCCATGGCGTAGAGGACAACGCCGTCTTTTTGCTCAACGGTCTTGGCGCAGATATCAGTACTGGGATCTTTTTTGGGATCAAGGAAGGCACCTAAGGCATCTGAGGCATAGCCGTCCTTCCAGCCGATACCACCTGAGTGAATGAGGTAGTGTCCTTCGGCGTAGTACTCCACATTACAGATATAGGGCGAGAAAAAGGCTTCGCCAAGTTCTTTGCCGTATTGCCAGACCTGCTCAATTTCCATGGTCTTGGTGTTGAGATGATAGCGCACACCGCGTGAGAAATTGTCGCGGTTTCGGATATAGCGGGCTTTATTCTTGGAACGGTACTGGCCGTTATCAAAACACATGACATCGCCATCCGGGCAGATCACGCAGGCATGCTGCTCATACTGCCAGTCGAACTTGGCAAGATCCCCCACAGGCGTAAAGAAGTATTTCTGCATATCTTCGGGCCAGCCTTCGGGATCTCCCACAATCCAGTTGAGCTTGCCTGTGACAAAGTCGAAGTTGACCACAGCGTCCTTGTCGTTTGCTTGTGGATTTGATGCGGGACGAAGCTCCGCACACACTGCTCACCCCTTTGACCTATGCGGAAATTTCCGCGCATCTTTCCATCCATTTTGTGACCGTTGCCAAGGTCTTCAAAGCGTTGCGCAAAGCCTCCATCATCGACAAAAAGCCAGGGACGATTACCGTCCTCTATCCTGATGAGCTGCGCCGCATAGCCGATGGCAAGGAACGATTGATCTACAAGGAAAAAAATTGAAGAAAACGGAGATCATCTATGAGTATCCAGTACACCGTTATTTCCCATCTGCTTGATGCCCAGTTTGCAGCCGAAGAGGCCATGCTTGCCCAGTGTGCCAAGGGCACCTATACCATTGAAAAACCCTATGTGAAGCTCAACCCCTATGGTATCGCGCCTCTGACGGCCTTGGTCTATTTTCAAACAGCTTCTCCCTGCAGCGTCGAGATCTGTGTGCGCGGCAAAGAGGCAGCCGGTGATATTCGTTGGTCCTTTGTAAGCTCCACAGAGCATTATCTGCCCATCCTGGGGCTCTATGCAGACTCTGAAAACTGTGTGGAAATTTGCCTCTCAACGGGTGAGCGCACAAATCTCAGCATCAAAACCGATCCTGCCCCTGAAGGCGTACATAGCCCCACAAAAATTGAGACAACAGCCGAGTACCTGGCAGGCAAACTCATCTTCTTAAGCCCCACATCCCCCGGCAACGTTGCCCCTATGATTATAGGGGCGACGTGCGCTGGTATCTCACAGCCAATCTCGCCTTTGATCTTAAGCGCGTGCGCAACGGCCACCTCCTCATGGGTACCCATCGCCTGCTTATGCCTCCCTACCATACAACCGGGCTTTTTGAATTTGGCATGATCGGCAAGATCTATGCCGAGTATCGCCTGCCCGGTGGCTATCACCACGATCAGTTTGAGATGGCAGACGGCAATCTCCTTATTCTGACCCAGGAGCCGGGCCGCGGTACCGTCGAAGATATGTGCGTGCTTGTGGATCGGAAAAGCGGCGCAATCCTCAAAACATGGGACTACCAGAAGGTTCTGCCGACCAATGCCGCAGGCTCAGGCTCTCAGGATGAACACGACTGGTTCCACAATAACGCCGTCTGGTATGATGCCAAGACCCATTCTCTGACCTTTTCCGGCCGCCATCAGGATGCCATTATCAATCTGGACTATGAGACTGGGGCTCTCAACTGGATTATTGGCGATCCTGAAAACTGGCCTGAAGATATGCAAAAATACTTCTTTACGCCCGTTGGCGATCTTGCCAAGTTTGACTGGCAGTATGAGCAGCATGCCTGCCTGATCTGCCCGGATGGCGATGTCATGTGCTTTGATAACGGCCACTGGCGCGCCAAGGTCAAAGAAAAGTACGTGCCTGCCAAGGACAATTTCTCGCGTGGCGTGCGTTACCGAATTGATCCCAAGAATAGGGAAATTCGCCAGGTGTGGCAGTTTGGCAAAGAGCGCGGGGCTGCCTTCTTCTCCTGCTATATTTCCAATGTCGAATACTACGGAGAAGGGCACTATATGGTGCATTCCGGCGGTATCGGCGTCTTCAAGGGCGAGTATTGCAATTGCCCGCCTGTGCAGTACAGAGGCGACGATGAAAAGTATCTCACGCTGAATTCGGTGACTGTGGAGATCAAGGATGAGAAGGTGATGTATGAGATGCACGTTCCTGCCAACTACTACCGCGCAGAAAAGCTCTCCCTCTACTGCGAGGAAGATCAGCTCTCTTTTGGCAAGGGGAAACTCTTGGGCAGCCTTGGCGTGACCGAAGTCTTTGAGACGGTGCCTGAGTTGCCTGAAGGAGGGGATGTACCTGACAAGTACCATGTGCGGCTTGCCAAGGAAGTGGATCGCCTGGTGCTGAAGGGAACCTTTGAGAAGGGACAGATGGTCATGCTTTTGCTGGAAGGTGAGGGCGAGACACGGGCTTATTTTGTGCCCACAACACGCAGACCCTTCCTTGCCATGTGTGTTGGAACCTTCATGGATGCCGATGACCGCGCCGTGGAGTATCCGGTGAGTCTGGAAGGCTTTGCCCCTGGTTCCTACAAGGTCTCTTTGATCATCGACGAGTATCGCTACGATAGCTCGGTCTGTGTCACGGTTTAAGAAGCTAGCCACAAAAGCCCATGGCCACAATGTTGGCCATGGGCTTAGGCAGAGAAAAGCGCTTTTTGGGGCCTGCTCAAAAGGTAGGAGAGACGCCAAAATGCCAAAAGAGGACGCAAGCCCCTTTTCCATGAACATAGCGTAGAAAAAAACCTCCTGGCCAAAACCGGGAGGTTTTTTTTATGGCAACGTCAAGAACATGAGGGAGAGTGTTTGCGTGTGGAAGCGCAGAAATGCCAGGTCAAGATATTTGGCTGCTCTTAGGAGGTCTTAGCGCAAAAAAGAGAGGAAAACTTACCTTTTCATGTTCAGTAAGAGTTGTAGGATTTCGTTCATCTCATAGCAACATTATTGACACGATGTCATGGGGCTAAGATCAGGTATGGCCTGAGAGAACGAGATGGTATCCCTAACACAGCCTAGGGGTAAGTTTTTTCTGAGATCAACAACATGCATTTTTGTCCCAAGAGAGGAAGACAGTCGTACAAGTATTCCACAGCAAATGCAGCGCACAAAACCGTGAAACTCTTATAGGGAGAATGATTACGGGCTATCTCGCTTCAGGGAAATCACGACCGGGGAAAAATTTGTTTTTCCAATGGTTACATGCCTAACCAGTGAAAGCCCTTCGCCATGGCAAGGAGAAGTCCAAGCCCCATGCTGGCCCAAATGCCGATCATCCACTTGAGCATGCTGTGGTTCATTTTTGTGGCTTCGGCCCTGCTTTTTTCAATCTCTGTTCGGAACTCCCCACGAAGCTTTTCAATATCGAGCTTCAGATCCGAGCGAACTTTTTCGATGTTCTGCGTCAAATCAGCCCGGACTTTTTCGATCTCAAGCTGCAAATCCTGCTTGGTTACGAGCTTACGAGCATCGAGAACTTCTTCAAACGCCTCGCGCTGCTTTCTGGCGATCAGCTCAGCGAGCGTGCGATCCATGCCCGCATCTTGGAGAGCCTTGCTGTACTCAAGGGTATCGAACACCAAGATCGAGGACATACACAACACCTCCTGTCATGCAATCATAGTATCCAATCGCCGCCGCTTAGTCAAAACACCACGAAAACTTGTCACCCCATATTGTATGCATCTCCTGTGTACACCTTCCGTCAGTTCCCGCACAATCTCATGTCGTTGTGGGCATACTGGTTCTCAGCAGAAGGCCGTTCCAGGGGTGGTCTGAGTTATTGTGCAGAAAGCCTTGGTGCAAACGGTATTTTTGCAGGTCTGGCAGAAATCGCGTTTTTCGCCACAATGTCAGCGTTTTGCACAGCAATGACTGAAGACTGAAAAAGGAAGGGTACGCTCTCGTCAAGCCACGATCTGCTCAGAAACCTTGTTTGCTATGCTGTGCCTTCAGGAGCAGGCGTCAACCTTGAAGGCTTGCTGATAGGGCGCATTGAAACGTCTTACAAATCTCTCTATTCAAGGATTTTTGGGTTTTTTGGTGTGTTTTTGGTTCGAAACATGGGTGAAGTCAATACCGGTTGTGGCTGGGCGCGGGCGAGACTTTCGTCCTGTGACAGTCTGGAAAGCATGGAACTGCCTGTGCTGCAGAAACGTACGCACAAGGACAAGTCCATGGATGTGCCGGGCGTGGGCGAACCTATGGTGGTGATGCTAATACCCTGCGCATGGTCACGGTCACGGCCAAAGACATTAATGGCGACACCATCAAAGGCAATGTGGGCGATCAACGCAGCCAAGACTCGAGCATGGCAGACGACACCGTCAATGGTCAGCTTTACATCGGTGCCTGGGAAGGCAAACTGGACGATCAGGGCAACCTTGATACCAAATCTCACCTGGGCTGACCCCGCAAAGCTTCTGTCAGCGCATTATAATGACGGCAGTGATGATGCGATCGCCGGTCTCCACGACGTGGCTGTTTTTGACGCCGCCACAAGCGGCTACACTGGCGACATCAACATTGCTGCCGAAATCACCGAAGATTCCTACGACAAGTATCTGAAATCTGTGGACGGTGTGAAGGGCCTTGACAAACTGGCTCCTGTGGGCGGGTACAACCAGGCCTTCACCTACGCCACTGGTTCCGGCGACGACGTGGTGAACATGACTGTAAACGGCGACATCGCGGCCGACGTCGATTTTGCCATGAACATTGACACGGGCGCCGGCAACGACCTTGTGGCCTTCCGGTACGATGACATGACCGACAACGAATCGGTCAACAACAAATACCTGCAACAAGTCGCCATCAACACCGGCGCCGGAGATGACCATGTGTGGTTCTACAGCGGCACGGTGGGGACGGTTACAGACGCAGATACCGGCGAAGCAACCATTGGGATAATCGACAACGGCGGCGGTGTGACCGTGAACGCAGGCAGTGGGGCCGACAAAATCTATGTGAACCAGGTCGACATGATGACCGGAGGAACTGGATCAGGCGTGACCTACGGACCCACGAATTACAACGCCGTGTTCGTGTTTAACACCAATGATCCCACCGTAGGCGTGGAGGGTCTGAACGGTGCGACACTGAGCAACAACATGCTCACCGGCCCGGCGGAGTTCTCCTTAGCGACCGCTCCTGCGTCCAACGTAAACCTGTACGTTACTGTGAACTTCAAGGGCTTCTCATCTGACACCTATAGTTCCAGCAACGTGCTCAGCAAGGTTTCCGTGGCTTCTTTGACGACGACGAACTACACCGTCTCCGCTGAGACCATCAATCAGGCCATCATCAACGCCGTTGAAAACGACAGTGTGCTCAGAGGGCTGCTTTCGGCCAAAGATGGTGCAGGCCACGGCCTGATCATCGAATCGCTTGCCAACGGCGTGATGAATCTGGATGACCTGTCCATCACTTTCTACCAGGGCACAAGCGCCGCAGATGCCACGCTGGTCAGCCTGGTAGATTCCAACGCACAGTCCACCGACGACTGGTATGCCACGCAGTTTGGCACCTACGCAGCAGCCGACGGTGACGCGTTTACCGGCAACGATAATGGCGTGCACAGCCAGGCGGTTGTGAATGCTGGCGCAGACAATGACCTGGTCGTGCTGGGCAAAAACGGTGAACAGGGCTACGGCGAAATCGTGGCCACTTTCTCGGACACCACTGGAACATTTGACCTGGCAAATCTGAAAGCAGGCAATGTCATAACAGTGACCGTAAGTGGCAAGGATTACCTGTCGACCTACGATGGTACAGCTTGGTCCGAGTTTGCCACCGAGCCTGATCCGACAACCGGGGAGTCCACCACCCTGCGTGCGGATACGGGCCTGAAGGCGGGAGAGGTGATGGAAGTAGAGGACGACGCAACCACGGCCGACGCTGTTGAGAGCGGTTTCATGGTGACCTTTACCCGCACAACAGAAGACAGCCCCGAGGCACTCGACGCGCAGAACGCCGCTATCGGTTTGCCTGGCGGAACACCCGCAGCTAACGCCGCTACTTCTGAAGTGTCCAACTACAGCACGACCGATACACTGACCATGGTAAGCCCGCTCACCGATGGCTTAACCCTGACGGTGGAAATCGACGGTACTACGTACACGAATACGTACACGGCTGCATCAACAAGTTGGAGCGGGTTCCAAAATGTGCCGGATGGAACAACAATCACCTTCGACGGAACAAATACAGTGACGGTGACTGGTGCGACGGCGAAACCGACGGTCGCTGGAACTGCCCAAACCGCTACCAACCAGGTTGTTGACGAGGTGACCTGGACCCAAGAAGTTACTTTTGATGACTGCTCGACCGCTGTGGCCGGTGACACGCTTGAGATCACTTTTGATACTGACGGTGATGGAGAAGCTGACGTCGTGTACACCTCTACTGCGGCAGAAGGCGCAGATGGCACAGTAACCTTCGGCGAATTTGCAGCGACCACCGGCACGGCTATCGAAGGACTGACGCTGACACTGGCAGATCCGTTAGTTCTTACTGCCCCGGTAGTGACGTTGACAAACACGGAAGAAAATGACGCCGACGATGCGAACCCGTACGAGGTGGCGACGACTGACGCAAATGCCTACCTCGGCAACCCGGACGCCACGGACGGCGAATCTACATACGAAGAGTCGGATGGCAACCTCTACAGCAATTCTGGCCGCGACATCGTGGAACTCACAACCAACTTCGGCGACGACACCCTCGTTGATTTTGTAACGGGAGTGGACCAGATCAACGTCAACGGCCTTGGCACGGGTGACGAATTAACGGTAGGCACGGCGACGACGCTTGCAGGCGACACGGTCTTCGTAGGCACTCTTGGAACCTTGCCCACGTCATCGACCGGTATCTACACCCAAACTGAGGTGAGTGCGTTGTATACCGCAGGCACCATCAAATTCACAGGAACAGAAGGCACGGCTGTGGCCTTCCTGGACGACGGGACTGTGGACGCAGACAGCAACGTGTACACGGTTGTACAGGTGACGGCCTCCGCTGCCACGGTTATGGGTTCTCTGACCCTTGCCGCCGACGAGACCATCGCGGCAGCAGATCTGGTGGGTGTTTCCCAGCTTGTTGACGATCCTGCGTTGGCGAGCGCGTAGTAGTGCGACCAGTTACCGTGACTTTGTGAAACCAGAGTAACACTACCTAACCCCCGCTGAGAGTTTCTGAAGCTCTTAGCGGGGGTTTTTACTCCCCCTGGAGGTAGAGGTTTGCCATGTCAAAACCCGCTTTTGTTCCCCTAAACAGCAAACAGCACGCCAAACTTTCGTATTCCCCTCAGACTGATTATTCATTTACGGCAGAGCAGACCATTGTCCCCCTGATGAACTTCGAGGTGATACGGGCTGCAGAGTGCTTCCCTGTTATTTTCCCTGACGCAAAGAGTGTCGTGCCCTACGCGATGCTTGGCCTGGGGAACAGGAATATTTTTGTCGATGACAAAGGGCACTGGAATGCTCCTTACCTGCCCCTCATGATCGCAAATCATCCCTTTGCGTTGATTGAAGCTCATTTTACGGAAGCTTCAGATAAAAAATCTGAGATTGCCATAGGGATAGCTGAGGATGCCCCGCACTTTACGCAGGATAACGGTCAGCGGCTTTTCAAGGAAAAAGGGGAAGCGACTGAGACGCTTCAGCATATCCGCGAAGCGCTTATGGCTCAATTCAGACGTCACGAGTCTCTTCAGCCTTCCCTGGAGGAATTAGTGTCGTTTACCTGTCTGAAAGAGAGCGTGCTTGAAGTCACATGTGCCGGAAAGACTAAGAGCGTGGGTGGTCTGCGCTGTGTTGATCGGAAGGTGATCATGTCTCTGCCTGAATCGACACTTGGGCACCTTGTTCAAACTGGTGTCATGGGAATCCTGTATGCGCACTGGAACAGTCTTCGCCATCTTCAGCGTCTGCTTGAAGACCCTTCCTGCCCTGAAAGTTTAAAGAACCAAGAGTAGTTTGTAGTTTGGTTACAGGGAGTTTGACTGGTAATGGGGCATAATATCCCTATGATGGGAGAGGAGGGTTGTCTGGTAGGAATCTAATACCGGGAGAAAAGAGACTCTCTCGGAAGAAAACATGTCATCGGAATCAAGTGTCCCCCTGAGTCAACCTGCCTCTGCATTGCCAGGTTAATCGATCCTACCTGAACAGTCATAAACAGCATAATCTAGCTTTAAGGGGCAGGCTCCCGAAAATGAGCAGTCCTATGCCCGATATCTTACTTGGGGGTTTTTTGCCTGTTTCGTGCTGATCGTGTTCGTCATACTGGTTTCCGTTCTGCTCGTACAGTTTTGTTCGACAACGGAAGTAGACCAGGGATGAAAAAAGCCCCTAAGGAGTAAAGGGCTCCCTAGGGGCATAGGCAAAAAATCACTGTTGTCAACCAACTTGTAACAGCGGGTGCCTGTCCCGCCGGGCGCTGCGGGAACATCGCCCGTTTTTTTTATTAAGCATTTGTGCAAAAGCGTCAAGAGCCACATTCCAGAGCCTTGGGAAAGGGAATTTGACAACACAAGAAGACTTGCGCGTCATGAAAAAGCTAAGCGCATTTGCCCTACGATAATGCTAAGAATAGCGATGTTTCTTGATGTCAGCCTATGTGCGTGTGATGTATAGACCAACGCCAAGAAGAGAAAAGATGAAGAGAAGCGCCGCTATTTATCATAATCACCGAATCTCCTTGCAAGGGTAAGCTCTCCATAGGGGGCTAACATCGCAGCCCCTAAGTCCCCTTAGGCCACCATAAAAAAACAAAGCCCAACCCACGAGATGAGATAGTCCCCAATATTGTTGCAAGGCACTGCGCGTTTTTTGTGCCTGCGTAATCCCTGGTCATCTTCTGAACCACAAAAGCCCGGTATTTCACCGGGCTTTTGTGGTTTATCAATGACAAAAAGGGCTCAAAAGGGGGGGCTTACAGCTCAAGCTTTTTGCGCATAGCCCTATTTTCAAAGCCTTACGAGCTGAGCTTTTTGGTTAATTTTTCTTCTTGGCTGCATTACTCAGAGCTGCGGCTCCGGCCTTGGCAACAGCGGTATCTTCGGCAACGGAACCGCCACTGACACCGATGGCACCCACGATCACACCATTGTGCACGAGAAGCTCGCCGCCACCAAAAATGACAAGACCGCCATTGGTGACTTCAATGCCAAAGAGCTCCTTGCCCGGCTGAGCGGCAGCACCGAGATCAGCTGAGGACATATTGAAGAAGCGGGCGGTGATGGCTTTCTTTTTGGACACATCAATGCTGCCGAGAAAAGCACCGTCTTCTCTGGCAAAGGCTTTGAGATTGCCACCGGCATCCACAACCGTGATGTTCATGGGAACACCCTGGGCTTTCGATTTCGCAAGGGCGGCATTGAGCACGGTTTGGGCCTGCTCAAGTGTCAGGTCGCCTGGCAGCTGTTTGACTGGCCCTTGGGCCTGAGAGCTTAAGGGATAGAGCATCAGAGCGAGAAAAAGTACCAGTATGCGCCGCATACATCCTCCTTGGTTTAGGCTTAGTCAGAAATGACGAAAGCCGACTCTTGGACTTCTTGCCTTTTTGTTCTATGCTTGACGTTGTGCCTGGAAGACACGCGTCGATCACCTCGCGCCTTCTGGATGAATCTTGTGCAAGCCAAATACGTTCAGGGTCGGTTGATCCACCTCAGTTCTTTGAACATTTCGTAAACGTCAGGCGTTATGCACATGGTGGGGTGCTTGTAAACGCCAGGCACGCTCATAGCGTAGCGACAAGCGTACATCTGATCCCAGCCTATCATATTGCCAGAGCTAAGCGTGGCAAGGAAACAGAGATTGCGTTTCTTTTTGGCCTTAAAGCCTATGTCGTAACGCTGATGAGAGATGCTTAGGACTCCTACTTAGAGTTTCTTATACGTATAATGTTTTGATTATTCTGGCAAGCGTGAGCAGCGGGCAACGTTCGGGTTTTGGCCTGGGAGAACAATGTCTTTGCAGAACTGATATCTTGGGCTTCGTCCAAAACTTGTGTTGATACCCAAGGAGAAGCTGTGAAAGGTGTTCTTTTTGGCAAGGACTTCTCTCCCTTCCCGTAGCTTTGATCTTCAAGAAATACAGGGTGTTACCTAGCGCAGCTACACATTCATATAAGAGAGCTTAGGCCTTTGTGCGCTTTCCGTTCACGTTTTGTTATAGAGGCCCATTGCAAGGAGACAGACAATGCAGACCATGGAAGAATATCAGGCTTTTCTCGCTGAAGTACGTAAACTGACGGAATTGGAGTCACTTGTTTGTGATGATACGGGCCTGGTATCTGTTCGCGTCGACGATGCGTACAATGTCAATCTGCAGTTTGTGAAGGATACGGGCAAGGTCCTGTGTTTTGTGGAGATCATTAAGCTCCCCAAGGATGCCCCCAAGGCTGTCTACCGTGATCTTCTGGTGGGCGCACTTTTTGGAGAAGAGACCGCGGGCGGCTATTTTACGCTCGAAAGTGAAAGCGAGACGGTTATCTATAACTACTTCTTTGATGGTGCAGGTATCGCGAAATATCCCGAGGAATTTGTGACAACCTTGGAAAGGATCCTTCAGCTCTGCGATATCTGGGTTGAGCGCATCAGCGCCGGCTTAAAAACAACAAGCACAGAGACCATTGAGACCTATCAACTGCACAATTACGGGCTTTTGTCGTAGGAGCACACCATGGGCGTTACCTTTGAACAATTTCAGCAAATCGCCAATTCCACGTCCTTTGGTTTCCGAGATATTCTTGTTAATACCCAAAGCCATACCGCGAAGCTTGGCAAATTTATCTTCTCCTCAGGGAAAGATGCCAATATCGCCAGTATGAATGCCTTTCGCGAGGCTCTGTCTCGAAAGCATGGCGTCTTTGGCGAACATGCTTTTGACACGGTTCTGGGGGCTCGAGCCCAGATGCAGAAGTCCTTGCGTGCCTGTGATGTCAAAGCGGTTTTCTCAAGCCTGAACACGATTAAGGAAAAACGTTTCATCGGTGAGCTCAACCGTCAGATAGACACAGATCCCAGGGTGCAGGAATTGTCTAAGGACATGCGTGAGCATCTGCGTGCGGATATTACCAAGTATCCCCTGGAAGATGTTGATCTGAAAAACGTGAAGTCGGCCAGTGACCTGGCTCGTGTAGCTTCTGAGCGTATTGCCTCAGGGATTGAGACGGTTCGCTCGAAAGTTAACCTTGGCGTGAAGATGGATACCCGTGTCCATCATCTCGGCAAGGGCAATATTTATGACAAACAGTTCCGGGGCAATGAGCCCACAGGCCTGCGCAATCTCAAGACCATCTTCAAGAAGGGGGAAACCTCCATTGAGGATAAGATCAAGAGCGGTTGGCTTGGTGTGGGCATGCGCATCAATAGCTCCTCAACCAATCCCGTGCTTCTTGAAAAGCTTAAGACCAATGGCGTTGAGCCTGGCTTTATCTATAAAAACGACTGGTCTCTTGAAGACAGCAAGGGGATGCTTGCTGACATCTCTTCCGACGAAAGCCAAAAAGCCCTGGAGACACTCAAACAACAACATCCGACCCTTGCTCACAAATGTGAGGGACTGCCTCTGCGCGAGCAGATTATGGTTTTTGGCCGTGCTCATCCGGCCGGCATGGCAGCTGTGGCCGATTACGTGCTTGAGCAGGGCATGCAGGACAAAAATAGCGCCATTTACGATGCTTTTTGCGAGAAATTTCCCCATGTGCACCCCGATGAATGGCGCAACCAGGAAATCACAAGCGTCAAGAAGGAACTCTTTGTTCAGATCCGTGATGCGGTGCTTTCGGTGAAGCCTGGCGATGCCGCCTTTGAAAAATCACCCATTTTCAAGCATTTTACAGACCGGCACATTGTCAAGCTCGACTACAATGAAAGTCAGCGCATCTTCACGAAGAAGGCCGCTTCAGCGGGAAAATTCATGCGTCCTGAGCGCATCAAGATTGGGCGCAAAGCAGGGCAGCTCTATCGCCTGCAAACCGCAACATCGGCGAACAAATCTTCTGCCGGAGCCGTGACTGAGGCCTTGGCCAACGACCTGACACGGCTTGCCGGAGTCCCCACGCAGGAGCTTTCCATTGTACGCGGCCAGTATTCTGACGGGCACCCCAAGCTGATGCTGGAGGCCAAGTTCGCCGATGGCTACCATGACATGGAAAGGGGCTATATCAAGGATGGACA
The DNA here is from genome assembly GCA_017528345.1 of Desulfovibrio sp. Taxonomy (GTDB): domain Bacteria; phylum Desulfobacterota; class Desulfovibrionia; order Desulfovibrionales; family Desulfovibrionaceae; genus Desulfovibrio. The sequence goes on from JAFXOX010000081.1 coordinate 74,352, forward strand.
GATTGTGCCGCCCAATGGGCAGCAGGTGGAGAGTCTTGGCCGCTACAAGGCCTTTTTCCTGGTTACGGCTGACCGTGACGCCGTAGGCTCCCGTGGCCAGAACAAGGGCTTTATCCAGGGCGCAAACGGGCAGCCTGGGACATTCTTCGCCATTGACCCCGGCCATTCCCTGGAGAGCAATGGCCGTTTCCTGGAAGTGGATGACAATCTTTCCTTTAAGGATACCTACGGGTTTTCCACAAAGCCTCGCTTTAAGAATTTTTCGGTCTTCGATGACGATACGCGTTTTGCCAAGCTCCAGGGTGTGCTTGATTTGCGGACTCTGCAGCAGTCAGGCAGAGTAGAGCAGCTTTTTGCCGATTACCGTAAGTCCTTTGACCCTGAGGAGCAGGGGATCTCACCGCAAGAGCAGCAATTGCGCCAGAGGATCCATACCGATATCGACAAGAAGGAGCGTGAATTCAAGGATTCCCTGGCCAAGGTGCTCTCTGTCGCTGAAAATCAGCTCAAGCTGTATGACGACCTGGCAAGCGCAGGCCCAGTCACCCAGGAAAAGGCCATTGAAACCATTGAAAATCTTGAAAAGCTGACCTCGCCCACCACCTGGGTCAGTCGCAAGGGCGAAGTGCCGCTCAAGCATCTTGCGGTTATTCCGGAAACGCGCGTGGCCTGGCGTGGCCATGTGGATGGCGACAATCTTGTCTATCACTGTGATCAGCCGCTTTCTGAACAGGCAAAGGGACTCTTGCGGGCCTTTGCCGCCTCTGCGGGCGCTCATCTAGATATTGATGCCGAAGGCTGCGCCAAGCTGACCATAGCCAGAGCAAGCGCTGACAAGGCCTTTGCAACCTTTACGGAACAAAATGTCGCCAATGCCACCCATACGGCAGAAGCTGCGGCCAGGGCCATGGGAGAGACGGGGCTTAAGGAAGCCAAGAACTATGTTGCGGTCCAAACGATGAACAATGCTCAACCTGCTGAGCCTACCCAGCCATTCCCGCTGCCTGAGCGACTTGAGGTTCAGGTTGGAAGAGATACCTTCACCTTCCGCAAGCAGCAGTATGAGGCCATGCTTGCCAATACTCCACAGGCAGAGCGGCCCCAAAACGTGGATAAGCTCAAGGAAATTTTGGCTTCACGCATTCAGCGTGGACAGGATATCATCCGTGCGGCTTTGGAAGGCAATGGACATCGCTATGCGGCAACGCCTCGTAACGTTGCCTGTCTCACCCTTGCCTTGCACGCAGCAACCGTCAAGAAGGGCGAGTATAACGAGCGTGGTTCCTTCTCCGTGGCTGATCCCGATGGCAAGCTCTACCAGTGGCTTGATACGTGCAAGGAAGTCTATATGCGCACCTCAACCCATGCCAAGGCCTATCATCAGCTGCAGGTGGACGGTCATAAGAACATGCCCCGCGGCCTTGATATCCCCGAAGGTATGGGGGGATTGATGGGGGGTATGCGTACGCTCCACTATTTTGCGCTGCCTAAGGAGTCAGGTCAGTCAAGACGCCTTTTCCTCAAGTGCGAGACCTATGGCATCTATCGTAGCACCATCAGTGCCCAGGATGCCGAAGACTCACGTGCACCTGGTATGCAGACACGAGGGAAGCGTTCGGGAGATACGCGAGAATCCATTAAGCATTGTCTCTCTCTGGCAACGGTCATTACCCGTATGGGCCAAAATGAAGGCAATCGCAAGGAGAACACACCTCGCGAAATCCTCACGGTCATGAACAGTGCGCAGAATAGGCTGCGTCAGGCAGGTCTCGGCCGATACGCCGACATGCTGGGCGAGGGCGTTAATGTCGGCGGTATACGTAAGCTTCTGGATAATCTTACCAAGGTTCTTGAAGCTGCTCAGGATGAAAGTGAAACTGTGCGGGATGTCGCCATTAATGTCGTAGACTCTGTCAGCATCTATGCTGAAAATTACAGTGGCGAAGGCGGTGACCGTATGGGCCGTGAAGTCATGTTAGAGGCGCGAGAAATCCTGTAAAACAAGCAGTTTCTGCTTTTAGGCTTTGCGTGCGCGTGCATGGCACATGCTTTTGTCCTGCGCCTGAGGTATCTCCTTGTCTACCCACAACAAAGCGGCCAAGGCACAGGGAGCGTGAGAAACAAAACCACGTGATCCACGGGGATTGTGGAGTGCTCGTTTTCGCCCAAGCGTTTGGTGGATTTCAGAGCAGCTTATCACGCTGATTGGTCAAAGCGTTTTGTCTTTACATGGACAAAACGCTGCGTGAGGGCAGGGGGCTTTTGCTCGGTATATCCTAAGGATGGTGTCTATGGTTGGGAAATTCCTTTGCCGTATTTGTCTGATTGTCGCGCTATGTCTTTCTTTCGGGATTGTTATGGAAGAGCATTTTGCTATGGCCACGGCCGCCCAGATCAAAAGTGTCTATATCGCACAATGTCAGGATAACAGGCGTTTGACAAAAACAGCCGGAAGCTTTGGCGTGCAGAGCTATCATGGAGAAGAGCCGAATGATCCCAGTCGCATCATAGGCTCTGTGCCGACTGCCTCGGGTAAACGCCTCCTGCGGCTTCCGGCCGATCAGACCGTTCAAGAGCTTATCCGCAGCCAGGTGCAGAAGGTTTTGGAAGAGAAGGGCGCCTCTGTACTTGTGCGGGCTGAAGAGCAAACGCGTGATACGCTGCCTGTAGACATTGTCATCACCCGCTTTTGGGCAAACCCGAGTGGCAAGCAGCAAGGCCAGAAGTTTGTCGTGGGTATCAGTACTCGGGTCAAGTTGAACAAGAAGACGTATGTGATCAATATCAGGGAACTTTTGCAAGAGATCCCCGCAAGCCCGGAAGCCGAACAGGCAGCCGTTCAGAAAGCTTTGGCAAGCTATGGGGCAAAATTGAAGAAAAGTCTTCCGCCTTTTTCCCGCCCACACGCAAGGCCGTGAGATCGCACAAGCCGACATAGCCACAAGCCCCTCTTTGGAGGGGCTTTTCACGTTTTTGCTGACCTGCTCGAAAAATCAGGCCTGTTAAACAGGCTCATTTATCGTGATTGTGTGCTCTTTGGTCTCTGAGGAGTGTTTTTGCTGCGGGAAAGGGGAGGGCGTGTGCGTTTTGCGTGCTTGCGTGTTTGGGAGAGCGCTGCAAGCTCTTGGGCGGAAAGCTCGCGAACCTTTCCCAAAGCAAGATCACCTAAGGTAAGCGGGCCATAGGCCACGCGCACAAGCTTCAGGATCGTCAGCTTTTCCTGCTCGCACATTCTGCGGATTTGTCTGTTGATCCCTTGATGCAGGGTCATGGTAAGCAGGCTTGTGTCGTGCCCCAGGCATTTGGCGTGCACCTCAACAGGCAGAAGCTGTGTACCGTCTTCAAGACACATGCCGCTTTGCATACGAGCAAGCGTCTCCTTGGGCACAAAGCCTCGGACAGTCACCTGATAGGTTTTGGGAAGGTGAAACGAGGGATGCATGAGGGCATTGGCGAGATCTCCATCATTGGTGATGAGGAGCAAGCCCTCAGAAAAATAGTCGAGACGACCGATGGGAAAGAGTCGTACTGAGCGGTACTGATCCGGTAAGAGATCCAGGACAGTTGTTCGACCCTCTGGGTCGTAAGCTGTGGAAACTGTCTGAATGGGCTTGTGCAGCATGAGGTAGACATGCTTTTGAGCGATAACAAGCCTTTGCCCGGAAACCTCCAAAAGATCGTTTTCAGCGATCCGACACGCGGGATCAACGATAGTTTTGCCATTAACTTTGACCTTGCCCTGAAAAATGAGCTCATCGGCTTTTCTGCGCGAACACAGGCCACTTTGGGCAATGGCCTTGTTCAAACGCGGATTGGGCGTTTCGCCTGTTTGAGGCGTGTGATGAGGCTTCTTCTGAGAGAAACGGGCTGATTTTTCCGATGGTCTTTGGGGCATGGCAGTACGGCTTGGTTCAGGGATTGTGGGACAAAGAAGGTTTTTTCACTATAGGCTGGTCAGAGAGGAGACACAAGCAGGAGAACGGCCTGCAAAGAACAAGAGAAAAGTCTGAGATATTTTTGTTTACATAATTAGCATTATGAGACAAAGCTCGTCATGCCCAGATAGGGCGCATTTGTGGACTTTGGCATCAATTCTCTAGAGATTCCATGTTCGCACACACGACAAGCTCAGCGCAAAGGGCCTGACAGTCACTGAGACAAGGCACCAGGGGTATGAGAAAGCTCAGCCTCTTTGAGGCATTTGGCCAGGCAGCGTTTTTGGCAGAAAGCAAGCCCCCAAAGCACTATCTGAGAATGCAAGACATTCACAAACGGTTCCTGGTAGCTTTGGGCATTGATTTGAGAAAGACAATCGCTAGCTAGACGGGGAAAAAGTTTTAGGTCTTTGGTGAATTTCACCTCAATGATGGCCGTACGCCGATGGCGTTCATCGACAATCACAAGATCTGGCCGACCATTGCCATATTCGCGGTTGGATTCCAGACGGTAGCCAGAACCCGTAAAAAGACCGGCCACAAAGCCATGGCAAAATTCCGCCTGGCTATCGTAATAGCTGATGGACTGCAGCAAAATCTCAGAGAGCATGTTTTCAAAGGCTGGCGCATCTCCTTGCCAGAAGGCCTCAAAGAGCTCGCTTCTGTCCAAGTCACGCATTTTTTTGCGAAACCACCCTTCTGCCATAGCCTTGAAAATCGTTGTAATCTCCTTGTTTGGCAGAAGAAAAGACGCCCTGCCCCACTCGTAACCATCTTTTGCGTCCGTATTTGAAGAAGGGCTCAGTGTTAAATATCCTGTGAGAAACAAGAGATTCCAAAGCGTATCATCTGAACTGTGTAAGTTTTCATAGGTGAAAAATTCTTCAATATTGGCTTCAAAGCATTGACCATGACATAATGCTGATATTTTATCTTGTTTATTATCGATTTTGAAATTTTCACTTTCAATTATATCAGTTATGATTGCATTTGCACTTGAGTTTATCCAATAGGTTTTTGGTTGAGAATTCCTATCAATAAGTAAGCTTTGTACATGATTTATGACATCGCATGGGCAATACATTGCGTGATAATTACCAAAATTATAACCGTCATACTACTCTTTGATTTCATCTTTTTTATCTAAAAGATCATACTCTAAAAGTATATTTTGAACTTCATTTTCTGTAAAGCCAAATTTATCAGAAAATATATTATTGGTAATACCATAACTAACAAAATTATTAAGACCAGTAAAAATACTCTCTTTAGTGATGCGAAGGCAGCCGGTAAGTACGGCAAAACGAAGGTATTTGTTATCTTTAAGGACTTCTCCAAGAAGGCCCCTCATAAAATCTGTCATTTTATTGTAATAAGAATGTTCATAAGATGATGACAAAGGCACGTCATATTCATCAATGAGCAAGATGACAGGCAGGGACCAATGTTGTGAAAAAGCTCTTGTGAGAATTTTAAGGGCGTTACTTAACTGGCCTTCATATTCATAGCTTTTATTACTATCAATTTCGGTAAAAGATGCTAATTGACGACGAAGCGTAGTCGTTAGCTTAGTGCTTTCAAGCAGGTAATGGTGTTCATCAATGATTTCATTGATAATTTCAGAAAAGTTTAAAAGAGAAAGCTCAAAAGATCGCTTATTTATACTTTTTAAAGATATACTAATAACTGGATATTTATTCATCCAGGCGTCACAAATATCTTTATTCTTTGAGATTTTGAGTTCAGAAAAAATATCGTGTGAGTCTTTTCCAATTTCAAAAAATTCTTTTATTGTACTGAGCGTTAACGTTTTTCCAAAACGACGAGGACGCGTTATTAACGAAACTTTATTGAGATTAGTAGTAAGCTCTTCGATAAAATCTGTTTTATCAACATAAAAAGAGTTTTCTTGTCTGAATTCAAGAAAGTTCGAATACCCTATATTGAGAGATGGATATTTCATAACACATTATTTATCTGAGCTCGTATTCTCTGTAACAAGTAAAAAAAGAGATGTTTTTAGAAGATTATTTTTGTCACGTTATAGCAGGTATTATTCGATAAAAAACCACCCTGCTCTTTGAAAAAAACGGTTATGCGAGGAAAAAAAGAAAGGAAAACGCGTTGGTAGAGCATGAAATTGCGGATCCTCAAAAAATGTGAGCAAAAACTCTGAATTCATGCGGATTTTCAGCCATACACTCGAGAAGGCCCCAAAATGGCTCAAAATTTGCCTAAAGCAATTTTTTGAAGTCTAGGTCACGAGATCTGAGTTTTGCTCAAAATTCGTCAATTTCATGGCGGTTTGAAAAAATGACTGCAGCCATACGGCCTCTACCCATAAGCGGCTGCCAGTTTACGATATGGCAATAATGTTATTTACAGTGTGTTGGCTGCGGCAAACCCTTTTCCCAAGAATAGGTTAGATGCTTTTTTTCGTGACTTTGACAGAACACTCTTTTTTCCAGAAAGCTATACCATATTTGATGATCGTGTCAACTTTGAAAGAAAATGTTGAATCGTACTTCTTGACCTCAATTTGCTGAAGCGCTTTGTTCGTGTCATTTTCTAGATCTTCATATTTTTTAGACGCTTTAATTTCGATAATAGTAGCAGTTTTTGAATTTTTGTTTTCGATAATAATGTCTGGTCGTCCAATCCCATGTTCTCTATTTGATAGTGGATGTAGACCTGCTCCACGTAAAAGTCCTGTAAAAAATCCGTGATAATAACTTTCTGCATTATCGTAATAGCTGATCGTAGAATAGAGGATTTTTGTCATTATTTTTTGAAGTGACTCGGCGTCGGCGTGCCATATTGCTTGGATAAATGTATTGATAGCTTCACTGTCTAGAGTATCTATAAACCACTCGTAAATTGTATCTTTAAAAATAGTTTTGATCTCTTGATTAGGAATAATAAGCGATATTAATTCTTCGTCAATTTGTTTTGTTGCTTTTGTAAGATATCCAGTAAAATAGAGGATAGACCAGATTGAGCTATCATTATTATAAATGTGTTCATAAGACAGATCTTCAGGTAAAAGTTCTGCTATGGTGCCACCTGAAATGAGAGTTTCAATTTTTTCTTTAGTTGAAGTGTTTGCTTTGTTCACTAATGTATGTATAATATCATTATTACTCGTATTTTTCCAGTACGTCTTAGGTTTAGACATTGCATTATCTTGTAAATCATTGACAAACATGAGGACATCCCATGGGCAATAGATATTAGTATTGTTTCCAAAATTATATCCATCGTACCATTCTTTTAATACATCTTTTTTATCATAGAGATTGGCTGAAGACATAAGTTCTTCAACATCAGATTTTGTAAAGCCAATTTTATCAGAAAATTTTTCATCAGAGATACTGTAACACTTAAAGTTATTTAATCCAGAAAACATGCTTTCTTTAGATATACGAAGGCATCCAGTAATGACTGCAAATTTTAATGAAAAATTAGACTTCAATGCTTGGCTAAAAAAGCTTCTCAATAAGTTAATCATTTCATCGTAATAGCCGTTTGCTTGAGCATAATGAATAGGACTATCATATTCATCAATAAGCAAGATAATCTGTTTATTCCAATATGATTCGAGTGCGTGTGTGAGATTAAAGAGGCTAAATACAGTGTCAGAAAAACTTAACTTTCCCTTTACTATATTGTCAATTCTTTTTTTATCTGAAGTAGAAACGTTACTGCTATCTAAAAGATAGGTATGATCATCATAAAGTCTTGTTATGTATCCTTGAAAAAGTTCTTTTGCTTCGTCAAATCTTAGGGATTGTATATCTTTAAGTGTTATAAAAACAGTTGGATATTTATTCATCCATTTAGAACATATTTCATTATTTTTTGATATACTTAGACCTTCAAAAAGCGCTTTACTTGATTTTTTTATATCAAAAAATTCTTGTAGCATACTCATCGTTAAGGTTTTACCAAAACGACGTGGTCTTGTTATCAGAGATACTTTCGGAGGTATTTGTGAAAGCATTTCCTCGATAAATGATGTTTTATCTATATAACAATAGTTGTTTTCTCGGATTTCACGGAATGATTCAGCTCCAATCAATATTTCTGTAGATAACATAAGATACCTGCTATCAATATTAATTTGTATTGTATGACTATCTAATTATTATTCAAGCTATTTAAATATATATTTACATGACAATATTTTTATGTAGGAAATTCGATCTTATATGATTTAAAATTTATCTTGTTCAATTATTGATATTTCATATAAAAATTTTAAAATTTCATTAGCATATCTAGTCTCATAAAATTTTGCTAGTAGATTTGAAAAAATTGATTTTTCTTTATTTAGTATAAGTATTGGAGAAATATTATTTATCATCAAATAACCATTAGCAAATAATATCGCTGTACGTTTATTAATATCTGGAAAAAACTGAATTCTTGATAATTTTAAAAATATTACTAATGCATTTTCTAATTTATTTTCATTATTAGTAATATATTTATCTATATATTCCAAATAATATTTTAGTTCGCTATAGTGTGGTGGCTTCCATGTTACATTTCTAAATTTTACATTTTCTCTTCTAAAATGTACAAGTTGATATCTTCTATCTCATCTTTTGCTATAAGTTTATGAAATTCAATCAGTGTATAACGATCTGGAAAAAATAAGCCTTCTGAATATCATGGCAGAGGTTTTTCAAGGTTTGATCGTATTCTATTATTTTTAGCCTATCGTGTATTCTTATATTATCTATATTGCATCCATTAAGAATGGCTTATGTATCTGCTGTTGAAACTGAAATTCCCTCAAAGCATGACATGATATTCCAGATAAAATAATATTTGATTTTCCAAAGAAAATCGGCTGCTTGTTTACTTGATGAGAATGTATGAACTTTAGTATTAGCTAATATTCCTGGTATAAATTGTATAATTTCAGAAGTTTTTTTGTCTGCATACTATTTTCTTTTTTAGTATTTATATTTTTAATAATATTAATAAAATAACGTAAATATACTTATAGGTACTCATTTTTTGTGTTTATTGTGACTTTTGCTATCGGACAAATCGTCATTAATGTACGAAGATTCTGTTAGGCGAGTAGTGATACCTCCTTTTTTCTTGAGATAAGTATAGCAATTCCTCATACGCACGTCAAATTGCGCGTTTTCATGTGACTGTTACTCCTTGCGATGCTGAGGAGACAGTCTGGAAAATGGCTCTGATCTTTGCCGATTCGTTGAACAGAATAGTTCTTCGTGGTCTTCACTGGTTGAGACCCAACCCATGTATAGAGCGAGGCACGTGCTTTTTCTCTTTCTATGCGTCTTCCTTGTCCTGCTGATACGTGGCGATTTCCTGATTTTTTTGGCATAGGGCTATCTGCTCTCTTGCTCAACGACCTCACCTGACATAACATAGATGTTCGCTCGGCCTTGCCGGTGCCAAAAGGAGCGTCTATGGCTTTTCTCAATCCTTCATGCAGCTTTACGCGTTTTCGGGTCAGGGACGCCATTCCAGAGGAGTTCTGGCCGACTGTGCCTGAAAAACTTAAACAGTTCGCGTTTCACGATATTGATGATCTCCCCGAGGAACGTGCCTTTGGCTGGGTCTCCTTTGATGATATGCTTGATACCACCTGGAGCCAGTCCCAACCCTATAAAGGCCGCTTTATTGTTTTTTCTCTGCGCCTGGATACGCGACGTATTCCGGCTGCCGTGCTGAAAAAGCATTATACGCTTGCGCTCAAGGAAGAGCAGAAGCGGATGCTTGAGCTGAATAAGAAGTATGTGGCGCGCGAGCGTAAAAGAGAACTCAAAGAACAGGTGATCCTTAAGCTGCGTCAGCGCTTTCTGCCCATTCCGGCCGAGTTCAATGTCATCTGGTCCCTTGAGCGCAATGAACTCTGGTTTGGCTCAACCCACGGTAAGATGGTCGATCTTTTTATGGACTATTTCCAGCAGAGCTTTGACCTGCATCTTGAGCAGATTACGCCCGTTGGTCTTGCCGAAAGATCTCTCGATGAACAGGGCATGCTCGCTGTCGAGCGCCTGGAAGAAACACAATTTGTGGCCTATGGTGGCGACGCGTCATAGTCTTACGATGAGCCGAGGTTGGCATGTCAGAGTATGCGGAATCCGTTGATGATATTCTTGGTCAGGAATTTTTGACCTGGCTCTGGTGCAAGAGTGATCTCGCGCCTGACGGTTTTGTGGATGCCAGAGGGGAACAGTTTTCTGTCTCCATGGAGCAGCGCATTGTGGTTGCCGGCGGCAATGGCGATGCACGGGAGACGGCATCGGTCTCCGGTGTCTTTTCGCCCCTGAGCGAGGCGCGCTATGGTCTTGGTACGGGGAAAAAAGTCGTGCGCGCTCTGCTGCTTGTGAAGAAGGATAGTGCAGAATTTCAGTGCGTGCTCAAAGCGCAGGACTTTTCCATCAATAGTCTCCGTACCCCCAAAATTGAAAGCAGTGAAAGCGCCGACGATGACCCGGACGCCCTGCTTCTGGAAAAGATTGATCTTATTGAAAACTTTCTCGATCTGCTGGATGCCCTTTACAAGAGCTTTCTCGATGTGCGCCTTACAGCTGGCTGGAATGAGGAAGTTCAGATTGTGCGGCAGTGGATGAGCCGCACGGCGGGATAATATGGCTTTTTCCTCCCAAGGCGCCCTCCTCTGGCGCATTTTCGGCAAACTGCTCTGGATTGTGACGGTTCTTTTTGGCATCACCATCATTTCCTTTCTCGTCATCCATCTCGCGCCTGGCTCCCCCACAGATATGGAGGTGACCCTCAATCCCCTGGCCGGGGAGGCCGCACGAGCACGGCTTGAGGCGGTCTATGGGCTCGACAAGTCCTTGTCTGAGCAGTATCTCGACTGGCTTTGGCGACTTCTGCACTTTGATTTCGGCAATTCCATGAGTGCCGATGCCAGGCCTGTGATGACAAAGATCCTCGAGCGCCTGCCCCTGACGGTCTCCATGAACGTCATTTCCCTGATCCTTACTCTGCTCTTTGCCATTCCGGCCGGTATCCTTTCTGCCTGTAAGCAAAATTCCCTGCTTGATCACGCGCTGACGGTCTTTGTCTTTCTGGGCTTTGCCATGCCCTCCTTCTGGCTTGCGCTTCTGCTCATGAGCTTTTTTGGCATCGACCATAAGCTTCTTCCTATCTCAGGGCTAACCTCCATGGGCTATGAGCATTTTACAAGCTTTGAGAAATTCCTGGATCTTGCCAAGCATCTCACCCTCCCCATCATGGTCTATACCGTGGGCGGTCTTGCCGGCATGTCCCGCTATATGCGTTCATGCATGCTCGAAGTCCTGCGTCAGGATTACATGCTCACAGCGAGGGCCAAGGGGCTTTCTGCCTATCAGGTCGTGGTTCACCATGGTCTGCGCAATGCGCTTCTGCCGGTGATCACGCTGCTTGGCCTTTCCGTGCCGGGGCTCATTGGCGGAAGTGTCATTATTGAATCGGTCTTTGCCCTGCCAGGTCTTGGCAATCTTTTCTATGCCGCCGTCATGGCCCGTGACTACACCATGATCATGGGCAATCTCGTGCTCGGAAGTGTGCTCACACTCTTTGGCAATCTTCTGGCCGATGTCTGCTACGGACTGGCCGATCCACGTATCCGTCAGGGCCAAGGAGGCGACAATGGCTAAGCAGGCAAACGCCTCTGCAAGCACTATCTCACGCGCAGCCTATGTGAAAGCGTGGCTTGCCGCCTATGGAAAACTGAGCTTTGGTCTTGGTATCGTGCTTGTCATGTCTCTTGCAGCTCTCCTTGCTCCCCTCCTTGCCCAGTATCCGCCCAATGAGCTCCATCTTGAGCATATTCTTGAGGCGCCGTCAGCGGATTTCTGGCTTGGCACAGACCGCTTGGGACGTGATGTTTTCTCTCGCCTGCTCTATGGGGGGCGTGTTTCGCTGTGGGTGGGCTTTGTGGCCGTAGGCATTGCCATATCCATCGGTACCTGTCTGGGGCTTGTGGGCGGCTATTTCCGCGGGCTTGTGGATGAAGTGATCATGCGTTTTGTGGACGTTATGCTCTGTTTTCCATCCTTCTTTCTCATTCTTGCGGTCATTGCCTTTTGGGAACCGGATTTGACCAATATTATGCTTGTTATAGGCCTGACCTCCTGGATGGGGGTGACAAGACTTGTGCGCGCCGAAACCTTAAGTCTTCGGGAACGGGATTTTGTGGCTCAGGCCAGGCTCTGCGGAAGTTCCACGCCAAGCATTCTCTGGTATCATATCCTGCGTAATGCCATGGCTCCGGTACTCATTTCGGCAACGCTCGGTGTCGCCGGTGCCATTCTTATTGAATCGAGTCTGAGTTTCCTTGGACTTGGGGTACAGCCGCCAGAAGCCAGCTGGGGCAATATGCTCATGGATGGCAAAAACGTTCTGGAAACCGCGCCCTGGCTTTCCATTTATCCGGGTCTGGCTATCCTTGTGACCGTGCTGGGCTATAATCTTCTTGGCGAAAGCCTGCGCGATCTTTTTGATCCGAGACTTAAACACCGTTTCTTCTGAGTGATACCATGCTGGAATATCTGCACATCCGCAATCTTGCCCTCATTGAAGACGTGTCTCTGGAACTGTGCGGTGGCATGAATGTTCTGAGTGGTGAGACAGGGGCCGGTAAGAGCTTTATCTTAAAGGCACTGTCGTTTCTTCTGGGGGATCGCTTAAAGGCTGATATGGTACGTCCAGGCGCAGAACGGGCCATTGTTGAGGGACTTTTCCAGACAGAAACAGGCGATGTCCTGCTTAGACGTGAACTCATTGTGGAACATGGTCGCAGCCGCATTTTTGTCAATGATACCCTGCACACGCAAGAAGTCCTCAAGGAGCTCAGACCCAAACTGATCACCTATACGAGTCAGCACGCTCAGCAGAAGCTTCTGGCCCCGGCTTTTCAAAGTCAGCTTATCGAACGCCATTTTCCGTCTCCGGATATGCTTGCCCGTCGCGATGAGCTTGTGGCTCAGCTTAAGGCCAATGCCGAGTCTCAGGAGAAGCTTCTGGCCCGTCAGAAAGATCTGCTGGAAAAGCGCGATTTTTTGGAGATGCAGCTTGCGGAAATTCGCAAGGTTGCCCCTGAGGAAGGTGAAGAAGAGCGTCTGGAGGAGATCCGCCGTAAGGCCAGAGAGGCCGGGGATATCAAAAAGCGCTATCAAGATACCCTTTCGCTCATTTACGGCTACGATGGCCCGAGTCTTCAGGATGAGCTGGCAAAACTTGAAAAGGAGCTGAGGGTATTGTCTGAGATGGACGAAAGCTTCAGTGCCAGTCTCAATGTCTGTCTTGATTTTCAGGAGGAAGTCTCAGCTCTTGGCAGGCGTCTGCAGCATCCGCCGGATGACTGCGACGTTGAGGATATCGACGCCATTGAAGCACGTCTCTATGAACTCGCCCAGCTTAAGCGCAAGCTGCACAGATCATTGCATGAGATTGTGCATTTGCAAAGTGAGCTTGAAGAGAGTCTCTCCTTTCTGGACTCTGTGGCCCTGGATCTCGCCCAGCTTCAACGGGAAGAAGAAGGGCTTATGCAGCAACTCTCTAAGCAGCTTGCTCAGATCATTCCCCTGCGTCACACAACGGCTGAAGCTTTTCTTAGACGTCTTGAAGATGAGCTCAAAGATCTCGCGTTTTCCGAACATGTGCGTGTGCTTCCCGAATACCTCCCCCTTCCCCTGTATAAGGATATCGCCGACGAACGTATCCGCATTCTCTGGGCACCCAATCCTGGTCAGCATCCCAAGGCTTTGGATGATATCGCCTCAGGCGGCGAACTCTCCCGCTTTTTACTTGCCTTGACCAGCCTTGAAACCAACAGGGATTCCTCGACCTACATCTTCGATGAAGTGGACTCTGGTGTTGGCGGCTTTACCCTGAATAAGCTTGCGGAAAAACTCTGTGAGCTGGCAGCCCATCATCAGATCATCCTCATCACACATTGGCCGCAGTTGGCAGCCCAGGCAGAACGACATTTCCAGATTCAAAAGATTGTGACCAACGATTCCACACAGACCCTGTGCAAGCAGTTATCTGAAGAGGAACGCCGCGAAGAGCTCGCTCGTATGGCTGGAGGCGGCGACCTGGGCGAGGTCTTTCTGAGTCACCGGGCTTAAGCCTGCACGCGCAACAGTGTCATACGCTTTGGGAAGCGTATGGCAAAAAGCCTCTTTGGCCAATCAATGGCTTGTATTAGTTGCTGACGTCTCTGTCTTCTGCGCTTGGTCTTCTGGCTCATGCTTTGTACTGCTCTGAGCACATTCCTTTTCAAGGCGCATCAATTTCTCCACACAGACCATATTTGCCGGACAATTCATGCCGGCACGGCAGACACGCCCTGCCGGGCATTGCCTGCCAAGAAGACAGGCCTTGGCAAGCCAGACCAGTCCTTCCCATACTCTACGCCATATTGATTGCTTCATCGTCTTTTCTCATTCTTCTCGGTAAGGTGCGCCCTATAACCCCGTGCTTTTCAGACTGCTTTTACGGCGCGTTGGATACCGTATGAGGCTTTGTCGTTAGACAAGCCTGCTTTGCGCCCCGTCATAGGACAGCAAACACATATTCGTGTATATACCACCCCAGGGCAGACGGAAAGTTCAGGGAAGATCTCACATACCTTGATCTCTGAGGCGAGGGAACCTGTGTACGATGTTCCATACGGTATCATGTGTGTATTCGTATACTGTGTGTGGCCTTTTCTGTGAAGTTTTCCTGTGAGCCGTTTGAGGTTGACTGCTCTTGGGTCTCGTTTTCTTGCGCTAGCACTTGTCGGACAGCGTAAGCTTGACCCCTTGTGTTTTTTTGAAAATTTCCCAAGGCACTGGCCCTGGCTCTTGCAATTTGAGTCAGTTCGATTTAGCATACTTTTTGTTTTTTTTGCGATTATTGTGTGCAATAGCAGACAAAAAGCCCAAATGTCTAACAGGCATGGACGTTGCTGCTGTAAGAGTCTGCTTAAGGCTGGAGGATATCAATGCCTTTTCCTGCATTGCAAATTGGTGATTTGAAAGCAGAAACGCCTATTGTTCAAGGTGGCATGGGCGTTGGTATTTCGCTTTCGCGCCTGGCCTCTGCCGTGGCCAAAGAAGGTGGCATCGGGGTTATTGCCGCGGCCATGATCGGCATGACCCAGAGTGATGTGGCACAACATCCGGTTGAGGCCAACCTCAGGGCTTTGAAAGAAGAGATCAGCAAAGCGCGTGCTGCGACAAACGGTATTATTGGCGTGAATATCATGGTTGCTCTGACCACATTTGCCCAGATGGTGAGAACGGCCATTGAAAATAAGATTGATGTGATTTTTTCTGGCGCAGGGCTTCCGCTCGATATGCCCAAACATCTGCTGGATCTGTGCGAAGAGAAGAAAGAGGAGTTCAAGACGAAGCTTGTGCCCATTATTTCTTCAGCCAGAGCAGCAACTGTTGTGGCCAAGAAATGGCTTTCACGCTTTGACTACTTACCAGATGCCTTTGTTTTGGAGGGCCCTAAGGCCGGAGGACATCTTGGTTTCAAACCAGAGGATATCGACAACCCCGACTTTTCTCTGGATAAGCTTTTGCCGCAGGTCGTCGATGCGGTGAAGCCTTTTGAAGACAAATACGGTCGTAAGGTGCCGATCATTGCTGCAGGCGGTGTTTACACTGGCGAAGATATTCACAGGTACCTTGATCTTGGGGCAAGTGGCGTGCAGATGGGCACACGTTTTGTGGCGACCCATGAATGCGATGCTGATGACAATTTCAAGCAGGCTTTTATTCAGGCACGCAAGGAAGATGTTACCATCATCAACAGCCCCGTAGGCATGCCTGGTCGAGCCATTTACAATGATTTCATTCAGAGATCCCGTGATGGCTTAACCAAACCCTTCAAATGCATTTTCCACTGCGTGAAGACCTGCAATCAGGAAAAAACGCCCTACTGTATTGCCCGCGTTCTTCTCAATGCCATGCGTGGTCGCCTTGAGCAGGGTTTTGCCTTTTGCGGTGCCAATGTCTACCGTGTTGACTCTATTATGTCCGTGCATGAGCTCATTGAGAGTCTGCGCAAGGAATACGAGGCTTTTGAAGCCTAATCTTGGACCTCTTTTGAAGGTTGCGAGCATGCCCTTCTCTTGTTCTCTTTTGGCAAAACGCTTGGCCCTTCATTTGTTGTAACAGAGTTGTTGTCGGTATTGGATTTTGCACCGTTGGCAACTGTCTGAGGCATACAATTTCTGAGAGAAGCTCCAGTATCCTGGGGCTTCTCTTTTTTGTCTGGAAGACTGCAAGCTCCTCACACGTGGGGCAAGACGAACTTGGACTAACAGAGATTGATATATACCAAGCACATGAGGAGATTACACATAAAAACTGTGTAACGGTAAAACAGTTAGTTGACCGGACTGAGAACTGTGGGCTGAGGCAAAGAAAATATACAGGTCGTAGGGACAGAGGGGTCTATAAAAAAGAAGCCTAAAGAGAGCCGTCATGCAGTACCGCTCTCTTTAGGCAAATACCTTAACCGAAGGAGTGGTTGCCCCTTGGGCGGTGTTCACGCACCGCCCTTTCTTTTTAGCACATGCTCACGCATTGTCAACGGGGTGCATTACCTTCTCCCACAACTGCTGTTGCTGTTCACAGCCACCTGAGCACAAGGTGCAGCAAAAGACCGAGGTGTCGTTGAGACGCCTGTCTTGAAGGGGGACCACACATGAGAAAGTCCCAGACGCTTGAGGAGTTGAGACATGGTCATGAAGAGCGTTTTCCGGTAGGTTTCTTTGCTCGGAGGTAGTAACAAAAGTGGTATACTTTGCGGTGAGCACAGATCGCCAGCAGGGGGGGGAAGCAAGCGTTCGGTTCATTTTTTCACTACTTTGACCAACCCGATCCCAAAATGCCGGCTATATCCAGGGATTTCTAGGCGCCAAACCCCGTCGAAAGACGAGGAATGAAGGCTGCTAGTGAATTTATGCAACTTATTGAAGCCAGACAATTGCTTTGTATTTTGTTTAGAGTTATAATCAGTCGTAAGAAAGAAGGTCATAGGCTATACTACTGAATTAAGTATCAACAATTACTCAGTATTACCTTTCTATTATAATCTTGTCTTAGTAGTAAGCTCCTCTGCAAGATAAATATATTAACAATATATTTTTTACCATAAGTTTATCACGCTAAATTGTATTTACATGGTAAATTTTATTTTAATAATATCTATACAAAACGAGTTTTAGAGTAAATATGCATTTTTTGTAGTGCATTAAAGTAATTTTTTTATAATTTTTGTAAGTTATAATTCGAGGTTTTGCCTTATGTCTTTGCTTAAAATACATATTGGAGGTAAATTTTTTTCAGATATACGGAAGAATAACTGTTGTTATATAGATAAAACAGATATTATATCTGAGTTTCTAAATAATTTTCCACCGGTGGCGACTCTTATAACACGTCCTCGTAGATTTGGCAAGACACTAACTATGTCAATGCTACAGGAATTTTTTGATATTCATAAACAAAGTTATGAGTTATTTGAAGGATTAAATATATATAAAAATAAAGAACTCTGCTCTTCTTGGATGAATAAATATCCAACAATATTTGTATTATTTTAAAATATAGAAGGAAAAAATATTGATGAAGCTATAGTTTCTTTGAATCAGCTAGCTGTTCAGTTATGTTCAGATTTTTTATACGTTTTACAAAGCGACAAAGTCGCAATAAATGATAAAATATATATTGATAGAGTTTTAAAATACAACTCTCAGCCAACAGAACTTTGCTATGTATTACAGGTTATTTCTCGTGCACTTGAAGCGCATTGGGATAAACAAGTTATTATACTTATCGACGAATATGACGTTCCAATAAATTGTGCTGAACAAAATGGATACTACAATGAAATGGTTGGATTGATGAGAAATATGCTTGGGTCAGCTCTTAAGGGTAATCGTTCACTTAAATTTTCTATACTAACAGGTTGTCTTCGTATAGCAAAAGAAAGTATTTTTACTGGATTAAATAATTTTAAGTGCTATGATATATCAAACAAAATATTTGCAGACAAATTTGATTTTACAGATAGCGAAGTCAAATATTTACTGAAGGAAGCAGGCTTAGAAGATAGAGAAGAAATAGTAAAGGAATGGTATAATGGATATTGCTTTGGAGAAAATACTAAAATATTTTGCCCATGGGATGTTCTTCAATACATATATGATGTTCAGATTAATAATAATGCTATCCCTCAAGAATATTGGGCTAATACCAGTGAAAATGATATAGTGTGCAAACTTATTAATGACGCAGATCGTGATTATCGAGATAAAATTGAATGTAACCGCTCACGTATTCGTACGAGAGGGGGTACCTTCAGGTAGTTGACGGCCGCCACGAGGGGCTCTTTTTAGGTTAGAGATTTGTTTTGTTTTTTGTTGACAAGTCGGCAGAATTTTGTACTTCTTTTTTCATGGAAA
>JAFXOX010000082.1 GCA_017528345.1 Desulfovibrio sp.
GCTGTGCTCATGCATATGGGGGCTATGGCTGTCATAGCAGCGCACGCGCCAAAAACATTTACTCATGTGGTCATTAACAACGCTGCCCATGAATCCGTAGGAGGACTTCCGACAGTAGCAGGATCCTTCACATTCACGAGCATTGCGTTGTCTCTGGGGTATCGGTACACACACCGCGTGTATGATCTGGAAGGACTTACGTCTGCCCTCAATGAGCTTGACTCTTGTGAAGGCCCATCACTGCTTGAAATATGCTGCAAAATGGGATCACGAAAGGATCTCGGCAGGCCGACAATTTCTCCGCAGTCCAGCAAAAAGGCGTTTATGGGACATGTGCAGGGGTAGCGCTCTCCGTGTAAAGATGGCGCAAACCGCGCAAAAAGACGATGCAGCGATGCCGTCTTTACGACCGGTCGTAAAACCTTTGATAGGCAAGTATACATTTTTGCGTAGATCTTTTGTTTTTGTTGGGTAGGCGTATGTTCGGGTGAATACCCCCACGGGTACGCCGGGTTAGAATGTAGCGCTAACTTATAACCAAGGAAGAGGAAACGGCCCTTAAATTCAATGAGTCGACGTATCTCAAATCGAAATTGGCTCAGTGCAACGAGACCGGACAGACAGATGCTGACGGCAAAGCGTATACGCTTGAGACGCTGAAAGCCGCCATTGAGAAAGCGGGCTTCACGCTGGAAGAGCATTACCACAAGTATGCGGATTCCGAAGGCACACATGCCTACGGCTACATGGATTTCGACGAAGACTACTATCTCCAAAGCAAACTTGCGCAGTTGGCTTCCATTGGTCAGAGCGGCTGGACGAAAGACAGCCTGATTAAGGCCATTGAAAAGGCCGGCATGACCGTTGAAGAGCACTTCCAGAAGTACTCAACACTCGAAGGGACTTCCGCAAACCCTTATTTCAACACCAGCGAATACATGGCTGCCAAACTGACAGCTCTTCAGGCCGCCGAGCCTGATGCCGGTTGGACTGAAACCAGCATGTACGAGGCTTTTGC
This sequence comes from Desulfovibrio sp., assembly GCA_017528345.1. Classification (GTDB taxonomy): domain Bacteria; phylum Desulfobacterota; class Desulfovibrionia; order Desulfovibrionales; family Desulfovibrionaceae; genus Desulfovibrio. The sequence continues at coordinate 1,019 of JAFXOX010000082.1, forward strand.
CAAATCCGGCCTCAACGCTCTTGCCCACTATATGCAGTATGCCGGTAAAGGTGACAATGAAGCCGCCTCTGACATATCTTCCTATGCCGTGCCTGAAGAAGAGCAGATCAATATTCAGGAAGAGGGTTCTGAAACGGTCTTCACTGATCAGATGGACAACCTGAAAGGTACAGATGGCAATGACACCTTTGAAGGTGTACAGAAAGCCACCTATCAGACCGGTGATAAACTCGTTGATCCTTCTACTTCTGATGAAGACGTTCTGAACGTTACCATGGCTAGTGCTGAGGAGCAGATGGTGACTGTTACCAATGTTGAGACCATCAACGTGGATGCACAGTCTGTCACTGGAAGTCCAGCTTTCAACGCCTCAAAAATTACCGGTGTCAAATCAACTGAAGTTAATCTTGTCGCGACGTTGGATGGCACGACAGATCTCACATTTGATGATTTCTCCACTTGGACTGCGTAATCTATATACGTAATTATAGTAAACGCCAGAAATTTTTGTACTTGCACCGAAAAAGTATGGCTGTACTAAAGGCCGAAGGCACCTTCTCTGTATGATCAAGTCAAATTATTTACGTCGTTTACTATAATTCACGGTGCACCCTAGCTTTTTGGTTAGGGTGCACTTTTGGTTTTTTAACATCACTGAGTGGTTGGTCGCCACGCCGTCCTTTAGTGTCCCCTTCGACCTACCTGTCCCCTTGCGTGTTCCGCCCCTACCTATTGCCATTTTTTTGCGCCTTTGTTTGCTCTTTTGACTTGGATGTCTGAAGAGAAAGCACGTGGATTTACAGAAAAACGTCAACTATTTTTTCAAAGAGGCAGAGTAGTTGCGACCGGAAAGGAAAAATCCACAAAAAAAGCCCCCTGACCGATTTGATCAGAGGGCTTTTGTGACTTCAGAAAAGCCTGTGAGCCTAGAACCTTCGGGGAGCGTTCGGCTCAACAATACCAAGCGCCTTGCGTGCGCGTTCATTTTCTTCTGGCGTACCTTTAAACTCATAGCCTTTCTCCACAAGATCCAGCGTGTACTTCTTGTTGTAGAAAAAGGCCCAGATAAGGGCAAAAAGGCCGCAGCTGAAGATGCAACCAAGAATGACAAGCACGCCTGTCATGATATCGCCCCTGAAAAGCGCCGGAAATCCGCCAAAGAAAAAGGTCGTCCAAGAAAAGCCGTAGAGGCCTGTCTTTTCAATGCCTGTTTGGGGATTGAACATTTTGATGGTTGTCGCCATAGGTAAATCCTTTAGTTTAGCGACTCAACGTACTGCTTTTCTGGCTATTTGTCACTTCAAACTCACGAATGCTTCCCATATTCAGTGTTTCCTCACGTTTACGATCCTTGATGATCTCTTCCCGGATACGATCAACGATGGCATCCTTGGTGAGGACAAACTCTTCAATACCAAATTTCCGGGTTTCCTTGTCGGGATTGCTGTAGATGGCAACAACGCCGTCCCTTGAGGAACCAAGCCCCGGTGTAAAGTCCTCATAGATCATATTGTCTTTCAAATCACAGACAAGACAATGCGTGCCTCCGCCGCCCATGGCGTTTGTGCAGACGTCCGTGCACCATTTTTGGATAATGCGGTTATTGGCAGAGAGAACCTCCTTCAGGCGCTCATTATCCTCGTGCTCATGGATGGCTCTGCGACAGTTTGCCCGCATCTCTTCAGGCAAAAGGCTTACCACCTTATTATTCACAATCGCGGCATTTTTGACAAAGCCAATTGTTTTCATGTGTTCCGGCACATCTTTGAAAACCTGAGCATCTGATTTGATGGCCGCAAGCCAGACACTTTCCTTGCGCATATTGTAGGGCAAAGCCTTGATAAGCGATGGCTCCCCCTGAACAGCAATCTGGCAGAGATGCACGTTCATGCGCTTGTCAGGAATGACCGTTATGGCTTCCGGATTATTGCGCACACACTCCTCACAATACTCTGCAGATCTATACTTCACAGGCGCATAGGTAATGGCCTCTTTATAGAGCGCTGCCGCCTCAGATTTGCACTTTTCAAAGACATTATCCGGCATCTGGGGAATGGCTCTGATATCCCGCTCAAGCCACTCCCGATACAATTGATCTGCCCTGTGGGATTCCGGGACATTGTTGACAGAGAGCCCCAAGGCTACCTCTTTCTGATAGTTCAAAACCTCATCTCGAAACTCCCGCGCCTGATCGAGAAATTTCTCAGGGCAATCTGGATCAACGCCTTCCTCAAGCTCCACATGCCGGAGGGACTCTCGGCAAAGCTTCCAGGTAAGCTTTTCTTCAGGCACAAGCGGCATGATATTTGTCGTTTTGGCTGCCTGAAACCAAAGCTCTGGTGTTACGAGGTTATCTGGCACATACTTCAAAGCCTTGCCATTTTGCCTGACTGCCTCATAGCAGATAGTAAACGACAAATTTTTTTGTACTTAGCCCATCAAAACGTAGCTGTATTAAAGGTCGAAGAAGCTTTCAGGAGAAAAGCAAGCCAGATTATTTTTGTCGTTTACTATACATACTGGGGGGCTTTGTTTTTGAGAAGCCTATTGCTTTCGAGCTAGTAAGCTTTGAATGCGCGAAATCTCATCAAGTGGGACCTTGGTCAGCCGAGATATTTGCTCAGGCGTCTGACCAGAGCTGAGCATGTTCACTAAAATATCGGCCCTGCCTTCAGCCTTACCCTCGGCCCTGCCCTCGGCCCTGCCTTCAGCCTTACCCTCGGCCTTACCCTCGGCCCTTCCCTCGGCCCTGCCTTCAGCCTTACCCTCGGCCCACCATCCTTTTTTTTCCCTTTCAACGTACATTTGCATATCCATAGCAAGCGACATGTAGATCTCCTTTTCCTTCTCGTCGGCCTTGATCTGATCGACGCAGGCGGCTATCTCCGAACTCAAGCCTCCACTAGCCTCATTTGTCCGTACATAGTTAAGGAATCCGCGAATATCAGGGTGCTCTTCCCCATGCGTACCTTCGGCGTTCAGGAAAATGCGAGTGGCTCTGTCCGGCAAAACAAGCTTGGAACTCTCGTCACAGCGATTACGGAACGTGTAGCGAAAAAACCCAAAACCGAAGGGATCAAACACACAGGTAAAAATGATGTAAGACTCTCGAAGTTTACTGTACAGCTGACCTTTTTCCAAAATTCCCTGATCAATCATGGCCTGATAATAGCGAGTCCGCAAAAACAACTCGTCACCAGCCATGTCGGAAGCCTGCATCTCGATGTCGTACACACGACGATTAACATCCTCGACATAGACATCAAGGCGCACGCCTTTGGCTTTCCAGTCAGTCTCAATGGCCTTTTCGGTCTGAGGAAAGTCAATCATTCTGACGGAAAAACCTAGCAGCCGCTCGAGCAACCGCTGCAGAAGGTCTGGCCTCCTGCGTGCCACCTTCTGAAAAATGTAGTTGTCTCGGATGGTTAGCTCATCCCACGTTTTTATAGATCTCATGAGAAGAAAATAGCGTAAGATTCGCGCGGATTCAAGCAGTTGTGACGAGCAGTTTTGAGAGGCCTATTGTTTTCGAGCTAGCGAGCTTTGAACGCGCGAAATCTCACCAAGTCGGACCTTGGTCAGCCGAGATACTTGCTCTGGTGTCTGATCAGAGCTGAGCATACTCGTACGAAACCAACAATGTCTGTTGCGCTTTGACACGCTGTTGAAGAGTACAAGCTCATCTCGTTGTGAAAAGCCACTGGAAAATGGAGCCTTCAAGACTTCAGTTTCCCCTGCACGATCCCCTGAATGCCCTGATTCAAGAGAATCGTAGCGTACTTACCCATCTGCTGCACGGAAATTTCTTTACCATCCTCAACCCATTGCCGATACAGACCCGCCCCACAACTATACACAAAGGAAAGCAATAGATTCTGTTCCCGTTGACTGAGGGCCTGAAACCAGGCCGCATCCTGCCACGTCCTACGCACAAGCTCTTTTAAGATCCTATTGCCCGTTTCCTGAAACGCTGTTTCACAAAGAATTTTCTCAACCACCGGACCTTGTTCTGCAACAAAGGCATAGAATGTCGCATTGATTTCAGCGATCTGCATGGGAACCTGAAAATGGGCAATACGTTGCAGATAGTCGTGCATCAAGACTTCAAGCTTTTCCTGCAAGAGCTCACTTATGGAATCGTAATAACTGTAAAAAGTTTTGCGCAGAATTTTGGCCCGCCTACAAAGCTCACTGACCGTGATTTTTGCCAAGTCTTTTTCCAAAAGCAATTGAAAGAAGGCCTGCTCAATGGCTTGCAAAGTCTTCTGAACGCGCAAATCTTTGTTTGCGATACATTTATTGGAAATCTGTTTCCTAAGCGTCATTTGATTTCCTTTTGTCTTGCTGGCACAAAAGCACAATTTCTATACTCGGGCCCTATGCTTGCTCTGGCCTATCGCCACGCATCTGTAAAAAGCTGATAGCACCAAAAAACGCTTTGCATCCTTCAAGGATCAACGCGTTTTCCCTGTACGTCAAAGCTATCTCAGCCGTTTTCTCCACCTCTTCCGCTCATGGAGGCCCCATGCACTACGTAAAACTCGGTTCCACCGGTCTTGATGTTTCCCGTATCTGTCTTGGCTGTATGAGTTTCGGAGCCCCAGGCTCTGACCACGGTGTTTTTCCCTGGGCTGTCGATTTTGAAGAAGCTAAGCCTATTTTCCAGCAAGCTATTGAATTGGGCATCAATTATTTCGACACCTCAAATCAATATCAGTACGGAACAAGCGAAGAAGTCACAGGCAAACTCATTCGCCATTTTGGCCTCAACCGCGACGAAATTGTGGTAGCCACCAAGGTCCGCTTTGACATGCGTATCGGTCGCCCCAATGGCGGTGGCCTCTCACGCAAGGAAATCTTCAGCGAAATCAAAGCCAGCCTCAAACGTCTGAACATGGACTACGTGGATCTCTACCAGATCCACCGCCCAGATCTCAACACACCGTTTGAAGAAACCATGGAGGCTTTACACGATGTGGTCAAGGCTGGCTACGCTCGCTACATCGGTGCCTCCACTATGTACGCCTGGCAATTCCAGAAGATGCAGAATATCGCCGAGTGCCACAACTGGACACGTTTTGTCTCCATGCAAAACCAGTACAACCTGATGTACCGCGAAGAAGAACGCGAAATGATTCCCTACTGCCGCTCTGAAAAAATTGGTCTTGTGCCCTGGAGCCCTCTTGCCGGTGGCAGACTCGCTCATCCCTTAGGTACAGTCACCAAGCGCAATCAGATTGATACCATTTCGCCCATGGTGTGGGATCATGCTAAACACCTGGACGAACCAGTCATCACTAATCTGCAAAAGATGGCACAAGAACGCGGCGTCTCCATGGCCCAAGAAGCCTTGGCCTGGGTCTTGTCCAAACCCTTTATCACCGCTCCAATCGTTGGCACAACCAAACCTGAACATGTCCAAGAGGCCGTGGCAGCCCTTGATATCGTCTTGAGCGATGATGAGATGACAGCCCTTGAAGCCCCGTATCAGCCACACAACGTGATTGATGATCATGGCTTTTTGATGTTTTGAGGAGAAAGACACGATGACTTGTGATTTTTCCTACCATGTCCCAACACAGATCTATTTTGGCAAAGAGAGCTTTCACCACTTGGGCGCAGAGCTGAAAAAATACGGCCAGAACGTCTTGCTTCTCTACGGCAGTGAGCGCCTCAAAACGCTGCCCCTCTATCAGACAATATGTGAACAGACTTCTGATCTCAACCTTTTTGAATTGGGCGGCGTCGAGCCCAACCCTCGTCACAGTACTGTGAACAAAGCAGCTACTCTGTGCAAGGAAAAACATATTGACGTTCTCCTCGCTGTTGGGGGCGGTAGCGTAATTGATTGTGCCAAGCTCACAAGTCCAGCCGCGTTCTACGCTGGAAATTGTTGGGATTTGGTCACAGGCAAAGCACCAATGGAGCGTTTTTTGCCCATTGTGACCATCCCAACCATCTCCGGCACGGGCACAGACATGGATGCGTTTGGCATTGTGAGCAACACAGAAACCTTGGACAAAGTACCCTTTTTTCACCCCAACCTCTATCCCACAGCCTCATTCTGTGATCCCAGCCAAACATTCACGGTCAGTGCCTTTCAGACGGCATGCGGGGCCATTGATGCCTTTAGCCACTACCTTGAAGTCTACTTCATGCGTCCCAATCTTGATGCCCACCTGCGCTGCATGGAAGGCTTCATGAAAAGTATCTTGCACTGTCTGCCCATTGTGCTTGCAAAACCCAACGACTATGAGGGGAGAGCCTCCATCATGTGGGCCTCATCATGGGCTTTGTCCGGTTTCACCTTTGGTCCAACCAAGGGAACGCCCTTCATGTGCCATTGGATTGAAGATGAAGTCTCAGCAAAATACGATATTACCCACGGCTTAGGTCTGGCCATTATTCTGCCCCATTATCTTGATTTTTGCTTGAATGCCAAAAGTGCCCCACTCTACGCAGAATTGGGCGTAAATGTCTTAGGCCTCAGCCCAACTTCGACACCTGTAGAAATGGGGAAAAAATGCATAGAGGCTCTTCGCCATCTCTTTTTCACCACTTGTGGTTTACCTCAGCGTTTGCGCGATTGCGGCGTTGCCGGAACTGACAAGTTCCCGGAAATGGCCCGCATTGCCTGCCGCAACGGTACCATGCACGGTTTTGTCGACCTCACCCAGGAGGACGTGATCAGCATCCTGACAGCAAGCTTCTGATGACTCCTGAACCAGGGAATCTTAACATGCCTTTTCCCTCCAAGTTGCAAAGTTTAGACTATCTTAGCGTCTGATATGATTTTTTTGATAGTACTCATAAATATAAACCGTTATTTGACTAATAAAAATAGTTTAATTATCTATTTAGAATATTAAGATACATATTCATCTCAAAATAGTATTTGGCTGTGCTTAAGAGAAATATTGATGCCGAATATAGGTTATTGGAAGTTACTGCTTCGGAAAAGGATCTTTGACTTCATATACCTGTTTTTCCAAGTGTAAATATATATTGTTAAACATATCATCAACACATCCATAAAATATAGCGCAATACTTTATTAATACATAACACAAAGAGCCACAGTAGCTGGTACTGCGGCTCTTTGTGTTATAATACTTGTGAATAAACAATCTTATTGTTACTATCTACAAGTATATTGTATCTTAAATTATTAGTAGTTTTTAAATATAGTAACAACAGTTTAGAAAGACTAACCTAGAAGAATTCTTGCAATATTGTAAGAAATTGCTGTACATCAAATCATAATTTTTGGTGTATTGATCTAAATCAAGAGTATTTTCTTTTGCTCTTTTTAAAAACTAACATCAATAGCACACAAAATAATTATCTTTTGGGTTATATTGCTATCCTCTCTCAATATCAAATGTAACGATAAAATAAGAAGCATTGAGGTATTCAACGATTCACAAGAAAAATACCACAAAAAATGAGAACTATACCGGCAATACGACTTACGGAAAGCTCTTCGTGAAAGAAAAATGCGCCCAGAACAACAAGACAAACAGCCAAAAGAGCGCTGTGGACCAGCTGACCGACGCTGATGGGCCAGCCAACCTTGTACATATAGATACAGCCAGCCTCAAGACCGACAAGGGCAAGGCCAAAGAGGATATAGGAAAGGTTGAGATGGCGGTATTGGGCAAGCAACGAGCTTTTGGGAACAAGGAGGACAAAGGCTATGGCACTGACAAGGAGAGAAACGGCGTATGTCACAGTCAGACCAGCCAGGGGGTGAATTTTGGCTGGCGCCATTTTGGCACAGAGCTGATAGAGAATATTGGAAACCACGATAAGGACAATAGGCCACCAAAGTTGCATAACCAACTCCAGAGAAATGTATGAGCTTGCTCTGCCGGACATTCGACAGACAAAATTTGGGAAAAACCACATCCCGCCCTTCAACTGACCGCTGAATGCCGTCCCTATCCTGCTAAGACCAATCAGGCCTTTTGCGCCTTTGTCTTCTTGAACTTCACAATCTGCTTCTGCTCACAATAGTGATTGAAGCGTGCCGAGTTCATCCCGATGTCTCGTAACAGCTGCATTTTGGAAATTTCGCCATTCTGCCATTGTAATACCTTCTGGTCAAAGAGCGCCTGGGCCTTTTCCAGATCTTCGCCGTGCTCGACTTTACGCACCCATTCCAGAAAGGCATCGTACGTCATGGAGCAGGATTCTGCCGCCTCTTGAGCCCGCATTTGGCCTCGCACATAGGAGCGGTAAGCCGTACAAAAACCCTTGGGAAACGCGTGTGGAGCCGGCATAAAATCTTCGAAAACGACGTTGTTTGCGCCGTCAGCCTGAAGTCTGCGGAAAAAAACAACCGATGAGGTCTCACACAACCTCGCTGCTGCCGACTGCGTGACAACCCCCTGCTGATAGAGCCGTATGGCTCGCGCATAGAGGAGTTCCGCATCATGTGAGCTACCAAGAGAAATCGTTGATTTTCCCATTTTCCGCAAACAGTCATTGAAGGTTGTCATACCCATCTTGCAATGTCTTGCCGCCTCAAACTTGGTCATCTTTCTGGTTTTCCAGAGCTCATAGGCCTCAAGAATAACAGGCGGCAGATAGTCCCTTTGAAACGCATCTTCTTTCACGCACGCCAAAAATTGAGCGCGCGCTATCCCAAGACGCTTCACGACCTCGGCAATTCCCAGCCGCCCTACAAGCCAGTCTTCACAGATTTTTCTGCGTAAGACCTGGTCAGCCTCGCATATCTTGCGATTTTCCTCAAAGGCTCTGCCCAGGAAAACCTTCTGACTGATTCCGCACAAGGCTGCCGCCTGCTTATTGCTCACAAGCCCTTTATTCCAATCGGCCAAAACCTCGGCAAAGA
>JAFXOX010000083.1 GCA_017528345.1 Desulfovibrio sp.
CAATCTGGCAGTGCGCGCTATGGCGGCCATACGCCAGCGTGAAGACCTGCCTCCGTGGGAGGTGCGTGCTTATGGTTCTGGCCCGCGTTTTGGGGAGGTGCTGCATGAGGCGCAAACTTTGGGAGTGGCCTCACGCCTTTGTCTGCTTGGCGAGCAGCCATTGCCGCAGGCCCTGCAGGGTGCACATGCTTGGCTGGCCCCTGGCTCGTCGTTGGAAGAAGCACCAGAAAGCCTCTGGGCCGGTGTGGCAGCTGGCCTTCCCGTATTGTGCAGTGACAGCCCTCTGCATTTGCAGAGGCTTGCAAACGCACCCGACGCCGGGGGGATCTTTGCAGCGGACGATCCACAATCTCTGGCACAGGCCATGATACGTCTCATGCTTGACACACAGTTTCGCAATCGTCTTGTGGCCGGTGGGCAAAACATTCGCCCGTATTTGGGGTATGATGCCTTTGCTGAGTGTGTGTTTAATATGTATGCTGACTGGTGCGGACAACTTGGCTGGCTTGCAACTGCTGTAAATCGTACTGTTAAAGACGAAAGTATTACCGATAAAAAAAAGATTGGCACTGCTAGGGATAGTGGAAACTGACCTGTCCTGTGAGAGCTTTTTATTAGATAAAATCATAGGAAAATGCTATGAAATGCAAAATTTGCAAGGCAAACGCTGTGGTAGCTCTGCGCAGTCATAACGCTGCGTTCTGTGGGCCATGCTATAAGGCTTTTTTTGCCAGACAGGTGATACGTGGTATTGAAAGTCAGAAGCTGTTTACCCATGAGGAAAAGATTCTTGTGGCCCTTTCTGGTGGCAAGGATTCACTCAGTCTCATGTTGGAACTCGCCCGTCAGGGGTACGACGTGACGGGCCTGCACATCGACTTGGGTATCCCCGGGTCTTCAGCGGCTGCACGTGGCGTGGTGGAGCGTTTTTGCGCAACGCATGATTTCAGACTGATCATCAGAGAAACGGGTGCCGAGGGCTTGCCCATCCCGTTGCTCAAGGAGAGGCTGCACAGGCCCATATACTCGGTTTGTGGCAAGATCAAACGGTATATATTCAACCGGGTAGCCCTGGAAGGTGGATTTGACGCACTGGCCACGGGGCATAATCTGGATGATGAGGTGGCTCGTCTGTTCAGCAATACACTGCGGTGGGACAGTGCATATCTTTCAGATCAGGGGCCACGCCTTGAGGGAGAGTGTGGCTTTGCCCGCAAAGTGAAACCTCTTTGGAGACTGACGGAATTTGAAACTGCCAACTATGCTTTCCTCATGGGCATAGAGCATCACTATGCCCCCTGTCCGTACAGCCCTGGCGCGAGTTTCACTACGCTCAAGGGCATTTTGCAACGGCTTGAAGCGGCTATGCCTGGACGTAAGCTTGATTTTTATCAGGGATTTTTGCAGCGTGGTCGTTCGGCGTTCGCACGCTGTATTGCTGAAAAGGGAATGGAACTTGCCCCTTGTGTGGAATGCGGATACCCCACATCTTCCGGCGACCTCTGTGGCGTATGTCGCATTCGCGCAGCGTTGCGGGAAGATACTTAATGTATGGCTGTGCTATTCATCCCCAACCTTGAGCGCGGCCAAGAATGCCTCCTGCGGCAGTTCTACATTGCCCATGCGTTTCATGCGTTTCTTGCCTTCCTTCTGTTTTTCCAAAAGCTTGCGCTTTCGGG
>JAFXOX010000084.1 GCA_017528345.1 Desulfovibrio sp.
CCTCGCCATAGCTTTGGCTACGATTGTACTCCTACCTTCAGGCCTGGAGTAAAAGGCTCTTTGTCAAAAAGGATGCCCCGTAGACCATTGCCATTGGACTACGGGGCTTAAAATTAACCTCTAACATGGTAGCCGTGCAGGACGTTTTTCTAACGCACCGCACCCGCAGGGTGTCTCTGTTAGCCGCAGGACACCCTGTTGTTTTTTACTCTAAGCTCTCAGGCAAACCTGGTCAAGAGCTTGAGGCTCTTGCTGTTTGCGCCATAACTATAGTCGCAGTTCAGACAAACAGCACAAAAGAAGCACGTCCCTCCTGCAAGATCAGCCAAAGCTTAAATATCCGCATCCTCACAGCCGGGAGCTTTACGGCAAAAGCTCTTCACAAATTGCCCAACAAGGAAAGTAACCTAATTCATGAAACAACGCTTTCGTGTCAGTTTCCATTTCCCTGCTTTTTCCCGTAATGAGCGGCCTCTTCCTCGGGCATATCACAGATAAAACCTGAAGGATCGTCATCTTCAAGATCCGACGTATAGCTTGCTTCGCACAGTTCGTCTTCTTGATCTTCAAAATCCTCACTATCCTCAAAATCCAATTGTTCATCGTCCACGATTTTTCCAGGCATACACATTCAGGCAAAAAGCCTGCCTCCACAGATCAAAGGTTACGCAGAACACTTGCATAATTTCCGGCCATTGCGCACAATACAAACACTATTCACACACTTCTCTAACTCACCCAGGATCTGGAACTCGCATGACCGACCCCACACCATTGCCGCTGACCAATCTCAGTCAGGATGAACCAGAGCTTTTTGCGGTCATCAGCCAACTTGCCGCAGATTATCTGCATACGATTCTTGCGCCTTGCGCGCTGATCGTGCCAGGAGAGGCCAAAGGCGTTGAGCTGCTCTGCACGCATCTGCGTCCGCACCTCGATGAATACCTGGCCATGCTGCTTTTTCGTGCCTGCCTGCCTGAGGCGAAACGCAATCTTCCCCTTCAGGAAACCGTGCTCACCGATGCCCAGCATGATCCTGCCATCTGTGCCAGCTGGTCCAAAGCCGCTGTCTTTGGACTGGGTGGCGTGCAAACAGGTGGGGCACAACCGCTTCTGCTCTTTGACGAACACACGGCCCATGGGCAGGAACATCTTGCCTCCTCAGCCGTTGCGCTGGTCAGCCGCAGGCTCCTAGGCACCGAGATATTGCCCAAATCCCTGTTTTTCATACTGCGAGAAGCCGATCTTGTCGATGCCCTGGGTGGGGCTCATCCCAAGCATCTCGCAAACTATATTCTGCGTCTGCACGATCTTCTGCCGGCTGAAAAATCGGGTAACCCTAGCCCTACCCTCGTCAAACAAGCCGTGGTCGATGGTGCCATTCTCAGCCTTTTGCGGGCTGCTGAGCTCAATGTTCCTTACTGGCAGGACGATTTCTGGCGGCCACGGGCGCTTGCCCAGCTTGAAAAATACGCGGCCCATTCCCCCTTACGTGAGGAAGAAGGCTTCCAGAAAGCCTATGCGCAGCTGAAAAAAAATCTCGAAGGCTTCCATCAGCCGCGCTTCAATGTCAAAAATGCCAGTGAGGCACATCTCGGCTTTTCCCTTGGGGGAAAACGTCTTTTTCAGTGTCTGGTTGTGCCCTTTATTGCCGCACTCTGCCCCATTGTCCTTGGAGAAAAAGCAGGCATGGCCATTATGCGCAGACTGTGGGAGGCAAGAATTGTCACACAGATGCGCTATAACACGGCTTTGGACTGCCTTGAAGAAGTGCTCGGCACAGACCCATCACCCTGTGATGCAGACACAGCCATTGGCCACATTGCCTTCCGCACGCTTCAAGGCCGCGAGACAAGCCCCTGGGTCATCAGCGTGGAGCAAAAGCCTGGCATGAGCAATGTGCGCCAGGCTCTGACGCGTTATGTGCGCACCTATAACGCTGACCTGGCCCTGACCCTGCTGCACAATGCCGAAAGTGACAGTCTTGTCCTCAGCCGAGGCTCAGCCATTCCCAAAGAGCTTTGGGATAGCCTTGTGGACTGGCTGGTAGCCTCTGAAGGTTCCTCAGATCAGGAGGGACAGCCCGGAGCCTGGCATGTGGTTACCAATGCGCTGGGTGAGCGTGCAGACTTCATTCTCAACGGCAATGCAGCTCACCGCTATGTCCAAAAAACGGAGCTTAACGCCGATAAACTCACCACCTGGCTTGAGGCACACTGGCAGGCCTAGGCGTCTGCTGGCTATGCCGGCGTTTGGCCTTACAGATAAGCTCCGGACGGTATTCAAAATGCATGAGATCAAATTCATGCCATTTGCCGCCCCAGATAAAACCTTCATCTTCAAAGGCCAGGACAATATCCGGGGAAAAGGTCTGCTGCAGGGGATGCCTCGTCAAGGCTGACCAGCGCCAGTAGGTTGCCCCACGCCCAACGCCAATATCAAAGGCGATACCAAAGGAATGTGCGCTTAACACAGTCTGTCCGGCTATCCTGCGCCAGGAAAAGGTGCCTGAGCTTTTCAACCACGGTCGAAGCTCCGGATGTACGGCTACTTTCCCCTCAAGCACCATGGCTGCCCGCCGAAAGGCCTCTGCGGCCTTTGGCGCAAAGGTCCAATTCTGTCCAAGGGCTCTCACATGCTGCAGGCTTCTTGCAACAGAAGCGGCATTGTGACCATAGAGCGCGTGCAAAAGGTCATAGCTGCGCCTGCGCCCCGGCGCATAGCCAGCCGGCGTTTCAGGCCGCTCAGGCTCACAGACGTAGGGCTGGGCCATGCTTGTTCGCACATCAACATCATAGTAGTCCCGGCCCACTCTTTCCCCGGCATAGAGCACGCGCAGACCTCCCACAAGCACAAGCCAAAGCCCGTCACTTCTCCGCTCAAGGCCCTGGATTTCCGGATAACTCTGGCCAAGGCAGCGCAAATTCAGCTCATCGTCTGGCTGAAAAGAGAGATCTTGCGCGTAGAGCCACGGCTCCCCTTCCCGGGGAAGGGGAAGCGTTTCTGCCCAAAGCGGCTGTGCTTCAAGAAGGATTAGAAAGATAAAAAGGAAGAGGACTTCCGCAAAACGCCTTTTGTGTTGCACACTCATACCAGTTCCTTAGGCACGTTTGGCCAAGTCGGCCACAACCTTTTTCTCCCAAGATTTCCAAACCCTACCTATGCACAAGACGTGGACATTTCAGATCATCACCTTTGGCTGCAAGGTCAATCAGTACGAAAGTCAGGCCATCCGTGAAGCGTGGATACGTGCGGGAGCTTACGAATGTCGCAAAGCCTCTGAGGCTGAGATCATTGTCGTCAACAGCTGCGCCATCACTGCCAAAGGCGAACGCGATGCCCGCCAGATGCTGGCAAGGCTCAGACGCAAAGCCCCACAGGCGAAGCTCCTTCTCACAGGCTGTGCCGCCCGCCTTCTGGCCCAAAATACCCGTCTTCCCGCAGACTACGACCTGATCCTCGCTCCCAACGACAAAGCGCTTTTACTTGAGCCAGAAACGTGGCTTGCCAGGCTATCGCACAAGGAGCTCAACGCTCTGCAGGATAAGCCAGCGCTCTATCCGCCCTTTCAGATCAGCCGCTTCAAGCGGGCAAGACCAGTCCTCAAAGTGCAGGATGGCTGCACCCACCGATGTACCTACTGTATTGTACCTACTCTGCGCACACACGCGACAAGCCGCTCACCGGCTGAAGTTGTGGATGAGGCCAAACGCCTCATCCATCAGGGCTACTCAGAGCTCATCCTTTCAGGCATTAACCTTAAGCAGTACGGAAAAGGAACGACATATGGCGATTTCTGGAATCTCTTACGAATCCTTGATAGCGAGCTTCATGCGTACTCTGGCCGCGTTCGTCTGCGCATAAGCTCTGTTGAGCCCTCTCAGCTCACAGCACGCGGTCTTGCGACGCTCAAAGACTGCCATCTGCTCTGCCCGCATCTGCATATTTCTCTGCAGCACGCAAGCAGGAAAATTCTGCGCCGCATGGGTCGCGGCCACTATAAAGCTCAAGACTTAGCCCAGGCCCTCACAGAAATCGCAACATTCTGGCCGGTCTTTGGTCTTGGCTGTGATATCATCTGCGGATTTCCCGGTGAAGAGGAAGAAGACCATGTAGAGCTTCTTGATTTCTGCACACAGATGCCCTTCACCTATGCCCATGTCTTTCCCTATTCACCACGACCTGGCACAGCTGCAGCCACCTTTCCTGAGAGGGTCAGTGAAAAAATACAGGCAAGGCGCTCTTTGCAGCTGAGAAATCTCTTTCAGAAAAAAAACAGAGCTTTCAGAGAAAAGCTTCTTGCCCAAAATATCCCCCTCAAGATTGTGCTTGAAGGCGAAAAAGGCGTTTGCACCAAAGGCGTCTCAGAGTACTATATTGCCTGCACACTTTTGCAAGACTACCCGCAGATCACGGAAAAGCGCCACGCGCTCCTTGAAGTCAAAATCTGTGCGCTCAATGAAAAGGGACTTACGGTTACGCCAATTTGTGATGAAAAGCCCCCAAAACGCTAAGATACTTGAACAGATGATCAAAAAGAAAGATTCCCCGAATCTCTGCGGGGAATCCCAAAAAAGCCAAAATCGCAAGCTCTCAATCAGCTGAACACGTAGTGGAGAATACGCTTGTGGATGCGCAGACGATATTCCGACTGCTGCAGCAAAAGCGATGAAGAGCTCGACATCAGTTCCTGCTCAAGAGGCAAAGAATTAATGGGGCGCGCTCCCAAAAAGATCCCGTACTGTTTATCAGCACCTTTCAAAACATCCCGGGAAATTTCCCAGTCCTTGATCTCAGGGTACCCTATGCCGGCCCGGCTGCCGATAAAGATGTACTTGGCATCGCGCAGCGCCTCTTCCTTGCTTGCCACAAGCTCAATCTTTTTGGAGTCGCCGATTTGGCTCAGCAGTATCTGCTTATCACAGCTCTCAGGCACAGCAATGCGCATGGTAAAGGGAAACCACGCACTTGCCGCAATGAGGGAGGCAAGTGTGCCATTGGGGGTACCAAGCCAGCAGCAGGGAAACGAGTTCAGATAGCGCGAGCTCTTAATCATATAGGCGATATCGGCAAGGGCGTGGACCGGATGCGCCTCAGGGCTTCCCGCATTGATGGTGGGAAACTGAACATCCACTTCCTTCCCTTTGAACGAGGAGATGGCAATACCGTAGAGATAGATGCAGTCAACGTAAAAATTAAAAATGGGCAGAAGGTGGAGCTGATGCTGATGCAGCTCTTTGTGCCAGTGCTCACCTGTGGGATCACACTCATAGACCACAGAGCCGCCCATCTGCCGAATGGCTGCTGAGACACAAAGCCTTTCAGGCAGGGAAGGTTGGGCAAAAAAGAGCACAGCCACTTTTTCGGTCAAAAAATCCGTGTGCATCTTGGAATCGGGAATGCCAATGGCCTGCTGCACAAGCGTCCAGCAGGTTTTTTCCCCCAGCTCGCGTATGGAAAGGACATTTTTGATCATGCTATTTCAGCGTGTAGCCCCCTGCTGCCGCAGAGGAAAACACCTGCCTCCGTCTTCATTTCCCAGAACATTTTATGTACGGGCACGCCAACCAGCGTGCCAAAAAATGGGCAAACGCTGTCAGATCCTGACATGTGCCACAATTTCCTGTAGCATACCCATTTTGCCAATTTTAACAAGACAATAGCCAGTTCAAAATCTGGCCAAGCAATACGGAGCAGCCATGCAAACAGCCCTTGTTTTTGATCTCGACGGCACCGTGCTCAATACCCTTGATGATATCGGTTCCGCCTGCAATGCCGCCCTTAACGCCTTTGGTCTGCCGGAGCATCCGCTCAAAGCCTATGAACAGATGGTTGGCAATGGCTTTTATATCCTTGTGAAACGCGCTCTCCCTGAAGACCTCACCATGCCCGAAGAGCGCTTTCTGCAACTTTTAGCGACCGCCAAAGATGCCTACAGCCAAAACCTCTGCGTCCACACGCAGCCCTATCCAGGTATCCCTGAAGCGCTTGCCCACCTCTCCCAAAAGAATGTCTCCCTCTGTGTGCTCTCCAATAAGCCTGAGCCCATGACCCAGGCGCTCATTGCCCACTATTTTCCAAGCATTCCCTTTGCCAGAGTCTATGGCGGCAAAGACAATGTTCCCTTAAAACCCGATCCCACGCGCCTCCTTGACATGCTTGCGGAAATTGGCTGCGATCCCCAGAAGAGCCTCTTTATCGGGGATAGCTCCGTTGACATGATGACAGCCCATGCCGCGCACATGACAGCCATTGGTGTTGCCTGGGGCTTTCGTGGGGCCAAAGAGCTTCTCAAGCACGGGGCAAGCAGGCTGCTGAACTGCGCATATGAGCTTAACGACATCGTAGACTAAGCAGAACTTGGGCTTCAAATGCATCTTCATAAAGATGCGAAGCCTCTCACACTAAAAAAGCCCTGGGGAAAGCGCAAAATGTCATCCCCAGGGCTTACGTGCTGCTCTGCCTCTGCTCTTGACATTTTTTCACTCGCGCTCTATGTTTTCATTGCCTCGCAAAAGTTCTTTTTTTGTGAGGCATCCCTCTCATGAAGCGTCCTGAGGCGCCTTTTGCCACAAGCATCGCTTCACAATATTAGCCCTCCTTGGCCATAGTGCACGTGACCTTTTCACGAAACTTCCCAGGCCCGCCTCCCTCAGATCCCGCACACACTTGTTCTGCCTTACGCAAAAAGCATGACTTTTTGCCGTTATTGCCTTGCAAGAAGATGTGAAGCGTCCCGTATAAAAAGGTTCAGCTTCTCGCCGGAGCGCCATAGTCTTTGAGCCATCTGAGGTGAGGACAGGCGTTTTGCCGTCAACCTTTTTACACAGCAAGGGAGGCTGCGTGCACGACCTTCTTCCAGGGGCAGGGAGAGGATTGTGCTCGCTTGAGACCATGATGCACTATCTGCCACAACTCGCCTTTGATCCTGAGACACAGCAGCGCAGGGAATATGCCAAAAAGGCGCTTTTCCTCTTCAAATTCCTCAGAACATCCATTACGACCCTCAATAGCCCAAGCTATCCTTTTGAAGTGGATGAGGAGACAGCCAAAGGCATTGAAGATTGCCTGGCCCTCACAGAGACCTTCATGAAAATAGCCATGGGATTGCAGGAGCTCCCTGCTAGAAAGCGGTGAACCCAAAGGCCCTGCCTGCGCAGGGCCTTTTTTTGGCTGCGGCGAATCTGAAAAATGTGGCTACAAGAGGCTTTCAAGAGAAAATATACGGCGCAAACCCTCTTCTGCATTGACGCGCGCGTGAAAAGTGCCTAATGTCCGAGCTAACATCGTATTTTACCCTAAGGAGGCATCGGATGTCACAAAATTCCGACATCGTGGTCGACCGTGCCAAATCGCAATGGTCTGACCTGTGGAAAAAAGAGGACTACTGGGCCATCTGGCTTGGCCTGTTTATTTTGGCCGTAGCCCTCTGTGTGGTTATGAACAACCGCCCGTCTCTGGACGCCAAGAGCGGTCCACTGCTTGCAACCATTGCTCAGGAAAAAGCCAAACCCATCAAAACCATTGAATGGTATGAGGCGAAAGCCGATCTGAAGAAAGTCGCCGGCCGAGACGTGCCCTTCCTGAAGTCTGTGCTGGGCCTTTTGGCCACACCTGGCGGCTGGCATGCCAATCCTCTGGATTCTCTCTATCTCTCCAAAGAAGCTGCCGATCAGGCCAATGCCAAGATTCAGCCCAAGCTTGACGAGCTGAAAAAAGCGGAAGCCGAAGCTCTCGCCAACGCCAAGACTGCTCAGGCAGCTGCGGCAAACGCCATGTACAAGGATGAGGCTCTGAACACCCAGGCAACAGCTGCCATCGACAGCTGGCAGAAGGCCAAGGGTGCCACAGGCAAGCTTGCCAAAAAGATCAAGAAGCCCTTCAACCGCTATGGCTCTCTCATAGGTTTAGGTGTTGGTCTTGGCGTGCTTGTGACCATTGGTGCCTGCTTCATGGGGTACAATCCTGTGAAGTTCTTCCTGGGTTTCATTGGTGTCTATGTGGTCTGCGTGCTTGCGCAGATTATGGGCAAACAGGATGTCATGAAGGGCTGGGGTCTCAATGCCGAAATCTGGTCCATCATCATCGGTATGCTCATCGCCAATACCATTGGGACCCCCAAGTGGATCAAATACAGTGCACAGGTTGAATACTTCATCAAGACCGGTCTTGTGCTCCTGGGTGCTGACGTGCTCATCTACAAGCTCATGGCCATCGGTATTCCCGGTATCTTTGTGGCCTGGGTGGTTACCCCCATTGTTTTGGTCTGCACCTATATTTTCGGCCAAAAAGTGCTCAAGATCCCCTCTCCCACACTGAATATCGTTATTTCCGCTGATATGTCGGTCTGCGGTACCTCCGCTGCCATTGCCACAGCTGCTGCAGCCCAGGCCAAGAAGGAAGAGCTGACCCTTTCCATTGGTCTTTCGCTCACCTTTACAGCCATCATGATGGTTGTTATCCCTGCCATTATCCGCGCCTGCGGTATGCCGGAAGTCTTAGGTGGTGCCTGGATTGGTGGTACCATTGACGCCACCGGTGCTGTGGCCGCAGCCGGTGCCTTTGTTGGCCCCAAGGCCATGCAGGTTGCTGCTACCGTCAAGATGATTCAGAACGTGCTCATCGGTGTCACAGCCTTCTTTGTCGCCATTTACTTCACCACCCGCGTGCACAAGCAAGAAGGTGAAAAAGTCGGCGCCATGGAAATCTGGCATCGTTTCCCCAAGTTCGTCCTGGGCTTCCTCGGTGTCTCCCTGATCTGCTCCATCATCTGCTCCAACCTCGGTGCCGATGCTGCTACCATTCTCATTGAAAACGGTACCAACAAGGTCGGTGGCGCTTTCCGCGGCTGGTTCTTTGCCCTGGCCTTTGTTGCCATCGGTCTGACCACCAACTTCCGCGAGCTCAAGAGCTACCTCAAGGGCGGCAAGCCGATTATTCTCTATGTCTGCGGCCAGAGCTTCAACCTTCTGCTCACACTGCTCATGGCCTGGTTCATGTTCTACAAGGTCTTCCCCGAAATTACGGCCAAGATCTAAGGTTCTCACGCAAAAAGGCTGCCGGGGATCCCGGCAGCCTTTTCGTTTGATGCTGATCCAAGCAGATCAAGGACAATTATGGAATCTTCCCAAGAATCTCGTATCCATGCCTGGTTAAAACTCACGGGTCTGGTTCTTGCGTTCATTGTCTTTTTTAACTACGTCTCTCCCCTGCTCTTTAGCCTCTCAAGCTCCTGGCAACGCTTTGTGGACGTGCAGGACGAAATCGGGGTCAGCAGCGGCGCTCTCTACTATACTGATGTTGCCGTAACCCAGGATTCTGAGGCACATGTGCGGGAAGCGGTAAGCCTTGGCATGCAGGAGCGGGCCCAGAAAGCCGCTCAAAAGCCCTAAGGCCATGGGATAATACTCCTCCACAAAGGGCACATGGCAGAATTCTGGCTACCTCGAAAGCAGATAGGCCTGAAAAACGCACCCTCCCCCGGCAGAAGATGTTCTGCTGGGGGTTTTTGCGTTGGAAAATCTGGGTTGCCCGTTTACACCTTTTCGTACAAGGACAGTGAAAAGAGTGATGAGCTTGCAAAATGGGGGCTACAAGGCGAACTGAAGAGGCTTTTTTCGAAATCCTGGCCAAAACGTCAGCCTGGGACTTTTTGAAAAGCGGCTTTGCGGGGAGAAGATTTCGCCAGAAAGCCGCTATTTACGCGGGTTTGCGGCAATTATCAAAAGGTGGTTTCCAAAAGCCATAATGGAGTTTCAAGAAAAAGCTCGAAACCCCCCATCAGATGGGCATTTAGGGAAGAAAAGGACCTCATCGCCGTACGGTGATAGAGGTCCTTTTTTGTTTGTCTCAAAAGCCCAAAAAGGCAGAGATGAAGCCACTTTTCTGGACAAAAATGGCAATTCTCAAAAAGTAAACTTTTTGAGAAAAAGGCCGACGCCCGTAAATTGGGCATTTCCGGGGAATGGGGTGTATTTCTCAAAAAGTCTCTCCCTGCGAGCAAAAATCCATAAATTTCCGATAGTTACAGTAAAAACGGAAAAAAATGAGAAAGGCATTGACAGCTTTTACATAAATGTTTACATTTTGATAATTGGCTTTTTTTATCCAAAAAGTGGCTTGTAATCTGCTCTTTGGGCTTTTTAAGAACGCAAAAAAAGGGTCTCATCGCTATCTCGGCGATGAGACCCTTTGTCTCAAAAAATGCCCTATTTAAAGGCTTCAGAGTGCTCTATGAAGCTTGGTAACATCTCGCTCTTGCAGTAACGCTTCCTGCCTTTTTCAAAATGTCGCACCACATTTTGAGAATGCTGGCTTTCACAAGAGCTGAGCGAAATTTCCTGATTTACAGAAATCTCCTTCATTCTATTTCTCCCAATGACGCTCCCTATTCTCTCCAGCAGACAAGCAAGCTTGAGACCAAATATCTTCCCAGGCACGCTTACAAAACCAAGCCGTCACGTTTCCGCTCTTAGAGCTGCTCTCTTGCAGTAAAAAACTGTGGCACCATAAAACGGCAACATATCGCTTAGCTGGCTTGCGCAAGGCTTTTTTTCTCAAAAGCCCCAAAAACGGAATCTTTCCCCGGCAGGGCTGTGAAATATCCTGGCCCTGCCAGGCTGAACAGAGCATCCGTAATTGACGACTCGGCAACCCTGCCATAAATAAGACAAAGCGGCATCTATTACCTACTGCCGAAACACGTGCTCTGATTGCACGAAAACGTCCAAAAAGGTCACATTGACCGCTACTTTGAAGAAAAACGGCTACTTGTAGCAGCACAAAAAGGAGGCAGCGTTTTCTCCCTGGCCTGAGCCGGGTTTTCTACGCTTGGACTCTGATGAAGACGCTCAATTTTCCCAAATTGAAGAGTGCTGTCCATGTCATTTGTTCAGCAGCTCCAGGGATGACACTTGGCAGTATTCGCGTAAGCAAAATCCTTTTTTGTGCCGTCAGAGACACTTTTTGTAAAACGCTCAAGCCCATGGTGGCCGAACCTATGTGTGAAGACCACAAGGACCGTACTTGTGGGAGCTACGCTTAGCTCTTCAAGAACTCCTGCAGGAGCATGCCATAAGCAGCAAAAAAATGGCGCCTTGGCAAAAATCGCTATTTCACAGACTATACAGCCGTAAAAGCTCCAGATACGAGCCTTCTTTCAGAACATAAGCAGCAGTGCTTGCGCGAGCTGACCTACAAGATCTGTACCGATTATCAGGCAGATACAATACACGAGATAACCCATAGCTACGCCTGGCGTATAGCTGAAAACAATGAGTATATTCCTCTCTCAGCGCAGATGCTGGCTTCTCCTGCTAGGCTCACAAAAAAGCTGCGTAACTGGGCAATCAAAGAAGAGGTCTCTGATCACATCTGAGAGCCTTACATTCTCAAAACGTGTCACCTCTTTCCCGAGGCTAAGAGCCTGAGAAATACCTGCAAGGCAAAGCTTGGTATTGCCTACGTTAAAGCGGTCGTAAACGGCCAAAAATGGACGCGCGCAATCCTTTTGACAGCAATACAGAAAAGCCCACTTGCTCATGGGCGTAGGCTGTGCGCTACTCCCAGATACCCTATCTTCTGTCTTTGCCTTTTACCAAACCGCTCAGGGATCCGCTTTCTTCGGCGCTTTTCCAAAGCCTTCAAGGGAACTTTTCAACGCAACACCTTTCGCTCAGGCATGCGTAATACTGCTGCATGGGCATCCTCCTTGGAAAGAGGATACCCCCTGCCCTGCTTATCCCTATAAGCAGGGCTTTTTTGTGCCAAAAACCAATCGGCATTACCCCACAAAGGAAACTTGTCCTTTTCTCAAAAAGTCCTCGAGCCCCACGCAGAAGCCCCTCAAACCCGCGCCTTGTTCCTTTCGCACACAATCCCCACGCATCCCAAAATTTTTTCTCCCCCCCAAAAGCAAAAGAGGTGGCATATGCCACCTCTTCTGCTCTCAACAATAAGCTTCAATAAGCCTTAATCAGTCTCTATCCGCCTTAGTCATCATAGCGTGAGTTTTTATTTTTATGACGGCGATGGTGTTCCTGATAATAGCGTTCATCTTCGTAATCATCTTTCTGCTTGCCAACAATACCGCCGGCTAAGGCGCCTACGCCCGCACCAGCCAAGGCACCCCAGCCAAGATAGCCACCAGAAACAGCAGCTATCCCAAGACCGGCAGCAGCTCCCAGCGCGGAACCACCTGCGACGCCTTTCTGCGTATTAGTGCAGGCCGCAACGGAAAAGACCAGGGCACAAGACAAAAGACAGACGGCAAAAATACGTCCCATAGTGAACTCCGCTTATTTCTTCCCCTCACCAAGACGGGGGGTAATGATTTCAAACCAGATCACACCCATCACAGGCCGCTCAATACGGTCAGGATGCGCTTCATACCAGGCATCGATGGCAGCGATGAGGTCCTTGCGCGGCATCTCATGCAAAGCCTTCATCCAGCCCTGTTCAAAGGGAGAAAGCGTATGCTTGGCCTTGGCGCCCTTTTTCTTGGCCTTGTCCTGAATGGTGTCGTTGACATAGTACTCGACAGTTACTGTTGTATCCACGCCAAAAATAAAGGCACGTTTTTCTTCAGGAGAAGACTTTTGCCAGAGCTCTCCTGTCAGTATATCCACCGGATTGGTATTGCCTGTTTTCAGATCCTGCGCTCCTGCGCTTACAGCCCACAAACACAGGGCAAGCACAGAAAGACATAGCCATTTTCGCATAACTCTCTCCTCTCGCATGTTGTGTGACACCATTGCCTTGCTCAAACCCCAAAGGCCAAGCCTAGAATTTCTTGCAGATTCCCTGCGGATTACTTGCGTATTACCTGCAGACTCCCTACAGAATCCGCGAAAGATCCCTCTCTAGGCTGAAAGAGCTTTGGCAATCATCTCATGAAAACGTGTAAAAAGATAGCGGCTATCATGGGGGCCTGCTGCCGATTCCGGATGATACTGCACGCTCATGACAGGGAGTCGCGTGTGACGCAAGCCCTCAACGGTCTGATCATTGAGATTGAGGTGGGTTACTTCCACCTCGGGGAGATCCTTGAGCTCAACGGCAAAGCCATGGTTTTGCGAAGAAATCTCAACCTTGCCTGTGGCAAGCTCTTTGACCGGATGATTGCAGCCATGGTGACCAAACTTGAGCTTGCGGGTCTTGCCACCCAGAGCATGTCCGATCAATTGATGGCCCAGACAAATGCCTGTGACCGGAAAGCCTGCCTGAATCAGTTCCCTGACTGTTGCAATCTCATCGCGCAAGGCAGATGGATCGCCTGGGCCATTGGAGAGAAATACCGCACGCGCACCCGTTGCCCGCACCTGCTTGACACTTAAGGAAGGCGGCAAAACTAACGGCTCAAAACCATGCTCACGCAAAAGACGCAAAATATTCCATTTAATGCCAAAATCAAAAACAGCCAGGGGAATCCCTTCGCCCTTCCAGGCATAGGAGCCATCAGCATTGAGGGTTACGCCTTTCTTGGTATTATCCTCAAAGATATAGGGGGACTGACAGGCCACATATTGGGCAAGATTCTGCCCTTCCATGGGAGGCTGTTTCAAGACCTTTTCAAGGAGCGATTCACGGTCAGGATCAAGAGTTGAGATACGCCCGCGCATGGCTCCGTGCAGGCGCAAATGCCGAGTCAAGGCACGGGTATCGATATGTTCCATGCCGGCAATATTGTGTTTCTGCAAAAAGTCCGGTAGCGACATCACTGAGCGCCAGTTGGAAGGCTCTTTACAGCATTCCTTGACGAGAAAGGCACTTGCGTGAATGGTCTCAGACTCATAGTCTTCCTTCGTTATGCCATAATTGCCCACCAACGGATAGGTCATACAGATCATCTGCCCGTAATAGGAGGGATCTGTGAGCACTTCCTGATAGCCGGTCATACCTGTGGTAAAAATGACCTCGCCTCCGGTTTCGAAGGGTCCTGTAAAGGAGCAGCCTTCCAGCGTAAACCCATCTTCAAGCACGAGCACTGCTTTCATTCTTTCTCTCCCTATTCCCCAAGTATTCCAGGCAATTATTGGTCCCGATTCTCGTTTTGACGGGCATAGTATTCCTGCAGACTTTCCACATGCATGCCGCCCTGCATGGAGCCGATGGTTGTCGCTGTCGCCTTGGCAGCAGCAAGTGTCGTGCAATAGGGCACATTGTAGGTTAAGGCCGTCCTGCGGATGGCCTTGGAATCCTTGGCTGTCCGCTTGCCGGACGGGGTATTGACGACGAGATCCACCTCATGGTTGATGATCAGATCTACAATATTGGGTCTGCCTTCATAGACCTTGCGGACAACTTCAACCTCAAGACCATACTCTTTCAAAAAGGCCGCTGTGCCGCTTGTGGCAAGGAGCGTAAAGCCCAAATTTTTAAACATGCGGGCCACTTCCGGCAAATAGGGCTTATCACGTTCATTGACAGAGAGGAAAAGCCGACCGCTCTGAGGAATAATCTGTCC
This sequence comes from Desulfovibrio sp., assembly GCA_017528345.1. GTDB lineage: Bacteria > Desulfobacterota > Desulfovibrionia > Desulfovibrionales > Desulfovibrionaceae > Desulfovibrio. The sequence continues at coordinate 14,465 of JAFXOX010000084.1, forward strand.
TGCCCCAAGCTGGCTCTTGTGATAGGCTTCGGCAAAGGTGGAACCCATGCCCATGACTTCGCCTGTGGAATGCATCTCAGGCCCAAGGATCACGTCAACACCCGGGAAGCGGCCAAAGGGCATGACAGCCTCCTTGACGCAGGTGAAGCCTCCACGACGCATGCTCCAGGGATCAAGCTCCTCAAGTTTCTTGCCCAGCATAACCTGTGTGGCAAGATAGGGCAGTGGCACGCCCGTTGCTTTGGACACAAAGGGCGCTGTGCGCGAAGCTCTGGGATTGACTTCCAGAATATAGATTTCATCACCCTTGATGGCGAACTGAATATTCATCAAGCCCACCACATGCAGTTCACTGGCAAGGGCTTCGGCCTGGGCTGCAATACTTGCCACATGATCGTAGGAGAGCGAAAAGGAAGGTAAGACACAGGCTGAATCGCCCGAGTGAATGCCAGCTTCCTCAATATGCTCCATAATGCCTGCGATATAGACATCCTGCCCATCGGCTAAGGCATCCACATCCACTTCCACGGCATGCTCCAGGAATTTGTCGATGAGAATAGGATGCTCGGGTTTCGTGGGCACATGCTCGGCAAAATAGCTTGTCAGCTCTTCGGCGTCATAGACAACAGCCATGGCCCGGCCACCCAATACATAACTTGGCCGCACCATGACAGGATAGGTGATTTTTTCGGCAACCTCCAAAGCGTCCTCAAGACTCATGGCTGTGCCATTGTCAGGCTGTCTGAGCCCCAATTTCTGAATGAGTGCCTGGAAACGCTCGCGGTCTTCAGCCCGGTCAATGGCATCCGGACTTGTGCCCATGATGGGAACTCCCATGCGCATCAGGGGAACGGCGAGATTCAAGGGCGTCTGGCCACCAAACTGGACAATGACCCCTTCTGGCTTTTCCCGCTCAATGATATTCATGACATCTTCAAAGGTCAGGGGCTCAAAATAGAGCCTGTCTGACGTATCATAGTCTGTGGAAACGGTCTCAGGATTGGAGTTGACCATAATGGCGCAGATACCGGCGTCCCTGAGCGCAAAGGAGGCATGACAGCAGCAGTAGTCAAATTCAATACCCTGACCTATGCGGTTGGGGCCACCGCCTAAGATCAAGACCTTGCGACAGGTCTTGATGGCCACTTCATCGCCGGTTTCATAGGTGGAATAGTAATACGGCGTATAGGCCTCAAACTCCGCAGCACAGGTATCCACAAGATAGTAGGAAGGGGTGATATGTAATTCCTTGCGCAAACGACGGATATCCCCTTCTGGCCGCTTCCACATCTCAGCTAACTGCGCATCGGAAAAACCGTATTCCTTGGCGCTACGCAAAATCTGGGAGAGCTCCTTATTGACAGGGGTCATGTCATTGGCAATACCATAATTGCGGATATGCTGCTCCATCTCCACAATGTCGCGCACCTGGCGGATAAACCAGGGATCAAAATAGGAGGCCTGATGAATTTCTTCTTCACTGATGCCTAAAAGAATGGCATCGCGCAGGGCAAAGATACGACGCGAATTGGGGTGGCCCAGGCTCTCTAACACATCTGCCTTGGCCGGAAGCTCACGGCCAAAGTGAAAGCCAAGCCCTGTGGCACCAATTTCCATGCTGCGCAGACCCTTCTGCAGGGCTTCCTTAAAGGTGCGGCCAATACTCATGGCCTCACCTACGCTCTTCATGCTCGTGGTCAGCTCATCTTTGGCACCGGGAAATTTTTCAAAGGTAAAACGGGGAATTTTGACCACGCAGTAGTCAATGGCCGGCTCAAAGCTTGCGGCGGTTTCGCGGGTAATATCGTTGCGCAGTTCATCAAGGGTATAGCCCACAGCAAGCTTGGCAGCAATTTTGGCGATGGGGAAACCGGTTGCCTTGGAGGCAAGAGCTGATGAGCGCGATACCCGCGGATTCATCTCAATAACCACGACTTCGCCATTTTGGGGATTGACCGCAAACTGCACATTACTGCCGCCTGTCTCAACCCCGATCTCGCGCATGATGTCAATGGAGGCATCGCGCAAACGCTGGTATTCCACATCGGTCAGGGTCTGAATGGGGGCAACGGTGATGGAGTCTCCGGTATGCACACCCATGGGATCGAGATTTTCAATGGAGCAGACAATGACGCAATTGTCCTTTTTGTCGCGCATGACCTCCATTTCAATTTCTTTCCAGCCAAGCACGCTCTGCTCAATCATGATCTCAGAAACCGGACTTGCCGAAAGACCGGCCTGGGCTACGGTTTCAAGATCATCCATATTGTAGGCGACACCACCGCCTGTTCCGCCAAGGGTAAAGGCCGGTCGCACAATGAGGGGAAAGGGCAGATTTTTGGCAAGGCTTCTTGCCTCTTCCATACTGTGGGCAATGCCACTTGCCGGCACCTTAAGTCCGATATTTTGCATAGCCTGGCGGAAAAGCTCACGGCTTTCGGCCTTTTCAATGACATCGGCCCGGGCACCGATGAGCTCAACCCCGTACTGCGCAAGGACACCTCGCTTGGCAAGGCGTAAGGCGGCATTGAGAGCCGTCTGACCACCCAGGGTCGGCAAAAGCGCACAGGGGCGCTCTTTTTTGATGATCGCGGCCAGCGTCTCATGCTCAATGGGTTCCACATAGGTGGCATCAGCCAGATGTGGATCGGTCATGATGGTGGCCGGATTGGAATTGACCAGGACTACCTCATAGCCCTCTTCTTTCAAGGCCTTCACCGCCTGAGAACCCGAATAGTCGAATTCACAGCCCTGTCCAATGACAATGGGACCTGCGCCTATCACCAGGATCTTGTGTAAGTCCGTCCGTTTTGGCATATCTTATTCCCTGAATGTTGAGGCCAGAAAATCCTGTTCGCAAACTGCCGCATCCACCCAAAAAACAACAAAACCCAGGCAGTTCAATCCTAATCCAAAACGATGCATCCTAACCTTGCAGATAGCTCAGCGTCAAGAAAACAAAAACGAGCCAGCTTAGCCCAAATCCCAGATAGACCCCCAGCATACACGCTTCCAAAGCCGCAATCTGCCAAGCCCGAAAAAGACAAGTATTTGGCAAGACTTCGTTCGCAAGAAAAGCGCCCATGACGAGTGCGACTTGCAAGTTGCCAAAGCCCTGTCCTTGTTTTAGGATACCCCGCCAAAGGCTCGAAAACGCAGCCGTGGCTGCGATTCGACGTTCAAAAACCTCATGGCTTTTGCCAGCAATCCTTTTGTCAACGCGCAGGTGTCTATGTCTTTTCCCAATCAAAACCGCGTCGAACAGGCGGCTCGTCAGACTCTGGACGAAACGGCCAAACACAAAAACATGCGCAAACTCCTCTTCTGGTTTGTTGCCATGTTCCTGGGTGCCATTTTTGGCTGGCTGCAGATTGCGGCCCTCAACGAACTTTTCAACTTCATCGCCCAGGCCTTTACGCGCCTTTTCCAGTTTGTGGCTGTGCCGGTCATATGTCTGGCTGTGATCACAACGCTTGCTGAGCTAGGCGCTCGCCGAGAAACCGGGCGTATCTTTGGTCATGCAATCTTTTATACGCTGACGACAACCTTTTGTGCGGCCATTGTGGCCCTTGCCCTCTTTATCTGGATTGCACCGGAAAATGTCCCAGTTCCTGGTGATGCCTCAATTCCTCAAAATCTTGGCAAGCTCTCCTACTACGATCATTTTCTCTCGGTCATTCCCAATAATCTCCTTGCCCCCTTCCTCTCAGGCAATGTGCTCTCCATTCTGATCATTGCCTCCTCTGTGGGGCTTGCGCTGGCCTTCATGCCCAAGACGGAAAACCGGGATACGCTCATGCGTGCCATCAAGGGCCTGCAGGAGCTGCTCTTCACCCTCATCCGTGCACTCTTAACCATTCTCCCTGTGGGCATCTGCGCCTTTACCGCTCAGCTTGTCTCACAGATTGAGGCCGGGGTGATTGTCGGAGCGCTTGGCAAATACACGGCTGTGGTTATCGGCGGCAATCTTCTCCAGTTCTTTGTGGTCATTCCCCTCTTTCTCCTTGCCCGCAAGATCAATCCCGTGGTCGTCTTCAGAGGCATGTTTCCGGCGCTTGCTGTGGCGCTTTTCTCCAAAAGCTCTGCCGGTACCCTCCCTGTGACTCTTGCCTCAGCGGAAGATAATCTGCGGCTGAATCCCAAGGTGACCCGCTTTGTGCTGCCCATCTGCACAACCATCAATATGAACGGCTGTGCCGCCTTTATTCTCGTCACCTCGCTCTATCTCATGCAAAACGCCAATATCGCGCTGACCACAGGCACCATGTGCGTCTGGGTCTTTGTGGCGGTACTGGCTGCCATCGGCAATGCCGGTGTGCCCATGGGCTGCTATTTTCTCACCCTTTCGCTCATGAGTTCCATGAATGTCCCTGTGGATCTGCTTGGTGTCATTTTACCCATCTACGCCATCATTGATATGATCGAGACCTGCGTCAATGTCTGGTCCGATTCTGCGGTTGCCACCATGACCAACCGCGATCTTGCGCAGTCGCTGGCAACGGCCTAATTTCATAAACGCAAAGAGCCCGGCACCATGCCGGGCTCTTTCTCTTCAAAACGCTACCCACAACCTTATTCGTCCCCAATCCTATGTCCTACAGTGAAATCCGCCTCTCCACCCATGCCTTTGTTCCCAAAAATGAACTCACAGAAGATCTTGAAGCGCTGATCAAGACCTATACGCGCACCTCGCGCTACGAAGAAAGCATCCATATTCCCCTTTTTCGAGAAACAGCAAGCCATTTTGGCTTTCCCCTCTATCTCAAAGACCTGGACACGAAAAAGGCCATCATCTGCGATGAACGCAGCCAAGGACAGCCCATTAACGTAGAGATGGCAGACGGCTTCTCCCTCAGAGACAATCAAAAGCCTCTTATGGAACGTTTTTGTGCCCAGCTCAAAGCAGGGACAACGGGCTGGCTGATCAATATGCCCACAGGCTCGGGCAAGACTGTCTGTGCCTTGAACATGCTGCGCGCCATAGGCCGCACAACGCTGATCATTGTGCCGCGTGACAATCTCATGCAGCAATGGGTCCAGCGTATTCAGCAGTTCACCAATATTGCCGCACACGAAATCGGTCAGGCCCAGCAGGATATCTGCGACTATGCGGGCAAAAAAGTGGTCATCGGCATGATCCACTCCCTTGCCAAAAACAAGTATCCCCAAGCCTTTTGCCAAAACTTCGGCCTGGTCATCTGGGATGAGGTGCATGTGGCCGCAGCCCAAAGCTTCAGCCAGACTCTTTCCATCTTTGCCCCCAAATACCGCATCGGTATGTCCGCAACCATAAATCGCCGCGACGGCCTGCAGGACATCTATAAGCTTGCCATTGGCCAGGAGGTTCTGGCCATCAGCTCCCACACGCTTTTGCAGCCCAATGTCTATATTCTCAAATACAAAGCCAAGAAAACCAATCGGAGACTCAACTTCATCAGTAACGCCAATTTCCGGCGTGCCAAGCTGCTCTCCATACTGGCAGAAGATGAAACGCGCAATGAGCTTCTGGCCACCCACATTGCCAAGATCTCCCAGAGTGGCAGACGCACCGTGGTCTTTTCTGAACGCATCCAGCAGCTGAAAAACCTGCACACACTGCTTTTGGAAAAACAGGGCGTGCACGAGGAGGCTATTGGCATCTTTACGGGTGAAACCAAGGAGGCCGAGCGCCGCAGAATACTCTCCCAAAGCCCGATCATTTTGGCAACCTATGGCGTTATGGCGTTGGGGGTGGATGTCCCGGATCTGAGAGCTGTCATCTTTGCCACCCCTCAGGCCAATGTGGCTCAGGCTGTTGGTCGCATTCTCAGAGTCAGTGAGGGAAGTCTTGACCCTTTGGTGCTCGATGTGGTGGATGTCAGCTATCAGGACTGCCATTTCTGGGCAGCGTCACGCAAAAAATACTATCAAAATACAGCACAGGCCCAGCTCTTTGAGCTGGTTTGAGCAAGGTGACAAGCTATGTCCTGCGCCCCATCTCCTTCAGGCTTTGTCCTGCTCTCCGATGTCATTCCTGATATCCTTCTCGATATCCGCTATTACTCGACCTACAACTTTATCGGCACACGCATCGACGGTTATGAGCAGTCCTGTGCGCTCATGACCCAGAAAGCAGCCCTGGCGCTCCTGGAGGTCAGTTCTGAAGCTATGAGCAAGGGCTTTCGCCTTATGGTTTACGATGCCTACAGACCGCAGACGGCCGTCAACCACTTTTCACGCTGGGCCGATGATCCGCAAGATATACGCATGAAGCCGTATTTTTACCCCAAGCTTGAAAAAAACCGGCTTTTCGATCTGGGCTTTATTCTTCGCAAATCCGCTCACAGCCGTGGCTCGGCCGTGGATCTGACGCTCTTTGACATGAAGCTTGGCCGCAAAATGGATATGGGTAGCAATTTTGACTTCTTTGGGCAGCGCTCGCGCTCAGACTATGTGGGAAACCTCACATCCCAACAGCAGGATAACCGCCACTTCCTGCGAGATCTGATGCTGCGCCACGGCTTTGCCCCCCTGCGTGAGGAATGGTGGCATTTTTCCTTACTCGACGAACCCTTTCCCGACACCTATTTCAGTTTTCCTGTCAGGTGGCCAATCAAAGACGATCCAGCAGCCTAACAAAGCATTCGTGTTCTTGTGGAGCCGCCATGCACAATAGCCTTTTTGAGATCCATGCTGATTGGCTGCCTAAACAGGACGCCTTGCCGCCTGATGCACGACTTGCGCGCATCAGCATTGTTTTGGATGGTGTTTATCTGACCCACAATGTCAATATTTTTGACCATACACATTCTGACTTTCTCATCGCAGCCCCCTATCCCATGGCACTGTGGTTTTTAGATAACTGGTGGCGACTGTGCTTTGAACCAACACCTGATATGCCAACAAGGAACTGGCGCATATCTCACGTGCTCTCTTCAGCAGGTTACGGCTATTCTTGGCCTACAATCGTTTTTCAAACTGATTCGCAACATATCACCGTGACATCCATCCCGACTTTCGGCGCGGATGTTGGCTCTGCCCATTTCACAAACGCATGTACCTCAAGCATGCCGCTCACGACCTTTGCTACAGCGATATGTACTTTTGTGAAAGATTGTATGATCCATGCTGCCGACGCAGATCTCGAAGCCATCTATGCGGCAGTTCAAGAAGAACAGAACGACAAAGAAATTGTTCTCTACAGAACCATTGAGGCTATGCTGGGCTTTGATGCAGGATGTGGTCGTGAAGACAAACTAACGAGACTTTTACGCATAGCACAAACGTACGGTGCTCAGACAGTATGTGAACGCTCACGTGTTCTCTACAATTGCCATAATCCTGAAGAAGACATGCAGGCCGTCAGGAATGGGCAAACTGATTGCAAAGTAGACATCAGCTCTTTACCTAATCTGCCAGAAGCCATCCACCTCTTAGGCGGTGGATGAAGGCGAAACCAGACATAATACCGTGAGTCGCACGGGAATCCACGTCTGTGGAGAGCGTGTAAGTCACAGCATTGGTGCTCTTTGAGCTTTCGCAGAAAGCTTCCGCACCTTTAGGCTGGAGTACGTTCACTCTTTGGCAGAGAAGTACGACGTCAACGTCAGATTGGTCGAAACACAACGAGCAAACCATAGCTATGGTCAATTACCCAAGGCTGTGTCAGCAACAAGTCTTGTTTTTTTTCGTGCCCACCTTAAGTTGACAGTGCAGGGATGCACGATCAAAGGCGCAGATGCCATTTACCTAGTAGACTGTTCTTGTTAATACAAGCACTAATTGAACGCACTCATAATGTCTTCTAGCTTCCATTTCCACCTGAAGACAACTGGCTCATTGTTTACCGCTTCTAGCCAGCGAGTGATGATATCAACCAGGTCCTCTTTGGACTTCACTCTCAGCTTATTCAGGCATTGGCGAGCCATTTTTCCGAAAGGCTATGTTCAACTAATCTGTTGACAAATAATCTCATTTCTGGCATAGTTCTTCTCAAGCAAGAAGGGAAAGAGCTATGCCAGAAAATGAGCAGTTAGAAATTCTCACACAGCTTTTCCAGAATCTTTCAGACAAAGATAAAACTGCATTTCTCACAAAGATTGCTTGTAAGTCTGATAATCAATCTTCACCGTCTAATTCAAACCAATCAAAATCTTCATTCTTAAGAACACATAAGGACAAGATTATTTGTCCTGTTTGTGGTTCTATTCATGTTGTCAAAAATGGAACAAATTGTGGAACACAAAGATATCTTTGCAGGGATTGCAATAAAAGTTTTGGTGAAACAGAAAATTCTATATTGAAGGATACAAAGAAAGGACTTGATGTATGGCGTTTATATGTGAAGTGTATGATTGAAAAGAAGTCAATCAGAAAATGTGCGAGAATATGTGATATTAGTATTCCCACATCATTCTTGTGGAGGCATAAGATTCTTGATGCCTTGCAGAATATGATGAATGAAGTGAAATTAAATGGTGTAGTTGAAGCTGATGAAACATTCACAGCAATCTCATATAAAGGTAATGAGACTAAAGGGCGCAAACCACATAAGAGAGGAACTAAGGCAGAGAAACCTGGTTTGTCTGAAGAAAAGGTTTGTATTCCTTGTGGAATCAATATGAATGGTTTGAGTATTGCTAGGGTATCAAATCTTGGTAAGCCATCATGGAAGGATATAAAGACAGTCTTGGGTGGTAAGGTTGACAAGGGAAGTATTCTTGTGACGGATAGTTTCAGAGATTATCATAAGTTAGCAAATGAGATGGAAGTCACGCATATAAGGATTCCAAGAAAGAAGTATACAAATGGGGCTTTCAATATTCAGCTTTTGAATAATTATCACTGTCAACTCAAAGAGATGATTAATCGAGATTTTAATGGTGTGAGTACAAAGTATCTCAATAATTATATTGTATATCACAATATGGTAAATTTCAGTAATGGTGATGAAAAATACAAAGAAGATGTGATGTTTAAGTTCACTATGACAACAAAGTGTAAGAGGACAAGGAAAGAAGTATATAATCGTCCTTTAATTCCTGTGTAATGATGGAGATATAATAATGTCCATTATAGGAACATATTATACAATTGAACCAAAAGATTGGTTATTTTCTTCTCATGGAGATGTAGTAGAAGCGAAGAAACGCGCTCAAGAATGGTATAATTTACATAAATCATATGAAAATGCAGAACAGGATATAGAAGAATTTGTTAGGCAATGGGTATTAAAACAATTAATCGAAGTATATAATTATCCTAAAGATTGGTTAGGTGAAAAAATACAAATTGAAGAACCTGTTAAAATGGGTTCAACAGAAAAAGAAGCTGATATTGCCATAAAAAATGATAATAGGCGTCCCTTTTTATATATAGAAGCAAAAAAAAGAAACATATCAGAAATTGAATTTGATGAAGCAAAAAAACAATTGGAATCATATCTAGCTGCTACGCATACTGCGACAATTGGTATGGTTACTAATGGTATTTATGTTAAATGTATAAGGAAAAAAATTGACCCAAATGATTTTGATTATATCGCTGATATTCCAAGTTACTCAAAGGAAGGTATTGCAACAAAGTCCAAACTGATAAGAGAAATACCAAAAATAACACCAAACAATAAAACAGGTCTTTTGCCCTTATCATCAAATTATGAAAAACTTTTATTTGATTGTCATAGTATTATTAGAGATACAGATGGATTACATGCTGATGAGGCACTAGATGAATTATGTAAAATTATTTATTGTAAAATATATGATGAAAGAACTGTGATAGAAAAATCTGAAAACTCAGAGTTTCATTTTCAAATATATGGTGCAAGTAATACGTCTGAGGTAGCTGCAAATATAAGAGATTTATATGAAGAAGCTCGTGTTAAAGATATTGCAATATATTCTAAAAGGATTCCTAATTATGAAAGATCAAGAGGTGTGTTTAAAACTAATATAAGATTAAGTGATGTCACATTGTATAAAGTTGTTGAAAAATTAGGCTCTAATGGCGAGAAGTGTTGATTTTACAGAATTTCCGAGAGTTTACAGGACGTGGACAGTTCTCTGATAAACCAATCACGCAGCCCAAACAGAGTACCTCTCCTCCCGCCTCCAGAGGGATCAATACCATTCGCCAA